>CACWLK010000008.1 GCA_902761715.1 uncultured Rhodospirillales bacterium | reverse complement strand
AGCCAAATTGATCCACCCGATTGCTATGGAAGAAGGCTTGCGCTTTGCTATCCGTGAAGGTGGTCACACCGTAGGTGCCGGCGTTGTATCTAAGATTTTAAAATAAGATACAACTCCTATCTTAAAACAACAAAAACCGCTCTGTAAAAAGAGCGGTTTTTTGTTATACTCGAAAATATTAGACAAAATATCTTTTTTGTGCTAAACTTAATACTATGAATATTAAAGTGTTTAAAAAATGTTGACGAAAATTTAACCAATTCATGCTTTCATCACATTCAGGGAGAACAGCCATGAGTATAAAAGAAAGAATAGAAAAAGCCAAGAAATTGCTTAAAAAGGTTGCTGTCGGTACAGCTTTGTTTGGACTTGGCGCCACCGCAGGTTCTTGTGATAATAAAGAAAACTCGGGGCTAAGCAGTCTTAATGAAGAAGAACTTAAAGAATATGCAAATACGCATAAACTTGATACAACAGAACTTTATATTCGTGATCCAGGTGCTACTTATTTGTCGCGCGAAGAGTATAATAAACAAATTAGGGAATTTAAAAAAGAACATCAAATAAAAAAGAGCATAGAAGCTGCTGAGGATGCAAAAATTTCAAAAAAGGAACAGACTTCTTCTGCTTCAAAAGACAACAAGACTGATGATGACAATATGCAAAATTCTGTAGCTACCATTTCTGACGATAAAAAGAAAAAAGCTCTTGCATATGAAGAAGCAAAAAAATTTGCGAAATTAAAACACATGATTTCCCAAAATCGGCAAAATTCTTAATCGTTGCAACAAAAACCGCTCTGTAAAAAGAGCGGTTTTTTGTTATAATCATTCATCTAATAGTACTTAACTTTGCCTTTAGTTTTCTTCGTTTGCTCGGAAATATAGTTATTAAGTTCCGGCAAAGTAATATATCCGTCTTCGTTAGCATCAATGGTCTTGAACTGCTCATCAGGGACTTGATAAATGCCGGCTTTTTTAGCTTGTCTGATTTGTCTTCTGGTTTCTCTGGTTTCTGCCACCTGAGATTTATTGGCAAACTCTTCCGGCGACAATTTTCCGTCATGGTCAGCATCATACATATTCATCTGATACATAGCAATTTTTTGTGAGTTTGTAATATAATTTGCCGGAGGATTAAACTTTGCCTCTGCATTACAAGTTGCCAAGATAGCCGCTGTTCCGCATAACCACAATTTTTTCATAATTTTCTCCTAATAAAAACTGTTGTTTCCGATAATGGAAGAAATCCCTAATTCGACCAAACGTCCTTCTTCCAGTCCGACCTGTTTGTCCATGGCTTTTGCCAGTTCCATATTATGCGTAGCAATCAGTGCAGCCAAACCGGTTTCTTTAATAATATTCATTAATGCTTCAAAAACAATGTCTGCTGTTTTTGGATCAAGGTTTCCGGTCGGCTCGTCGGCGAGCAGCATTTTCGGGGTGTTTGCCAATGCACGTGCAATCGCCACACGCTGTTGTTCTCCGCCGGAAAGTTCCGCCGGACGATGAGTAAGACGATTGTCCAGCTTCATCTTATTTAAGAGCCACTCAGCTTTTTCTTTGGCATCTTTGGGATTTTTGCCGGCAATCAGCTGCGGAATCATTACGTTTTCAAGAGCATTAAAGTCCGGCAACAGGTTGTGATACTGATACACAAAACCCAAAAAATCCCGGCGCAGCGATGTTCTGATAACATCACTTTGCTTTGAGCAGTCCTGACCATTCAACAAAATGCTACCGCTGGTCGGCACTTCCAACAGTCCGGCAATTTGGAGCAGGGTAGATTTTCCCGACCCCGAAGGACCGATTAATGCTACAACTTCCCCTTCATTTATATCAAAATTTACTCCGCGCAAAACTTCCAATTTTTGCGCCCCTTGATTAAATGACTTACAGACGTTTCTCAAGCTCAAAATATTATTCATAGCGCAAAGCCTCCACCGGATCCATTTTTGCGGCTCTGTAAGCCGGATAAATTGTTGCCATAAACGACAGCAACAAAGATATCAGTACCACCATCACCACCTCGGTAACGTTAACTTCTGCCGGCAGACGTGATAAAAAGTAAATTTCTGCCGAAAACAGTTCTTTTCCCGAGATATTCTGTAAAAATTGTCTGATACTTTCAATATTGTTGCAGAACAACACACCGAGAACAACACCGATTGTGGTTCCGACCACACCGATAAAAGCGCCGTCCATAAAGAATATGCGCATAATCATGCCCTTTGTCGCGCCCATTGTGCGCAAAACTGCAATATCTCGCCCCTTGTCTTTCACCAGCATAATCAGTCCGGTAATGATATTAAACGCCGCCACCAAAATAATCAGCGTCAAAATCAGGAACATAACATTGCGTTCAACATCTATTGCATTAAAAAATGCTGCATTTGATTGTTTCCAGTCAAAAATATATGCTTCGTTACCTATACCGTTACGGATTACTTCTCGTGTTTGATAGAGCAAATCAGGGTGTTTAAGTGTTACATCAATATTTGTAACTCCATCACCGGTACCAAAATAGGTCTGAGCGGTATCAAGCGGCATAAAAATAAAGTTGGCATCATATTCATACATACCGAGCTCAAACAATCCGGCAATTCTGTAAGATTTCATCCGTGGTACGGTTCCGAAAGCTGTAACTTTGCCGTTAGGTGAAATAAGCGTGATTTCATCGCCGGTCATCAATCCCATCTTTTGCGCCAATCGATAGCCGACCAGTACATTATCGCCTTCAAACTCATCAAGATTAATGTCAAGCATACCGTTGCGAATGGTCTTTTTCAGCTCAATATCTTCACGCCTGATACCTCTAACCATAGCACCTTCGGCAGCTCGTCCCGACGATACCAAAAGTTGTTTTTCAATCAAAGGGATAGCTATCTCAACATTATCAAGAGCATTAATGTCTTTTATTGCCTGCTTATAGTTTGTAAAAGGCATTGAGTTATTTGATACAATCCCGATATGTCCGTTAATCCCCAAAATTCTGCCTAACAGTTCGCTCCTGAAACCATTCATCACCGACATAACAATAATCAGCGTTGCAACGCCCAATGCGATTCCCGTAAAAGCAAAACCGGTAATAACCGAAATAAAACCTTCTTTACGCTTGGCTTTAAGATAGCGGCGCGCCACCATGCGCTCAAACCTATTAAACATACGAAATACTCCTTAATTACCTGAAAGATATACCCTATACCCCCAACTTGTGCAAGGCTTATATCATTTTATTACACATAAACTTCAATTATGCAAAAATTCGCAAAATGGGCCAACATCCGTACTCCATCAGGTATAAGATAATTCTATATCTCAATTTCAAAGCTTTCCTGTTAAAGTTTTTTGTTTTTAATTTTTTTACATTTTCCATAATACTTTCTTGGGAAAATTTTAGTTGATACGGTTTAATAACATAATATCGAAACAGTTTGTTACAAATATATCGATGCCACAGTTCGCACGCTTCTGCCGACAACTGTCCTTGTTTGCAAAAATGACAAATTTTATCATACAATAAATCAGTAAACACGAGTTTGTTTTGATAAAGTCTTATTTTATTTGGATCATGCATGACTGATGATTGTCTTTGTACATAATACATCAAGTTGTTTGATATTTTGGTATAATTCTTAACTTTTCTGAAGACATCAAATGAATATAATATATCTTCCCCTATGGCAATCGGCGCAAAGACGGCACTTTTGGCAATTTCCGCTTTATACATTTTTTTGCAAAGCATTAAGGCAGACTTATCGTCCTTTAGTGCAAAATTTTTTAACGGTGATTCGAGAATTTCAATATTTTCCGCATTATCATATTGCACATGAGATATATTTTGCTTTTCTTTCACTCTTACAAAACCAAAGTCGCACACGTCAGTCTGAGTATCAGTAATAGTTTTTAATGCAATTTCCATGCACTTAGGGTGTATTATATCGTCGCTGTCCAGATACATAATATATTTTCCAGTTGCAGCTTTTAATCCGACGTTTCTTGCTGTCGATACCCCCTTGTTTTCTTGGTTTATAATCACAAATCGTTTGTCTTTTTGAGCATAATGTTGCAAAATTTTTAGAGAACTGTCGCTACTTCCATCATTTATGCATATTGCTTGCCAGTTGGTAAAAGTTTGGTCAATAAGGCTATTTAAACATTTTTCTAAAAAATTTTCAGTATTGTAAACAGGAACAATAATACTGATATCACAAACATTATCTATCACACACATTCTCCAAAAAAGGTTAACAAAAAAGCTACCTTGATTAGAGGTAGCAGGAAGTTGAAACCTATTTCTGGAATAGTGTAGTGTATTTGATATAAATATCTTATTAATTACCTTCCTGCCACAGCAAAAAGGTAGTTTTACGTTCAATATTCGAACAACCAGAAGAGGGTTTCAAACCTCACGTCGATAATCATTCGACGCACTTTTACGTTATTTATTAAATGCGCTAAAGTCAAGCAAAAATCTTAATATACAAATAGATACAAATATTAAAATTACCGATTGACATTACATAAAATCTGCTGTATAACCCACAACGTTAATCTCGGTAAACGGGCTAAAAGGCATGCCTGTTGCCGTTTGTTCGCATCCAAAAATTTATAGAAAGGGAAGCAAAATGCCAAAAATGAAAACAAGAAGTTCGGTTAAAAAACGCTTTAGCGTTACCGGAACCGGCAAATTAAAAAGAAATTTTGCCAAAAAGAGACACTGCCTCTTCTGCAAAACTCAAAAAATGAAAAGACAGGCTCGCGGTACAACTTTGGTTGATACCAGCGATGTTCAGATTGTTAAACAATTTTTGCCATATTTGTAGGAGGATAGTTAGATGTCTCGTGTAAAAAGAGGTGTAACGGCTCGTGCTCGTCATAAAAAAATCTTTGAAATGGCGAAAGGTTACCGCGGTCGTTCCAAAAACGTATTTAGAGTAGCAATCGAAAAAGTTGAAAAAGGTTTGCAATATGCATACCGTGACAGACGCGCAAAGAAAAGAAATTTCCGTATGCTCTGGATTCAACGTATCAGTGCTGCGACCAGACTTAACGATATGACATATTCTCGATTTATGAACGGGCTCAACAAAGCAGGTATTGAGCTTGATCGTAAAGTTTTGGCCGATATCGCATTAAAAGAGCCCGAGGCGTTTGCCAAGTTAGTTGCGCAAGCTAAGGACGCTTTAAAATAAGCAATTTTAATAAATGCGAAAGAAGAGTCTGCTTGAGCAATCAGGCCAGACTCTTTTTTATTTTTTAAGAATAAGGAAAATTGATGGAAGACTTAAAAGAATTAGAAGCAAATGTGCTGCAGAGTATTAATAATGCGGCAGATTTGCGCGCCCTAGATGAGGTCAGAGTATCCGTTTTGGGCAAAAAAGGCTCTCTCACCGAAAAGATGAAATCTCTCGGAACCCTACCGCAAGAAGAAAAAATCGCTGCCGGAAAAGCCTTGAACATATTGAAAAACACAATCGAAACAGCTATCGACAGCAAAAAGCATGAGCTTGAAACTGCCGAGCTCAACAAAAAGCTTGCCGGTGAGCGCATTGACGTAACCCTGCCGATACGTCCTGAAACACAGGGGCGTATTCATCCTGTTTCAAAAATTTATGAAGAAGTTGTTGCCATCTTTGGTCAAATGGGCTTTGAAGTTGCCGAAGGACCTGATGTTGAAGATCAATTCCATAATTTTAATGCCTTGAATATGCCGGCCAACCATCCGGCTCGTCAAATGCAGGACACATTTTACATTGCCAATCCTGACAGTGCCGATTTTGATGACAGCTTTGTTGTCCGCACCCACACATCAGGCATTCAAATTCGTACCATGGAGGCCAAAAAGCCGCCGATCCGCATTATTGCTCCTGGTCGTACTTATCGTAGTGACTTTGACGCAACCCACACCCCGATGTTCCATCAAGTCGAGGGTTTAGTGATTGACAAGACCACCACTATGGCGCACCTCAAAGGCTGTCTGTACGACTTTGTTAAAGCTTTTTTTGAAATTGACGACATTAAAGTTCGTTACCGTCCGTCATATTTTCCGTTCACCGAGCCCAGTGCCGAGATGGATATCGGCTGTCGCAAAGGCAAAGAAGAACTTAAAATCGGTGAGGGCGATGATTGGCTCGAGATTTTGGGTTGCGGTATGGTCCATCCCAATGTACTGCGTGCCGGTGGCATTGATCCCGATGAATACCAAGGTTTTGCCTTTGGCATGGGTATTGACCGCCTTGCCATGTTAAAATATGGAATTCCCGACTTGCGCACATTCTTTGAATCTGATTTGCGTTGGTTGAAACACTACGGCTTTGTTCCGCTTGATACGTCTTCGATGACCGGTGGCTTGAGCAATAACGGAGGACTTGCACGATGAAATTTACATTATCTTGGTTAAAAGAGCACTTAGATACAACTGCAACGGTAGATGAAATTGCCGAACGTCTGACCTCAATTGGTTTGGAAGTTGAAGAAGTTTTCAACCCTGCCGCTGCTCTCAAGGGATTTATTACTGCAAAGGTTGAAAAATGCGAAATGCACCCGGATTCAGACCACCTTCACCTTTTGAGCGTTAATAACGGTAAAGAGGTTTTGCAGGTTGTCTGTGGCGCACCTAATGTCAAACTAGGCACAATCGGAATTTTTGCTCCCGTCGGCGTAATAATCCCTTGCTATAACGAAAAACTTACCGTTGGCAAAATTCGTGGTGTAGAGAGTTTTGGTATGCTTTGCTCAGAAAAAGAACTCTGCATTGGCGAAGATCATAACGGTATCATCGAACTTCCTGCCGACACCCCAATCAGCATTCCTGCCGCCGAGGTCTTAAATATTGATCCGGTTATTGAAATTTCTATAACGCCGAACCGTGCTGAATGTTTGGGTGTCCGTGGTGTTGCTCGTGATTTGGCCGCTTCCGGTCTTGGTACATTAAAACCGCTTGAAATCAAAAAAACAAATGCCTCTTTCAAATGCCCGATTAATATCAGAGTAGAAGCCCCTGAGGCTTGCCCTGTTTATACCGGTCGTTACATTAAAGGCGTAAACAATCATGCCGAAACCCCTAAATGGATGAAAGCTCGTCTGTCTGCAATCGGCCTGCGTCCTATTTCACCGTTGGTTGATGTAACCAACTATCTCAACTATGATTTAGCTCGTCCGTTGCACGTTTTTGATGCCGACAAATTGAAAGGCGATCTTGTAATCCGCATGGCTAAAGAGGGAGAACCATTTACTTCTTTGGAAGAAAAAGAATATAAGCTCGACAGCAAAAGTTTGGGCATTTGCGATGATGAAGGTGTTCAGTGCCTTGGTGGTGTAATGGGCGGATTGGCTAAAGGTTGCTCGGCTGATACCACCAATGTTTTGCTTGAAAGTGCTGCATTCAAACCTGAGTGCATTGCCCGCACCGGTCGCCATTTCCAAATTGATTCGGATTCTCGTTATCGTTACGAACGTTGGGTAGATCCTAACTCCAACGTTATGGGATCAGACTATGCAACATCGCTGATTTTGGACATTTGCGGTGGTGAGGCTTCCGAGATTGTGATTTGCGGTGAAGAAAATTATTGCGCTCAACCTGTAACTCTGCGCTATGAACGTGTTAAGACATTAGCCGGCATAGACGTATCAAAGGAAGAAATAATTCGTATTTTGACCGCATTAGGTTTCAAACTTACCGACCACGGTAATTCTGTTGAAGCAATTTGTCCGACATGGCGCGGTGATATTGAATTTGAAGCCGATTTGGTTGAAGAAATTGTCCGCATGGTTGGTTTAGATAACATTCCGGCGACTTCAATGCCGAGTGACGAATTTCCAAAACAGACATTGAGTGCAAAACAACAGCGGGTTGTGGTTACAAAACACGAATTAGCCTCTCGCGGTATGTATGAAACCGTAACTTGGAGCTTTACCGATTCAAAATTGTGCCAACCGTTCCGCAAAGGCAAAAATCCGGTCAAATTAATGAACCCGATTGTTGCCGAGCTTGATGAAATGCGCCCGTCGATTTTGCCCAATTTATTGCTTGCTGCACACAACAACATTGCCCGCGGCGATAACAATATGGCATTGTTTGAAGTCGGTCCTGAGTTTTATGGCTGCCGTCCGACCGAGCAGGGAACCGTTGCCGCCGGTATTCGTTGCGGTATGACCTCTAAAAAACATTGGCTTAAAGACGAGCGTGCTTATGACGTGTTTGATGCCAAGGCTGATGCAATTGCCGCTATTGCCGCCGCTAACGGCCCTTGGGATAGTGCCCAAATCACCACCGATGCGCCGGAATATTATCACCCCGGACGTAGTGGAACTCTGCGCTTAGGCAAAAATGTGATTGCTTATTTTGGTGAGATTCATCCGATGGTCTTAAAAGCCTATGATATCAAGGGTAGGGTAGTTGCTTTTGAGGTCTTTTTAGACAACATTCCGTTGCCGCGTATCAACGCCAACAAATCTAAAAAGAAGTTGGAACTTTATTCTCTGCAGGCAGTTGATAAAGACTTGGCCTTTGTTGTCAACAAAGATGTTGCCGCTGCCAATATTCTTGCCGCTGCTAAAAATGCTGATCGTGAATATATTTCCGAAGTTCGCATTTTTGATGTTTTTGAAGGCGGAAATTTGCCGGAGAACAAAAAATCAATTGCTCTGTCGGTAACTTTCCAACCTAAGGAAAAGAGCTTTACCGACCAAGAGTTAGATGGTCTGATGAAAAAAGTGATTTTAGAAGTCGGCAAAAAAACTGATGCTGTCTTAAGACAGTAATTTCCCAAATCACCGGACAACCCAAACCGCTCTCCTTTGAGGGCGGTTTTTAGTTGTTATATTTTTAAATATGTGTTATAACATGCCCCGTGTTAAATAATTATTTTTTTATTATTTTAAAATGACAAAAATGGCAAAGTATGTTTTTTTAACAAATGAATCCACGAACAAAGGTTGTAGCACCTCTGTTAAGGCTCTTGCGTCAATGGCTCCAAACTCGACGATTATCGACGCAATGGACATGGGTTTTGGCACTTTTGACGAAGATATAACCCTGGTTTCCGCAGGAAGAATGGGGTTTGATCTTCTCAAAAAGTACGGTGCCGGCAACCCGATGGTTCTTGCAACGGATCGTTACGGATACGAAAATTTGCAAGATCTCCGCTGTTCCCGTTTGACCATCATCGCACCACAATGGGTTCTCGACAAGTATCGTATTGCCGGAGTGGTCAGCAACGTAGTTTTGCTTCCGGCTGATCTTGTCGCCGCTCCCGATGTTGAAGTCATGCGCAATTATGCCGCTGATTTTGCCCAGAACAACATTACTGCAGTATGTAATGCGATCCTCGGCTGTTTTCCGGCGCTTTATTTCTTCTTTGGCGGTCGTGTTGCTGATCCTACTGAAAGCAATCCCGACCACTGGAAAGAAAACACCGTAGAACAGTTTCTCACCACAGCTGATCTCGCTATGACAAAAGCCGCAGGACGAGATATCTATGTGGTTTTTCATAGCTTACGTTCTTGCACTTGCAGTGACAAAAGCAATGACTTCGGTCCGCAGAACGCCGCAATTGACGTGTTACGGTGTAGACGAATCCCAAAACAAACCGTTCTGGTGTTGGCCACAACCGAGCAAGGTCCGACCTTCATTATCATGGATGAAATGGGGGAGGGGCACATAAAGGTCAACAACGCTAACGCTAGTGGATACTACATGGCACTTTACGTTGCCGCTAACAACAATGCGGATGTTATATTCACTGGTGAACAGATGAACCTGATATCTGAGGCTCGTGCACTTGGCATCAACTGGACCAAGCTCATTCCTGTTTGTAGCGAAGACGGATGGAATTTGACTGTTGATGCCAACGAAATGACTCATCGCTATGTCAGAGACATGCTCCGCAGAGGCGAAACTCCGCTCACGCAGGCTCAGGCATTTGCATCAGTCATCAATGGCTAGAGGCAAATCATTTTAGCAAAAAAAAGAGGACACATCAAAATGTGCCCTCTTTTTTTGACCCTACAGACAAAATTAGTTAATTTTTAAGTTTGGAATTTTTTTAAAAAATCGATTTTAAGGGCATTTTTTTGCCCGTAGAGAGGAATTTGCCCATTTTATATGGGCATGAGTTGCATAAAAAATAGTAATGCGCCGTTCTTACCTCGACTATGCAATGAGTGTTATTGTCTCTCGTGCATTGCCTGATGTCCGTGACGGCTTAAAGCCGGTTCACCGCCGCATCATATATTTAATGTTTGAGAATGGCTATGATTACAACCGTCCGTTCCGTAAATCAGCCCGTATCGTCGGTGATGTTTTGGGTAAATATCACCCGCACGGCGACAGCGTAACCATAAGCGGTATGAACAAGACTGGCACATACTCTGACCAAATCTTGGGATGTATCGAGATTGGCGGACGTTACGGCTTTACCGACGCTCTGTCAGCTTATGCCTGGGCTAACTACACCTTCGGCAGCTCTTATGATGCGTATGCCCTTGGCGCCAGTTTCAATTATGCCTGGTAGGCTGTTTTCCTGCCTTGCAGGTGAAGCGGTATTTATTTTTTCATTGCACAACAACTTAAACAAAAAAGCCCCCGTAATGGAGGCTTTTTTGCTATGAGAATGGAGAAGTTAGATCATGTTGTAGAGTGCTTTAATGCCTTTCCATAGATTACCGAAGATAATCTTGAAGAGCCATCCAAGAGCAAGCCCGAGCAGCACGAGAACGTATCCCCATACAAAATACAGAGACACAATCATCAGTAGCCGCACAAACTTGTTGTAGAACAATTTGCTCCATCCATGATGATAGCTGTCGCGATCCAGTCGGACGCAATACTGCCAGAACTCCTTAAATTTTTCGACACATTTCTCTCCACGCGCTGAGCTGTAGAGCTGAACTGCGAATACGACTAACCCCCACCCGAGAGGAATGAGAGCCAGAGCGACAAGGACCCACATCCAAGGATTGCTGACGACAAAGTTAATCATGTTTCCCATACTAACCACGACCCTTTACGCACTTCCGTGCCTCAGAATCGCCTCCTTTAAATAATAACACAAATCCCTGGGGAATACTTAAAATCCAATATATTGCCTTATATTCTGATCCCTAAACCATACCTTGTACGATTATATTATGCAAAAGCAATAATATGGGCGCCGCGTGTCATGCAGTCTTTCAACAATATAAATGAACTCGTGTTCTTCCTTACCTACCTGTGTTAAATTAATAAATGCTAATAATTATTTTGTAATTATATTGTACCATATTTTTAACCTTTGCTCAATATAAATAAATTATTATATTTCAATGAGTTATTTGAAATAATAATTTGTTTTTTTACTTTTTGACAAAATTGTCTAATCGTTTTTTATGGCGCTACAGTGAAATATCGTTAACTTTTTCATTTTAATTTTAACCAAAATCGTTTTAAAGGGCGTTTTTTTGCCCGTAGAGAGGAATTTGCCCATTTTATATGGGCATAAGTAATGCGCCGTTCTTACCTCGACTATGCAATGAGTGTTATTGTCTCTCGTGCATTGCCTGATGTCCGTGACGGCTTAAAGCCGGTTCACCGCCGCATCATCTATTCAATGTTTGAGAATGGCTATGATTACAACCGTCCGTTCCGTAAATCAGCCCGTATCGTCGGTGATGTTTTGGGTAAATATCACCCGCACGGCGACAGCTCGGTTTATGATGCAATGGTTCGTATGGCTCAACCTTTTGCCATGCGTGTTCCGATGGTTGACGGACAAGGAAACTTTGGTTCAATGGACGGAGACGGTGCCGCCGCTATGCGTTACACCGAGGCAAGGCTCGCCAAAGTTGCCCATGCTTTGATTGAAGACATTGACAAAGACACCGTTGACTTCATGCCCAACTATGATGAAAGCTTGCAAGAGCCTATTGTTTTGCCGGCTCGCTATCCGAACTTGCTCGTCAACGGCACCAACGGTATTGCCGTCGGTATGGCCACCAACATTCCTCCTCACAACTTGGGCGAGGTTATTTCGGCCTGCTGTGCATATATTGACAATCCGGATATTACCATTGATGAACTCATTCATTATGTCCCCGGACCTGATTTCCCGACTGGTGGTTTAATTTTGGGGCAGAGTGGTGCCAAGTCTGCATATTATACCGGACGTGGTTCTGTTGTTATGCGTGCTAAATGCACTATTGAGGAGATCCGCAAGGACAGAGAGGCAATCATTGTCCACGAAATCCCCTATCAGGTCAATAAGGCCGCTATGGTTCAGCGTATTGCCGAACTGGTTAAAGAAAAGAAAGTTGAGGGCATTTCTGACATCCGCGATGAGTCCGACCGTCAAGGTGTTCGCGTGGTTATTGAAGTCAAAAAAGATGTCCAAGCCGATGTTATCTTAAATCAGCTTTACAAACTCACTCCGTTGCAGACCAGTTTTGGTATGAATATGCTTGCCATCAACGGCGGTCGCCCGATGATGTTGAACTTAAAAGACATTATTGCTGCATTTATAGAGTTCCGTGAAGAAGTCATTCGTCGCCGCACCATTTACGAGCTGAACAAAGCCCGTGATCGCGCTCATACATTGGTCGGTTTGGCAATTGCGGTTGAAAATATTGACCCCGTAATCGAGCTTATTCGTACAGCTCCGTCACCGCAAGAAGCCAAAGATGCCTTGCTGGCGAGAGCATGGCCGGCCGGCGATGTTGAACCTTTGGTAATTTTGATTGACGAGCCTGACCGCAAGGTTGAGAACGGACATTATCATTTGTCCGAAGCTCAAGCCAAAGCCATTTTGGACTTGAGATTGCAACGTTTGACCGGTTTGGAGCGTGATAAAATCCACCAAGAATTATATAACTTGGGCGATGAAATCAAAGAATGCCTGTCTATTTTGGGCAGCCGTGAAAAGCTCTATGGCATTATGCGTGATGAATTAATTGCCATTAAAGATGAGTACGCAACTCCACGCTTGACCAAGATTGAAGAATTTGAGTTTGAACAAGATGTTGAATCTCTTATTCAGCGTGAAGATATGGTTGTTACCGTAACCGAGGCCGGCTATATCAAACGTGTTCCGCTCAATGCTTACAAGGCGCAAAAACGCGGTGGCAAAGGCAAATCGGGTATGACTACCAAAGAAGAAGATTTTGTATCTCGCTTGTTTGTAACCTCTACCCATACGCCGGTTTTGTTCTTCTCGTCCAAAGGTCTGGTTTACAAGCTCAAAGTTTATAAATTGCCGTTAGGTTCTCCGACCTCAAAGGGCAAACCGTTTGTAAACCTGTTGCCGCTTGACGAGGGCGAAAACATTACCACCATTATGCCGTTGCCGGAAAAAGAGGCTGATTGCAAAAACTTGTCGATTATGTTTGCAACCAAGAGCGGTATGGTTCGTCGCAACAGCCTTATGGACTTTGTAAACATTCAGTCCAACGGCAAAATTGCAATGAAACTTGATGATGACGACAAGCTGATTAACGTTCGTATCTGTACCGAAAAAGACGACGTAATGTTGGCTACCAAGAGCGGTAAATGCATCCGCTTCCCGGTAACTGAGGTTCGTGTATTTGTCGGACGTAATTCGGTCGGTGTACGTGGTATCAAACTTGCTGACAAAGATGAAGTTATTTCAATGTCGGTATTGAAGCACAGCGACGCTACATCAGAAGAGCGTGATGAATACGCCAAGATTGTTTCAGCCATCAAACGTATGGAAGCCGAACATGACGGCGTAGCCGGCATAAAGGCAGAAGACACAGGTCTGCTCAACTTGTTGACCGCTGAAAAATTTGCCGAAATGCAAGCCAACGAGCAGTTTATTTTGACCGTAACCTGCACCGGCTATGGTAAACGTTCTTCTTCTTATGAATATCGTGTTACCGGTCGTGGCGGTTCGGGTATTGCCAACATGGAAATGTCTCCTCGTAACAAAGAGGTTGTAAGCTCATTCCCGATTGAGAACGACAACCAAATTATGATGGTAACCGACGGCGGCAAACTTATCCGCATGCCTGTAGAAGACATTCGTATTGCCGGACGTAAGACACAAGGTGTAATCTTGTTCCGTACGGGAGACAAAGAAAAGGTCGTATCTGTAACTTGGCTTGATGCTGACTCCGAAGACGAGGAAGAGCTGGAAAACGAAACCGGTTCTGAAGTCTTGGGCGAAAGCGTTGCCGATGACAGCGACCTCAACATTGAGGATATTACCGAGCCGGAAACTCAAGAAGAAGACGAGTAATCCGCTCAATATTATCAAAGAAAAAAACTCCGACCACCCGGCCGGAGTTTTTTGTGTTTATAATATTGTATCAATTTGCACATTATTTTCTATTTCTAGAAACGACTTTCCATCAAAAATTTTAGCATTAAGAAAGTTATTTATGCTATCTTCTGTTTTTGGGCAACTCTGCTCATACATACTTTTGAGAAGCTTATCAGAAGTATTTATTTTATATAGTCGTATTTCATGCTTTATGAGTTTATCATTTACAACAAGTCCTGCGGAACTCAAAATGTAATCTGAACCGCCATAGCTCATCTCAATATCCGTGCCGTAGTATAATTTATCATAAAATTCCTGAAACGTTGTTCCTATCATATTTTTACCTCCTCAATAAATTCACATTGAAATACTTGCCATATTTAACATATTCTTCAACCGTTAATCTCCTCGGAGGCTGTCTTTCACCATTTTTATAATCATGTATATGTAATGTTTTGTTCTTTTTATCGTAAGATGGTTTTATTTGATAATCAACATCTATCTTGGGTTTATGTCTTTCATCAAATTCTCTGTATTGTCTTACAGAACCATCTTTATTTTTTACAATATACGCCTTGCTTGTGTATGACTCTTCAGGAACTTTATTACTACCACTCAATATTATCAACCAAAAAACTCCGAACACCCGGCCGGAGTTTTTTGTTGTTTAAAGTCATCCCTCGATTTTGCTTGCAAAATCGTCCAGGGATCTTCCTTGTTTTAAAACAATATAGAAGATCGCTTGACCAAAAGACTTACGCTTTTGGAGCGATGACGTTTATTATTAAAAAGGCATGATGTTTTTTGGTTGCAAAAATAAAGCGTAAATGCGAATATACAGCCAGAGGGAACAATATGCCACAAGCACCAAAGAAATACATAATAGATGACGAACATCTCATGCAAGAATGGGATTGGGAAGCGAATAAAATTTCTCCAGAAGAATTGACTCTCGGCAGTCAAAAAAAGGTATGGTGGAAATGTTATCTTTGCGGTCACAAGTGGCAATCTTCAATCAGTCACCGTGCACATGATGGTAGGAGTTGTCCAAAATGCCATTACGGCCGTTGGTCCAAAGCAAAAAGATCTTCTTTCCAGATTCCCGCTGGTATAATACAAGACTGGCATCCTACAAGGAACGGAAAACTAACCCCAGATATGTTCACAAGAAATTCTCGTTACAAAGCATGGTGGAAGTGTCATATTTGTGGAAAAGAAATAGAAAGAAGTATTGGAGATTATATAGGATGTATCGACTGTAAAAAACAAAATGTGCTAGATAAGAAAAACCTGACTATTACAAATCCTGAATTGCTAAAGGAATGGGATTATGAAAAAAATACGAAAGTCGATCCATATAAGGTGCTTGCTAGTAATCCCAAGAAAGTATGGTGGATATGTGAAAAGTGTGGTTATAATTGGGAAGCAAGAATAAGTAATAGAGCAAAACTGAAGAGAGGATGCCCATGCTGTTCGAATAAAGTGGTGGTTATTGGAAAAAATGATTTAATGACAACACACCCGGAACTAGCAAAAGAATGGCATCCGACAAAAAATGGTAATTTGACACCGGAAAAAGTCAGTTATGGTTATGGTAAAAAAGTTTGGTGGCTTTGTCCACATGGTCATGAATACCAATCCACCGTGAACAAAAGGACAAATAGCGGGACAAATTGTCCCATATGTTATTCGGGAAGGCAAACATCGTTTGCAGAACAGGCATTTTATTTTTATATCAAAAAGATATACCCAGATGCTATAAATAGATATAGAGCTCCATTTCTAGGCAAAATGGAATTAGATATATTTATACCTTCCACAAGAATTGCAATAGAATATGATGGAATGGCTTGGCATAAAGAAAATAAGAGGGAAAGAGAACAGAAAAAATACAAATTATGTAAGGCTAATGATATACAATTAATCCGCTTGAAGGAAAAAGACGAAAAATACACAAATATTGCTGATAAATGTATTTGTATTTCTGATTTATATACAGAAGAAAATTTAGATACATTCATTCCTCGCATTTTACATATGTTAGATTTTTCAGCTTCCAGAAATCATGTTTTTACATCATATGATTACGATGTTAATATTAGAAGGGACAGGTTAAAAATATTAAATGAATATAGTCAAGAATATAAAAAAGGATCTTTAGGTGAACTTTACCCTGAAATTGCGAAAGAATGGCATCCTAGTAAAAATGGGAAATTAACTCCCAATATGTTCAAGCCAGGGTCTGATCATAAAGTTTGGTGGCTATGTCCTAAATGTGGTTATGAATATGAAACCTCAATTAGCCATAGAATATATGGATATGGTTGTAAAATATGCGGAATAGAAAAATCTACACAAGCAAAACGGAAAGCTGTAAATATGATTAATCCTAAAACTAATAAGATTATACAGACATTTATATCAATATCTGATGCATCACGTAAAATGAAAATTAGCAGTGGTAATATTGGAATGGTACTAAAAGGGATTAGACACACTGCCGGTGGTTACATTTGGCGATATGCAGACGAAGAAGAAAATAAAAAATATCAAAAAGAGAAAAAGCAACTTGAACTCTTTTAATCCTCTAAATTTTCTCTTCTAAAAACTCCCTTAAAGCACCTTCGTCTTTCCATCTTATTTCGATTTCCAGCACCTTAAAATTCGGTTTCAGCTCGTTAGGGATTTTTACAAAATCTTTGGCGGTGGTAACCAAGTCGGCACCAAGTTTTTTTGCCAACGCAATCAAATCTTCTAACTCTTTGTGCGTATAATAGTGATGATCCGGAAAATCAAAAGTCTGCACCACATTAGCACCGCTTTCTCTCAACGAATTATAAAACTTCTCCGGTCGTCCGATGCCGGCAAATGCAATAACTTTTGCCCTCAAATCCGGCAAGGGCAGGGAGCAAATTTGCCCCTCAAACACCGGCATTTTGCCCAATTTTTCACGCAATCCGCATTTGTCCTCGCCGATAATAATCGCCGCATCGGCACGTTTCATTCCGCTTTTGAAAAACTCACGTAGCGGACCTGCCGGCACCGGCAATCCGTTGCCGATACCCACGCCACCGTCAAACACCAAAAATGATAAATCTTTGTGCAACGTCGGGTTTTGAAAACCGTCATCCATAACAATAACTTCCGCCCCGTTGCTGATTGCCTTTTTTGCCGCTTCGGCACGGTTGGCGTTTATAGAAACTTTTGCCTCCCTTGCCAACAGCAAAGGCTCGTCCCCGACTTGTTGCGGAGTATGTTTTCGTTCGTCAACAATTACGCCGGACAATGTTCCGCCATATCCGCGTGATACAAAAAACGGCTCTTTTCCCAAAGATTTTATGATTTTTGCAATCGAAACCGCAGTCGGAGTTTTTCCGGTTCCGCCGGCTGTCAAATTGCCGATACAAATCACCGGCACATTGACTTTTTTCGGCTTTTTGAGTTTAAGTCTCAACGCGGTTATACCGGCATAAACACACCCCAAAGGCAACAAAGCCAATGCGCACAAATTTTTATTTTTCCAATGCGAGGGCGTTCTCATTCCGGCAGATAGCTCCGTACCTTGTCCATAATACCGTCCAAAACTTTGGCCTCGGACATTGCCCAGTTATAAGCCAAACTGCGCTTTGCTTCCAACAGCTCCTTATTGCCGAGCAGTTGTCTGACATTGTCGGTCAAATCCAAAACATCATTAACCTGAATAACCGCATCAGCCTTTTTGGCACGATTGATTGCATCGGTAAAGTTATGCATATGCGGTCCGACAATAACGGCATCACGACAGCGTGACGGCTCCATAAAGTTTTGTCCGCCGTGCGGAATAAGTGATCCGCCGATAAACACCAACGGGCATATCCCGTACCAAATACCCAACTCACCGATAGTGTCGGCAATATAAACGTCTGTATCCGGCTTTAACGGTTCATTTTTTGAACGCAACGCAGTTTTCAGCCCCAGTTCTTTTTCCAGCCTTTCCTGAATTTCAACACCTCTGTGCGGGTGGCGAGGCGCACAGATTAATAACAAATCCGGAAAATCTTTTTTGAGCTCGTTATGAAATTTAGCAATTTTGAACTCTTCATCATCGTGAGTAGAGCTTGCCAGCCATACCGTACGACCGTTAATCTGTTTTTCAATCTCGGCTTTTTTCTCCTCATCAACCGGCAACGGCAGACCTGCATATTTTACATTGCCGAGACAAACGGCTTCTTTAGCGCCCAACACCCGCAGACGATAGGCATCTTCATCAGACTGCCCCAAACAAAATGTAAAGCATGACAACAACTCTTTGCATATAAAATCAAACTGTTGCCAACGTTTGAACGATTTGTTTGAGATTCGCCCATTGACCAAAATCAGCGGAATATTCTTGCGCTTGATTGATGACAACATTGCCGGCCACAAATCAGACTCAAACCACAAAATTGCATCAGGGTGCCAATGCTTTACAAAACGTGTGGTAAACACCGGATTATCAATCGGAATATACTGATGAAAAGCTCTCTCCGGCAGGCGTTTGCCCATCAACTCTGCAGAAGTCAGGGTGCCGGTTGTAACCATCACATGAGAGTCGGGATAAGTGTCCAATATACGGTTAATCAGCGGCAACATTGAAAGCGATTCTCCGACCGATGCCCCGTGGAACCAAAACAGCTTGCCCTCCGGTCTGGCCATTGTCGGACGACCGACACGCTCGTTAAAACGTTTCAAATCTTCTTTGCCGCGCTCTTTACGTTTTTTGATATAACGGCTGATAACAATCGGGTACATAACCCTGATTAGAGTGTTATAAACTTTAATAAACATCATTTAGGATCTTCCTCATGGTGGCGTTTTTCTTTGGCGCTGACACCGGGCTCAATACGAGGCAATTTCAAAACCTGATCGGCTCTGAGTGTCAAATTGTTTAACTCATCTTCAATTTGCTGGCGATATCTCTCCAAATCCTCATCGGTAGCATCTGCCGGAATATAGTACGGTTGTGTAACATGGACAATACCGCGGCAGAAAGGCAACGGAATAAGCATGGCATCCCAGCTCTTGGCAACAATCGAATGTTCAATCGAATAGGTTGCTCCAAACAAGGCTTTTCCTGATTTTTTAGCAAAATAGAGCGGGCTGATGTTCATTTTCATTCTCGGACCTCTCGGACCATCGGGAATAATAGCAATTGCTTCATCTTTTTCAAGCGAGCGCAACAAGTTAATGGCAGCCACATTGGCACCATCGTTGCTCGAGCCGTCAATAATGCCGAACCCGACCTTTTTTAGAAAAGAAGCGGCAATACGACCGTCGTTATGCGGAGAAACCAAAGCATTGAGCGGTCTTTTCTTGTTCCAAAAATACGGAATCATCAACACACGCCCGTGCCAAATTGTCAAAATAATTGACTTATCCTGCTCCCATATCGGATAAAAACGGTTTACACCGAATATTTGCCATCTGGTCGTTTTCCAGACCAACTGACAATAATAAAACATGGCTTTACCGACAAAAGTGGTAAAAGCCTCTGATTTGGTAATTTTACGAATTGTATGTTTAATTGTCTTGCGTAATGCGGTGGTTTTCTCCAAAACGCGGTTTATAAAATCATTAATTTTCTGCTGCATATCCAATACTCTGTCAAAAATATCAGTAATATTACGTCTCAATGCCTCAAGCTATACCACACTTTTTACAAAAACTAAAGTATTTTAATACTTATTGACAATAACTGATAAACGTCATACTTTTGATAAAAAATTAAAGGAGACAATCATGAGTGACAATGCCTCGTCCACACCGCGTGCCTTACGTTGTATCATCAGTTTTATCGGGCGTCGAAATGCCGGAAAATCATCGTTAATAAACGCCTTTACCGGACAAGACGTTGCCATCGTGTCAGATCACCCCGGCACCACTACTGATGCCGTATCCAAGCCTTATGAACTTTTGCCGCTTGGACCTGTTACCCTCTATGACACCGCCGGACTTGACGATGACGGCACCCTCGGAGAGTTGCGCATCAAAGCCACTCTAAAAGTTTTGGCACGCAGCGACATTGCGGTTTTGGTTTGCGGAGAAGCCGGATTAGGACAGGTTGAAAAAGAAATCATCACTCGTCTTCAAGACATGAAAATCCCATTTGTAATTGCCTTTAACAAGCAGGATAAACACGAGCCTTCAGCTGATGACATCGCCTTTTGCAAAGACAATAAATTGCTGTATGTGATTGTTTCGTCCACCCAAAAGCAAAATATTGATGCGCTCAAATCAGCAGTCATCAGTATTGTTCCGCCTGATTTTAAGGATGCTCCTTTGCTTGCCGGTGATTTATTTTCTGCCGGAGAAACCGTATTTATGGTTGTTCCACTTGATCTTTCCGCGCCCAAGGGCAGGCTGATACTCCCGCAAGTTCAAGTCCTGCGTGAAATTTTGGATAGCAACGCCACCGCTGTGGTTGTCAAAGAAAACGACTTGTCCTCTGCGCTGAACAATCAACATCATCAGCCGTCATTGATTATATCCGATTCTCAGGTAATCAAAAAAGTTTCCTCAATCGTGCCTACCAACATTAACCTTACGACTTTTTCAATTTTGTTTGCCCGCAACAAAGGCGATTTGCCGATAATGGTTGACGGAGCCCGCAAAATTGACGCCCTCAAAGACGGGGATAAAATTTTGATTGCCGAGGCTTGTTCTCACCATGCCATGTCTGATGACATCGGCAAAGTCAAAATTCCTAACTGGATTAAACAGTACACCGGCAAGAACATAAATTTTGATTTTTGCCATGGTGCGGATTTTCCCGACAATTTGGAAGAATACGCCCTCGTAATCCATTGCGGAGCCTGTATGCTCAACCGTGCAGAAATGCTCCGTCGCTTGCATGAATGTGTTCGCCGTGGTGTGGCAATTACCAACTATGGTGTTGCCATTTCAAAGACACAGGGTGTTTTGGACAGGGTTGTAAAAGTTTTTAATCTTTAGTTTTTTGCATAGACTTTTGGTGTCCGCCATAACCTTTACCGATAGTGCGCCCGATTGCCTCAATTTTCATGCCTATACAGCTACGGCAGTGTACCGGTGTGTCATTAACGCAAATTTTCCCCGGATAAAGCTCGTACAGCTTACGATATTCTCCTTCGGTAACGTTTGGCATAACCACGTTTGCTCCGGCTTGTAGGGCCATAATTCTCCCTTTCGGGTGCAAACTTTCCATCGCCGTGGTTGCCGGAATATTTATATCAGGCATCATCAACCGCATAACTGCCATTGTCCGCAAGGCCAAATCCAACGTTCCGCCGGCAGCCCCGGCCAAAGGTGTCTGCGGGTGAGGAATAAACGGTCCGATACCGGCCATATCAATCCCGATATCTTTCAAAAACAGCAAGTCGTCAGCAATAGATTCGACAGTTTGTTCCGGAAGTCCGACCATAATTCCCGAGCCCAGTTCATATCCGAGTTCCTTAATCATCATCAAACAATCATAACGATGTTGCCAACTCATCTCTGGATCAAGTTTGTGATACAAATCTTTATCGGTTGTTTCAATCCTCATCAAATAGCGATCAGCACCTGCCTCCCGAAAGGCCTTATACTCATCATAAGTTCTCTCGCCGATGCTCAAGGTTATTGCTACATCAAACTTTTTGATAGCTTCAATAATCCGGCACATTTTGTCTTGAGTATAATACATGTCTTCGCCGGATTGCATAACAATAGTCTTAAAACCGATATTTGCAGCTTTTCTGGCGGTATCAATCAGCTCATCTTCAGTCATATGATAGCGTACAACCTTGTTGTTACCACGCCTTATTCCGCAATACAGGCAATTGTTTCTGCAAATGTTGGAAAACTCAATTAAACCGCGCAAATGCACTTCATCGCCAACATATTGCCGACGGATGTTATCAGCCTTTTTGAACAACGTTTTTTGTTGCTCGGCATCATTTAACAATTTTATTATTTGCAGTTTATTAAAGTCCATTTCATACCTCATCAACAATATATAAGAATTTAGTTTGTCTGCAACATAATATTGCAGTTGTTTTTATCATAATTTTTTTTGCTTGACAGTAAAAATGATGTCATATATAAAACCTATCCAGAGATTGCCGACATAGCTCAGTTGGTAGAGCTACTGAT
The DNA here is from genome assembly GCA_902761715.1 of uncultured Rhodospirillales bacterium. Lineage (GTDB taxonomy): Bacteria > Pseudomonadota > Alphaproteobacteria > RF32 > CAG-239 > JAFUYI01. The sequence continues at coordinate 50,002 of CACWLK010000008.1, read as the reverse complement.
TTGTAATCAGTGGGTCCGCGGTTCGAGTCCGTGTGTCGGCACCATTAAAAAACCTCCCCAAGCGGGAGGTTTTTTAATGGTTATTATATAGAGATTTTCCGAACCGCAGTATTCTATAACTTTTTTTCTTCTTTACTTTTTCCTTGTTTATTTATAAAGTCTTAAGTGGATGGGGTGTTCCTATCTGGGGTGTGAGAACCTCGTTATCTGCGTCTGGTGTAAGACGTTAAATTTTGCACGCCAACTAGTTATTTATACAATGACTGGAAGGCGGTAAAATAAGCCTTGCGGTCAATATATCGCACTATTTCAGATAAGTAGTTCTCAACTTCCAGTCGCCTCAAAAGGGCGACTTTTTTATAACTAAAAAAGGAAGTAAACTATGAGCAAAAATAATACCTTAGACATACAAAAATTATACCATTTTTTCATGTTTTACTAAACCTTTACTTGAATTTTAAATTAAAAACAATTTATTGTTGTTTTAAAATTCTGACAGTTTATTATTCATAGTATGGGAGTTAAAATATGATACCGAAAATTATCCATTATTGCTGGTTTGGAGACAAAAAACCCGGACCTGTAGAGCAAAAATGTATTGCTTCATGGTCAAAGATTTTGCCGAAGTATCAAATAATTCATTGGGGCAATGAGTGTTTGAAAAACTTTGATAATAAATATCTTTGTCAGGCTGTAGAAGCGCAAAAGTGGGCATTTGTTTCGGACTATGTACGTTTGTTTGCCTTGTGGAATTACGGGGGCTTTTATTTTGATACAGATGAAGAAATTATAAAACCTCTTGATGTATTTTTAGACCATGATTTCGTTATCGGTTCACAACGCTGCGGTTCTTCCAAAGAAATTAATCCGGCGCTTATCGGCGCTGTGCCTCATCACGAAATTATCAAACATCTCCTAGATGCGTATAATGAACTTGAGTTTATCAGATCAGACGGCAGTTATAATCAAACCCCGAACCCAACTCTTTTTACAAATGTCCTAAAGAAAAACTATAATATAGAAAATACTTATATTAAAAAGGGCAGGGTTAAAATTACCGAAAATTGTTGGCTTTATCCATATACATATTTTTGTACGGACAATAAAAATGCCTACGCTATCCATCACTATTCGGGCAGTTGGCGTCCCGCTTGGCGTCTGAGAGACAAATTTTCATTTTCGTTTTTAGGCCAAAAATACCTCATTCGCAAATATAAGTATAAAATTAAACATGGTGTCGGTGAGCCGATGCCCCAACATAGCAATGAGAAAATATTGTTTTCCATACCGACCGGATTGCACAGCTGGTTTAGATTAATTAAAGTTGGGTAATGCGTCAGAATCAACAAAAAAGCCGAAGGTTTTGCCTTCGGCTTTTATCAAAATCAATTTATAAAAAAGCAAAATAACTACTCGTAACTTACGCTTTTTGTGCGTTTTTGATTTTTATTGTGTTTCACCCCCAAATATGGTATAATAAAATCCTAATAACAATTATTATGGATGGTATATGTATATTATACTTTAAGGCTTTTGGTCTTCTTTCATGATAGTTGTTTTTAAATGAATGTTAAATTTAAAATCTATACCATGAATAATTTCATCATTGCTCTTCTGGTTATCTACGCGCTTATTTTTGTGGCTACCCCCAAAGGCCTTCCTAAGTGGTTTATGGTAGGGGTATGCCTCATCTTTGTATCAACAGTAGTTATACTTAACATTTTTGCGTGGCAAGACCAACAAAACACCATATTAAGGGTATGGATTTTGGTCAATAGCTGCGCGCTATGGTATAGCTATGGAAATCTTGCGAGGATGATTGAGTATGAAACCAAAGAGCAGCTTGTAAGGGGAATTTTAAAGTTAATCTTTATAGTTCCCTGCTTTGTACAAACGTACATTTGCTGCAAGATAATGCTCTAAGACCATTAGCCTGAAAAAACACCCCTCGCAATAAAATTGTTCCTTTCTTTTTTAGATTGGGCTACTTATTGCGGGGGGCGTTTTTTTAATACAAATTCTATTTCTAATAACCCAAAAAAAGCCGAAGGTCTTGCCTTCGGCTTTTATCAAAATTAACTCAAATTATTCTTGAGCAGGAACAACTACAACCGGTCCTGTATATTTAGGAGCTGCAGGTTGAGCAGGCTGAGCCTGTTGAGCAGCTTGTACTTGTTGAACCGGAACATATTGTTCACCGGCAGGAACGTTTACAACTTCAGGCTGAGCATAATATCCGCCGTTTACGCTTTGTCTTTCATAAGCAACATTTTGGAAATGTCTCGGCTCATAAACAGTACCATAAGTTGTACGTTTATAAACAACTTCTACAGGTTCGCGAACAGTACGAATCTCGCCTTGGCAGCCATTGGCCGGCTGTTGAACAACAGGTTGCGGAGCAACAGGCTGAACAACCGGACGATTGCAATCATAGCAAGGTTGCGGAGCCGGAACCGGAGCCGGTGCAGGTGCTACAACTTCTTCTTCACACGGGCAGGGCTCTTCAACAACAGGATTTTCATCACAGTCATAACCATAGGCACATGCCGAAACTGACAGCACAACACCCAACAATAAATGTAATTTGTTCATTTCTATCCCCATCATCATAGTTAATGTTAATTGCACTATAAAGCACATTTATTAATTTAAACTTAATATAAATACTTTTTTGCAAAACTCAAGAATATTTTGCAAAATCAAGATATTGAGAACGAAAAATCACCTTGTTTTAAATGGTTACTCATTTTTCGAATCGAGGCAAAATAACCGCCGGCGACAATGGCCGCTCCGCCTATCCAAGCCAGCGGACTAGCCATACATAGGCCTACGAATCCGAAAATTGAGGCCAAATAAATTGCCGCAAATGCTCTCATTAACAATTCTACAAAACTTGAAATCATCGGGACAACCGAATTTCCCATGCCTTGGCACGAATTGCGGAAAATAAAAATCTGCCCGAGGAAAAAGTAAAACAAAATACTTATGTTTAAATATGTGCAAGCCATACCGATTACCCGACTTGTCATTTCGGGGTTGTCGTCAGGCACAAAAATCCCCACCATCTGCTTACCGAATCCAAAAACAAACAACGCCAATACCAAACTCATGGTTAATGATAAAATAGAGCATTGGAACACCCCGCGGCGAATTCGGGCAATTTTGCGTGCCCCATAGTTTTGGGCGACATAGGTTGACATTGCGATTCCAAAAGACACCATCGGTTGTGCTCCCAGCTGTTCAACCCTCATTGCTGCTGTCATTGCCGCAATGGTCTCAAAACCGAACTTGTTGCATATCGACTGTGTAATTGCTGAACTTAATGCAATTATTGAAAATTGAATTGCCATCGGAATTGCGATTATCAGGTGTTGTTTGCAAAACTCAAGGTCAAGTTTCCAGTCGCGGCGTCTGGGGTGCAAAATAGGGAACTTTTTGTTCATATAAAACAGGCACGATATCACAGAAATTGTCATGGCGACAATCGTACCTAATGCCGAGCCCTTAACTCCCATCTTGCAATAATAAATAAAAACAATGTTGAGCAAAATATTGATTATGGTTGTAAATATCAAAAAATATAACGGTGTTTTGCTGTCGCCTAATGCTCGCATCAGCCCCGACAACAGGTTGAATGCCACAATCATGATTACGCCGCTGCAAATTACTGATAAAAAGATTCGTGTGTCAGCATAAATTTCTTGCGGCACGTTCATTATTGCTAACAGTTGATCCAAAAACAAAAATATGATTATGCTGAATGCTAATGTAAAAACGGTGCTGAGAATTGTGGCGGTTGCCACCGATTTTCGCATTTTTTTATAATTTTTTGCGCCAAAACTTTGAGCCGTAATGACAGTAAGTCCGTTTGTAAAACCAATGCTTACCACCACCAAAAAGAAAAACAACGGTGCCGCCGCCCCGACTGCCGCCAAGGCCTTAACCCCTATCAGGTTGCCGACCAACATAATATCTGAAATACTGTAAAGTTGCTGAAAGCAGTTGCTTATCAGCAGCGGAATTGCGAATTTTACTATCAATCCCAGCGGTTTGCCGGTTGTCATATCTTGCATTTTTACCTCAAATCAAAGTAGGTATAAAATATATTTAATTATTGTCAAACAAAATTAACTTTTAAGAAACATAAAGATATTATTATCAATACAAATGGTCTAGCCAAATAAACTTTAATTTATAAGGATAAAAAAATGGCAAATATTAATGATGTGGATTTTTCTGATTTATACATTACACCGGGCAAACATGCATATATGTGGAGCGGTAAAAGTCAATACGGACTGAAAGAAGCAAGCTTTGATGACTATGCTGCATTCCTTAATGCAGTGGAAAGCAGTTTTAAAAGCAATCCCAGCTACTCGGTTATCTACCAAAAACACAGCTATCGTGTAGAGCGTACCATTGCACTAGGTGGTCCGCAATATTGTGTGCGTAAAATGCCAACATTAATTCCTTTTATTAAAGACTTAGGCATGCCTGATCCTGTTGCTAAACACCTGCAATCATTAGGCAGATCTTCCGGACTTATTCTGATCGCCGGTGCTACCGGTTCTGGTAAATCAACCACTCTTGCCGCCTTGCTTAAAGAATATTTGCTTAACGAAGGCGGATATGCCTTTACTATTGAAGACCCGATTGAGCTGCCGCTGGACGGTGTATATCGCGGTCCCACCGGAGAACTAGGTTTGTGCAAACAAACTACGCCTATCAATGATAACTGGAAAGATTCATTAAAGTCAGCTTTGCGTAGTTGCCCACGCTATATCATGTTGGGCGAGATTCGTTCTCCTGACGTTGCTGCTGAAGCTCTGCAAGCTGCTACATCAGGACACTTGGTATTGTCAACCATTCACGCCAACTCGGTTCCAGATGCAATCAATGCTTTGGTAAAATACGCCGCAGCTTCTACTATCTCTGAAGACATGGCATATGATTTGGTTTCAACCAGTATTTTAGCTTGTTTGCACCAAAAATTGACCGGTATTCCCAAACATTTGGTACTCAACTTTTTGTTTGCTAATCCGGTTGTGGAAGAAGCCTGTCAGGTTCGCGGTGCAATCAAAAGCGGAAAACTCAACTTTGCTACAATGATGGAACAACAGCAAATCAAATTGCTCAACGGTCAAAAATTGTTTGGTACCAAACGCTAACCGTTATTGCCCAAAAAACTGTCAATTCGATATCGGACATATTCTTCAAACGAAGTTTTGTCCGATATTTGATTTTGCAAACCTTCAATTTTCTGGTATCCGAAAACCGCCCCGTCATCAATACGCACCAAAACAACCTCTAGCGGCTGCGACAAATCATACGTTGCCGCAAAATTATATTCTGTATCGCTTTGATAATCTACCATAAGCAGACTATACTTTTGTGCGTAGTATTGCCGGTATATTCTATCCAACATTGATATTGCCTGCGGACAACCGTAACATGGATTGTTATTAAAAAACACAAAAATGATTGATCTGTCATAATGCGGTTGTGTTTGCGCAAAATATTCCTGCAGACTTTCTTGTGGATTGTATTGTCCTTGATACTGCGGCAACTGTGCCATTACCCAACACGGCAAAAGCATTACCATGGCAATTGCGATAATTTTATTCATATTTTCCCCTGTTATCTACAGAGGGGCGCAGGCCTTTTGCAACCACTCACGCTCGCTTTTATCAAGGTGCGGAGCAATAAGTTTGTAGGTTGTATGATGATACTCATTAAGCCAGTTTATTTCCCTCTCGTTCAGGAGATATTTATCAATCAACTTAAAATCAATAGGCACAAGGGTTAATGGTACAAAATTCAAAAATCCTGATACGGATGACTTTGCAACATACACCAAATTTTCGATTCTAATTCCGAAATTGTTCTCTTTATAATACCCCGGTTCAATAGAAAGCACCATATTCGGCTTCAGCGGATAAGAGTTTCCTGTTGCTCCCATACTCTGCGGTCCCTCGTGTACATTCAAAAAACTTCCGACACCATGACCGGTTCCGTGTTTATAATCAAGTCCGTATCTCCACATCATGCTGCGACATATTGCATCAAGTCGGTTGCCGCTTGTGTGCTCAGGAAACTTTTGTGAGCTTAGCGCAATATGTGCCTTGAGTACAATGGTAAACTTCTCAATCATATCTTTGGTAGGTTTTCCGACGGCAATTGTACGGGTAATATCGGTTGTTCCATCTTGATATTGTGCACCGCTGTCTAGCAGTAATACCGAATTGTTTTTGATTTTTCCGAATTGTTTTTCAGTCGGCTGATAGTGAATAATTGCGGCATTGGCTCCGCTTCCCGCAATTGTTCCGAAACTAACCGAATGAAAAAGTTCTTGCTGTTTGCGAAAGCTCAAAACTTTTTTCACAATATCAATTTCGCTCTTTTTTTGATAGTTGTTTTCAAACCACGCCAAAAATTTGCACATTGCCACACCATCTTTGATGTGGGCATTAATCATGCCTTGTAACTCATTTTTGTTTTTTTCGGCCTTTAATATTGCACACAAGTCAGGTTTGTTAACGGTTTTGATTTTTGCTTCTCGACACATCTCGGCAATAATTGCCGGCGATGTTGCAAAATCGAGTATAATTTTTTCAGCTCCCGATTCTTTTAAAGCCGAATTAATTTTGGACAACGGTCTTTTTTCAAATTTACAATCTTTTGGGAGCACCAAATTGTCTGCAAACATTATAACTTTTCCGCTTTTGGTAACCATTGCCATGGCACGCACAATCGGTGTTTCGGGCAGGGCATTTGACCGTAGATTCAACAACCACGAAACACTGTCGGCAGCACATACCAACACCGCTCCGCAATTGTTCTCCGACATCTGATTTTTCAGCTCTTTTACTTTATCGGCAGTCTTTTGTCCTGCATATTTCAATGGTTGTTCAAATGCCGTTGCACGTGGTGTTGCCAAGATTTGCGGTTGTGATATCCATTTTGCATCAGGCAACATTCTTTTAAGTTTTTGTATTCTCGATTCAGAAATTTGCCAAGGATTGTATGTAATTGTTGCAGATGACAGGTTATCCTTTAGCCAGGTATTAAAATTTTGTTCGGCACTTTCAACAATGACAGATACTGTTTTGGCATCGGTTTGCTTTTGGGCTTGAATTTCATATCTTCCGTCCACAAACAAAAAGGCTTTTTTGCGCATAATTACCAAAGTTCCGGCCGAACCGCTGAAATTGGTTAACTCCAAAATACGATTTTCCTCATCGAGAATATCCTGCCCCAAAAATTGATTGTTACGAAAAACAATCAGAGCATCACAATCCATATGGTCTTGTATATCACGTATTTTCATCGTATTTTCTCCATCAAAATTGCATACCAATTTTCGTCATTAAGAATTTTAATTGCGGTCATTCCGTGCTTTTTATACTCTTGCTTTATCCAGTCGACTTGTTCATCAATAAATCCCGACAAAACGGCCCAACCTCGCGTTTGTAAATTTTTTGCAATATCAGGGGCCATCTCAATCAAAGGACGTGCCAAGATATTGGCAAATATAAGTTGAAATGGTGCCCTTTTATCAATCAGATGATTGTTAAATCCGTTGCTTTCAATAGCATGAACTTGTGTGTCGAGTTTGTTGTCAGCGGCATTTTTCAAAGTTACGGCTACCGCTTCTCCGTCAATATCAACCCCCAAGGCTTGAGCCGATTCCCAAAGTTTGCATGCGCTCAACGCCAAAATTCCCGATCCACACCCCATATCCAAAATGTTTTCGGCTTTTTTGCCCTGAGCATTAAGTGAGCTCAACAGTTTTAGGCATAGTCTGGTTGTTTGATGCTGTCCCGAGCCGAAAGCGGTTGCGGCATAAATCTTGATTGCTAGTTTGTCGGTTTTGGGTGTGTGGTCCTCGTGGGCACCGTAAATCAAAAAATCTTCGGTTTCAAGTGGCGGAAATTTAATTACATTTTTGGTCAGCCAATTCTGTGCCGGCACAAACACGCATTTGTAATGCGGCAAAACTATACCGGCTGATTTTGCCGATTCGTTTAAATTTTTCTCATCCGGTTTATGGGATAAACACCCCGAATATTGCAATAATCCTTGATCCGTATAGTCAATGGTTACAACTTCAAAATAGCTTTCAACAAACTCGTCAAAAGCCGAATCAGGCTTGCTCACGGGCTCAAAAACAATCTGCCAACTCTCACCGATGGATTCACTCATAAAATTATCCTATAAGTTACAATCTGTTATTTACTAAATAAAGTTTATAGTATATAAAAGTTAAAAATTATAAAAACTTTTTGAAGAGATTGTAATATGAGAGCTTTGAGAATATTAGGTATTGTCCTATGCCTCAGTGGGTGCATCCACGCAGGAGAGTTAAACTTCTGGCCGGAACGCAGTGGCTGGATTGCCGGTCTTTCCAGCTACCCGATTGAATATATGGCATCCGCAAAAGAGCGTCTTTTAGGCAGTGAAACCATGCACGAGTCAAATTTTAAGGCTAATAAGCTGTTGACCGCATACAAAGGCTTTACTGTTGTTGACACCAAGAGCTATGACAAAAACTACTATGTTCAGGAGTCGATTATTGCCCCGAGTAACGCCATGCTTAGTTCTGGTGTCAGCCCTTCGTTTATTGAAGGCGGTAAAAAATACGAGGTGTTCGGTCGCACCCATATTGATGGTCAAACATATTACCTCATCGCTTCAGACAGCCCCACGACCGTATTTTTGGTTGACGAAAACTACACTTTGCAAAAACATATCGGCACTGTCCGTGACGACAAACTTGTTTTGCTGAGTGATACTTTTACGGTTACTCCTGAAGGTTTTCAGTTTGAGCCGGTTACCAAAAGTCGCGTATTGCAAAGCGACATGGTCGACGGCTTTGAAATTAAGTTTAACGGCGTCAAAAACAACATAATGACGTTTACATTAATGCAATATGATGCCGGCGGAGCTACGGGTGAGTTTCATACTTATAATTTTGAAAACAAACCGGGGATTATTCAAATCGCCGGCGTAGAAATAAAAATCTTTGGTGCGGATGACTCACGCGTAGAGTATATGATTCTCGCCGAAGCAGCAAATAAATAAAAACAAAAGAAATTGTAGGAGATTTTACAATGTCTGGACATTCCCAGTTTAAGAATATTATGTACCGCAAAGGTGCCCAAGATGCCAAAAAAGCCAAAGTATTTGCCAAGTTAGCGCGTGATATCACTTTGGCCGCCAAAACCGGACTTCCCGATCCTGATAAAAACCCTCGCTTGCGCTTGGCCATTCAGGCCGCACGTGCCGAGAGTATGCCTAAAGACAATATTGAGCGTGCTATTGCCAAAGCTACACAGGTTGCCGGTGGTGATGACTATGTTTCAATGCGTTACGAGGGCTTTGGTCCCGGAAAAGTTGCGGTAATTGTTGAGGCTTTGACCGACAATAAAAATCGTACGGTCGGCAACATTCGTACCATTTTCGGCAAACGTGGCGGTGCTTTAGGGGACAGCGGTTCAGTTGTTTTCAACTTTGAACATATCGGATATATCAAATATCCTCTCGAAGCCGCCGATGCTGACAAAATGTTTGAAAGCGCCTTGGAAGCCGGTGCCAATGATGTAGTCACCGATACCGAGTGCCACGAAATTGAGACTTTGCCCGATGACTTGAACAGCGTTACCGAAAACTTGGAAAAACAATTCGGTACTCCATCGGCCTCACGTCTTGACTGGAAACCAACCGTAAAAGTTGATATTACCGATCTTGAGCAGGCGCGTAAATTCTTAGAGTTTATAGATGCTCTTGAGGACGATGATGATGTTCAGCATGTTTATCACAATGCCGAGTTCTCCGAAGAAGTTCTCAAAGCCTTGGAAAGTGAATAATTCGTTTCGGACTATAAAAAAGCTCCCTTCTTGGGAGCTTTTTTTTATTCCTGAAAATCAATATTTTTGGTCTTGGGGTTATAGCGAATTGAGAGTTCTCCTTTTCTCAGTTTTAGGGCTTTTTCTCCGAACACCTCGTTTCTCCACCCTTCAAGAACCGGGTTGTTTTTATCCTTAAATGCTCCGAGTCGGTGCAAATCATACTCCGAGGCAATCAATTTTGGCACCACATCATGTTGCTGGCTTACAATTTTAAGCAACAGCTTAAACATTTCAACCAATGACGGGATAAAGTTGATGTCCTCAACAGCCTGATTTTTAGTAATTTTATTGTCTGTCTTGACCTTTTTTATGACCTCAATAATCTCATCGCCGAGCTTGCCTGATGCCACATCTTTGCGCATGCCGCGGATTTTTTCCAGCTCATCTTTGCTTTTAGGAGCTGCTGTGGCAATCATGGTTAAAATGTCATCTTTAATAATACTCTGGCGCGGGGTGTTTTTTTCTTGCGCACGCAACTCTCGCCAAGCTGCCAAATCTCGCAGGTTGGACAATACCTTACTGTTGTGAGAGCGAAATTTTATTTTTTGCCATATTTCTTGAGGATTGACCTGATATGTTTTAGGATCAGCTGCCACTGCCAGTTCTTCCTTTATCCAGCCGAGACGTCCGTTTTCTTCAAGTTTTTGCTTAAAATATGTATACAAATTGACCAAATGCGTAACATCGCCGCAGGCGTATTCCAACTGGTGTTCGTTCAATGGTCGCAACTGCCAGTTTGAAAGACAATCGGTTTTATCGAGTTCGATGCCGAAGACGGCTTTTACCAGTCTTTCATAGCCTACACTTTCTCCAAAACCGCACACCATTGCGGCAATTTGCGTGTCAAACAGCGGAGTCGGCACTTTTCCCGACATTTTATACAATATTTCAACATCTTGTCGGCAGGAGTGAAAGACTTTTACAACCTTTTGATTTTGCATCAACTTAAAAAAAACGCTGAAATCCATATCCGGCGCCAAAGGGTCAATGATTGCCGCTTCATCATCGGAAGCAATTTGAATTAAACATAAAATCGGATAATAAGTTTTTTCACGGATAAATTCCAAATCGACTGCCACAAAATCCTTTTCGTACAGGCGGGAGCATAGCTCATTAAGTTCTTTGGTTTGATAGATAAGTTGCATATTTTTGTTCCTTAATTTTTCCACTAAATTAGCAAAACATACTTAAGATTGTTTTAAATTTTGTTTTTAATGTTGATTTTCGCATATTTTAGCATAATAATAGCGCCCAGTTAATAAATTAAATTAAGGTGTAAAAATGAACGAATATCGTAATTTTACTTGCGGACAGCTCAGAGCGTCCGATGCCGGAAAGCGCGTTAAACTTGCCGGCTGGATTCATCGTAAACGTAATTTGGGCAACTTGTGCTTTGTCGATTTGCGAGATCATTACGGTATTACTCAGTGTGTATTTAACAGCGCATCTCCGCTGTTTGCACAAATTCAGGACTTACGTGTAGAATCCGTTATTGGTATTGAAGGTGAAGCCGTAATCAGAGAAAGCATCAATAAAAACATTCCTACCGGCGAAATCGAAATCAAGGTTGATGCCTTAACCATATATTCCAAAGCCGATGTTTTGCCGTTCCAAGTAGCTATTGAAGATGATGCTCCTGAAGAAATTCGCTTGAAATACCGTTTTCTTGATTTGCGTAAAGACCGCATTCACAAAAACATTTTATTGCGTTCAGCAGTTATACAGCGTTCGCGTGAGTTGATGAGAGAGCAGGGGTTCACAGAATACCAAACTCCGATTCTTACCGCTTCTTCTCCGGAGGGAGCTCGTGACTTCTTGGTTCCGTCCCGTCTAAACCCCGGCAAATTTTACGCTCTTCCACAAGCCCCGCAACAGTTCAAGCAGCTTTTGATGGTTTCAGGATTTGATCGCTATTTTCAGGTTGCCCCTTGTTTTCGTGATGAGGACCCGCGTGCTGACCGCTCACCCGGTGAGTTTTATCAGCTCGACTTGGAAATGAGTTTTGCTACCCAAGAAGATGTATTTGCTGTCAACGAGCATACTCTTGGCGCAATTTTTAATGAATTTGCCAACGGCAAAACCGTTGATCAGGCTCCGTTTATCAGAATTCCTTTCCGTGAGGCAATGATGACCTACGGCTCGGATAAACCGGACTTGCGTAACCCGCTTAAACTCCAAAACGCCACTTCATTTTTTGGTGATAGCGGTTTTGGTGTCTACGACAGCATGGTAAAAGAAGGAAAAACCGTAAAAGCCATGGTGGTTACCGGTATTGCCGACAAACCACGTTCTTTCTTTGATAAGCTTGATGCTTACGCCAAAGAAGAAGGCATGGGCGGCATAGCGTACGTTGCATTGTCTGCAAACGGAGCTAAGGGTATTGCCCGCCTGCTTAGTGAGGCTAAGATGGACGAACTCAAACAAAGTTTCGGCTTAAGCGATGGCGATGCTGTCATCTTTATGGTCGGTTCCGGTATGAAATTTGACAAGTTCAGTGGTCGCCTGCGTAACAAAGTCGGTGAAGAACTTGGTTTGATTGATCAAAACAGTTTCAAAATGTGCTGGATAGTAGATTTTCCGTTCTATGAAGAAAATGAAGAAACTGGCGCGGTAGAATTTTCGCACAATCCTTTTTCTATGCCTCAGGGCGGTATGGATTCATTGCTAAATAAAAAACCATTGGATATTTTAGCTTATCAGTATGACTTTGTCTGCAACGGCGTAGAGTTACTGTCTGGTGCTGTCAGAAATCATGAACCAGATATTATGTACAAGGCATTTGAGATTGCCGGTTATGATAATTCTGTCGTTGATAACAAATTCGGTGGCATGATAAGTGCCTTTAAGTTTGGCGCACCACCGCACGCCGGCTCGGCTTATGGCATTGATCGTTTGGTGATGTTGCTTTTAGATGAGCCGATTATTCGCGATGTAATTCTTTTCCCGTTGAACGGCAAGGCTCAAGACTTGATGATGCAAGCTCCGAACTATGTTACCGAACAACAGAAAAAAGAATTGCACATTGAGATTGTTGAAGACGAAAAGAAATAAAAAATATTATTGACATCAAGATTGTTTTGGCATAAAAAACTTCCAGTTTTGATGTTTGCTTCATCGTCTAATGGTAGGACAGCGGACTCTGACTCCGTTAATCTTGGTTCGAATCCAGGTGAAGCAGCCAATAAAAAATCCCCCACATGGGGGATTTTTTATTGGCTATTTACCTAAGCTGAAGAACCAAGTGGTTCGAAGCTCGGCTTGCGAATTTTGCAAGCCGAGATGACGAGGTGGCGCAAGCCATCCGAGGTCTCGAGCTTTAGCGAGAGATGCGCAGTGCGAAAGCGCGCGCACCATCTAAGGTGAAGCACATTTTTATTTTTTTCCACATGGGGGATTTTTTATTGGCTGAAAAGCACTTGTTGATGAGCGAACAGAGCGACAGCCTGTGAAGCGAATTTTACAAGTCGCTTTGACCGAATTGAAGTTAGTTTTGCGATTACCCACAAAACTTACGGAACAAGAGCCTAAAATCCCCCATATGGGGGATTTTTTATTGGCTATTTACTTGAGCTGAAAAACCAGGTGATTAAAAAACTTATTAATTATTTTTCTCAAGGGGTTGAAGCGCTTAGCAAAATATGCTATAATACCCCCAAGAAAAATAGGAGAGTAAGATGAATAAGAGAATGAAAGATAAATTAGTCAGTGCTGCCACACGTCTCAGCTTGTTTTTGGGAGCAACCGGTTTTCACAGTGCACTCAATGCACAAGAAGCACCTTTGTTAGAACAGGATAGCCTAAATTCAGAAAAAACTGAAATGGTACGTTCTCCCATTGAGCAAAAACAAGACAGTGCATCATTTGAGCTAAGCGCTTCTAAAGCTGATAGTCTCAATGAAGAAATATATAGTAGTATTAGCAAATCAGAGACAAAGAAAAAATTATACTTAGATACCTACCGTGCCACTACTCAAAATGATAGTATTCTAAACTTACGCCGTGAAAAGCTTAAAGCGTGCGAAGAATACATGGTTTATCTGATTGCTCACTTTGAAGGCTTTAAGAGCCGTGCTTATTGGGATCCCAATGGCAAATGCTGGACCTATGGCGTCGGCAACTGCGAAAAAGCCAACGGAACCAAAGTCGTTAGGGGCGATGCAATCCGCACTGAAGAAGAAGGCGTTGCCGTTGTTACTCACCATATTGATAAAAACATGGCCGATGATATGGTAAAATATCTCCCGATGGAGCATATGTCTGAAGTCGAAATTGCGGTTATGGGTAGCCTGCTGTACAATACCGGTAGTGGAAAATTGCGCAACAAAGACCGTACCCCATCGGAGCTTTCAGACATTGCCACAATTCATTTTGTATTGAGGACAGAAGGTTCTGAACGTGAATTCAAAGAAAAATATTTGTCCTACAAACGTGCAAAATCAGGAGCCAACATTTTGCTTGACCGCCGCCAGAATGAATACGCTATTTTGTCAGGCGAGGTCGATTTGCCAATTTCAAGGCTCAAGGGCACAATGCTTGGCGCCTTACATGGTTGCCACGGCGATGCTGACAAGATTGAGGAGCGCTTTGCCCCTGATTCCAAACTTGCCTGCCCGACAGATTCACTGCACTATGCAATGAAACAGGATTTAGCCCGCACTTATGTTCGCAAGTCTACACCGACAAAGAGTAAAACTCCAACCCGTGGACGCATGCAACCACGTCCTCGGTCTCGTACTCGCTAGACTTGTGATATACTAAGTTCAGGCACAATACATACCAACAAAAAAATCCCCTCAAATTTGAGGGGATTTTTATTTGGTTCTAATTATGAACTAGAACAATACTTTCAGCTGAGCGCCGATTGTATATTCATACTTTGTCTTCCATTTTGTGTCATCACCACCGAGGAAGTAATCACCATGGATACCCAAAGCAACATTGTCGGTCAAGAAGTAGTCAGCTTCCAACTGCCAGAAGTATTGATTGTAATCGTCATCCCAATTCTTGTCATGGTCATAACGTACACCAGTATCAACAGCGAATTTATCAAATGTCTTATGAACACCTACAAAAGCAGAATAATCAATAGGTCTATGGTGTTCATCAACAACTGTATCAGCTGTGAACATAGCATATGGGACCCAACCGTTGCCCATATCATATCCGACCTGAACTTCTGCTTCAATCATTTTGCTCCAATCAGAATCTCCCCAAACTCTATGTCCATACCAAGTTTCTGGTTGCCATGTTCTATAACCCAAACCAACTTGTGTCAAAACTTTACCAAAGTTGTGGTTGTATTTAGCACCAACTTCATAAGCAAAGTTGTGATCATTGTTGAAATTTTTCTTACTAGAGAATTCGCCATCATCAAATGCATTAGCAATAGCGCCAACTATAGAGAAATTGTCGGTAACACCATAGGTCAATTCTTCACCGGCAACCAATGTTTTCTCAACACCCGCATATTTATCTTTAAGACGAGAATGATCAATACTTGTGTTAGACAAGAGTTCACCTTTAGCCGGCAAGAACAAAGAACCGGTAAAATCTTTTGCATTAGCAACGCCGGCAATCATTGTTACGGCAGCTGTAGTTAAAAGCATAGTTTTAAAGTTCATGAGATATCTCCTTTAATAGTTTACTTACCGAAATTTTTATTTCGGATGCCCCCATGCTAGCCCCATATTTCTTAATAAACAATTAAAAAGTGTTTTGGCCTTGATAACAAAACATTACAAATCAGAAATATTTAATTGAAAACCCGCTGTTTTATTGCATTGCATAACCCAAATTATACTTGCCGACACGACTAATTTCGTTTAATCTTAAGGCAGTTTTATTGCAAAGGATTACACATGATTGCTAAATTAAGGGGAATTATCGACAGTTTTGGCGATGACAGCGTGATTATTGATGTCAACGGTGTCGGTTATTTGGTATATGTTTCAACCCGCACACTTTCACGTTTGGTAAAAGGTGCCGAAGCTGTGTTGTTTATAGAAACGATTGTCCGTGAGGACAGTATAAGCCTTTACGGATTTGCCTCAGCTTTGGAAAAAGAGTGGTTTTTGACCCTAACCAAAGTGCAGGGCGTTGGTGCAAAAGTTTGCTTAAGCATTCTGTCTGTACTAACCCCGATGCAGTTGGCACAGGCAATATCCGCACAGGACAAAGCTTCTTTTTCACGTGCTAATGGTGTGGGACCTAAACTTGCCGCTCGCATTGTTACCGAATTAAACGGCAAAATGGTCGGTCTGCCCATCGGAGCTGACACCGCCGACTATGCCGCCGCTCTTGAAGACAAAGAAAACGTTGCTGCCCCGAGTGTTGCCGAAATTCCGCAAAGTAATGTTGAAGATGCTATTTCAGCCCTAACCAACCTTGGATATCAACGCATTGATGCCTACCGTGTGGTTAATATTGCTGCCGGCAAAAATCCCGATGCTGATGTTTCAACCTTAATTAAATTGGCGCTTAAAGAATTCGCCTCAAAGGAGCTGTAAAACATGGAACAACGAATTGTAACCCCCAAAGCCCTGCCTGAAGACGAAAACATCGTCAATGCACCGATTAATTTGCGCCCGAATGCCTTAAGTGAGTTTGTCGGTCAGCGTCAGGTCTGCGAAAATCTTAAAATCTTTATTGAAGCCGCCAAAATGCGCCATGAGGCTCTGGATCACGTTTTGCTTTTTGGTCCTCCGGGATTGGGCAAAACTACTCTGGCTTCCATTATTGCTAAAGAGTTGGGCGTAAACTTTAAGGCCACATCAGCCCCGATGATTTCAAAATCCGGTGATTTAGCGGCGATTCTCACCAATTTGGAGGCTAATGATGTCTTGTTCATTGATGAAATACACCGCCTCAATCCGGCTATTGAAGAAGTTCTTTATTCTGCCATGGAAGATTTTCAGCTTGACCTGATTATTGGTGAAGGTCCGTCAGCTCGTTCGGTCAAAATTGACTTGCAACCTTTTACTCTTGTCGGAGCTACCACTCGTTCCGGTTTGTTGTCGACACCTTTGCGTGAACGTTTCGGCATTCCTCTGCGGCTTGATTTTTATTCTCCTGAAGATCTGCAAAAAATAGTTTTGCGTGGTGCTCGTTTGCTTAATGTTCCGATGACCGACGAGGGAGCACACGAAATTGCCTGCCGTTCACGTGGCACTCCTCGTGTCGCCGGTCGCCTGTTGCGTCGTGTCCGCGACTTTGGCGAGGTCGCTTCCGGTGGCAATATCGGTCGTGATATTGCTGATGAAGCCTTGCAACGCTTGAATGTTGATAAACTCGGGCTTGATGCTTTTGACAAACGCTATCTTACCTGCATTGCCAAAAACTACGGCGGAGGTCCGGTCGGTGCTGATACTTTGGCAGCCGCTTTATCTGAGGAGCGTGATACAATCGAGGAAGTAATTGAGCCGTTTTTGCTAAAACTTGGTTTTTTACAGCGTACTCCGCGCGGACGTGTCATTTCTGATTTGGGATGTGAATACTTAGGCATTCCCAAACTTCGCAAAAATATAAAGCAATTCAACGAACAAGACGACTTGTTTGATTAAGGAGATTAAAAATGTCTTTTATTTCCGCTCCGCAAGGTCAGTTTATTGATGGTGTGTTTTATTTTCCGGCTCGTGTTTATTATGAGGATACCGATGCCGGTGGTATAGTATATTATGCCAACTATCTCAAATTTGCCGAGCGAGCCCGCACCGAATTTTTGCGAGCATTGGACTTTAATCAACAGTCCGGTTTGGAAGCCGATGACCGTGCCGGTTTTGTTGTTCGTCATTGTGAGATTGATTATCGCTCACCGGCCGTACTTGATGATTTACTGTGTATTTCTTGTAAAATCACGGAAATGGGCGGTGCTTCTTGTACTATACATCAGGAAATCACCCGAGACGATACCGTTTTGGCGGTTGTTGATGTAAAAGTGGTTTATATCACACTCAAAAACAAACGTCCGTCCCGCATTCCGGAAAAGCTGAAAAATCTGTTTAAAAAATAGATTTTAGTTGTCATTTTTTATAATAAATTAATTGATTCTTTAGGAATTTAGTATAGCTTACACTAAAATATTGCTTGTATACAAACAAACGAGGTAAAAATGGATACACAAACTTTAGCAGATGTTGCCGACGGCAGCTCAATGTCAATGTGGAGCATGGTTTGGAGCTCTGACACAGTTACCAAGGTCGTAATGATTGGTCTGATTTTGGCATCAATATGGTCATGGGCCATCATCATTGACAAACTTGCCACCTTGCGTGAAGTCAAACAACGTTCCCGCAGTTTTGAATCAAAGTTTTGGTCAGGTGGTTCGCTTGATAAACTGTATGACAGTATCGGCAATCGTCCTGCTGACCCTATGTCGGCTATGTTTATGGCTGCCATGCGTGAGTGGAAGCGTACCAATATCATGAAATCTAAGACTGATCGTGGTTTGCGCGGTGTTTCTCTCCAACAACGTATTGAAAAAGCTATGGCTGTGTCAATGGACAAAGAAATTGACAGTCTTGATACCCGTATGGGCTTTTTGGCTTCAACCGGTTCGGTTGCACCATTGGTCGGCTTGTTCGGTACCGTATGGGGAATTATCAACAGCTTTAACGCTATTGCCGCCACTCAAAGCAACTCTTTGTCAGCTATTGCCCCCGGTATTGCCGAGGCTTTGTTTACAACGGCATTTGGTTTGATTGCGGCTATTCCGGCGGTTGTTGCCTATAACAAAATTTCTTCGGATATTGACCGCTACGCCAACCGTTTAGAGAATTTTGCTGCTGAATTTTCGAGCATTCTTTCTCGCGAAATTGATGATACAACAATCAGAGCCGATATGGCAGGTGAGTAATAATGGTTCAATTGCAAACAAAAACACGTTCTTCTCGTCGCTCCAGCCGTCGTAATGCAGATATTAACATTACCAATCTGATGGATGTAATGATGGTGCTGTTGGTGGTGTTTATGGTTGCCGCTCCGCTCATGACTTCAGGCATTGCACTCGATTTGCCTAAGGTCGGCGGTAAAAATCTTACCGGCAAAGAAACATCACTTAACATCAGCGTTGATGAAAACGGCTATTACTACATCGGCAAAGAGGAAATTCCTGCCGATGAAATCGTTGCCAAAGTTCAGGCGGTACGAGAGGCAAATCCCGAAATCAGCGTTATAATTTCCGGCGATACCGATGCTCAATATGGTCGTGTTTTGGGGCTTATGGCATTGTTGAAAAATGCCGGCTTTGAAAGAGTAGGGTTAAAAACAGATCCCGCACCGAATCAATCAAAACAAGAAAAGAAGTAACTAACTGTGAGAAAGTCGTCCATATACAAATCGCTAGCATTACACGGAATCGCCCTTTTGTTGGTGACGATTGATATGTCGTGGTTATGGCGTAAAAATATGACACTTGATCAGGTGCCGATTATTGTTGATTTGAATGACGTCAAAATTTCTGAAATAACCAATCTGCCGACCAAAGCCGAGTTTGCAGACCAAGACAGTCCTGCAACTCGCGAAAAGATTGAGGAAATCCACGCCAAGGACGAAACTCCTCCTCAAGAGATGAAACCTAACGAAGCCGATGACACTCAAGAAACGGAAGATGTTCCTGAAGATGAAACACCGGTAGAACCGACACAGGACTTTATTGTTCCGCCTCAACCGAGCAAACCGAAATTGCCGGAGAAAAAGCCGGAGCCCAAACGCCCGACACCTCCGCCACAACCCAAAAAGCCAACACCTCCGAAGCAAACTCCGGAACCTAAAAAGCCGGCTCCGAAAAACCAACCGGTACTTGACAACCCGTTAAAAGACTTGCTGGCATCTGTCGATAATATGGAGAAAAAACTCGGCGAGCAAACTGCAAATGCCACCATCAAAACGGGTACTCAAGTCAACAATATGGGAATTGCCGGTGGTGTCGGAGGATCATATTTCAGCGATTTATCCATTTCTGAGGCTGATGCTATCGCCGGTCGTCTCCGTGCTTGTTGGAACCTTGACCCCGGAGCTATGGGTATTGAAGATATGGTTATCGAAATCCGCGCTCATCTGAACAAAGACGGTTCGGTTCGTGATGTCGATATTTTGGATAAGGGACGCTACAACAGCGATAGACACTTCCACTCGGTTGCGGATAGCGCACGTCGTGCTGTCTATGTATGCCAGCCATACAACATTTTGGCTGAGAAATATCCGCATAAATACGATATGTGGAAGACTATGTTGTTACGCTTTAACCCGATGAGCCACACCGTAAACTAACAGGAAAAAACAATGGCAGAGAACAACACTATTTCACTCAAACGATTGTTTATCAATTCAATCAAATACAGTTTGCGCAAATGGCACGAACTTTCTCTGTTTACCGTAGTACATATACTGCTTCTGATTGTAGGCTTTAAGTTTATAAACGGTTGGCACGATAAATTATTTTTATTGTGGATTGTCCCCTATTATATGTTTTGGTGCTTTTTCTTCCGTTTTTATTTCGGGCGTAAGCCATATGTTATGACGACGATGATTTTTGATACTTTATTACCGTCAACCCGCATTTTGGTGTTGAGTATGCTCATAACTATACTGATTGTCTCAATCCCGTTTTTAATTCCTTTTATCAGCGTAAACAGCCCATGGGTTGACAGTTATGTTGATCATTTGCAAAAATATACTGAAGACACCGCAACTATCAACATCGTTGCTAGCATTATCATGACTATCATATCTCCGTTTATTTTTTATCGTCCGATGATGGCATGGATTGGTTCACTCATAGGTCGTAGTGGCTTGCTTTCCACCGCTTTTGGCCGTACCAAAGGCAACTATTGTAAGTTCCTGGCAATCAGCGCTTTATTCAGTGTATTATTTTCTCTTGTTGAAGCACTTGATTCCGTGTTATCCGGTAACAGCTGGCTGATAATTTTTCTCGGTTCGGTAGTTATTGTATATTTCAACATAATTTTGGCCAAAACTTATGAATACTTTTTTCTGGAGATAGATAAATGACTAAAAAGCTGCCCGATCAGCTGTTCGCAGTATGTTGCATTTGGAATGTTTTTTACATTCTGGTTTTGCTAGAGAGCTTGATAAGCGAATATTTTATGGATCGTTTTTTCTATTGGGGATACCCTCAGTGGGGACGTCTTTATTCATCTCCCAGCTTTTTCTTGTGGTTTAATCTTTTTTATATTTTGCTTTTATCGGGTGCCATGTTCTATGTTTGGCATTGCCGTAAGTCTGATTTTAAACGTGCCGCTGTTGTTGCAATTTGCGTTGCTGTTGTTTCAATTGCCAATATGCATGTATCAGAATACAACCGTTATCACCAGTTCAAAATTTTTGAAGCCGAGCGTGGCGAGGACAGTAGCCGCATTCCTGCCGGAATTTGGATGGTCGGTCCTAAAACACTGCAAAGTTACGCTGATCAAGGTCTGATGAACAAAGTCAAAGGCTGGTGGGGCAGAGGAGATTGGCCCGGCGGTAAAAACATTTGGGGAAACTATCGAATTTGGCTTGTTCCAAAAGCCGGTACCGATATTAAAAATCGGCGTGGCTTAGTAATTCACGGCGGCAACTATCATAGCTCTCCGTGGGGCATTGATATGGGACCTGAAATTGATGATTTTGCTCGTCGCTTACAAGCAAGTGATGCCCCGTTGGAGCTCAACATCGGTTACGATGATTAGAAAAACATTTTGCACACTGCACCAATCTTACCCAAGCAATGCAATTTGCTCAGGTCATTAACCTTAATCGGCGGATAGAGTGGATTATCAGAGATTATTTGTGCGCTTTTCTCAAACTCATTAAACACCACTCGTTTAATAAACAGTTCACCTTGCAAATCAAACAGGTACATCCCGTCCTTATTTGGTCTTTTAATATTTACATCAATCAGCACAATATCTCGGTCATTTATTGTCGGGCTCATAGCATCACCGCTGGCAATCAGCAGTTTTAGTTTTTTGCCTTTTAATGAGGGGATTAGTTTTAGAACATCGTCATTAATTGGTTGTTTGGCAACCGGCGGAGTATTAAGCCCGCGACCTTTTGCGGCAGAAGCATCTACTACATCAATAAATGCAATCTTTGTCTGTTCCACGCTTTTAGGCAATTTGTTAGGTTCTTGCGGGATTTTATCCGAAAAACCGGAGTTGTATTTTGTTAATTGCTCCAAATCCAGATTAAAAAAGCGTGCTGCAAGAAAAACTTTATCTACCGGCAAATCTCGTTTGCCGCACAGTAGTTCTGAAATTCGTGTCTTTTGCCACTGCAAAGCCTCTGCGGCATCTTTTTGACTAATGCCGAGTTTGCGCATACGCTCTCTTAACCATTCCCAATTTTGCATAACCATTTCCGTGATACTTTTGATCCTGTCTTCAAATATATGTCAATGCCTGCGTAAAAGCAAGAAAAAGTTACAATAATTGTAAAAAGTTGGGTATAAAATACATAATCTGTATTGACTATTATTACACAAAATGTATTTTTTGTTGTAGGAGGCACAATATGTCAGATAATACAAAATATATAGATAAAGCCAAAGCCGAAGCGCAAGGGTTTGTTCGTACTTCCGCAGGTGTGGTAAAGCTTACGGCAATCGAGCAACTATTCTATAAAGGTCGGCTCAGCTATGGGAACAAACGTTATTGTGAAGAAGATCGTTTACGGGCAGCAAATAAATTGTCCTCGGATTATGAAAAATCTCATTTTAATACCATAAGTTCTTTTTGGAAAAATGACAAAGTAGATCAGCAATCGGGGCGAGCCTCACCGTCTGTGGAATATTTTCGCAGTCGATATCTTACGGCAGTCAAATCAATACCGCATGAATTTTGGTCAGCAGTTCGGCAAGTTTGCATTGAAAATATCTTACCTCAACCGCCGGTTGATATCCCTGCACGTCGCCGCACAGAACTTAAATATCTCTTTTGTTGGGATCTCTGTCGAGGTCTTGACCGCCTGATTGACCATTATACAGCTTTCAAAATTAAATTTTAAATACATACAATATTATATTGTTGACATTCTTTTTTTAATTGTATATTTATAAATATATCAATTTTTAATTGATATTATGTAGAGGAAGAAAATGACTCAAAATATCATAAAAAGTAGCTTACGCACTGTGTTTCCGCAACATGAACGTGATAATCTGTGGCAACTGATTGATAAGATGATGCAATCTGATCTCAATAGCTCACAGGCTATATATGTATTTAATATATTATATGGTATATACCAACTAATAATAAGGTATGAAACCACATGTAAAGAAATAACTCTTATGGCAGAAATGGAAGACGATTCTCAAAAATTACGAACTAACGTTTGCAATCTATGTAAAGGGGCTTTGCATGACGGATTGCAAATTGCCAACATAAGCCTTGATAAATCAGCATATATTTCTGAGTTATCCACAGGCAAAGAAGCACTCCATTGACTTTTGTGTCACGCCGTGCTATACATTTTTCATAAACTGGAAGAGGTGGGTTCATGACGAACCAACCTCTTTTTTGTTAAAATAAATCTTGACAATGTTCTACTTTTGTTCTATCTTCAATTTGAATTCAAACAGGAGATAAACAAGATGGCAGAAATAAAATTTAATAACATCATTATGATAATGTCAGTCATAGCAACCATACTTTGTGTATTAGGTATGATTGCAATTTTTGACGCATGTAGTTTCAAGCACATTGTCTTTATGGTGCTTAATATGATTTTTATTGCCGTTTCTTGGGTAAACACTATCAAAGAAAATAAAGAACAAGTGTCTCTCTGATTCCAAATAAAAATATGGTTGTCGCAAGGAAGGGTTTTAAACTTAAAACTCTTCCTTTTTTATATCATATTGCAAAATATAAATTTTTATTGATATATTTCATCAAATTGTTACTATAAATCGTATTGATTGGAGGACACATTATGAATTCTAAAAAAACTGTACCTACACCAAAGAAAACTGTATCACAGTCTAAAACTACCAAAACCGTAAAAACAACAAAGCCTAAAGCAGTAGTTTCTAAACCTGCGATCAAAGATTCCGGTAACAGCTTTATTGAGCATTTAAGAAAACTGCTCTTCATCTTGATTATGGCTGCAGTTATCGGCGCTATAATTTATTTTGTTAAACCGCAGAAAAAAATTATCCATAATGAGGACTACAACATAGGTATGGCTGCCGGCATTATATATCGCCACACGGTTGCCTACAAACAGTTTTGCAAACAATACGATTTTGAGCTTACACAATATCCTGAAAACTTTGTCAAGTTCATGAAAAAAGACATTGATAAGATTGAAAACGCTGCCCAAGCAAACGGATACAGTCTCGAACAGCTTTATGAACGCATCGAGAGCCAAGGCGATGAGGTCGTTTCCCAATCAGTTGCCGAAGACATGGAAAATTTCCGCAAAAACGCCATTATTTGGTTGGCCGCTAACCATTACAATGTCAGCACTGACAAAATTAAATGGAGCGAAGACATGCGAGAGCTTATGAATATGCACGATGCTTGTGCTTTGTTTGATGATTTTTCGGCTCAATACGACTTTTCCAAAACCAACGGTTATAAAGTTATCAAACAAACAGTCAAAAAACTAAAATAAATTAATCCTCATCTTTATATCAAACGGCAGATTTTTATCTGCCGTTTTTTTATGGAAAATATATGAAATACCCCAAAGATTACAAGACCGAATATGCCGCAAAACTCATTGCATGGTTTCGAGATGCACCGCTTTTCTTACAAGAAACCCAAGAAATTTATAACAAAAAAACTGATCATATTGAAACAGTCATCAACAAAGTTGCGGCGCCTTGCCCGAGTATTGTTCGTTTTGCCGACAGCTTAAAAGTCAGCATCGATCGGGTGTTGGTGTGGCGCAATCTTGTGCCAGACTTTCACAGCGCCTATGAACAGGCCATGCACTTTCAGGAAGAATGGCTGATGAATGCGGCCGGTTTGGGCTTTTACAACTCATCAATGTCAATTATGGCCCTCAAAGCCAACCATGGTTGGTCAGACAAAAGCGACAAACAAAGTTTGGATGACGAGCTCAAACAAGTATTGGTTCAATTTGTAAAAACAAAAGGAGAAAACATTGAAAAAAATAACAGCGCAAATACCGGAGATTTTTGCCCCTCTGATGACGCAAAAATATCGAATTAAGTTTTACTACGGCGGGCGTGCCGGAGGCAAGAGTTATGCATTTGCAGATAGTCTTTTGTTTCTTGGTCGGCAAAAAAAATTATTGATTGCTTGCCTGCGCGAAATCCAAGATAGCATGAGAGATTCGGTTTACAAATTGCTATGCGATCGTATCAGCAGTTACGGGCTCTCTGATTACAAGGTTTTTGAAGACAAAATTGAGAACAAAATCACCGGCACTCGTTTTATTTTTAAAGGGTTGCGTGAGCAGGATATTCAAAAAATAAAATCTTTGGAAGGCGTTGATATTGCATGGATAGAAGAAGCTCAAACAATCACATCCGGCTCATGGAAAATTTTAGAGCCGACTATTCGAAAAGACGGATCTGAAATTTGGATTTCTATGAACAGGCTGTACGAAAACGACCCGTTGTGGAAAGCTGTTGCCGCTCGCCCCGACAAACGCACATTGGTTTTAAAAGTCAATTATTATGACAATCCGTTTTGCCCTGAAGAAATAAAACTGCAAGCCGAAAGATGTCGTCGTGAGCATCCTGAAAATTTTGGTCATATTTGGCTTGGAGAACCTTTGTCACAAAGTGGCTGTAGATTGATATCTTCACAATCGGTCCAACGTGCATTTGAAAAAACTATCATGTCAACAACATCGCCTTTGGTCATCGGGCTTGATATTGCTCGTTTTGGCGATGATCGCACGGTGTTTTGCTTTCGCAAAGGGCGTCTGTGTTATAAGTTTGAGAGCTTTGAAGCACAAAGCAACGTTGATGTTGCCAACATTGCCACCAACATCATCAATGAATACAAACCCCGACGTATTTTTATGGATATAGGCGGGCAGGGTGCCGGAGTGTTTGATATTTTGAAAGACCGCGGATTTGGAGAAATAATCCGCGGTATTTATTTTGGGGAAAAGGCAATCAAAACTGATCGCTATTTTAATCGTCGGGCCGAGATGTGGGACAAAATCGCTCGCTGGCTTGAGGAAAAACCTCAACCCCAACTTGTTGAAGATGATGAGCTTTTTAATGAGCTGGTTAGCGTTGATAAAAAATATGATAATCGCGGTCGTCTTATGCTCGAGAACAAAGACGAAATCAAGAAAAAACTCGGTCGCTCACCGGACAAAGCCGATGCTCTTGCCCTTACTTTTGCCGAACCGATATACGACTACGGAATCCCCAAGCTGTATAACAGCGGTTCCGTCAGTGTTGAAGATATTTTCAAATACCAATCTCGCCGCCACGAAGATTGGTAAAACTAATTTTTTTGAAAGGATAAACCATGATACAAGCGGTTATGGATAGAGTTTTTATTAAACTTCCACCCCAAAAAGAAACCACCGACGGAGGCATATTTATTTCGACCGATGGTCCCAATCGGCGCACAATCGGCGAGGTAATATCGGTTGGCGAAAAAGTGCACTCGGTCAAAGTCGGAGACCGAGTGTTTTTTCATATTTTTGATGATCTTCCCGGACCATCTGAAGACATCGTCGTAGTAAGAGAAAACAGCATATTAGGAGTAATTGAAGATGAATAACAAACCACAACGAGAACAGGTTGATTTATGGCTGCAAAAAATTTCCGCCGCCGAAAAAGTTTATCAGCCTTATTATGAATTAATCAATGAGACCAGAAGTTTTTATAAGGATAGCCGACACCGACGTGGCGGCAACTACAACATTTTTTGGTCAACTATTGAAACCTTAAAACCATTTTTATATTTCAAACAACCTCAATTTTATATTGAGCGACAGAATAAAAGTTCGGATCCGGTTGAGCGTGCTGCTTGCACCATACTTGAAAAGGCCTTGATTTGGAACTTAAGCCAATTTGATTTTGACAGCGTAATCAAATATGCACGGAACGATTTTTTAATTTCCGGAACCGGCCTTGTTTGGGAACAATATATTCCGGAATTTACTGAAGTCCCGAACCCCGCTAATCCAGAGGAAAACATTACATTAAAAACTGATGAAAGCGTCGAAACAATCTATATTGATCCCAAGGACTTTTTAGCTGATTGCGATAAAAAAGGCGTATGGGAAGATGTTGAGTGGATTGCTCGTCGTATTTATATGAGCTCAGAGGATGTCGCAAAGCAGTTTGATGTGCCTGATATTGCTCAACAGGGAGATATCTGTATTTATGAAATCTGGGATAAAAAAACACATACTGTATATTGGCTTTCCAAAGCATATCCCAATCGTTTTCTCAAAGTTAATACCAACGTTCGCAGTACCAAAAACTTTTTTCCTTGTCCCAAACCGATTTGGTCAACTCAAACCAACGACAGCATAATTCCTACCCCCGATTATTGCTTGATAAAGGAGATGTTAAATGAACTGAACGGTATTAACAGTCGGATGCGTATGACTATGCAGGCACTAAAAATCAGCGGCGCTTATGACAACTCTTTTCCCGAATTGGCCGATATATTGAGCAAAGATATTACTTTGATTTCAGTCAACGATTTTTCGCGCTTGCGTGACAGCGGCGGCATTCGCGGTATTATCGATTTTGTACCTCTTGAACAATACATAGCAGCACTAGAACAACTATCATTACGCAGACAAGAAGTCATCAACAGTATTTTTGAAATTACCGGTGTATCAGATATTATGCGCGGTAATTCAGATAGCAATGAGACAGCAACCGCGGTGGTAAAAAAGACCAATTTCGGCACCTTACGCAATCAGGATCGCCAGAACGATATGCAACGTTTTATCCGTGATTTGCTAAGGATAAAAGCTGAGATTATTTGCGAATATTTTTCTGCTGATAAACTAAAATCATTTTTGCCTGAAGAACTTCAAAAAGACGAGGAACTTTCGCAGTCTGCAGTCAATTTGTTAAAAACAGAAAAACTACGTGGCATGATGTTTAGTGTCGAAACCACTAATATCTTAAATCAAACCGAAGAAAATACCGCTACCTTATCCGCGGTTGAAAGCCTTGGACAACTTGTTCAAAATGCGCTTATTCCCGTCAGCCAACAGCCTAAGCTTTTACCACTTTATCGCAGCATGATTGAAGCAGTTGTTTCTACTATGCCTAGAGCTCGTTGCTTTGAAACGGTTTTGGAACAGGTGTTTACAGCTGTTGAGCAGGAACTGTCAGCTCCAGAACCGGTAGTTCAACCGGCAGAGCCGACAACAGAACAAATCATAGAACTTCAGAAAAATGCACTAAAGGACAAAGAACTCAATCTGAAAGCAGCGATTGAAGCCGACAAACTTGATTTTTCCCGTCAGGAACTTCAGGCACAATCATTGAATAAAGCACGTGAAGCTGCAGTTGAAGCTCAAAAAAACGTGATGAGGTAGCAATGACTTATTTTACCAAACAATGGACGGAAGAACTCACTCTTCCTGATGGAACTATTGCCGTCTGTGCTCAAGATGTTGATCGCTATTTGCGAGCCAACAATTTGAGCTCTGCCGGTGATTATTCGGATGCCTACCGCCGGGCAGTAAAATTTAACCGGGAACAGGCACTTCGCAAAGATTTTTTTGCGGAATTTATCAATAATTATAAAAGGAGAATATGGAATGCAACAAACAACCAGAGAGCTTCTCGAACAGGAGTTCGCAAAGCATAACGGCTCAATCGTGCCAACAAGCGACACGCCGACCGTTATTGTTTCTGATGAACAGTTTGCTGAAGCTCCCGAAGCTTATATCGGAGAAATCCGAGAGCTGTTTAAGGGATTGCCTTTGGAGGTTCGCAAATATCTGTACGAAAGAGAGGGCGAATTTTCAAAATCGCTAGAAGAATTAAACGCCGAGGTCAACGCCCGGCGTTTTATTGATGATGCTTTCAGCTCAAAAGGCTCAAAAAGAGGGTTCAAAAACGCCAGAGAGTGGATTGAACACCTCATTTTGGCAGAAGATCTGATTGAGCAAAATCCGGCGGCAGTTTTGCAATTTTTGGCTCGTGTGTACGGCATTGATATTGGGCAAAGTTCCGATAGCAATACCGCCCAAATTTGTAGCGAAAACAGTGCCAAGACTGATGCATTGCTAAACGGTATGAATATGCTGATTGAGAGTGTATCAGCTTTGCGCACGGCATTTGATGACAAGAACAAACACGAGGCCGAACTTTTAGCAAAAGCTGAAGAAGCCAAAGCCGCTAAAGAGGCTGCTTTTTCTGTAACCGGACATCGCAGTGCCGATGATGACTACTCAGGTCTTACCACCAGACAAATTCTTGAACGCCAATTTGCACAATTGGATGAACAATAATCAATTATAGAAGGACAAAAACATGGCTAATAACGATTATAATGATATCTTTACTACCACACTTACCAGCCGTAGCGGTCAACTTGCTGATGCTGTTTCTAACAACAATGCATTGTTAAAACGCCTGCAGGAAAAAGGACATAACCGCATGCTTGCCGGCGGTTCAAAAATTATTGAAGAACTCGAATACGGAGAGGGCGATTTATCATGGTATTCAGGATATGACACAATTACATATACCCCGAAACAGCTGTTCAGCGCTGCCGAATATTCATTAAAATTATGTGCTGTTCCGGTTGCAATTTCGGGTGAAGAATTGCTCAAAAACTCCGGTCAGTATCAAATGATAGATTTGTTTGAAAAACGCATTGAAAACGCAGTCAAAACCATGAGCAATAAAATGGCCGAAGCCGTATATAGCGATGGTACCAGTCACAACGGCAAATCAATCGGTGGCTTGAGCTTGTTGGTAGCTGATTTTCCAAGCAGTGGCACTGTCGGCAACATCAATCGTGCCACCGCCGGCAACGAGTTTTGGCGTAACAAAGCCAAAGAACTTACCGGCACCATTACACCTGATAGTTTGCGCTCAGCAATGGATTCAATGTATATGTCATTGACACGTGGCACAGACAAACCCGATTTGATTGTAACCGGTGATGATTGGTACTCATTGTTTGAACAGTCATTGACCGCTCAACAGCGTTTTGTTGATACCAGACTTGCTGACGCCGGTTTTGAAGCATTACGCTTTAAGGGAGCCGATATCGTATCCGATGGTGGACAAGGCGGTGGTTGTCCTGACGGCAAAATGTATTTTCTCAATACCAATTATTTGTATTTGCGTACTCATAAAGACCGCAATATGAAAGTAATCGGCGGCGAGAGAATGTCTGTTAACCAAGATGCAATTTATAAAATCATCGGTTGGGCCGGCAACTTGACCATGTCAAATGCTGCTTTACAAGGTGTGATTTTTACTGACACATCTTCTGCAGAAGGATAATGCAACACAAACGAGCGGCGCCAGCAATGGCGCCGCTTTTTAATAAGGAGACAACAATGGATTTTTCAACTTTTGAAAAAGTAATACATAACGGCAATTCCGAAGACGGGGTGGTGGCACGTTTTTATGACCAGGCAATAAAGACTTCTCAAATTACCAAAGACGGGTTGCCCAAATTTAAGTTGGTTTGTTTTTGTGAAATTCGCATAAAAGACAACAGTTCCGAAGTTTATAACCAACCCGCAACCCCGGATAAAATCAGACGTTTTCCGACAGAATATGCTCTTTACAAACAAGCTAAAAAATGTGCCGAGGAGGGCACTCCGCTGGAGCAATTTGCCTTTTTGGATGCAGCAGAGATTGCCGGTCTTAAGGTGCGAGGTATTTATACGGTTGAGCACTTAACCAGACTGGATGCCGCACATGCAGAAGAGCTCGGTGTTAGTAAAGAACGTGAACTTGCAATAAAATTTGTTGCCCAGGCAAAAGACAATTCAGCGCTCATTAAATGGCAACAAAAGGAGCACGAATATCAGCAACGTATCAAAGAGTTGGAAACCAAAGTTGATAGTTTGCAACAGTCAAAAAAAATAAGGAGCAAAAATGAAAAACATACTCGAAATATGCCAAGATGCAGCTAATCTGGCCTGTGTTCAGGAGCCGCAAAGCCTTTTTAATAACAGCAGCCAAAACAACCGTGTTTTCCAAAGTATTGCCAAAGATGCCCTTAATGGTCTTTTGCGTTATGGCGATTGGCAAGAACTCACCAAAGACGGAGAATTAATAACTTCTAAAAA
Source organism: uncultured Rhodospirillales bacterium (assembly GCA_902761715.1). Classification (GTDB taxonomy): domain Bacteria; phylum Pseudomonadota; class Alphaproteobacteria; order RF32; family CAG-239; genus JAFUYI01. The sequence continues at coordinate 18,869 of CACWLK010000008.1, read as the reverse complement.
TAAAACAGACTATCTGATTAAAGCGTTTTGCCCTGACTTTTTTCAGTTGCTTAACAATACTGTCTATATAAAAGATAGTAATGAGAAAATTATCGGTTCAATCCGTCCTGAACAATGGCAACGTGAAAAATTTTTTCATAGTGATGATAACCGCATCAAATTTAAAATTCAGAATTCGATGTTTCGTTTCTTAACTCCGCCTCCTGAGGGAATAAAAATTGTTTTTCAATATCGTTCTTCGGTAGTTGCGTACGAAAACGGCATGTTTACCGAAAAGACCGAAATTACTAAAGACACCGATATTCCGGTTTTTGACGAATATTTGGTAAAACTGGCAATTCGCTGGCGCCTGCAGGCGCGCAACGGCTTGGCGTATCAGGAAGAAATGGCCGAATATGAAAAAGAGTGCCGCAAACGCTTTGGCTCAACATTAACCAGCCAAGACATTAACCTGGCCGAAAATTCAGATTGTTTAGCTGATGGAGGAATAGCTTATGTTAAACAGAGCAACTAGCCGATCGCAAAACTACATTTTGCCGGCGCCGATTGGCGGTTTGAACTGTCGGGACAGCCTTGACAATATGCCTGAGACCGATGCCGTTATAATGGACAATTATTATCCGTCTGATACCAATGTTTGCCTGCGTGGCGGGTACAAAATGTATGCATTGGAAGGACTGGGACTCAAAATCGAAAGTTTGATTACTTTTTCTTCTTCACAAAATAGTCGACTGTTTGCCGCTGCCAATGGTAAAATTATTGATATAACATCTGGTAACTATACAGTAGATGTAGATAACTTAAATTATAATGACTGGAACTATGTTCAGTTTCGTAATCGTTTACTTCTTGTCAATGGCATGGATTTTCCTCAAACCTACTATAAAAATGAAGAAGACGTCTGGACATGGAAAAATACTGACATTGCCGGAGAGGGGCTTGATATCAAAAAATTATGTAGCGTAGCAGTCTCAAAACAACGAGTTTTTTATATTGAAAAAGATTCTTTGACATATTGGTATTCATCAGGCGTTGGCGAAGTCGAGGGAGTGCTTAGTAGTGTTGATTTATCAACATTGGTCACCCGTGGAGGGAGCATTGCTGCTATAGCAAGTTGGACACAGGATGGCGGGCAGGGTATAGATGACTTGACCGTTTTTATTACCACCGAAGGCGAGGTATTGGTATATTCGGGCACCAACCCCGGCAACGCTGATAATTGGTCATTACGTGGTAAATATTTTATCAGCCGACCGATTGGCAATCATTGCACAATGCAATACCAAGGAGACATAGTGGTTATTTGTGAAGACGGCTATGTGCCGCTTTCTTCGGTATTGCCGATTGGCGAGAGTTCTACCGGCAAGGTTGCATATAGCGATAAAATCCGCGGATTGGTTTTGTCTCGTATCAAATCCGGCAAAAACATTGCCGGTTGGCAAAGTATTATTTATCCACGAGGAGGTTTTGTCTTGTTTAATGTTCCTGTCGGCGGACAATTTGAGCAGCACGTAATCAATATGAGTTCCGGCGCCTGGTGTCGTTTTACCAATATATATTCGTTTTGCTGGTGCTTGTTTGAGGGTCGGCTTTATTTTGGTTCGGACGGAGGCGTTTTTTTATTTGATGAAGGGCATTCCGATAACGGAATTGCTATTTGCGGCAATGTACATCAGGCCTATTGTTCACTTGGCACTCCGAACCTCAAAAAAATACAAATGCTCAATCCACGCACCAAAAGTTCTGCAATTTTTGGTCTTAATATCTATACCAATATGGATTTTGACGATGCAGAACGTGATTATTCCGAAAACATCGGTGAAAGCAACGGCAACAAGTGGAACAAATGTAAATGGAGCAGTCTTGAACATCAAATTGGTACCAAATGGTCAACCTTAAAAGGCATTGTGCGTAGCCAATGGATTGCCAACAATGCCACCGGTTTTAAGGCTTCACTTGTATTCAAGACAAAAACCAAGGGCAACCTTATCGAGTGGTACAATACCGGTTTTCGCTTTGAACAGGGAGCCGGCATTGTCTGACTTAATTTATGATAACAGCGATGCAACAGCACGCTGGGTTGCTGACGGTTTAAGGCTTGAACCCGACGAATTATCCTCGGGTTTTTCTTTTGCCATCAGGCACAACAACAAAATTATCGGCGGTATAACTTTTAGCGGTTATGTTCCCGATGATTCAGCATGGATAAGCATTTATACGACGGACAAACATTGGTGCACGAAGATTTGTTTAAAACAAATTTTCGGAGTTGCCTTCAATGCTCTCAAATGCCGACGTCTCAATGCACTTATATGTTCGGATAATCATGCCTCAATTTCGTTAGCGACAAGATGCGGTTTTGTCATAGAGGGCAAAATGCGCAAATATTATTCAACCGGTCAAGATGCTCTTGTACTGGGCATGTTGGCTTCAGAATGTAAATTTATCAATCATCAAACAACAGGAGAAAATCATGTCTAGCGGATTCAAAGCGGTAGGAAAACTATTAGGTGCCGGAAATGCCAGCACATCTCCCTACCAATCAGAAAGCAATATACTTAATTATTTGCAAAATTATAATACTACCAACTATGATAATACTGTCCAAAATTTGCTCAATAATGCCTATAGTATGAGTCGCAATTTAAGCAACAGCGGAGACTATACTTATAACATAGACGGCTCTGATGAGGCTCGCATACGTGCTGAAAATGCTACCTATCAGGCCTATACTGACCGTCTCAGACCACAATTTGCCCAACAAACCGATGATCTTGAAACCCGTCTTCAAAATCAGGGTATAACGGTCGGTAGTGATGCATATAACCGAGCTATGAGCAATTTGCAAAACACTCAAAACAACGCCTACAATCAGGCGGCATATCAATCTGTTCTGAACGGTCAAAATGCTTTTAGTCAAAGCCTGAACAATTCTGCACTGTCGGCCAATTTTGGCAATGCTGCCAAAAACAATTATCTCAGTCAAATTATTTCTCAGTTGCAACTTGGTCATTCCGGTTACGATAATGCCATGAATATTTATAATATTCGCCATGGTGCTGACAGCCGTATTGCCGCCAACAAACAAAGCAATACTGATGCCCAAATTCAATCAGGTCGTGATGCCCTGGGTACAGCTGCTCAGGTCGGTCTGATGTTGTTTTCTGATGTTCGCCTTAAAGAAAACATCAATCCTGTGGGCAAACTAGATAATGGTCTGACCGTTTATTGTTTTAATTTCAAAAACAATCCGACCCCGCAAATCGGATTGCTTGCTCAAGAAGTCATGCAGATTAATCCGGAAGCTGTTTTTGAGGACGAAAACGGCTATCTGTTACTGCGTTATGACATTGCTTGTAAAATGCCGCATAAGGAGTAATATCATGACAGGAACCATGACACCCGACGGAATTCTGGTTCGTCAGGGCGACAGCTTTGACATAGCCATGCGTTTTAAGCATAAAGACGGGACACCGTTGGATATTTCGGGATCACAGATTTTTCTTGATGCCAAAGACAATGAAGAAAACACCATTTTGCACATCAACGGAGAGATTATTGATGCACTGCAGGGGCAGGCCGTTATCAAAATAACCCCTCAACACTCAAGCCTTGATGTCGGTACATATGAGGCAAACATCAAAATAATTTTTGCCAACGGCGATGTTCATACTGTTTTTCCGCAGGATATCAGCCATAATGCATTGCTCCGAATTAGCGAAGGAGTGTAAAATGACAGAGATAAACATTTTTGAAAATTATGCCTCTAAAGATCTTAATGTCTGCTTTCAGGACGAAGCCGCTCTCAATACCACGGCTGATTTGAAATATGTAAAATACGGAAAAAGTGAGATAGATGACCATGTGGCCTCGGTCAGCAAACCTGATTTATCCGACTATGTAAATGATCAAAAGCAGGTAATAGATATTGAAACCACACAGTCAATTACCTCAATTAATAATGCCGTGCAGGACGGAATTGATAACATCAATGCCGTTATTGAGGCATATGACCAAACTTACATGACACTTGATACCGAACAAACCATTGTCGGCGACAAAATCTTTGAAGGCACGCTACAAGCCGTAACTCCGGCATCGGATGACTTATCCCCCAATGTTGCTACCACAGCTTTTATCAACGGAGGCAACATCGTCAGTCAAGGGACCAATCATATCAAATTTGCCGGCGGACTGCTTATGCAGTGGGGAACAATCGAACTCAGCGACAGTGCCGGAGAAACCTGTACGTTTGAAATTCCGTTTACGAGCAACTCGTATTGCATTTCACTGACACATTCTGTCGGTTCCACTCCGCCCATTACATATTCCACCGCCTCTGTGCTGGATCACTCTTTAACTGATTTTACGGTTGGCAGTAACGATCTCGGCACATGGCATTGGTTAGCAATTGGTTTTTGACAAAGGGGCATTCGTTGCCCCTTTTTTATTGGAGGTAATTATGGATTTTATCAACACAATCGGCGGCATATCCGGCATGGCTGCGTTGACCGGAATGATTTGGAATTTGGTTAAATTAGGTTCTTGGAAAGGTCGGCTTGAGGAACGTATGGAAGGTGTTTTGCAACGCATAGATAAAGCTGATAAAGAAACTGCTTCGGCAATCATGATGCAAAACCAACAAAACATAATGTTGGCAAAATTAGAAAGCAAATTTGACAGCTTTGAAACCAAACTTGATCTTTTGTTAAATTGTAAACACAAGGGAGGCAAGCATGTCTCCTGATGACTGGGACGATTTGCATGTTATGGCTGCCACAATTTGGGGTGAGGCTCGAGGTGATGGCACAGAGGGCATGGAGGCGGTTGCTCGTGTTATTATCAACCGCTTTTATGCCCGCAAATGGTTTACCGGTTATCGGCTCGACAACGGTATTAAAATTCCTGACATCAAACAAACCTGCCTGAAAAAGTATCAATTCAGTTGTTGGAACCATCATGATCCGAATTTTTCCAAGGTTTTGCGGTTGACCGATACCGACAAAACATTTTGCTTGTGTAAGGAAATTGCCGCCCGTGTTATCAGCGGAAAACTGCCTGATTTTACCAATAATGCCACCTTTTATCACACTCGCAATATTTTTCCCGAATGGGCAAAACACCATAGCCCTTGCTATGAGACCACCCACCATTTGTTTTATAACGATATTAAATAATCGGAGATTGAAATGGAAGATCATAAAAATTGTCGCTATCGTTTTCTGAAATGGCTTTTACGTATGGCGTTACGTCATCGCAAAATATATTGGCTTTTATGGGGCATAATAGCCGTAATGTTTGCGTTGGGCATCAATGTCAAGGAGCTTTGGTAAATGGCAAAATCATCAATAATCGGGTGTTTATGTGTAATTTTATGCGTTTTCTCGTACCTGCTTGGGCGTTCCCATGCCCGTACCGAAATAGTAACCAAACAAGTAGAGGTTATTAAATATGTTGAAAAGAAAAAGTCTGCTATATATTCCAGCCCTCATGCCGGGCGTAATACTTTGCTTGAGCTCATGCGCCAAAACCAACTATGAGTATTGCCCTGTTTATCCCGTTGCCGGTCCTAAAGTCGCCACTGAGCTTGAAAACATTGAGTATAACCGTGCTTCGGCCTTCTGGGAGTGGCTGGCTCGCATAGATAAACTTCGGCAAGAACTGGAGCTTTGTAAATAAATTGATAAAATTACTTGGCAAACCGCATAAAATCAGCTAACATCGCGGCATAATTAACTTTAACGAAGAAAGTAATGTTCAAGAAACTTATACAAAAAATTATGTCGACAAACCTTGTGGTTAACTATCGCAAGATTTTTCCATACGTAAAACCATATTGGTTTCGCGGTCTTATTTCGGTTTTGATTACCATACCGATCGGCTCTATGGATGCGGTCATTGCTTGGTCGCTCAAGCCATACATGGATGTGGTCATGGTCGAAAAATCAACCAATGTTGCCAACTATATTCCGTTGCTGATTATTGTATTCAGCTGCCTGCAAAGCTCGCTGAACTATGCCGCAACATATCTTAACACTTGGGTAGGGCGCAAAATTGCCAATGATGTCAAAATGGATTTGTTTGACAAATTGATGTTGAACGAAGCCAGCTATTTTGATACCACCACTTCCGGTAATGTCATGATGCGTTATAATCACGATGTTGACACGGCATGTAACGGCTTGCTCGCCAATCTTAAGCTGTTTACTACCCGAGTTTTCTCCTCAGTCTCGTTGATTGCCGTTTTGTTCTACAATACATGGCAATTGGCATTGATTGCTGTAGTCATCTTATTTGGCGCATTATACCCGTTGACGACCGTGCGTCGTCGTATCAAATCTGTAATGGACAAGACCATCTTTTCCGGTGCGGCAGTAATGAGCCACTATAACGAGACATACAACGGCAACCGTATTATCGCTTCATATAATTTATATGACTACCAACGTAAGCGTTTTCATGCCACACTAAAACAGGTTTTTAAACTCGGTATTAAAATGGTTCAGCGTACCGGTATGATGTCGCCACTGATGCACTTTATTGTCTCTCTCGGTATTGCATTGGTCATCTGGACGGGCAGCTATTTGATTGTCCATCAGGAAATTACCGCCGGTAACTTTGTTTCATTTATTACCGCCTTAATCATGTTGTACAATCCGATTAAATCAATCGGTAACAACTATAACAACGTCCAAATGTCTTTAATGGCAATGGAGCGCATTTTTTCCCAACTTGAACGTGTGCCGGCAATTCACAATTGTGAAAAACCGATTATGCTCAACAAAGTTAAGAACAGCATTGACTACAAGAACGTATCTTTTGCTTACATAAAGAACAAACCGGTTCTTAAAAACATCAACTTGTCAATCAAAGTTGGACAAACTGTCGCATTTGTAGGCAATTCCGGCGGTGGTAAAACCACATTGGTCAACCTGTTGCCACGCTTTTATGATGTCAAATCAGGAGAGGTTCAAATTGACGGTGTTGATATTCGCCGATATGACCTCAACTCGTTGCGCGACAACATTGCTATTGTATTCCAAGACAATTTCTTGTTTGATGGATCAATCCGTGATAATATTCTGTTGGGTAAAGAAGACGCCACTGAAGAAGAAATCAGTTACGCTGTCAAATCTGCCTGCCTTGATGAGTTTATATCAAGCCTCGACAAAGGGCTTGATACCCAAATCGGCGAGCGCGGTGTTCTGCTTTCCGGCGGTCAAAAACAGCGTATAGCTATTGCTCGTGCCTTTATCAAAAATGCTCCGATTGTTATCTTGGACGAGGCTACATCTGCTTTGGATAACAAATCAGAAGCGGTGGTTCAACAGGCCATCGATAACCTTATGAAAGATCGTACCGTGCTGATTATTGCCCACCGTTTGTCCACGGTTCGCAATGCTGACCGTATTGTCGTCGTTAACTATGGTGAGATTGTTGAAGAAGGCACTCACGAAGAACTCATTGCCAAAGAAGACGGTGTATATTCTTCACTATACCGCAGTCAAATAAAATAGGAAGTTGACATGAAAACCGAACTTTTAGCCCCTGCCGGTGATATTGAGGCCGGATATGCAGCCCTTTATTATGGTGCAGATGCCGTATATCTTGGGCTTAAGCATTTTTCTGCTCGTGCCACTGCTACCAATTTTGATGCCGCGGAACTCAATAACTTTGTCGGCTATGCTCATCATTTGAAACGTCGTGTCTATGTAACTATTAACACCCTTGTGCAAGAAAACGAATTGCCGTCGCTGATTGACAGCCTTGATACTTGTTCAAATTGCGGCGTTGACGGCATTATTTTGCAGGATTTAGGCGTTGCGAGAATTATCAAATCCCAATATCCCGAACTCGAATTGCATGCCAGCACTCAAATGGCTGTTCATAACAAACAAGGCGCACTAGCTTTGCAAAAGCTGGGCTTTAAGCGTGTTGTTTTAGCACGAGAGCTCTCTCTTGCCGAAATCAAGGATATCGCTTCAATTCCGAACTTAGAAACTGAGGCATTTATCCATGGTGCACTCTGTTATTCATACAGCGGATTATGTATGTTTTCATCTCTTGAAAGCGGACGCAGTGCCAACCGTGGCAAATGTTTGTATCCCTGCCGTTCGGTTTTCAGCGGCAAAAGCGGTGACAAACACTATTTTTCAATGAAAGACATGGCTTTGCAGGACGAAGTCCGCAAAATGCCGGTTACATCGCTCAAAATTGAAGGGCGTAAAAAGAACGCATTATATGTAGCTGCTGTTACTGATTATTACCGCAACATTTTGGACGGCAAGGGAGCCATTGCTCAAAAAGAAGAAAACATCAAACAAATTTTTTCACGTCCTTGGTGCAAATTTATGCTTCACGGCAAAGACAAGAGTGTGGTTGATCGTGACTTTGTAGGCCACCGCGGGCTTCCGATCGGCAAAGTACTACAGATTGTAAACGGAAAGCTTATTTTTAAGCCCAATCATAAAATTGCCCGTCATGATGGTCTGCAAATCGATATTGCCGGACAGGAAAAACCTTTTGGCTTTTCTATCCAAAATATGTCTGTCAACGGGCGCAGAGTTTTTGAGGCTAATGCCAAAGACGAAGTGTCAATTAGTTTGCCCCCGAAAAGTCCGGACATTGCTAAAGGACAAAACATCTACCTTGCATCATCAAGCGAAGTCAAAGGCGGCTATAACTACACTCATCCCAAAGACGGAGAATACATTCGCCGTCATGATATAGAAGTTGAAGTTAAAGTAACATCAGATAACATTTCAGCTTTTTGCGGAAATTTCTCTGCCGAAATAGAAGGCAATTTTGCTAAAGCCGAAGATGCTGGCAAGACTAATGATGCCGCCACTAAAGCCTTTAATAAAACCGGCGATACCGAATTGAGCCTAAAAGAATTGCACCTCATCAATCCTGACGGCTTATTTGTTCCGGCTTCAATGTTCAATGAGTTACGCCGCAAGTTATATGCAAAAATCAGTTTTGACAGCAAACACGGCAACTTGCCTCCGGCTATAAAAGCATGTGCCCATCAACAATCAAAATGGATAGTCCGTACTGACAACGCCGAAAATTTAGCCCTCTTAGACTTTGATAAACTTGCTGAGATAGAATTTTTGCTCAGCCGTGAAACTAAGGTTGCGGATATCAGCAATTTCCCCAAAAATAAGGTCAGATTAGTTTTACCGGCATTGGCTCGAGATGCTGTTGCATGGAAAAATTCTATATCTGCTTTTCTGTCTGCCGGATATAAAAAATGGACTATCGGCAACTGGTGGGGGCTTGATTTATTGCCGGAGCAGGGGATAGACTTGAGCTTTGATACCAGCCTTTATACGCTGAATACTCAGGCAATCTCTATGGCCAAAGAGATAGGTGCTAATCGTGTTTGCCTGTCTTTTGAAGATACATCAAATAATATGCGTACTGTTGCGCAAGAGTCGCCATTGCCGGTCGTTTTACCGGTTTATAGCGATGTGCCGTTGTTCAGTAGTGCGGTGTGTATTCGTGATAATCCCTGTTCTCAATGCCCAAAGGGTAGCCGTTGGATTGAACTTCATCAAGAAAAGACAACATACTGGGCATTATCACGAAATTGTCAAACTTTTGTATTTGATGATCGCCCGCTGTGTTTTGCTGCTGAGGCTGGAGAGGTCAAAGCCGACTTTTTGCGAGCTGATTTTTGTTATAAAAACTATTCTGCACAACAAGTACTGCAAATTTTTGAGCAAATAAGTGCTTTCAAAGATGTTACGGACTGTGCTAAAGGCAATATAAACAGTTTGGTAATATGATATTGTCGGTGCGATTCGTGGCATATCTTGTGCGATTTTGCAAAAAATATAAAAAAGTTGTTGCAAAAAAAAAGTTAGCAGTCTATATTCCTGCACAGGTAGATTATGGGTGCGTAGCTCAGTTGGCTAGAGCAACTGACTCTTAATCAGTGGGTCCAGGGTTCGAATCCCTGCGCGCCTACCAATAAAAATAACCGTCCTTTGGGGCGGTTTTTTTATTGGAGAAAACAAATGCCTGACACAAGTTATGAGTATTTACAAGGTGTTTTTAACGGAGAACACCCAATACAAAGGCAAATTGCATATGGCATTGCGGAGGGAGTTGGTTCAATAGCTAACCGTGTTCCCTTATTCAAATATTCTAAAACTGCACCATGGTGGGTAAAATCATCACAAATATATAAAAATAATATTGCAATGTCGGCATTAGACGGATATGGTAATAATGAGAATAACAATGTTAAAGATGTTGCTGTTGATGTATCGCTAGGCGGAATTAGCGGTATGTTGGGAACATATGCAGGCATGAGAACGTTTGGTCGAAATACAACTCGTCCGCTAGAACGCTCAATAATCAATCATGGAATTTCAAATTACATTATTCACAGGGATAATATGAGAACAGATAATTTGAACAAGAAAAATGTAGACGACTGATAGGAAGCACAAATGAAATTTTTCAAAAAAGATAAGGGTGTGGTTTTTAGAGAAATAATGAGATATATGAGATGTTTCTTGTTTCTTAACAGCTTATTTCTGCTTGATCTCCAAATAGAAATCTACCTTGGCAAATTCCCGTTTAATATCTTCTTTGTAATTTTTGATTTTTCTTTGTTATTTGCATGTATAACAAAATTTATCCATTACAAATATAAATCTCCCGTGTTCAAAAAATATTATATAATATCATTCGAGATTTTTCTTTTACTATCGTTGTTGGGGACATTTATATACTGGCCCCACATATTCGATTATTATAACACGTCGCGAATTGATGCAAACATGTAATCCATAAGAGAGCCCCCAAATTGATTTTTATTGGAGAAAATCAATGCCAGACACAACTTATGAATATTTACAAGGTGTTTTTAACGGAGAACACCCGATACAAAGGCAAAATCCTCAACCCGGGGAAAGTGAATATTATTACATCACCCCTAACCAAAATCCTACCAAACCAGTAAATGAATTACAAACCACAGATATTTCATTCCCCCAACAAAACAATAAGTTATCATTACAAAATATTATTTCTGAAGCGTTTAATAGTTATCCAACCGTTAGAATGGGTGATGCCCTAGGAACACTTTATGCAGCTAAACAGGAAATGGATACAGTTAAGAAAGATGGTTATGACAATTATGCTCACAGGCTAGGTATGTGCTTGAATGCTCAAAAAGGATTAGATAGTGCCGTTTATTCTCTAGGTTGGGGAGTCCTCAAAGAAATTAAAGATATAGTTCAGAAGGCTCCTAAAAAAGGTATAAACAGTGCTTGGAATGATACCATAAAAGATATGAAAAACAATATAGAAGGTCTTCAATATGGCTTGACACACCCACATGATTCTTGTAGAACATGGCTAAAAGATTTGGATTATGGAGTGAATAAATGGAAAAAATAAAGAAAATAGCAAAAATAACAGCAAGAGCCACATGGAAATTCATGTTGCTGGAATTAGCCGGTGTAGTGGGCTTTATGATTGTTGGCCTTGTAATAGTATGGTTTTTATTTGATTAATAATGATTTTGCTATTTTAGCTTATAATAATACACTCAATAATTAACGGATAGACAACTGGAAACACCAATGAAATTTTTTAAAAAAGATAAAGGTATAGTTTTTAGAAATTTTATAAGAGATGCTAGATGTGTCTTATGGATAAATAATATATTCCTAATTATTTATCAAATAGAATTACATCATCAAAATAATGTGTGGGATACATTCTTTTATTTTTTTGATTTTATGTTAATCGGTTCTTGTTTGACCAAATTTATATATCGCAAATTCAAAATCAGAAAACTAAAAAGATACTATGTCTTATTTAGTCAGGTACTCATGTTGCTTTCAATAATAGGTTTTATACTTTACTGCAAACATACATTATCATACCTTACTTATTCCAAACTAGATAATAGATACGTTCCTCTTTTTGATGAATAAATAATTTTATTAAACCCTCGGCTGAAACATTGTGTTTCAGCTTTTTTATTAACCTGCCGCTCGTAAAATGGGCGGTTTTTTGTTGGAGAAAATCAATGCCTGACACAACTTATGAGTATTTACAAGGTGTTTTTAACGGAGAACATCCGATACAAAGACAAAATCCCCAACCCGGGGAAAGTGAATATTATTACATCACCCCCAACCAAAATCCCGAAAAATCTGTAAATGAATTGCAAACAACAGATGTGCCTAATACCAGTAATAATGAATGGATCAAAGATAGTCTTACAAATATTCAAAAATTACAAGATAATAATTTAGAAGCATTATTTGATGGAGATAATGTTTTTATATCAAGTGGAAACAAAACATTATTTAAGTATCCTGCTATGTCAGGATATAAAGAATATCAAAATAAAGCAGCAACAATTTTTCCAAATAAAGGTCCAATTCCTGAAGGTAATTGGGTGTTAAAATACAATACACTCGAGAAAAATACTTTACCATATACGTTTGCAAATAGAAATAAAATATCATCATGGGGGAGATATAGAGCTAAATTAACACCGCTGATGAACGAAGACGAGCGTTTCGGGCGTAATGGTTTTTATTTACATGGGAGCTATAACGGATATGGTTCGGCAGGATGCATCGATTTAGGACTTAATATGCCGGCTTTCAGACAAATGATGCATAAATATGGCAAAGATATTCCACTAAAAGTCCGTTACAAAGATAAATTTGGTCAAAATAAATAAAATATTAACTTCAAAATATTATTTATTCTAATAGAGGTCGTGCATGAGAAAGGTAATATATTTTATAATCGGTCTGTCTTTAGGTTATTTGTTTGCTAATTATAGTTTTTTTGATCAAGAAGCTCATTTGTTTTCGGGTAGTAGGTTTGAAAAATGAAGAAGCTGACATTAGCCTTTTATATCGGATGTTTGATTACTGTCTTAATAGCTTACTTATACAGGGGATGGAGCTATAGTTTTTGTAATCACATACTCTATACTATGACATTATCTCTTTGCGGACTATGGTTTTGGTACCGTAATAGGGATGTACAATATATATTTATTGGTATGCTGTTTATTTATTTTTGTATGCAAATATCTCTCATGTTTAATTGGCATCCTCGTATATGGAATATAATCGATTCACCAATTTCATGTCCTTGTCCAAGACCTTTATATACTATGTATAATTAGAAGCACAAATAAAGTTATTCAAAAAAGACAAAGCTACTAACCCCGGCGGAAACACTGTGTTTCCGCTTTTTTATTAACCTGCCGCTCGTAAAATGGGCGGTTTTTTTATTGGAGAAAACAAATGCCTTTTGATTCACAAGGAAAATTTACCCGACTTCATAACTGGGAACAAGACCGTCTTAATGACATCGACATTGTCTCAGATCATGCCGATGAAGAGGATGATAATTTTGCTTCCGGCTTTAATGAAACATTCTTGCGTGACGGACGGGTTGCCATGCAGGGCGATATTAATATGGGCGGACACCGTATTAAAAATGTCGGCAACGCTCTATTGAGCGGAGATGTAGTAACTAAAAGTCAGGCAGACAGCATGAGTAATCAGGTAGGGACTGATGTCGTTTCCATAATCAACGCCTTGCAGCCGGTTGGCGATATCAAGGCCTCTGCACAGTCTGCTAATCATGGCAATTGGTTGCTATGTAATGGTCAGGAAGTCGAACGCACAAGCTATCCGGAATTATATGACCTGATTGGCACCAAATTTGGTGCCGGCAATGGTGTAACTACCTTTAATGTTCCGGATTACCGCGGCAAATTTTTGAGAGGGCTTGGCGGCAATTCTGCCTCAAATATTCAAACCACACAGGCCGAAAGTTTGCCTTCCGTTCCTAATCACTATCACTTCATTGCCGGCGCCAAAGAGGGGGCTTCTGATTCTGTTAACATTACTGCCAGCAATTATATGTGTCAGGAGGGTGGAGCCTCGGCAACTCATGCGGTCGCATACCGTCTTAATGGTTCTTCAACGGCTCCGACCAAAGGTCGCACAAGTTCCACAAGCGTGTCTAACGGCCTATATAACGGCTCACACGTAACCCCGATTAACCAAGCGGTATATTTTTTCATAAAGGCCAAATCCGAAACTTTATCGGCTTAAAAATAATCCGGCAGTTTTTCGGAACTGCCGGAATTTTGTGTGTTATAATCACAATTATTGTTGGTAAAAAAATAAAATATCTATATATTAAGACATATTTCAATCTTAATTTTCGAGGTATATATGATTAAAACCGTAGTTTTCATATTAGTTATATCCGCTGTTATTGTTGCTCTCGGCAGCGGTATACACCTGTATAAAGTTTCGCAAAAGAACAAGCACGAAATGTCTAAATATACACTTTCCGTAAGACCAAATGCCAAAACCGGTCGCACTTTGGTTGTTTATTTTTCTTTGGGCGGACACACCAAAGCAGTTGCCGAAAAAATTGCGGAATACACCAAGGGTGATTTATACGAGATTACAACTGCCGAAAAAATCGAACTTAATACCGCTTTTTATGTCAAAGCCAGACACCAGCTTTATTCCAAGCAATATCCGGCTCTAAGTGGCAAAATGCCTGATTTTTCAAAATATGACACCATCTTTGTCGGTGGACCGGTTTGGTGGTATGCTCCGGCAACACCGTTACTTGCTTTTCTTGAAAAAGCTGATTTCAAATCCAAAAAAGTTGTACCGTTTTCGACCCAAGGCAGCAACTACGGAAGTTTTTTTGTTGACTTTGAACGCATGGCCAAAAACGCCAAACTTCGTCCGTCAGCTTCATTCAACAACATCTCTGATAAATACGCCAGAGAGCAAAATAACAAAATTATCAGCTGGATAAACTCTATCCGCTAGTCTTCAACAATTTTGCAGTACTTGGCAATCTCTTTGCAAATTGCTTTTTGATCTTTTTCGGTCATGGCATACAAAGGGATTGAAAAGGCTGTAAATCTGGTTGATTTGCAAAATTCTTGCATCCATGTCAGCGGGTAGATAACTCTCGGCTTCAGGTCAAATACAATTATATCTCTGCCGCACAAGCGATTGCTAGAGGTTTTTCTTGCTGATTTGACATCTTTCCACAACAATGGAACCGCTCGGTCAATTTGGATTGCGCGTTTATCAATTTTTGCCACTCGTTGAGGGCGTACCCAAACAAACAACGATGCCAAAACAAACAAAGTCGGAAAGCACAATATAATAAAAGAAACTCCGGCGCGCAGCTCAAAAAAACATACTGAATACAACGCCGCCAACAATATTAAAAGGCTGATAACAAACAGTCCGAACAACTTTTTTCTGCTGTAATAAAACGCCATTTCTGCCTCCCCAACAATTTATTCAACAAGCAATCATAAATATTGCAAAAATTATCCAGTTCATTATAACTATATATAGTTTTAATTTTTGATTAAAAGGAAGCGATAAAGATGAAAAAATTACTTATTATCTTGGCGATAATTCTCTGCGTTATTGCCGGCGGTGTTTTTTATGTTGTCCACAATCTGGAAAGCATTGTTAAAGACGCTGTTACCAAATATGGCAGTCCGATTACCGGTACCGAGGTCAAACTCGGAGGTTTCCATATTTCTCCTCTCAACGGAGATATCAAACTGAGCAACATTACTATCGGCAACCCCAAAGGATACGCTCAGCCCTATGTTATCAATATAGAAGAAGTCTCCGCAAAAGTTGACGTAAAATCAATCACAAAACCGGTTATTGTAATCAACCACATTCAAGTCAGCAAACCAGAGGTTACATACGAACTGCGTAACATCAGCTATAACAACATTTCAGACTTGCTCAAAAACATTTTGGGCGGTAACAAATCCAAAACTGAAGAACCTAAAAAAGATTCCGGCAAAAAAGTTGTTGTTGACTTGGTTAATGTAAACGACGGAAAAGTAAATGTTGCAGCTTCTATTGCCGGACAGGGTGCGGCCGCCGGAATTCCGTTGCCCAACATCAAAATCACCGATATCGGTCGTGAGAAGAACAACACCCAAGGTACAAGTTTGGCAGAAACTGTTTCAATCATTATCAAAAAGATTTTGAATGCTTCTTACCAAGCTGTTGTTGATAAAGGTCTTGCCGGTGTTAAAGATGCCGCTGTCGACGGTGTTAAGGCTGTCGGCGAAAGTGCTGAAGGTGTTGCCGAAAGCACTAAAGGCTTTTTCAAAAAATTATTCTAAAAATACAATATGATACTTAAAAACCGCTCTCTTTCGAGGGCGGTTTTTCGTTGGAAATTAAGGCATTTTTAACGGTTGAACAGGTATATTGCACTATAGATTATAGTCTAAAATCGTGAGGTGTATTATGAAAAGCCTTTCATCTGTTATGCTTGTGTTGTTAAGTTCAACGTTTTTGTCTGCGCCGTCGTTTGCCGAGTGGACACCGAATAATAAGGACGGAAGTGCCTATAACATTACCAGTGGAACAGCTTCTGATTACAACTTTACCACCACCGATGGCAAAAACACCAGTTATTGGAAAATCAACCTTAATACCAATAATTTGAAAAATAATAACCATATAACATACTCAACAAATGCCGACGGGGCAACCGGCAGTTTTAATGTGGTTTTACCTAACCAAGAAACGGCAACCATATACTATAAATATACTTCTTCTGGCTATGAGCAGGCCGATGCTCGTGTTACGGAAATAACTGATACAAATGTTCACAACAAAGTGTTTCAGGACCTAACTACAACAGCCAAAGGCGGGGCAATCTATAACCATACAGATAAGTCAGACATAAATGTTGAATCCGATTTTATCAACAATTCAATTGATAGCAGCACTTCTTCTGCATATGGCGGAGCTTTATCCAATTACAACGGCGCAAAATTAGGAAATGTGTCAGGCGTGTTTATTGACAATAGTGCAAAATCATCAGTTGCTGAAGTTCATGGTGGCGCTTTGTCAAATTGGCGAGCTTCTGTTGGAAATATAGATTCTGTTTTTATAAACAATAGTTCTGAAACTGTTAATACGCTGGTTTGCGGCGGAACTCTTGACAATGTTGGCAGTATCCAAGATGTCTTATCTGATTTTCTCGGAAATTCGACAATCACTGAAAGTGGCGAAGTAGAAGGAACCATATTTGTCGGTGGTGGTGGAAGTATAAACACACTTTCCGGCAATTTTATTGGCAACACAATCCAATCTCAAAGCGGATATATATCCGGTGGTGTGCTATATAATTTTGGTGAAATAAACGAGCTAAGTGGAACTTTTATAGGTAATACCGTCAGTTCTGAAAGTTCATCTGTATCTGGAGGCGTTGTCAACAACGTCGTCGGAACCGGATCATCTTCTTCGTCCGTGGGTACAATTCATAACATTACCGGCAGTTTTATAGGAAACTCGGTTTCGGGGGGTAACTCTGGCGGCGGTGCGATTGCAAATACCAATGGAACAATAGAAAATATTGATGGTTTATTTATAAGTAATTCTGCTATTGGTACCAACAATGCAACTGCCGGTGCTATCGGATTTACAAATCTTTATGGAAATCAAATATACGGAACTATCAATGGTGATTTTATAGAAAATCATGCTCAATCATCAGGAGGCAAAGCTGCCGGTGGAGCTATTTATATTTATAAAGCATCTGCCATAAACGGCAATTTTATCAATAACTATGCCACCGGATATTCGGGAGCCACCGGCGGTGCTATTGCTACAAATACACCAGACTCAATAAGCGGTAATTTTATTGGTAATTATGCAAAATCTCAATCTGGTGGCGCCAGTGGCGGTGCTGTTTGGACCAGATGGAGCACTATTTCGGGAAATTTTGACAGTAATTATTCAATTACAAATGAAGGCGATAGCATAGGAGGTGCGGTATATAGCAGATCTACTAAACGTTATCCTACTACGATAAACAATTTTTCATTTACCAACAACTATGCCCAAACTGAAAATGGCGAAGCTCATGGCGGCGCAATATGGGCAAGCGGTTTATTAAATCTTAATTCTGATAATTACACATCAATTATTTCTAACAACTATGTGCAGGATAACAATGGCAAAAGTTATGAGGGAATGTATATTTCCGGAACTGAAACCAATTTGTCTGAATTAAATATTAATACTATAAATAACGGAAAGTTAGTTGTAGATGATATTATCAATGGTAGTGAATATAATTTGACCATAAACGGCGACGGTACCGGCGTTGTCAAATTCAACAACTTGGTCAAAAACGTTACCAACTTTACACTTGGAGCAAATTCTATTACCCATTTGGGCTTGAACTCTAAGGTCTATGCTCAAAACATGAACATTAGCAGTTCGGAAATTCCGAGTGGTAATGCAGTTTCTTCTCCGATTATTACCGTAGATGTAGAGGTTGACAAGGATAACAACACCGTTAACACCGGACAGATTTATGTTGATAATGATATTGAGGGTAGCTACCGTGTATTGGTCAACTCGCTCAACCCTGATGTTTTGGATAACCTTGATGATGCAATTGTACCGTTCCTGTTTGCGCCTGAAGATAATACGGATACATCTTCAAGCTTTAGCGTTGCTCGTGTAATTGGTAGCCCGTATCTTTGGGACGGCAAAGTCAATGCTCGTGATGAAACCGAGGGTTCCACCTGGTACCTTAATTTGACTGAAGAAGAGAACCCTGACTATGTTCCACCTGAGCCTGAGCCGGAACCTGAACCACAACCCAAACCGAGCAAGATTTATGCTCCTGAAGTTATTGCCGGTATCGGCTTGCATGAGGCAGCTATTGAACAAACTCGCAGCGTTGTTCATAACGTAAAAGGCAAAGTTGAAAGCGGACGTGAGTTCTGCCCGGCCTGTGGTATGTACAGCTACAATTGGGACGGCAAAAAACTG
>CACWLK010000007.1 GCA_902761715.1 uncultured Rhodospirillales bacterium | reverse complement strand
GCCCGTCGTTGACCAAACAGACGTTTAGTCGGTTTGGTCTTTCTCCGGCGCATTCGTAATGCGTGGGGGAAAAGTTCGAGTCACTTAACCGGCACCATTGAAGGTTTCCTATTCTAGTAAAATCTCCGTCGATTATATCGGCGGAGATTTTGCGTTGCTAACTCTTGCTTAAAAATGTTGTATTTTATACTTGGAAAAGCTTATAAAATATAGTATAATTGTACATTATTTGTGGGGAGATAAAATATGCGCAAAAGTATAAGGAAAGTGGGAATTTATTGCGGAACATTGTTGTTGGGTGTTTCCGGGTATGCTCTTTTGCGCCATGTTGCTACAGAAAATGCTCCTGAGTTTAACAGGACCAAGGTTACCGTTAATAAAGACAAGATGTCAATTCAAGACTTTTACAGCGGGTTACAGATGGGTGATGCAGGATGGTACTTTATTGACAAAGACGGAAAACCTCACAATGTTGACAGTCTTTGTGATTCACGTCACCGAGAAAACGCATTAAATGGGCATTACAAACATGTCAAACTTAAAGAAAAGATTGATACTGTATATGTCAGATATAGCGGTAAAGAATTTCGTGAAAAAACCAAAAGCAATTTTATTTATAAAGTTGGTGTTTTAGATAGTTTGCCAAATCTGCCGTCAATGGGCAAGTATTCGTATGATTTGTTGTTATTAAGGGAGTTTGTGGGTGATAATCCTAAACTGCAAAAAATATTTGATATTTATAATGATAGTCATAATTGCACCAAAGCTCATGAATTCCAACACTATTTGAATAATACGTTTGGGATGCACGATTGGAACAGCTATTCCATTAAGTTTGCAGAGTGTTGTTTGGACGAGATTTCGGCGAATATTGCCCAATGTGTGGCTCAACGAGAAAACTATCTGAAACACAATCGTGATTTATCATATATTACGGGGCGTTTCAGATATTATGCTGATTCTATTAAAGCGGGTGTGATTACCCCTACTTCATCAACTATTACTCCTAAAGAGCAAAAGATTATTGCAGAAGGAGTGTTTAAGGGGTGGATGGAAGATAAATTTGAAATTTATCGTAATAATAACCAAAATCGTACAATATCTTATTTGAAAGATGCATCATATGGCGCGGTTCAGGAAAACTGGGACAGGCACAATGCGTTGATGAAAAAATTTTTTAATATAGGCGGATATGATTTTTGGAAATACGTACAACCTAAAGAAAAAGAGATATTTGAGAATATATCGGATACACAGAAAAAAATATATGCAAGTTGGTGCCGCAAAAAGTTTCGTGAAATGAATCATTTTGAAAAGTTGGAATATTTAAGAATGAGTGAAGGTAATTTGGCTTATAATCGTGATATCAGCGGCAATGTATTTAAGGCAAAACTGATTAAAACATTCGGAATGGATAAGTAATTGCCAAGATTTGATTTTTAGAAAATCCGTAGAGTTAGTTGCTCGGCGGATTTTTTTATGAAAACGTATCTTGAAAAAAAATGTAAAGGTGTTTTAATTGATTAAGGTACAAATTTGCCGGAGGGTGAAATGATAGTATTTTTGATGGCAGTGGTTGCATTGGTTTTGGGATATGCAGTCTATGGGCGTATTGTTGAAAAAGTTTTTGCCACAGATGAAAAACGTGTAACTCCGGCGGTTTCAAAGTGTGATAATGTCGATTATATGGTGCTCCCGACCTGGCGTGTGTTTTTGATTCAGTTTTTGAATATTGCCGGATTGGGGCCGGTGTTCGGAGCAATATTAGGGGCATTATACGGACCGGTTGCCTTGTTATGGATTGTTTTGGGCTCTATATTTGCCGGTGGTGTGCATGACTATATGGCGGGCATGATTTCGCTCAGAGAAGACGGAAAATCTTTGGTTCCGTTGGTAGAAAAGTATATGGGTTCCAAAATCAAATCACTGTTTTTAGTGTTTATGGTGTTTTTTCTGTTGCTCTTGGGTGCGGTGTTTGCAATGAGTCCGGCACGAATGTTGGCAGATATGTCAGGGGCTGATTTTTTGTGGTGGATTGTAGCGATTTTCGGATATTATTTCTTGGCGACATTGTTGCCGATTGATAAAATTATCGGCAGGTTTTATCCGCTGTTTGCCTTGCTGCTGTTGGGGGTTACATTGGCATTGCTGGTGGTTTTATTCGCAAGCGGAAATGATTTTTATCCGAATTTGACGTTAGATAATTTGCACCCTAAGGGGCTGCCGATTTTTCCGTTGATGTTTGTAACCATTGCCTGTGGGGCTTTAAGCGGTTTTCATGCAACTCAATCTCCGTTGATGGCTCGCTGTTTGGCAAACGAAAAATATGGGCGTCCGATTTTTTATGGTGCAATGATTACCGAAGGCATTGTGGCTTTGGTTTGGGCAACGTTGGGTATGGCGTTTTATCAAGGAAGTGCAGCCCTGAATAATGTTATTGAGGCAAGCGGTCCGGGAGGAGTAGTTTCGGACGTGGCAAGAGGCTATCTCGGTCATGTCGGCGGTATGCTGGCAGTTTTGGCAGTGGTGCTGTTGTCAATAACTTCTGGTGATACGGCGTTCAGATCTGCAAGGCTGACAATAGGTGATTATTGGGCAAAGGGCAAAAAGTCATTTGTAAAACGAATGATAATCAGTGTATTGGTGCTGTCGGGCGGTATTGCAATGAGCTTTTTTGATTTGACCACAATTTGGACGTATTTCGGATGGGCAAACCAGTGTTTGGCAACAATAACACTATGGATGGCGAGTTTTTATTTGTACAATAAGGGCAAAAAATATTTGATGACTTTGGTGCCGGCAGGTTTCATGACAGTGGTTTGTGTTACATATATTATGTATGACAAAATCGGTTTCAGGTTGCCTTTGGAGTGGTCGATAATTGCCGGAACAGTTGCGGCATTTGTTGCGGTGGTCTGGTTTGTTTGGGAGCATAGAAAATGAAAATATCCATGCGGGCATTAAAAGAGCGGGAAGATCAAGCTGTTTATGAGATGTTTCAGGAAATTCCGGCAGAAGAAAACGGTTTGGAAAATCCGGCAAACGGTTTAAGTTTTGAAGAGTTCCAAGAGTTTTGCCAAGTTCGTGTAAAACGCAGTATGGGACAAGATTTGCCTGATGGTTATGTTCCCGATACATATTTTGTTTTGTATATTGATGAAGTTCCGGTCGGGGTTGCTAAATTGCGCCATTATTTGAACGACTTTTTACTAAAACGAGGCGGACATATCGGGTATGGTGTACGTCCGTCATGTCGTGGTCACGGATACGGTAAAGTTTTGTTGACAGAAGTATTGAAAAAAGCCCGAGAAAAAGGCATTGAAAAGGTATTGATTACAATTAATAAGGACAATCTTCCCTCACGCAAAGTCTGTGAGGGTAACGGCGGAAAGTTAGAAAAAACTGTTGCCAATGAATGTTTTTATTGGATTGATTTGCGGTAATAACTAAGAGTTCATACTGCGGCCGGCCACTCTGACAAGCGGTATATGGTTTCTGTATAAGCGGTAGCGGTGCTCTTGTTGAACAGAGCAAATGTCTTTGATAAATTTTTCTTTATATTGCTCGGGGATTCTGAGCCTTGTGAGCTGTATTTCCCAATATTCCGCAATACCGTTCATATCTGCTCGCAAATATCCGCCCACGTCATTAAGGTGGTTACGTTGTGCACCGCGAATGATTTTATCGATAATTTCGGTTCGATACTCAATCAACGGAGGATATTTGGCGTGTTCTCCGGCATAGCCATAAGCACCGGGAATGAGCCCGCGGGTCAAATAAAGCGGGGTATTAAAACCCTTGGTATGATTTTGATTGATGCCGACATGTTCACGAGCAAACGGTTGAATGTCAATTATTCTGAATTCCTTATCAGCGCCGGAATATAAGATGTTGCCGGTATTGGTAAAAAGTCCGCCGTTTCCGACATCAATTGAATATTCACGAGAAGAAAGAAAATGCAAATCGTCATAGAGTTTGTCAATAGCGGAATCCGGCATATTTACAACAGCTTTTGACCAAGCTAGGGTTTTCATCAAAGCTTCGTCGGTCTGGGGCATTTTTCTTCCTGGTTTATGAATTTCCATTGAAACGCCGGGTGCGTACAAGTTGATGGTAACCATAGCGTTGTGTTTGTCATAAGAATCAAGCCCCATATAGGCAATAGGTTGGGCATAGTTGCGACCGGAAAAAATGTCTTTTTGAGCGGTGAATTTTTCAGTGAATATTCTTTCAGACAGCTCGTTAAGAGCCGGGGCATCGTTGCTGACACGCACGGTATAGTTCGGGTTAGTATGAATTTTGTATACTTTAGCCTCTTCGCCCATGCCGAGAGGTTCTTCGCTGATAGCTAAGATGATTTCATCAATACTGGGTAATTTGTATTCTGCCATTATTTTTCTCCGATTGGGAGGCATTGTAGCAGATATAATATTTATTGTCAAGTTTTGTCCAAATGCAGGAAAGATTGTAACAATGGTTGGAATTTTGCAAAGATAAATTATATTTAAGAGGTGGTTTGATTTTTTTGAAAGGATATTTACAATGTGGGATAAAATTGCACTAATTTTAACAATTATCGGCGGGCTGAACTGGGGCTTGGTCGGTGCATTTAAGTTTAATTTGGTTGAACTGATTTTCGGTTTTGCGCCGATTTTGGCTTCAATCGTATATGTGTTGGTTGGCTTGTCGGCTTGTTATACTTTTTATGCGTATCTGATAAAATAAAATTTGATATATAAAAAAGCCTCCTAAGCGGAGGCTTTTTTTGATGGCGGGGGCTGTTAAAACGCCTTAGGTCGGCCGGAATGTGTTGATTTTGGGCTGTTATTGTGATATTATCGTGGGCAATTAGTGGAACAATGGAGATAGGCATGCAAACGATATATTTACGGCATTTGCCGGAATTCGGCGGTTATGGTGTAGAGAAAAAAGTTATCTCAGAACTGGCGCAAAAAGGTGAAGTTGCCAAAATTCTGTTGCCGAATGAATTAAATTATTCGCCGGATAAGTCGGCTCCGACGGTTGGTTTTTTGCTTGGTCAGGATAAATCTGATGCCGGAGAGGAGTATTATTCGGTTAGTGATAGCTATTTAAGAGCGTTAATGAATACCGGCGCTAAAATACGATTTTTAGATTATGACAATGCCTATAAGCAGATGAAAGACTGTCATGGTGCCGTTTTACCGGGAGGCGCTTTTGATAATCCGGAAGATTTTTATATAGACGGCAAGGTTCTTGGCGATGAGGTAGGAAAGCGCTATTTTGCTTATAGAGCAGTTATCGCTGAAGCTTATCGGACAGAAAAACCTGTTCTCGGCATTTGCGCCGGAGCACAAATGGTCGGTTCGTTGTTGGGCAATATGAAGATGTATCGCAGTTTGAAAGATGAGGTATTACATCCGGCAGTACATAAACCTAAAGCTGATACGGATGTCCGTGTTCACAGGATTAAACTAATTAAAGGTACGCCTATTTTTGATATTATGGGGATTGAAAAGACAGAAAACTATGTCGTTATTAATTCACGCCATAATCAGTCCATGGTGCATGATGTTTTACAGGATTATGTTCGAGGCACTCCAAAGGTAAAAATGGATATTTATGCTATTTCTGATAGTGATGGAATACCTGAAATTTGGGGAAACGAGAAAGCTGGGATTTTGTGTGTGCAAGGGCATCCGGAAGATTTAGTCAGTGATCCTAAAATGCAGAATTTGTATAACTATATTGCGGTCAGAGCGAAAAAATACAAAGAAAGTCAAAAGAACAGGGTGTTGCTGAAAGGCGAAAATACTCGATGATAGTTATATTGCAAAGAGGCCGCTTTGCGCCTCGTCCAACTTTGCAACACTATGGTGTTGCTCGTGAGTCGGACTTACGTTGCCCCCGTAAGTCCTTATCTTACTAAAGTTACCATTAAAAAAGCCTCCGCAAGGGAGGCTTTTTTAATGGTGCGCTTTGCTTTGCAATTATCGGATTAACTACCAGCAAGGATGTAAAGCACTGGGAGTGAAGATAAATAATCTACTCTTTTAATTTATCTTGTTTGCTTTTTTGTAACACAAAAGCTTTATCCCGCTCTTTTGCATATTCTTTATATGATTTTCTCTCATCATGAGTAACAATAACATATTTATCTAAGAAATGCGCTATTATTTTATCATTACGAAATTGGTACCTAATAGCGTTAACATTTTTTAAATCTAAATCCTTAGGGATAGAAATAGAGCGAGATGAATACCCTGAAAATTCTACAGTGCAATCATTAAAATTGCCAGAATTCCGAGAATCGCCATATTCTTGATAATCACCTTTTTCTTTTCTAAAAATAAGACTAGATGTTTTTTCACCATTTGTTACTGAAAATTTTCTGACTTCAACGTCTTTATTTTCCACACGTATACCATATTGCCAAGCATCTGTTCTTCCCTCATAATGGTATGAATATAATAGGTCTTCAACAGAATACTTATCTTCACCATTAGAAATTTCTCTGACTGCTATTTTGTCGACTTGCCCATCACTCTTGTTGTTGTTATGTCGTGCAAATTGGTCAGGTTCGTTATAATTAAGTTCGTCATTTAACTTATCTTTGATGCGTTTTTCTTCTGATGTTATATGTTCACAAGAAACTTTAGACCTACTCTCAATTACTTCATTTTTTATTTTTTTTAATCTTTCTATTATGCTCATCTATCGTTTCCTTGTTAAAATCGTCTGCACTAATTTCGTTTTACCTTATTATAGACAAAAGTCAAACATTTTCTCAAAAAATGAAAAAGTCATGCCTATTTTGCCGATAGGGAAAATTTAGAGCATCTTCGAATTAAAAAGAATTTGTGCTTTGCAAAGACCAGATTCCTTGATGACCTGACGCACAGCGCAGGTCAAGGAATGACATAAAAAAATAAAAAGTCCGATAGAAAATGAAAAATTGGTATTTTCGGGAACGGAACTATCGGACTTTGTGAGAGGCAACCCTAACAATGCAAAAACCGCCTACATTGAGGCGGTCTCCAAAAATGGTGCCGCTAGACGAAGGTGCGCGCGTTTCACACAGCGCATCTTTCGCTTACGCTCAAGACCTCGGACGCTTTGCGCCTCGTCCAACTTCGCAACACTATGGCGTTGCTCGTTAGTCGGACTTACGTTGCCCCCGTAAGTCCTTATCTTACTAAAGTTACCATTAAAAAAGCCTCCACAAGGGAGGCCTTTTTAATGGTGCCGCTAGTAAGAATCGGACTTACGACCCCGTCATTACCAATGACGTGCTCTACCACTGAGCTATAGCGGCGTAATAACTGGTAGTGAACATACAGAGATAAAATATAAAAATCAAGTATAATTTTCGAAAATTATAAAATTTTGCACAATTTGCCGGAGAATCGGTGTTTTTGCTGTTTATGTCTTGTTTTTATACTTGATTACAAATTGTTCAAACTGCTATACTGCAACATATAGCAAAAGGTATTGAATATGGCAGAAAAAAAGAAATCTCGCGCCGAGGAGCGTTTTGAACGTGAGGCAAAAATGTTGCAACGTAACCTCGAAAAGCGCAAAAAACAACAAAAAGAACTTGATGAACTGAAAGCTAAAAAGGAGCAGAGCCAAAATGGACAGGCTAAGAATTAAGGGCGGAAACAAGCTTAAAGGAAAAATTTATATCAGCGGGGCAAAAAATGCGGCTTTGCCGTTGATTTGTGCTTCTCTCCTGACTGATGAAGCGGTTACGCTGACAAATATGCCGCTGCTGTCGGATATTAGGTCAATGAATGCTCTGTTGGAACAGTTGGGCACAAAAATAGAGAGCCACGATGAAATTGTCGATGGAAATGCCTGCAAAAGCTACACTTATCACACGCCGAAGTTCGAAAGTTTGGTTGCGCCATATGATTATGTGCGCAAAATGCGTGCTTCGTACTATGTCTTGGGTCCGTTGTTGGCACGACAGGGATATGTTGAGTTGTCTTTGCCGGGGGGATGTGCTATCGGTGCACGTCCGATGGATATCCATTTGTCAGCTTTGGAGCAAATGGGAGCTAACATTGAAATTAAAAACGGTTATGTGATTGCCAAAGTTGACGGACGTTTGAAAGGGGCGCATTTGGTGTTTAAGATTGCCTCTGTCGGTGCTACATGCAATGTTTTGATGGCCGCAGTTTTAGCTGAAGGTGAGACCATTATTGAAAATGCAGCAAGAGAACCCGAAATTGGTGATTTGGCAAAAATGCTTAATTCTATGGGCGCTAAAATCAGCGGTATTGATACGTCGGTGCTTAAAGTTGAAGGTGTTGAGCGGCTGCACGGCACAACTCATAAAATTATTGCCGACAGAATCGAGGCCGGATCTTATGCCGTGGCGGCGGCAATTACACGCGGTTGTATAGAGCTGGTAAATGCTCAGGCAGAAACGTTGCAAACCCCGATAAAGCTGTTACGTCAAACCGGCGTTAATGTTGAAGAAAGAGAGCACTCAATTGTGGTTGATGCCGAGGGCTGTGAGCTTGTCGGACAAGATTTAATGACTGATTATTATCCGGGCTTTCCGACAGATTTACAAGCCCAGTTTTTGACGTTGATGTTGACTGCACGCGGAGCTTCAATGGTTACGGAGACAATTTTTGAAAATCGCTTTATGCACGTGCCGGAGCTGTTGCGTATGGGAGCAAACATTAATGTACATGGGCACGCTTCGGCAATTGTGCGCGGAGTTGATAAATTGTATGGGGCGCCGGTGATGGCGACTGATTTGCGAGCCTCGTTTGCCTTAGTGTTGGCGGGGTTGGTCGCAGAGGGTGAAACGATTGTTAATCGTATCTATCATCTGGACCGTGGTTATGAAAAGTTGGAAGAAAAATTGCGCGGTGTCGGTGCCGATATTGTTAGGGAAAGTGATAAAGAGGAAGAATAGATGTTGCCTGAAGTTACAAAACTTAAGAACGGTTTGAGAGTGGCCAGTTTTTATTATCCGCAGTATGAGACAGTATCGCTGGGAGTTTGGGTTAATACCGGCTCGGCTTATGAGCCGGCGGAGCTTAACGGAATTTCACATTTTGTAGAGCATACGGTTTTTAAGGGTACAAAAAGCCGTTCGGCAATCGAAATTTCGGAAGCAATCGAAAATGTCGGCGGGCAAAGTAACGCCTATACATCACGTGAGTTTACAGCTTTTTATGCCAAAATGCTCAAAAATGATGCCGAGTTGGCAATGGACGTATTGGCTGAGATGATGACTTGTCCAACGTTTTCGGAAGAAGAATTGATTAAAGAGCGTGAAGTGGTCGTGCAAGAGATTAAGCAGACGGCTGATGACCCGAGCGATATTATTTTTGATTATATGCAAGCACAGGCTTTTGCGGGGCAGGCGATGGGACGTCCGATTTTGGGAACGCCGGAACTGGTCAGAAGCTTTGGTGCAAAAGAACTGCGCGGATATATGAAAAGTAATTATGCTGCAAATAATATGATGGTTTGTGCGGTGGGCAATATTGAGCATAATGATTTTGTAAAAATGGTTGAAAAACGCCTTGGCGGTGTTGCGGAAAAAACATCTTTTAAGGCAGATAAGCAAAAATATTGTGGAGGATATTTCGCCGAAAAGCGTGATAACGAGCAAGCACAGATTATTTTGGGATTTGACGGCTTTAGTTATCACGATGATGAGTATTATCCGGCGGCTTTGATGACCTCTATCCTAGGCGGTGGAATGTCTTCACGATTGTTTAAGGAAATCAGAGAAAAACGCGGGTTGGTATATTCGGTTTATTGTTTCCCGAATTATTATACTCAATCAGGGTTTACGGGGATTTCGGCAGCTACCGACAAAGAACAAATTAATCAGATGATGCCGGTGATGATTGATGAAATCAAAAAAATAACTAACGAAAAAGTAGGTGTTGAGGAACTTGACAGGGCAAAATCTCAACTGAAAGCCGGTATGCTGATGGGGTTGGAAAATTCGTCGGCAGTTGCGGAAAAGTTGGCGCGTCAACATTTATTGTTTGGTCGTTATGTTCCGGTTGATGAACAAGTGGCAAAGATTGAGGCGGTTACGCTCAATGATATTTTGGCAACAGCGCAAAAAGTATTTGCAACTAAACCGACTTATGCTCTGGTCGGCAATATCGACGGGCATATGGAGTATGATGCTGTGTGTGAAAAACTGAAATAAACGGGAGACAAATAATGTCACGTGCAGAAGATATTTTTCAAAAGTTGATATATTTTGGTGAAGAGGCGATTGATGAGTTTATTGTAAACTCACAGAGTGAAGAATTGTTTTTGGACTTTAAGCAGGCTGATTCATTGGGAAAAAACGGAAATTCTTTACACAAAGATGATCGCCGCAATTTGGCAAAATGTATTTCAGGTTTCGGCAACTCGGAAGGCGGGGTTGTAGTTTGGGGTGTGGAGTGCTCTCGCAATGTGGAAATAGGTGATGTGGCAAGAGCCAAAGTGAAAGTGCAGAATGTGCATCGTTTTTTGAGCTGGCTGGAAAACGCAATTTCGGGTTGCACTATCCCAAGCCATAATAAAGTGCGCAACCATATTATCAGTGTTGATGAAAACGGAGCAGGTTTTGTAGCAACATATATTCCCAAGAGCGAGTTAGCACCGCTGATGACAACGGTTGGAAATACTTTTTATATCAGATCAGGATCAAATAATGTGCCGGCTCCGTACTCGGTATTGGCGGGAATGTTCGGAAGACGTCCGCAGGCTGATATTGACTTGTTGATTACGGATAAAAAACTGGAGATTTTGGAAAACAGCGAAGCCGATATTTTGTATCCGTCAAGCATTGATTGTCCACCTGATAAATACATGAAAATCAGCTTTGTTATTCGCGGCAATAATGAAAGTAATGTGATTGCACGTGAGCTGTATTTGTCTTGTAACACAACTTCGGACGGCGGGGATTATAACAAAGTAAGATTTTTGAATTATAATCAGATGGATACAATTGCCGGTGTGGAAGGACAGCTGAATATTATTACTCGTCCGGAATTGCGCGTGCCACCACGGAGTTCGGTAAAATTTGCAACTGTAGAAATTATCTTGAGTCCGTATGTGGAAGATGACTTTTTAATGGATGGTGTAGTCGGAGCAGACGGAACTGCACCGAAAAACTTTAGAATTTATGCGCCGAAAAATCGCTTGCGCTCGTTTGTAGCCAAAGCAATGAAAGAAGATGCGGAAATTGATACCCAGGTGTTGCTGGGTGAGTTTTTTGGCGAGTTTGTAGTCGGAGACTTGTAATATGCAAAGAGTTGAAATATTTACGGATGGAGCTTGTTCGGGAAATCCGGGAGCCGGCGGTTGGGGGGTGATATTGCGTTGCCATGATGTTGAAAAAGAGATGTCAGGGGCCGAAAAAGAAACGACCAATAACCGTATGGAAATGACAGCGGTTATCAACGCGCTGAAGGCATTGAAATGTCCGTGTAATATTACACTTTATACCGATAGCAAGTATGTGATGGATGGGGTTAATGAGTGGTTGCCGAACTGGAAAAAAAACGGTTGGAAGACCGCAAACAAAAAGACTGCAGTTAAGAATGTTGATTTGTGGCAGGTGCTTGATGAGTTGCTGGGGCAACATGAAATTCGCTGGGTGTGGGTGAAAGGGCACAACGGACATCCGGAAAACGAACGTGTCGATACGCTGGCTCGAGAGGCAATTAAGACTCTGGCTGATTAAGCGTGAAGTTGGAAATCAGTTCTTTGATTTCATTTTCATTTATGATTTTAGGTAATACAAAGCCATCAGGAATAAGCGGACTATATAATATATTAAACGGCAGTTCGTGGCGTTGATATTTTTTCATTAAGTCTATGGCATTATTGTTCAGACGGGTTTTGATGAATTTTACATTATGCGTATTGAATATCTCTTTTAGGCTATCAGAAGATAATTTGAGGTCATTATAGCGACAAGTCAGGCACCAATCTGCAGAGACATTGATTAAGACGGTATGCCCTTGTTTGATGTGATTTTGTATTTCATCATTGCTTAAGTTGTTCAAAGAGGTATCAGTCATTTGGTGATGACGGCGGAATGAATACGAGCCGTCGAGTAAGGCAATAACATACATCGTTGCGGCCAGCCCCGTCAGCATAAAAGAAATGGTGCGGCGTGCCTTGTTACGTTTTGACACGTCAATTTCGGAATAAGGAAGTCCTTGGTTGACTGAATCTATCCATATAAATATGAACGCTAATATTGTATAAAACAGCAAACGTATAGTGTATGAGCCTGATGTTTGAGCCGTGATGATAAATATCAACAATAAGAGTGCAATGAAAAATATAAGATTTAAGATGCGTTTGAACGATTTAATCCAGTTTCCGGGAGCGGGAGCAAAAATTATGAGTTGAGGGAATGCGCCTATAATTATAAATGGTGCAGCCAGTCCCAGAAATGTAAGAAAAAGTATGGTGCTGATTTCAAATGTATCAGCGGTGGCGGCATATGCCAACGGGAAGGTCAGAAAAGGAATGTTGGTAATTGCTACCATTAAAACAATCAATAGTCCGCTTTTGAGGAATTTGAGTTTGGGTTTTTGGGTTTTGCTTGAAGAATTGTTGGTATGCCAAATGAGGATAATAAGGTAGTACAATATTGTGATAATAAATAAAATATTACCAAGTTGTATGCCCCAGATAAGCGGAACCCCAAAGTATTTGAGCCCAATCAGGCAAAGGTTCAAAATAAATGTACCGATAAATATTCCGGCAATTGTGTACCGGCAGTCAGCGGCTACGGTTTGAGGACGGCGGGCTCCGTATTCGTTAAGCGACAATATTTTTATGCCTAAAATTAAAAAGACAAAAGGAGACAGATAGAGCAACAGAGCACATAAAACAGCTAAAGGCCAGATATCAGATAATGACTGTGAAGCATTATTGTTGGTTGAGTTCTGGCTTGTTGGAAAAATAGCACGGCGAATAACAAAGTGATTGTTTAGGTTGGCGCTTATTTCAAATGTTTTGTCTTTGAGAATGGTGTCGGCGTCTACCGGCATGAAGCGGGCAATAATGTTTTTGCCGTCGATGAGTACTTTCGGAGCTTGAAAAACAATATTGTCCGGGCTGTCGATAAAAATGTTGAATGATGAAATTTTGGTTTTAGAAGTCAGTTTGACTTCGAGAAAATTGCCGGCATTAGGCAGGTCGTGAATTTTTATGCTGTTAATAATCAGCTTCTTGCTGGTTTCCGTAGGGGCAAAATAGTGCTGTTGTTCAACAAAACTGCTGACGGAACTTTTGCGGGTGTACTCTGATTTGAGGGTTAATTGCGGATTAAATTTTTCGGTATAGCAATATAAATCGGCATCGCAGATATCGAGAGTGATCTCCGAGCGCAGAACAAGGGGGCGATTGTGGTCATCGACATAAAAATTTACCGGAATGGCAAGTTCGTTTATGTAAGCAGTCCAATCGGTGTTTTTGTCATCATTTAAGCGTGTGGGAATCGGATAAGATATGTTCCAGTTACGGAGATTTTCGGAATTTTTAAACGAGACCATAGGTTTGTGATGGCGACCGTCATTGGCAATTATAAATTTGTTTTTAGGCAGAAGAACATTGACAACGCCCATGATTTTCCCAGGGTCACGAGTTCCGGTTCGAAAAGTGATGATACGAGTCCGAATATCATTTTTGGTTTGCCACGATCCAATCCCTTTGCGACCGGTAAGGGGGCTGTGGTACAGGACGTCGTAGAAAGGAATTTCTGCCAATTTGGTGCGAGATACAATATATTTGAGTTCGTCAAAATCGCCTTTGTGCTCGGCAGAATCATCATCTCGTAACATTTTGGCTTCAGCAGATTCAACATCCTTGCGGTTTCCGCTATAAGGAACAATAGTTTTGATGTCGGTAAGAATTACCACATTGTTATCTTGTGAGATATAATCGGCTTCACGGGAAGGGTTATAATATTGGTCATCACTGACAATAATCGGCGGTTCGTCAGGGGTAAGCAGTTTTTCTTTATATTCATTGTACATACCTTTGACATAACGGTAAAAACTCAACCATTCGCGAACATTGTGCTGAAAATCTATAATTTGTTGAGGGGACATTTGAGGAAAAAGTGTTTTGATGTCATCGGTCATGTCCTCATTGATTTTTTCCTCGGGGTATTTTTCATCAAAAAATTTTGCGGTTTCGACAATTTGGTTTATAGTATATCCGAAGTTATCATCAGCATTGGTAACGGAATATTTTTGCACCACGTCTTGAGCATCCATGGCGTGGCAGATGCCGATAAATAAAAAATATAGAAATGTAAGAAACGTAAGTTTTTTCATCATTTTTTGTGGTTTAAAAATGTTCCGACTTATGCTATTATATAATTTAGAGTTTAATAAATGGTATAGTGCGATAGATATGGATGGAAATTATTTGGTCGGAAAGTGTTTGGTAGCAATGCCGGGACTTGAAGATGAACGTTTTGAAAAATCTGTTGTTTATATATGCGCCCACAACCAAGATGGTGCAATGGGTTTTGTGGTGAATCGGCAAATTAAAGAGTTTTATTTTTCAGATTTAGTCAGTCAGTTTAATATCGGCAATATCGCACCGGTTGCTCCGCTGATTTTACACAAAGGCGGACCATTAGAGCAGATCAGAGGTTTTGTGTTGCACAGTTTGGACTATAAAAAAGAGGGCACAATTGAGGTCGATGACAAGTTTGCGGTTTCGTCTTCAATTGCGGTGCTTAATGATATTGCGTTTGGGCAAGGTCCGGTGTTTAATTTGATTGCGTTAGGATATAGCAGTTGGAATGCTCAGCAACTGGAAAATGAGATTATAAATAACTATTGGTTGGTTTCGGAGGCTACACCGGAGCTGCTTTTTAAGACACCTGATGATGATAAGTGGCAAAAAGCAATTGATGAGCTGGGTTTTGATGTCAACGAAATCTGTCGCAGAACAGGTAGAGCTTAGTGATAAGTTTTTATAATAAAAAAGGCAACCTCGCAGTTGCCTTTTTTAGTTATTTGTTTTCGTCCGGATCTCTCAAAACATATCCACGTCCCCATACGGTTTCAATATAGTTTTTACCGCCGGAGGCTTTTTCGAGTTTTTTACGCAGTTTGCAAATAAACACATCAATGATTTTGAGTTCAGGTTCGTCAATGCCACCATATAGGTGGTTTAAGAACTGGTCTTTGTTTAATGTTGAACCTTTGCGTAGAGATAACAATTCCATGATGCCGTATTCTTTGCCGGTAAGGTGCATATTTTCGCCTTTGATGCTGACGGTCTGGGTATCAAGATTGACCTCAACATCGCCGGTGCGAATAATTGAGTTGGAATGACCTTTAGAACGGCGTACAATAGCATGAATGCGGGCCAAAAGCTCGGCACGATCAAACGGTTTGGTTAAATAGTCGTCTGCGCCGAACCCGAGGCCTTTGACCTTTTTGTCAGGACCGGTAAGACCAGAAAGGATAAGAACCGGAGTTTTGATTTTGGCAGAGCGCAAGCGCTTTAATACCTCATAACCGTTAATATCCGGCAACATAAGGTCAAGAATAATAATGTCATAGTCGTACAATTTACCAATTTCAAGTCCGTCTTCGCCGAGATCTGTGGTATCGATAATCATGCCTTCTTTTTTGAGCATGGTTTCAATGCTTTGAGATACGGCGTAATCGTCCTCGACCAATAAAACACGCATTGCAAAATCCTCCTCAAGAAATATATCTATGACATCATCATACAGATGATTTTTATAATTGTTAACTTTTTTTAGCGGTTGTTAATAATTATTAACAACTTTTTTTTATAATGTACGAAATATTGTATAAAACGGAGGAAAATATGGCTTTTGAAATGGTAAAACTTCCCTATGAAATGAAGGACTTGGAGCCTTATATGTCGGAGCAGACCTTTAATTGTCATTACGGTAAGCATTATAAAACCTATGTTGACAATTTGAACAAAGCTATCGTTGGTACTATATTTGAAAATATGTCATTGGTCGATATAATCGTAAAAACCGCCGGCAAACCGGAATATACCGCAATATTTAATAATGCGGCACAGGCGTGGAATCATGAGTTCTTTTGGAAATCAATGCGTAAGAATGGTGGCGGAGAGCCTAAAACAGAGCTGAAACAACGCTTGGAAAAAGATTTCGGCTCGGTTGAAAAGTTTAAGGAGACCTTTAAGGCGGCGGCTGTCGGGCAATTTGGCAGCGGTTGGGCTTGGCTGGTCGACAATGGCGGAAAGCTTGAAGTTATGAAAACGGCAAATGCCGATAATCCACTGGCTCATGGAGTTAAGCCGTTGCTGACAATTGATGTTTGGGAGCACGCATATTATTTGGACTATCAAAACCGCCGTGCTGACTTTGTTGATACATTTCTTGAACAGCTTGTAAACTGGTAATTGACATATATAAAACCTGGATATAATTTTATAATAACGAAACAAAAAATATGGAGATGCGTTAATGGATACAATTAAATGTTTTGCCAGTGGCATTCAGGCTAAAAGTTGTAAAAATGATTTTGCTGCTGTGGTCAAAAGTTTTAGTCCCAAAGCATACCCGATTAAGAGGTATAGCGGTTCTTCATTACATAAGTGCGTGTCAGCAAATTCGTTGTTGGCTAAAAATAACGGCAGTAGGACTTTCTAATGAACGAATATATAACTGAAAAGAAATTTGTTGTTGCAGAGGGAGATGACGGAGAGCTTTATATCTTTATAAGCGCAAAGTCTGATACTCCGTCGTCGCCGCAGATAATTTATGATGGTCGCGATCACGCAATATTTGTGCGCAATAGTGAACAGAAAATAATTTTGGACTATATTCATCCGGAGGTGCGTGAAAGATTGCGCCATGCCGCTGAAGTGATTGTGGTTGAGACCTTGTTGGATAATATTAAAGACAGCTATTATGTGGAACTGAAGGCTGTTGATAATATACCGGTGGATTGGAGTAAAATCGGTCTGTCAACTTGGGATGAAATTGCCAGCAAGAGTTAATAAAAAAAGCGACATTAAGTCGCTTTTTTTAGGTGTCTAGCTTCGTAAGGCTCGCGATAATATCGCAATTTCAATTCCGACTAATACTTTTATTTTGCGTCGTTTACACTAGCTCATAAAAGTAAGTCTCATTGCGTCTCCTTATAAAAAGTGCGTTAAAGCACTTTTTATTGCGGCCGTACCATTAAAAAAAGCGACATTAAGTCGCTTTTTTAGGTGTCTAGCTTCGTAAGGCTCGCGATAATATCGCTCACCAACTGCGCTTCGGTCACTTGCTACGTAAGCATTGTTTCGCTCGCTTGCACGGCTCACAATGCTAACTCCGCTACGCATCACCATTAAAAAAAGCGACATTAAGTCGCTTTTTTTAATGGTGATCCCAGCGAGACTCGAACTCGCGTTACCGCCGTGAGAGGGCGATGTCCTAGGCCACTAGACGATGGGACCGTGAATATGGCTATCCTTTTAATCTAAAAAATTCAATATGGCAAGAGTTATTTTTTATGAAAATTGATGTTGTATTCAATAGATGATAACAATATCAAAAAATAACCGATAAGTTCGCAACACTCTTCAAATAATTGTTTGATGTTGGCTACATTACGAGGGCCTAAAACAGAGACAATCAACGGACGGTGTCCAATACATTGGGCAATCGGTAAAATAATGATTACGGCGTAACACATCATAAAAAATGATGGAGAAGTTAAGAACAGCAAGGCAGATTTGAGTGTGTTGCGGAATGTTAAACAGGCAAAGATTCCGGCAAGCAATGGAAAGAAATAGCCAAATTTCCAACTAATTATCGGTATTATCTTGTCAAAAAAACTGTCTAATTCACGGCAAGTGGCAAAAAAGCAAAATGATGCCAAGAGAAAGCTTATGCTACGCATGTGCGGATAATGAAGTGTATTGACGAAAAAGACTATGCCGGCGGAGAGCAAAATATACAGCTGCATATTTTCAATTATACCGTTTTCTTCAAATGTAGCTGCTTTATAATGTTTGGCTATTATGTTGATGAGCAATACAAAAGCAAAGGTGGCCAAAAAATACAAAAACTGGCGAATAGTGCCGTAAATTGCATTGATTTCCGCTTTAGTAAAGTTTGTGGTCATAGTTGATCTCATATTTTATAAGTTATTATGGAAGATTATATTTTATATTAAAGAGCATAAATTTCAAGAAAATATTTTTAAGAAATGCTCATTGTTAGTCCGTCAGTAGTATCAAGACTTATGTGGGCTCCCATTTCACGTAGGCAGAAAACAGGAGCATATTGAGAAAGATTGTCAGGGAGTTTGTCTTCCGTAATGTCTTTGATGGCTTGTATCTTGCTTTGGGCAAGAGGCGATGAGCTTTTTATTTTAGCGACAATTTGTTGTTGGTTTAGGCCGATATCAATGCTTCCGCCTTTGATGATTAAATCAGCCACGGTCATAACGGCAAGCATTAAAGCTCGATTAAGCTCTTGTTGATTGTCTTGGGCTTTGATGTGTAACTCTATGGGATAGTTGGGGTTAAGAGTTTTTATGTAATCAACACAAGTTTTGCCAACAAGTTCAGCACTGTCAAGATTGGAGTTGCTCAGACCAAAGACCATGCGGAAAAATTTTAATCTGGAGCTCAGAACGGTAGAGCTGAACTTTAAGGTCGATTTAATTTCGGATAAAAATTCCTGATCATCATCTTCCATCAATTCAACAGCGTTGGCAAAAGCACCAATGTTGCCGATTAAATCGTGGCTGATACGGGTGCAAACTAATTCGGTAATGTTAATTTGTGGTTTCATGTTAAAAATTGTATAAGTTAGAGTTGATAAATCTTGCATCTTCACGAGACATTCTGGTGTAGTCAAGTTCACGCAACATCGGGTCTTCAAGCAGCAACTTTCCGGTGTAGGCTTTCAGGTAGGGTTTATTGTTGCCCATACCCCACAAAACTTCGGTTTTGTTGTCGGGAACCCCGTATTTTTGGTTTATGCGGCGCCAAAATTCATAAGTCTTGATGTTATGCAAATATTTTATTTTTTTGCTGCTGCCTTGATCGGATTTAACAATTTTGGTAGAGTAGGTTACCTTATATACTTTGTTGTTGGTAAAGTTGCTGGTCAGCCAAATTTCAACTTCTTCTTTACTATCGTTTTTGACATATTTAGAGCTTTGAACAAACTGGTAGTTGTTCTCTTTGGCAGCTTTAACTACACAGCTGTTCAGCCGTTCATATCCGATTACGCCGGCGTTGCGACATTGTTCCTCGTAGCGCCATTTAATAAAGTTAGGAATGTCATATTTTTTGGATATAGGTTTAAAACCGCGTTTAAGCAGGGCGGATTCTGCCTGATTGAGCGACATACGTAACATTACACCCGAAATATCAAAAACAGCGGCGTTTGAACGACCGTTTTTGCGTTTTTCATGAGTGAGGCTGTCAAGAGATACGCTTTGGCTTCCAACTTCAATATTGTCGTTGCTGTCCTTGGTGTCTTTGGAAGAGAGAGTGTTGCCAAGCTTTTCAACCCATGTGTCTTTTAGCAGAGAATCGGCTTCTTCTTCAAGTTTTTCGTCGATATCATCTTCTACCTGTCGGATTTTCTCGGTTAGCGATTTGTCTTCTTTCTTAGGTTTTTTGTTTGCGGTCTTTGCTGAGGTTTTTGAATTTATTTGCGGAGAAATATTTTTTTTCTGCGGCTCGGTTTTGCTAATCTTGGGAATTAGCGGGCTGCTTTTTTGGGCACTGATTTTCTTGGCCGGACCAAAAAGCATGGTGCTGACGTCGTCAGCTGCCCATGTCGGCAGGGTGCCGAGGACACATAGAACGGTCACTAAAGCCGCTAATTTACCTACTGTTTTAAAATAGTTTCTCATTTCGGGCTAATGATATATTTTTTTTTATAAAATGACAAATGGTAATTTACTTTTGGTGGGTAAGTGTTTATAGATTAGACATTAACTGTAATGAGGTGTATATGAAGCAGTCCGAAGTGCATATTATAGGTGCAGGCTTGGCCGGCAGTGAGGCGGCATGGCAGTTGGCGTGCCGTGGGGTAAAAGTAATTATTCATGAAATGAAGCCGAAAAAGTTTTCGGGGGCTCATAAAAATGAAAATTGCGCAGAACTTGTGTGCTCAAATTCGTTAAGATCAGACGACATGGAGCATAATGCCGTGGGGCTGATGCATCAGGAAATGCGTCTGGCCGGATCACTGATTATGGAAGCGGCGGACAAATGTAAGGTTCCGGCAGGCGGCGCTTTGGCAGTTGATAGAAATGAGTTTGCAAAATATGTAACTCAAAAACTGCGGGCAAATCCTAACATTGAGTTTTGTGTTGAAGAGTTAGAGAGTTTGCCTGATGAAGATTTTGGCAGAGTAATTATTGCAACCGGACCGCTGACAAGTGAAAAGTTGGCGGCGGCAATTATGGATGAGATCGGGCATCAGTCGTTGTCTTTTTATGATGCAATTGCGCCGGTGGTCTACAAAGACAGCATAAATATGGATGTGGCGTGGTATCAGTCGCGTTACGATAAGGGAGACAGCAGAGATTATATTAACTGTCCGTTGTCAAGAGAGCAGTATTATGCGTTTGTTGAAAAACTGCTGAATGCGGAAAAGGTTGAATTTCATGATTTTGAAAAGCCAAACTATTTTGACGGTTGTTTGCCGATTGAGGTAATGGCCGAAAGAGGAGCTGATACTTTGCTGTATGGTCCGATGAAACCAGTTGGATTAACTAATCCTCATACAGGTGAACATGCTTTTGCGGTGGTGCAGTTGAGGCAGGATAATTTTGAAGACACGTTGCGTAACATGGTCGGATTTCAGACCAAGATGAAACATAGTGCCCAACAGGAGATTTTCAGGACTATCCCTGGGTTAGAAAATGCGGAATTTGCAAGATTGGGCGGAATTCATAAAAATACATTTATAAAAAGTCCGATTTTGCTTGATAAATATTTGCGTTTAAGAAGCAAACCATATATCAGTTTTGCCGGTCAAATTACCGGTTGTGAGGGATATGTTGAAAGTGCGGCAGTCGGATTGCTGGCAGGTTATTTTGCAGCTGAAGAAATGAATGGACATCAGCCGATATTGCCTCCCGAAACGACGGCTTTCGGAGCAATGTTAAAGCATTTGCAAGACGACACTAATATTGATGATTATCAGCCGATGAATATAAATTTCGGAATTTTTCCGGATATAAGGGGAGAAGTTACTCCAAACGGTAAATATAGAAAGATCAAAGGAGCAGAGCGCAAGGAAAGATATTGCCAACGTGCATTGAGTGATGTAATGCCGTGGATAGAGGCAATTAAAAAAAATGTTGATTTTGAGTGAAAAATGGCATAAGTTCCTGTTATATTTTACAGGTTTTTAATATGGATAATATTCATAAAACAATAAAAAACAAGACCGGTACAGCGGTTTTTTTAGGTATGCGCTTGTTGCCTAAGGCCAAGCGTGAGGCGTTGTATACGCTGATTGCATGGGTAAGGCATCTTGAAGATGTGGTCGAAAGTTCGCTCGATGACAAAGAAAAACAAGAGATTATGAACGGTTGGCGGCGAGAACTTGATAATATTTTTGAGAAAAAAGTTCCGGCAACAGATATAGGTCGGCGCATATATAAGAATTGTCTGCGCTTTAAGCTGCCAAAAGAAGAGTTTGTCAATATGCTGAGCAGCGTGTCAAAAAATGTGAACAAGCCGTTGCAAGCCCCGACCATGAAACAACTGACCGGATATTGCCGTGGTGTCGGCGGTATGACCGGAAGTTTGTCACTTAGGATATTCGGCTGTACTGACGAGAAATTGATTAATGAGTTGTCAACCTCAATGGGAACGGCTTTGCAAATTACGAATATTTTGCGTAATATAAAAGAAGATGCCAATAACAATCGATTGTATATTCCGCAAGAACTTTTGAATAAGGCGGACATTACTTCAACAGATCCTAAAACGGTTTTGGTTGATAAAAATCTGGCAATTGCCAGAGAAGAGTTGGGCAGAATAGCTTCTGACAACTATATCAAAGCCTATAAAGTGCTTGAGCAACTTGATAAATCAACCAGTCGTCCGTTGCGCCTGATATTGGATATTTATAAAAAATATTTTGATATTATGGCTGACCGCGGTTGGGAAATAATTTCTCCCAAACCGGAAATCAGCAAATTGTGCAAATTGCAAGTTTTGCTTAAAGGGATGCTAGCGTCCTAGTTTGGCAATTGCCTGAACAAGTTTTCCAATACCGGTATCGACTTCTTTTATACTTTTGGCCAACATATAAGCAGGTGTGGTAACAACCAGATTTTGTTTGTCAACAACGACATCATCAGCAGAGCATTCTTGATGGTGGGCTCCGGTTTGTTCGACGGCGGCGGCAACCTTGGAGTCGTTGCCGATTGTTACGGTTATGCCGTTGTGTCCCAAAACCCGTGCAACAATAGTTGGGGCAATACAGATAGCGCCAATCGGCATTTTGCTTTCAAAACAGTCAGTAATAATTTGAGCAATTTCAGGGCGGACTTTACCGTCATAGGTAAGATTGGCAACAGCACCGCTTCCGCCGGGAAAAATGACAGCATCAAAGTCTATGGTGCGAAATTCTTGCAGATTTTTAATGTTGCCACGGGCAATGCGTGCCGCTTCTTCCAAAATGTTACGAGTTGAAGGTTCGGGTTGGCAAGTGTGATGGTTGATGACTTTTGCTTGCTGTGTGTCAGGTGCAAAGCATTGATATTCAATGCCTTGTCGATCAAGGTTGAGTAAAGTACAGACGGATTCATGAATCTCACTGCCGTCCATCATGCCGCAACCGGAAAGAATTACCGCTATTTTCATGTCTTGTCTCCTTTAGTATGAATATAGATTTATCAAATGATTTTTTCAACAAAAAATAAAATTGACAAATGCTTCAAAACAGTTACACTAGGTGCATTCACCGATTATTTTTAAAACTATTTACTTTATGAAAATCAAACATCTATTACAAGAGCTGGAGGAGTTTGAGCCCAGATTGTTTATGGGATCAGACGAAGCAGAGGTTAGTTCGGTCGTTGAAGACTATCAGTCTGTCTATGATCCGGAGGGAATTTATGTGCAGAGCGCTTTTCCTGATTCTAAGGGGAGCCGTTGTGCACCTACTATTTTGACTTGTAATGAGTTTTTGGGGTGTTTCCAGCCAATGGTGATGAACGTTATTGTGGTTGATATAGCACACATTGACGCCGCTTCCGAAAAGCTTGATCGCCTGCTCTAACAAGATAAGTTCTTGGGAGTGCCAAACAATTTTGTTTGGCACTTCTTTTATTTTGGTATAAGAATAAAACAGAGTTTGTTTATAAAGAGACAGTATGCAAAAAATTCAGGAAATATTGAGTGCTGAAAAAGATCGGTTGTTTGCATGGGTTCCGGTGCTGTTCGGTCTGGGTATCGGATTATATTTTGCTTTGCCGAAAGAGCCACCTCTATGGCTGACAGCGGGATTAATTGAAATTTTGCTGCTATCGGCTTATGTATTACGATATCGTCAGATGGGGCTGAAAGTATTGGCTGCTGTTGCGATTGTACTTGCCGGTTTTACGAATGTTCAACTTAAGGCTCATTATGTGGCTAAGGATATGCCGCTAATTCAGGAAAATGCGGTATATTTGCGAGGACAGATAGAGCACAAAGATACAAATTATCGTGGTCGCCCGAGGATAGTTTTGGGAAATATGGAAAATTTAGCCGGTGATAAAATAAAAGGTCGGTACAGATTAACGATTTTATCGAACAATAAAACGCTTGATGTCGGAAAATGTGTTGAACTGGTGGCAGAGGTTGCTCCGGTGATGAAAGCTAATTTGGTCGGAGGATATCAACCCGATCGCAAGCTCTTTTTTGAAGGGATAAATGGTGGCGGTTATGTGGCCAGTGGTGTTTTTGAGATAGATTGCAGTAAAAAACCGGGCTTTTTTACCACCAACATTGATAAATGGCGACGCAAGCTCTCGGCAATGATTGCTGAAAAATTGCCTTTAGAAGAGGCGAGTGTTGCGGCGGCAATTGTTGCCGGTAATCGAGAATTGATGACGCAGGAGCAAATTGCTGCATACAGGGATTCCGGTTTGGCGCATTTCTTGTCAATCTCGGGGTTGCATATGAGTATGCTGGCAGGTTTGATGTTCTTTTTTGTGCGATTTGTAATGGCGTGTATTCCGGCACTGGCCTTGAGATATAATTCCAAAAAGGCTGCGGCGGTAATGGCTATATTTATCAGTACAATATATTTGTGCATTTCCGGTGCAACAGTACCGACACAACGTGCATATATTATGACTTTTGTGGTGCTGTTAGCGGTGTTGTTTGAACGCCAGGCAATTTCCATGCGAGTGTTGGCTATTGCCGCAATGATAATTTTGATAATTTCTCCCCAAATGCTGATTAATATAAGTTTTCAGTTGTCGTTTGCCGCTGTTGTCGGGTTGGTGGCTTTTTATGAACGATGCGGAAGAAAAATGGAAAGATATTTGGCGGGAGAACGGATTGGTACAACAAGAAAATTGTTGCGTGGCGCAATGGTGTATTTTATCGGCATTATTGTTGCAGATTTGGTGGCAAGTTTGGCAACATTACCGCTGGTTATTTATCATTTTAACCGTGTTTCGCTATACACAAGTATTACCAATTGTGTGGCCGGACCGATAATCGGTTTTGTGATTATGCCGGCGATTTTGTTGGTGTTTGTAACTATGCCGTTGGGAATTTCGTGGTTGCCGCTGAAAGTTGCCGGTTGGGGAATCGGTTTGATTAATGGATTGACGGCTTGGGTGGCATCAAGACCGCATGCGGTTGCAGAAGTTTATTCGTTCCCACTCTGGGGCTTGGTGTTAATCGTATTCGGAGGGTTATGGCTGTGTTTGTGGCATAGCAAATGGCGTTATTGGGGGATAATAGCCATAGTCTGCGGAGGGCTAAGCTTGTGTTTGGTGAAAGTGCCTGATGTGGTTGCCGGTGATGGCGGTAAGGCGGTTGCAGTCAAAAACAGCACCGGAAAATTGCAGGTTTTTGACGGCGGTAATAAGTGGATGAAGCAAAATTGGTTAGATAAATTTGCCTCATCACATTCGGTTGAGGAGGATATTGATATGCCAGACCTGTCAAATATTGACTTTGATAAAGAAATCGGTGTCAGTATCTATGGCAACAAAATCAAATCCGTGCGTGATTATGTAGGTTATCGCTTGTGGAACAGGTAACTAAAAAGTTTGTTCACGGGTTTTGCTCAAAACAAGTTTGGGAAAATCTTCTTTGATTTTGTTTAAATGCCATGCGTTGCGGGCCAAAAAGACATCTTGTCCGTTGTTATCGAGAGCCAAGTTCATCTGATTGGTGTCAGAGAACTTTTTCCAAACGGTTTTATCGTCGCAGCTTACCCAACGGGCGGTATAATATTGTGTCGGTTCAAACATTACCGGAAGCCCA
Organism: uncultured Rhodospirillales bacterium; assembly: GCA_902761715.1. GTDB lineage: Bacteria > Pseudomonadota > Alphaproteobacteria > RF32 > CAG-239 > JAFUYI01. The sequence goes on along the minus strand of CACWLK010000007.1, from coordinate 36,539 downwards.
AATTCGTTTTTAATGCGGTCGGCCATAACCTCAAACTGTAATACGCCGACAACACCGACAATCCATTCTGCACCGATAACCGGTTTGAAAATACTGGCTCCGCCTTCTTCAGCGATTTGTTTTAAGGCATCGCCTAAGTGTTTGGATTTTAGCGGATCAAGGGAACGAACGGATTTTAAGAGTTCGGGAGCAAAGCTCGGAATGCCGGTAAAATGCAGTTTTTCGCCTTCGGTTAAACTGTCGCCGATACGCAGTTGCCCATGGTTGGGAATGCCAATAATGTCGCCGGCAAAGGCGTCTTCGGCCAGTTCACGTTCTTGCGCCAAGAACATTACCGGAGTGGCAACTTTGAGCGGTTTGCCGTCACGAACCTGAGTTAAGGTCATGCCACGTTTGAAATGTCCGGAGCATATACGCATGAAGGCAATGCGATCACGGTGTTTGGGGTCCATATTGGCCTGAATCTTAAATACAAAGCCGGTAACTTTGTTTTCATCGGGGTTGACTGAACGTTCAACCGCAGGTCGGGGTAATGGCTGAGGAGCAAGTTCGTGCAAACCTTCAAGCACTTCTTTAACGCCAAAGTTGTTGATGGCAGAACCGAAAAATACCGGCGTTAATGCACCGTCAAGATAAGCCTGTTTGTCAAAGGAGGGACAGAGTTCGCGCACCATCTCAACGTCTTCACGCAATTTGGATACGGCGTATTGAGGCAACAGCTTATCCAGTTTTTCGTCGTCTAAGCCTTTACAGGTTTCAATAGTGGCATTGATTTGTGATTTATCGCCGGTTTTGTTCATCAAGATAAGTTGGTCGTTTATCAAGTCATAGCAACCGAGAAAATCTTTGCCCATACCGATTGGCCAGCTGGCAGGGGTAACGTCTAAAGCAAGTGTCTTTTCAATGTCGTCGAGCAGTTCAAACGGATCTCTGCCTTCGCGGTCGAGTTTGTTGATGAAGGTAATAATCGGAACATTACGCAAACGACAGACTTCAAAAAGCTTTTTGGTTTGGGTTTCAATACCTTTTGCAGAGTCAATAACCATAACGGCCGAATCGACAGCAGTGAGGACACGGTAGGTGTCTTCGGAAAAGTCCTCGTGTCCGGGGGTATCCAAAAGATTGAATGTAATATCTTTATATTCAAAGTTCATTACTGATGAGGCGACGGAAATACCGCGTTCCTGCTCAACTTTCATCCAGTCGGAGCGGGCATGTCGGTTTTCGCCACGGGCTTTGACAGCACCGGCTTGTTGAATAGCACCACCAAAAAGAAGGAGCTTTTCGGTTAAAGTGGTTTTACCGGCATCCGGGTGTGAAATAATCGCAAAAGTTTTGCGAGGATTGATTTTATTAACCATATCTGAACCCAATTTGTATATATTGCAAAATTTAAGCGGATAAAAACATATTTATTGCAATTTGGCAAGCTATTTATCAGGTTGCGGCTCTTTTAGTATATCTACAATGTCGACTTCCATAGCGTCGGCAATGGCATATAAGACAGCAATGGACGGATTTCTACGTCCGTTTTCAATTGCCGAAAGGTAAGAACGGTCTATACCGACGTCAACACAAAGCTCAATCTGTGCAATTTGCTTGGCTTTGCGTATAGTACGAATATTGCGACCTATGTTTTTAAGTCGATTATACATTTTTGCCTGCCCAAACTCATTATATATGACTAAAAAACATGAGTGTTGACTATAGTAGACAAAAGATATATAATGTAACTAATTGAGAATTTTAACGGAGGGTAAAATGGAAAAAGATGTTTTTGAAATGTCAAGAGACATTCATGGAGCGAAATTTTTTGGGGATTTTATAGATGCTTCAAATTTGTATCTCAGCAATAGAAACAGTATGAGGGACGGAGCTGCAATACCTTTTGAGAATATGGAATTGTCTATAGCAGAAGAAATGTTTTCTCGTCTTAGAAAGATTGAAGAATTAAGTGAATCAGGTGCGAAGCGGGTTGCTAAATTGGCAAACAGATTGATGCGAGATCAAACATGTCTTGATTGTGATTCAGATGATAAGAAAGAGGATTTTGTATCTAATATGTTGCTATCCTATCTTAAGGTTGAGAAAAGTGGGCATAAGTTGGATGTGAATGATGATTTAGCTATGTTGAAATTTTCACATGAATTAGCTGTTGAAGGTGGAAGAGAGCAAGGTATAGGTGGATTATGCACTAGATTAGATGATAAAAAAGTTGCAGATGAATTTTTGAAATTTGCCGAAGAGGATTTGAATCGCCTTAATGATAAAGGACAGGATATTTTGTCGGGGGATTTATTAATTGAAAAATTTGCTGAAATTGTAAAACATCACCCTGAAATGGCTAAAAAATGTAATGAACTGGTGAATAAAACTGCTGATTTACAAGGTTGTAACGGTCATGATGCATATGTTTATGGTGCCGCTCATAACTATTTTGAACAGGTTAAAGAAATGGATGGAGTGTCTGACTACGATAAAACAATGGCTAAAGTAAGGTCTAAAACATGGGACAAAAGAGCTCAAAAAGCAGAAGAATTGGGCAAACAAAAAGCGGAAAAAGAACACTTTCAAGCCAAAACTACCGAAATTGATTTTAGGGAAATGGATTTTGGAATGGAGAGATAGTTTTAATTTTCAGATTGAAGTGGGCTAAAATTGGGTTTTAGTCCACTTTTTTATTTTTAGGGCTTGATTTATATCAAAAAATGGGTACTATGCCTGTAAATTTGTGCGGGCGTGGTGAAACTGGTAGACACGTCAGACTTAGGATCTGATGGCGCAAGTCATGGGGGTTCAAGTCCCTTCGCCCGCACCAATCTTTGTGTTTCAACGTGAAAGAGAATAAAAAAGATGAAAACTAAAGAATTAAAAGCCGAAGGTTTACAGAAAAAATATAATGTAACCATTGAAAATGATGAATTTGAGAAAAAAGTTGACGCTAAATTGGATCATATTGCAAAAACAACAAAAATCCCCGGATTCAGACCTGGTAAAGCGCCAAAGGATATGTTGAAACAAAAGTATCGCTCTTCTGTTTTGGGTGAGGCTTTAGACGAGGTGGTCGGCGAGGCCGTAAACGGTGTTATTAAGGAAAACAAACTCCGTTTAGCTATGCAACCGAATGTCAAAATCAATAAATTTGAAGACGGAAAAGATATTGAGTTTGAAATGACTGCCGAATTGATGCCTGAAATTAAGATTGGCGACTTTTCTAAAATTAAGGTTGAAAAACTGACTGCAGAAGTTCCGGAAAGCGAAATCAAAAAAGCTATGGACTACATTGTTCATTCTCGCAGAGAAACCGTAAAGGTTGAAGATGCTGCTTATGCTGCTCAAAAAGGCGACAGCGTGGTAATTGACTTTGTCGGTAAAGTTGACGGCGAGGAATTCCAAGGCGGCAAAGGCGACGGATATCCTTTGGAACTCGGTTCAGGTGCATTTATTCCGGGCTTTGAAGATCAACTGATTGGAACCAAGGCCGGCGATAAGGTTGATGTTAAAGTTAAGTTCCCCGAAAACTATCATGCCAAAAATTTGGCCGGTAAAGATGCAGTATTTGCCGTAGAGGTAAAAGCTATTCGTAAACCGAAGGAAATTGAAGTTAATGATGAGTTTGCAAAATCTGTAGGCGAAAAAGATTTGGCTTCGCTGAAAGAAAATATCAAAAAGCGTATTGCTGAAGATTATGAGCACGCTTCTAAGCTGAAATTGAAACGTCAGCTTTTGGACGAGTTGGACAAGGCTTATAACTTTGATGTTCCGGCCGGTATGGTCGAGGCTGAGTTTAAGGCTATTTCCGAGCAGTATGAACATGCCAAAAAGCATAACCAGCTTGATGAACACGAGAAAAATACTCCGGAAAAAGAGTTGATGGATGAGTATAAAAAGATTGCGACTCGTCGTGTTAAACTCGGATTGTTGCTTTCTGAGGCCGGTGAAGCTGCAAAAATCAAGCTGACAGCCGAGGATTTGAACGCAGCAATCATGAATGAAGCTAAAAAATATCCGGGACAGGAAAAAGTTGTGTTGGATTATTACATGAAAAATGCTCAAGCCGTTGAAGCTTTGAAAGCTCCGGTTATGGAAGAAAAATTGATTGACCATGTTTTGAGCCAAGTTGCAATCAATGAAAAGAAGGTTTCTGTTGAAGAACTTTATAAGTTTGAAGACTAAAATCTTTTTGTAAAATAAAAAAGCCGTTCTTTCGAACGGCTTTTTTTGTTGGAAGTAAGTTATTTGCGTCTTAAGAACGATGGAATATCAAGATTGTTGCGATCGTCGTCATCGTTGCCAGCTAAAGCCGGAGTTACAGGCTCTTGATAGTGGCGCTCTTGCTCCATCTTTTTCTTGAGATTGCGTTTGGCAATTGAAAAACCGGTAAAACGCTCAATCAAGGTCGGAGTGTATTCTTCTGTTTCGCTGACAATCAACTTTTCGCTTTCTTCTACTTTGGGAGCAGCATTGAAAACTTGAGGATTGTTAGCAAACAATTCAGGTTCTTCTTCGGTGAATTTCGGAGCATTCTTAGAAGAAAAGCTGTTGCTTTGTGCAGAGAGCGCACTCTCTAATTGCGAATCGACATCGTTATGTTCAGTCTTGTTGATTACAGCGCTAAACAGTGAAGATGCCTGCGGAATTTCGGTAATTACCGAAGAGTTTTCGCTATCGGTTGTTTCAGGATTTTGAGTTTCTGACAAATCATCAATTACGGTAATCGGAGTTTGAATTTCTTCGGTTGCTGTTTCTTCAACAGGTTGTTCGATGTTTTCTTCTGCTGTTTCTTGAGTTTCGGCTTGCGGCTCATCTTCAGCAATGCTCTCCGGAGTTATGTTGGCGGCAAATCTAGCCAGGTTGGAGTCGATTTCGTCACTCGGGGTGTTAGGCATGTTGTTATCAGAAGAATAGCTTTCGGCCAAGTAATCAGTTTGAATCGGAGTAACAGGTTTGGGTTTGGCAACACGGGAGTTATCAATGCCGGTTGCAACAATAGATACTCTGATTTTTCCGTTGAGAGAATCGTCAAAGCTTGAACCAAAGATAATATTGGCATCTTCGTCAACTTCTTCTTTGATGCGGTTTGCAGCTTCGTCAATCTCAAACAAGGTCAGGTCATTGCCGCCGGTGATATTAATCAACACGCCTTTGGCGCCGGTCATGTTGCTGTTGTCAAGCAACGGATTGGACAAGGCTTGTTCAGCGGCTTGTAATGCGCGACCTTCGCCTTCGGCTTCACCGGTACCCATGATGGCTTTGCCTTTGTCTTGCATAATGCTCTTGATATCGGCAAAGTCGAGATTGATAAGTCCGGGCATCATCATCAAGTCAGTAATTGAGCGAACGCCGGAATATAAAACATTGTCAGCCAAAACGAATGCATCGGCCAAAGTGGTGGTTTTGTCGGCGACACGGAAAAGGTTTTGGTTGGGGATAATGATTATGCTGTCAACGGCGGAAATAAACTCTTCAACGGCCTTTTCGGCAATTTCAGAACGTTTTTTGCCTTCAAATTGGAACGGTTTGGTAATGACGCCGATGGTTAAAATACCTTTTTGTTTAGCAATACGGGCTACAACCGGAGCCGCGCCAGAACCGGTACCGCCGCCCATGCCGGCTGTAATAAATACCATGTTGGCACCTTCGAGCTCTTTTTCGATTTCGGCTTGAGCTTCCTCAGCAGCGGCACGTCCGATTTCAGGACAAGCACCGGCACCTAAACCATGAGTGGTTTCAATACCAAGTTGGATTCGACGGTCGCATTTTGAGTTTTCAAGAGCTTGAGCATCGGTATTGGCAACAATAAAGTCAACACCTTCAAGTTTTTTAACAATCATATTGTTTACGGCATTTCCGCCGCCACCGCCGACACCGATTACGGAAATACGGGGTTTTAAGGTAATCATGTTAGTTTCCGGAACAGCTAATTTAACTGGCATAGATTTACTCCACGGTTATAAAAGTGATAACAATTGATGTTATAATATGAAAAAGTGTTTAAGGTTTAGTTACCAAAATTAAAAATTTTGCTTTAGCCAATTCATAATTTTAGTAAAACGTCCGCCCTCGGTGTTCAGAGGTTTGGAAATTACCTTAGTCGGTTTGCGCTCGGTGTGGTTCAAGACAAACAACAATAGTCCGATTACGGTCGAAAATGACGGGTACTGTAATACCGGATAGTTGGAAATATCAAGTATGTTGCCGATGTTACGAGGACGACCGAGACGAACCTGTTTGTCCAAGATGATGGAAGCAACTTCACGAATGCCTAACAACTGACTGCCACCGCCGGTCAATACAATGCGGTGAGAGTTGATGTCCTTGACTTCGGACAGTTTTTGAGCAACGAGCTCAAACATCTCTTCAATACGGGGAGCAATAATGCTGATAAGTTCTGACTTCGGCACTTTTTTGATTAAGCTGTCGTCTTCTTCACCAACGGGATAAACGTTGATGGTTTCGTTTTGATCTTGAGAGGTCAAAAAAGCACAGCCATGCAAGGTTTTGAGCCGCTCAGCGTGGGCAAAAGATGTAGTTAAACCCCAAGCAATATCGTTGGTAACATTGTTACCGCCGACTCCGATTGAACTGAAGTAAATGGGATGACCATGGTTGAAACTGGCAATACTTGTAGTGCCGCCGCCAATATCAATTACGGTTGCGCCGAGTTCTTTTTCGTCATCAACCAAACAAGCAAGTCCTGAGGCATATGATGACAGAACTTTTTCAGCAATCTCGAGATGAGAATTATCAAGAACGGTCTTGGTGTTGCGGTAGGCAATTTCAGGTACCATGCCGAGTAAGACATCAACAGACAAGGTTTCTCCAAAAAGATTGCGTGGGTCGGAAGTCTCTTTTCCGCCGTCAAGACGGTATCCGGTTTGGAGGCAATGAATCAATTCATTATCTTCAACGTTGATTTTATTGATACCCTTATCCATTACTTTGTTGATTTCCAGTTCAGTAATGGGTTTTGACTTGTTGAGGTTGATAGTGGCCTGTTTGGTAGCACTTTTGACACGGTTGCCGGAAATATTAACAATTATTCTTTCAACACGCTCGTTGGCCATCTGTTCAGCGGCTTCAACGGCATCGCATACTGAAAAAGTGGCTTGTTTAATGTCGGTGATTATGCCGTTTTTGATACCTTTTGAGGCATTATAACCATATCCGGCGATAGTGATTTTTTGATCACGTCCGACACGGGCAATAATGCAACAAACCTTGGACGAACCGATGTCCAAAGCTGCAATCAAAGTTTGTCGGTTAAAAGAATTCATCTGTCGGCTCCATTTATACTCCGTGTTCCTGCACTTGTTTCATTTCCCTTTGCGGTGATGCTTTTTTGGGGGTTACAAGTACTTTATTTTCGAATCTTAAATCAATGATGGTTAATTTACGTTTAAGAATTCCACGAGTTTTATTTAATTTTAATAAGCGCTTCCATGCCTTATCGGCATCTTCAGCCGGGAGCTTAATAACTATGCCGTGTTTGATATCATCCAAAATAATGTTCCAACGCCGTCCTGAAATAAAGTTGGCTGCTTTTACACGGTGATATAATTTGTCATCAGACTTGATGATTTGCAAAAGTTCCTGCAAATGTTCTGGGGCTTTACGGCCAATGATGAGTAACAAGGGTGATGATGGAATTTGATCGGTTTCAATTACTTTGCCATCAATATCAACCGGATGAAAACGATTTTTGATTTGCCATACGGCAATTATTTTGCGCTCGGTAATGGTTATGCGGATAATATTCGGGTTATATGAGCGCTCAACGATAGCGTTTTTGATCCACGGAAGTTGTTCCAAATCTGCACGCAGTTGATGAATGTTGGGACCGAAGATGTTGTCTCCGCGGTGTAAATTGACAACGTTGTTGATTTCGTCCAGCGGAGTTTTGTTGCGCCCATAAACTAAAATGTCATCAACAGTAAAGCCCAGGTTGGAAGTCAGCTCGAGAAAATAGTCAGAAAATGAAGTAAGTTTTTGGGCTACTAAATTGGTTTTTATAACAAAAATTCCGAATGTGGCGGCGGCGATCGAAAATAAAACAATCAAGTTTCCGATAAAACGATAAGGCCAAAGTTTTGGTAAGCTGACGCGGTAGCGTTCGTCAACTTTGGGAGACGGAATTTCCGGTTTGATGTTTTTTTTCTTAAACCAAAACATTACTTGTCTATGCCCACTCGCTTGATTTCCCATTCCAAGGTTATATAAGTCTTTTGACGGACCGTATTAATAATGATTTCGCCTAAAGTTTCAATATCTTTGGCGGTAGCATTGCCGGTGTTTATCAGAAAATTACAGTGTTTTTCCGAAACCTTTGCGCCGCCAACGGACAAAGTATCACAACCTGACTTTTTGATCAGTTCCCAAGCTCGCAAACCTTGGGGGTTTTTGAAAGTTGAGCCGGCGGTTTTTTGATTGTATGGTTGCTTGGCTACACGATAGGCCTTTTGATCATTGAGCTTTTTTTCAATATTTTCTTTAGTGTCAGGTGTGGTGACGAAAGTTATGGATAATATAATCCAATCATCAGGAAAACAACTGCTGCGGTATCCGAGTTCCAAATCAGCCACTCCGACCTTTTTGATTTTGCCGAGGCCGTTCATGATTTGCACGGATTTAATCACGTCTTTTACCTCTCGACCGAAGCAACCGGCGTTGGTTTTGACCGAACCGCCGATGACACCGGGAATTGAGCACAAAAATTCAAGTCCGCCGATTTGATGGTTGAGTAAATATTTTTTCAGCTCAATATTGTGAAGACCGGCTCCGCAGGTGATTTCATTGGTTCCGACAGAGACTTGTTTAAATGCTGGGGAATCGAGTTTGATAACCACACCGGGGATGCCACCGTCGCGTACCAAAAGGTTTGAACCTCCGCCAATCAAAAACACGGGAACATTTTTGGGACATTCCTGAATAAAAAAGCTTAAGTCATCGCTGTCATGAGGAATATACATAACTTCTGCAGGACCGCCGACACCAAACCAAGTGTGTTTGCTGAGGCTGACATTTGTTAAATATTTACCTTTTACTTCAGGAAGAAGTTTTAAGAGCGAGTTTTTTTTGAAAAACTGAAACATGTCAGGCTCTCCGAATTGTTTTTTCAACCAAGTCGGCGAGGCGCTTATCGGCATCAACAATGGCAAATTTTTTGGTGTTTTCCGACATAGCAAGCAACTCGTCGGGATTTTCGATTAAATGTTTAAGAGTTGATGCTACTTTTTCCGGAGTGAATTCTTTTTGTGAAAAAACAATTCCGCCTCGGTTGAGCTTGAACTCGACCGCATTTGATGTCTGATGATCATCAGCGGCAGTTGGCAGAGGTACCAAGATTGAAGGAATGCCGGCGGCAGCAATTTCACTGACACTGGAAGCTCCGGCACGAGAAATAATGAGGTGTCCTGATGAATAGAGCTCAGGCATATTGTTAAAAAATCCGGAAACCGTGCATTTAGCACTCGTGTCTTGATAAGATTTTTCAATACTTTTGACATCATCAGCGCGGCATTGTTGAGTTATGCGCAGGCGTTTTTGGGTTTTGTTGTCGAGCATTTTTACAGCAAGCGGAATAACGTCGCCGAAAATCTTGGCTCCCTGTGAACCGCCGAGAATTATGAGGTTGAAAATTTTGCTACCGGTTGACGGAGTATAAGCTTGGTTAAACAGTTGGCTTATTGAAGAACGAACCGGCATGCCGGTTCTGGTTACACGTCGCCCGGTAGGGGCATATTTTGTTTTGTTAAAACTGGTGGCAACAGCGGTGGCATATTTGGCTAAAAAGCGGTTAGTGCGGCTCATTACCGAATTTTGTTCGTGCAAAATTAAGTTTTTGCCTAATAATATGGCGGCCATTGAACATGGAAAAGATGCGTATCCGCCAAAGCCGACAATACATTGGGGACGATGACGAGCGATAATCCACATAGATTGCAGGATACCGAAAGATGTTTTTATCAAGCTTTTAATTTTGAACCATTTGCCTTTGCCCACCAAGGCTCCGCTTAAAACAGCACGGTTTTCAATTTCACCGAGTTTTCCATGATAGTTGTTTAAGCCACGCGTGTCGGTAATCAACATAAGTTTGTATCCACGTTGTGAGAGCTCCTGAGCGAGGGCTTCTGCAGGATAAACATGTCCGCCGGTGCCTCCGGCAGTGAGGATTATGAGTTTGCTTTTTTTGTTATCTGTCATCTTTGTCCTCCGCATGGATGTTTTTGCGTGTGATGGAGAGTAACATTCCCATTCCGATTGCAGTTGCAATAATTGAAGAACCGCCATAGGAAATGAATGGAAGTGTCATTCCTTTAGTCGGAATCAGGTGCAATGTTGATGCCATGTTAATAATTGACTGCAAACCAAAAGACATTGCCAGACCTGAGGCCGATAAAATTATAAACAAATTGTTGTCTTTGCATGAAAGCAACAAAGAACGTATGACGATTGTGGCATAAATTGCTACAATTGCCAAGCATAAAAATACACCATATTCTTCACCGGCAACGGCATATATAAAGTCAGTGTGGGCATCGGGAATATGGGATCTGACAACGCCTTCACCGGGACCCCGTCCGAACAGATTGCCACTTTGAAAGGCTTCAAGCGATTTTTGGACTTGATAACTCAGTTCTCCACCGGAGGCGAAAAATTGTTGAAAACGTGCGTGAAAATGCGGAAACATAAAGTATATTCCGACAAGTCCACCAATGCCTAATGCGGCTAATATCGGAATAAGAATTAGAGGCATGCCACTCAAATAAAACTGAAAACCCCAAACCAATGTTACAACAATGGTCATGCCGATGTCAGGTTGGCACATGATGAGGCCGGCGGTTATAATGAATAAGGCCATTGATAGCCAGTTACCGGGAAATTCGTTGTGTTGGCGATGTCCGTCAAATAACCATGCGGCAGTTACGATAAAAAACGGTTTTACAAACTCGGAAGGCTGAAGTGAAAAGCCAAAAAATGAAATCCAGCGTGAGGCACCTTTGTTGGCTTCGCCGGTAACAAAAGTCATAACTACCAGAAAAATAGCGGCAAGATAGCCGAGTAATGATATGCGGCGTATGATTTTGAGCCTTTGCATGGATAGAAAAATCATAACTGCAAAAGCAATGGGAGCAAAAAACAGGTGTCTTTGGATAAAGTGGTAGCTTCCGAATCCAATGCGCAAAGCGACGGCCGGACTGGCTGAAAAGGTGAGAAAAATGCCGAGCATCATCAATGCAACAATGCAGGCAAGCAATGTTTTATCAACGGTCCACCACCAATTTGCCAGACGACTGTTTGTACTGTGCTTGGATAACATCCGCTAACTCCTCAGAATGATACGACCAAAGACAACAATCCGAGAATAGCGGCAATCCAGGCAACAATTACAAAACGAGCGACAACCGTTGTTTCTTTCCAGCCAAGTTGCTCAAAGTGATGATGTATGGGAGCCATTAAAAATACTCTCTTTTTAGTACGTTTGTACCAGAAGACCTGAATCATTACCGACAGAGCTTCAATGACAAAAACAATGCCGACTAAAGCGAGTAAGAGTTCTTGTTTTACCAGTACGGAAATAGTACCGATGAGAGCACCGAGAGCAAGAGAGCCGGTATCACCCATGAAAATTTTGGCAGGAGAACAATTAAACCACAAAAAACCGAGGCATGCCCCGATGGTTGCCGAGCAGATGACACTTAAATTTTGGAAAGGCAAGATATTATAGTAGCCGAAACCAAGTAAAAAGGCAATCAGACCAAAGGCTAAAAATGACGGAATAGCAAGGCCTGATGCCAACCCGTCAAGTCCGTCGCTCAAATTTAAAGCGTTTGAAGCACCGGCAATTACAATCATTACAAATGGAATGTAAAAATACCAGAGGGGAAGTGAGGCATCAAAAAACGGGATTACAGTTGTAAAACGAAGTGGTGGTTCATACTGATAAACAGCAAAAGCGGCTACACCCAGTGCAGTGGCAAACTGAATTAAGAGTTTGACTTTAGCGGTCATGGCATTTGGGGTGTGTTTTTTGACTTTGACATAATCGTCAGAAAAACCGGCAGCTCCGAAAACAACCAAAACTCCGAGGCAAACCCATGTAAAACTGTTGCGTAAATTTGCACAAAGCAATGTTGAGACAATTATGGCAAACAGAATAAGCAATCCGCCCATGGTCGGAGTGCCTTTTTTGGTGGCTAAATGGCTCTTGGGACCATCTTCTCTTATGGGTTGACCTTCATGCTGCCAATTATGCATGATGCTAATAAATTTTTTGCCGCATATAAGCATAATGCCAAGAGCAGTAAAGAAGGATAAGAAGTTTCCGGAAAAAGAATTTAGATAATTGTATAACATGGCTGTGTTCCCCGAATTTGACATTTTATGTTCCAGCATAACAGGCAATGTCTAAAAAATTGATTAAGATTATTACTTGAATCACCATTAAGTTTAATTATTTAAATCGGTAGTAATTTATGGAGGAAAGTGATGGTCGGTTCAGAAATCCGTCGTTATGGTTTAGGATTGGCGGTCGTCGGGATAATAATTGCTTTGGCAGTTATTATAAAATATGCGGTTTCGGGTAAAAATATATCGGATAGGCAAAATTTGGTTGAGGTGAGTGTTGAACCGATAGAAGAAGTTCGGGTTACAGCAAAGAAAAGGTATATCGGTTATGTTATACCGATAAATGATGTTGATGTATATCCGTTTATCAGCGGTTTTGTGGAAGAGATTTATGTGCAAGGCGGTCAGCAGGTTAAAAGCGGAGATAAACTGCTGAAAATTAAGCCAGATGAGTACGAAGCTGCATTAAAGGAGGCGCTTGCTACGGAAGAAAGTGCCAAAGCAGATTTTGATTATGCCGAAAAATATTATGAGCGCATGGAAAAAGCCGGAACTAAGGCGGTATCAGTAACAGAGCTTGAAAATGCAAGAGCAAAATATTTTGCAGCAAAAGGAGCTTTGGCTCAAGCAAAAGCCGAAGTCGACCGAGCGCAGGTAAACCTCGGATATACCTTAATCAGTGCAACAATTGACGGAGTAATCGGAACGGTGGGATTGAGCCAGGGAGATTATGTCTCGCCGCAAAAACAGTTGTTCAGCATCGTGCAAACCGACCCGATACGAATCGTATTTGCCATCAGCGATAAGGACTATCTGGCGGAGAATAAGCAAGAGAAAATGTTTGATAAAGAAAAAATTAGGTTGGTATTGGCAGACGGAAGCAGGTACGAGCATGAAGGTTTTTTTGAATATACGGATAATGCCATTGACCGAAAAACAAATTCTATTGCTGTGTATGCAAAGTTTGCAAATCCGCAGAAACAACTGGTGGATAATGCATATGTTACGGTTGAAGTAGAAAAGCAATATACCGGTGTTGCTGTAGCCAAACAATTAGTTTTGTTGGAGCCGGAGGGCACAAAAGTTGATGTAGTGCGTGGCGATGAAATTAAGGCGCACATGACAACAATTTTGACCGAAGATAATGACAAATACATATTGCAGAATAACTTTGAGAATGGGGATGTGCTGGTGATTGAAAAGTCGGCTCCGACAAAAGACGGGCAAAAAGTAAAAATAATTGAAAAAGGGAATAGATAATATTGTTTTCAAAATATTTTATTGATAGACCACGTTTTGCGGCGGTAGTATCGATTGTTATGGTGCTATTGGGTGTTTTGGCAATAGCGGTTTTGCCGGTTTCTCAATATCCGGAAATTACGCCACCACAGATTGTGGTTAGTACAAATTATCCGGGGGCCAGCTCCCAGGTTGTGGTTGATGCGGTAGCCGTGCCGATTGAAAATCAAATTAACGGCATTGAAGATATGTTGTATATGAGTTCTTCTTCGGATGATAACGGGGGGTATAAACTCACAATTACATTCAATGTCGGAACCGACCCGGATATTGCACAGGTTAAAGTGCAGAACCGTTTGAGTCAGGTTATGTCTCAGCTACCATCGATTGTGCAACAAGAGGGGGTGGAAGTTACTACAGAGACATCAAATATGTTGGGAATGCTGGTGTTGCGTTCGCCTAAAAATACTTATGATGATTTGTATTTAAGCAATTATGCATATGCAAATATCAAAAATCCGCTCGGACGTGTAAGCGGTGTGAGCAATGTGCAAATTTTCGGACCGCAATACAGTATGCGCGTGTGGCTTAAGCCGGATAAGATTGCTTCTTTAGGGTTGGATAGTGATAATATAGCAAACGTTATAGCCTCGCAAAATGTGCAGGCATCAATCGGGAGTATAGGTGCTGCACCATCTAAAGAAAAAAACAATCCGGTGTTGAGTTTGAATGCAAAAGGGTTGTTAAATACGGTAGAAGATTTTGAAAATATTGTGGTTACAACCTCAGCGCAAGGTGGTTTGGTTTTACTGAAAGATGTGGCTCGAGTTGAATTGGGAGCCGATACATATACAATGAAAGCAAGTTATGACAATGCACCGGCGGTGATTATGTCTTTGAGTCAGACACCGGGATCAAATTCATTGAATATTATGAATGCGGTAAGAAAAGAGATTGCCAATCTTTCCAAAACATTCTCCGATGATATGGAGTTGGAGGTTGTATATGATTCAACACAATATGTTAGGGCTTCTATAACAAGTATTATTGAAACATTGGTAATTACTTTCGGGTTGGTGGTGCTGGTAACTTATGTGTTTTTACAAAAAGTCAGCACGACGTTGATTCCGCTGATTACCATTCCGGTCTCTCTGATTGCAACTTTTGCGGTTTTGTATGCTTTTGGATATGATATAAATATTTTGACACTGTTTGCGATGATTTTGGCAATCGGTTTGGTGGTTGATGATGCGATTATTGTGGTGGAACGTGTACAATATTTGATGATGTTTGAGGGTATGCAGGCTCATGATGCAGCGGTTAAGGCTATGGAGCAGATTGGCAGTGCGGTGGTGGCCACAACATTTGTATTGTTATCCATTTTTGTGCCGGTGGGATTGATGGCCGGCATTACGGGAAAGATTTATCAGCAATTTGCGGTAACAATTGCTACGTCGGTAGTGTTTTCAGCTTTTAATGCTTTGACTTTGAGCCCTTCGCTATGCGCTATTTTGTTGCACGATAAAAAGGAAAAT
This sequence comes from uncultured Rhodospirillales bacterium, assembly GCA_902761715.1. Lineage (GTDB taxonomy): Bacteria > Pseudomonadota > Alphaproteobacteria > RF32 > CAG-239 > JAFUYI01. The sequence continues at coordinate 21,417 of CACWLK010000007.1, read as the reverse complement.
CAAAACGTAAGGTTTTTTGAGATTTTTGATAAGATAATAGAGTTTTTGAAGGAAAAGTATCTGATTGTGGTCAAGATATTTTGTGAAAACTTGAAAGCGACCATATGCCTAACCGCAGTTGTTTTAGTGGTGATAGGGTTGTTGTTTAAATTTACGGCAACATCTTTTTTGCCGGAGGAAGACCAAGGTATTATATTTGCTGATGTACAACTTGCCGATACTGCAGGAATTAATATGACGGCTGAGGCTTTGTCGGCAATGGCTGAAAAAATCAAAACTATTGACGGGGTACAATATTTTATAGGGGTTGCCGGATACAGTATGTTGGGCGGTGCAGGGGAAAATGTGGCTCTCGGTGTGGTCGGGCTTAAGCCATGGAAATACCGCGAAACAGCAGAGACATCAATTGCAGCAATTACAGAAAAACTGGGACAGAATTTAAGGGCGGTTAAAGGGGCAAAAATAAACTTTTTTGCTCCGCCGTCAATTCCGGGAATCGGAAACAGCGATGGGTTAAGTTTGGAGTTTTTGTCGCATAATCCGGATATTTCATCTTCAGAGATGTTTGTTGCGTTACAAAGTTTTTTGCAAAGACTTAATCAGAATCGTGATTTGGCATATGCTTTCAGCGTTTATAGCAATAATGCGCCACATGTTTATCTCGATATTGACAGGGTTAAGCTGGAATCATACGGAGTGTCGGTGAGCTCGTTGTTTTCAGCGTTGCAAAATAATCTCGGTTCAAGGTATGTCAACAATATTACATTGAGCGGGCAGGTTAATAAAGTGATTATTCAGGCTGATTTTGATTATCGGCGCAGTATAGATGATGTAAAAAATTTATATGTACGTTCAGATAGTGGCGCGATGATTAAGGTTGAGAGTTTTGCTGATGTTAAAATTAAAATGTCGCCAAAGTCAATCAGCCGTTATAATCAATACCAAAATGCATCAATAGTAGCACAGACGGCAAATAATGTCAGTAGCGGAACGGCAATTTCGGCTATTGAGAATGAGGCAAGTGCAAGTCTGAATGCCGAAGATTATCAGATTGCATGGAGTGGTTTGAGTTTGCAGGAGATAAAAGCTTCAGGGCTGGTATTGATCTTGATAAGTTTGGCTTTGATATTTTGCTATTTGTTTTTGGTGGCGTTGTATGAAAGTTGGATGTTAGCTTTTGCGGTAATGTTTTCAACCATATTTGCTATATTGGGAGCTCTAACGGGACTTCATTTATGCGGACAGTCTTTAAGTATATATGCACAACTGGGATTGGTAATGCTGATCGGGCTGGCGGCAAAAAATGCAATTTTGATTGTGGAATTTACAAAAGATTATCGAGAACAGGGAAAATCAATCATTGAGGCATCGTTAAAAGGTGCGGGCGAACGATTTCGTGCGGTGTTGATGACGGCTCTGACTTTTATTTTGGGTGTGTTTCCGATGATTGTGGCAAAAGGAGCCGGAGCGGCCAGTCAGATTGCCATAGGCACAGCGGTATTTTACGGAATGATTGCGGCAACAGTCGTGGGGATTATTTTTATTCCGGCATATTTTGCGTTGTTTGAGACAATTAAGGAAAAAGCAGGAAAAAGGTGGCGCAATGATAAAAGCTTGTAGTTTATTGATACCTTTGTTGCTGGCATCATGCACTATGGGACCTGATTATGAACGCCCGGTGTTTTGGGAAGATAAAGAGATTGAGAGCAGTTTGGAAATAACAGCTGATAGTACACCTATACATAAAAATTGGTTTCATGTTTTTAAAAATGAAGAATTAAACCGGCTGGTTGATGAGGCGTTAAAACACAATCTGAACGTAAAAACGGCAATTTCTAGATTGAGGCAGGCACGCTACAGTCTGAATATAGGTAAGGTACAATATCTTCCGATGATTGATGCAGATGGAGATTATAATTACAAATATGCTACGGAGTACGGGGAGTATGGAAATAAAAACAGCTTTTATAATGTGGGTTTTGATGTGTCGTGGGAGTTGGATATTTGGGGAGAAGGACGCAGACAGACTGAAAATTTGACGGCTATATATCAATCAACTGCAGCTGATTTGGATAATGTATTGCTTACGGTTACAACTGAGGTGGCAAGCAATTATTTTGCTATTGCGGTCGGGCTTGAAGAGCTGAGAATTGCACGGAATAATCTGGCAGTACAAGAAAATATTTTAGAATTGGTAAGAGATAAATATAAAAGCGGGTTGGTGGGCGAAGAAGATATTAATCAGGCTCGGTTTGCCGTTGAGAATACTAAGGCAATGATACCTGATTTGGAACAACAAATAAAAGTGTATGAGAATGTGGTTGCCATATTGCTGGGAAGACTGCCGAGCAATGAAATATATGCCGACAAAATGAAAAATGCCGTAAAACAAAAGTTTGACTACGATATTAAAAAACTCAGACAGTTTCCGATAAGTGTTGTCAGGGAGCGTCCCGATGTTCGTGCCGCCGAAAAACTTTTGACAGCAAAAAATGCAAAAATTGGGGAAGCAATTGCGGCGATGTTTCCTAATATAAGCCTGAGCGGTGCGTTGGGGCGGCAGGCTCATAAATTTGATGAGCTTAATTATGCAAAATATGCGGTATATGGGTATGCTCCGATGATAAATATGCCGTTTTTGCACTGGGGAGAGCTTTGGAACAAGGTAAAAATGAATGAGGCCGCCAAAGATGAGGCTTTGTATACATATCAAAATGTGATGCTTGAAGCCGTTAATGAAATTAAAAATGCAATGTCATCAGTTGAAAATGAGTATAGAAAAAATACTGCTTTGAAAAATGCGGCTGCAGATATGAGAAAAGTACTTAATGCATTGAAGGCAAAATATAAAGAAGGACTGATTGAGTTCGGAGATTTATTAAATGCCGAACAAAATCTGCTGACGGCTGAAGCTAATCTGGTAAAGAGTAACGGTCAGATATATAAAAATATTATCAGTTTTTATAAAGCGGTCGGCGGAGGGTATTATTGACCTCGAGTACGGAGATAGATGTTGGTTATTTCCGGAATGTTATAGTTACGGAAAGTATAGCCACGCTCTAACATGCAGTCGACATATTTACGAGGAGTTATGTCATCGTCTTCTTCTTTAGTGGGAACGTTGACAGTAAGCGGTTGAGCACCGGGGTATGGGACAAAACTGGCCCAAATTCCACTTTTGCCGTTCCAGTCGGCACGTGTATCCAACCGTTTTTCTTCCGTATAAAAAATATTGTGAAAAAACTTTTTGGTAGCCGGAAAGATTTTGAAAGTCTTAGCCTTTTCCATGCAGTATGAGTGATCGATTGAAAATTTTTGGATTCCGGTATGCGGGCGATGCCAGTGGTATACCTCCTGTCCGTTACCGTGGGCACCAATCCAGTTGAAAGGAGCAGTATTCCACCAAGGTTTGCGATGAACAAGCTCGTCTTTATCCGGACGTCCGAAACCGCAGGCACTTAATGCCACAATAAGAAGTACGACTGTAAAATACTTGTGTTTCATCCTAAAAATCCAAATTGTTATAGTGTTTTGACGGTAAAATACCCTTAATATTATCTTTTAAAATTTCTTTGAAGCTCGGGCGAGATTTTACTTTTGAATACCAAATTTTGGCATTTTTATACCCGTCCCAAGGGATGTCTCCGAGATAGTCGATTACGGAAAGATGGGCTGCAGCCGCAATGTCAGCAAGCGAAAAATTGTCGCCGGCAATAAAGTTGCGGTTTTCACAGAGCCAATCAAGATATTCCATATGAAAGTTGAGATTGTAAAGACCTGATTTGAGGACTTTAGAATCGGGTGCAGTACCAGAAGTAAAACGTTTGAACACCTTTTCGTTAACAATTGTTTTGTATACTTCACGATAGAATTTAGTATCAAACCATTCAGTCAAACGGCGGATTTCTGCACGTTGTTTACAATCGCCACTGATAAGCGGAAACTCTTTGGGGTGATAAAATTCGTTTAAGAACTCGCAAATAGCATTGTTGCCGCAAATAATATTGCCGTCATAGATAAAAATCGGGAGTTCTCCGGCGGGATTGAAACGTAATGCCTCGGGAGACAGACGCCAAGGTTCTTCTTCTTTCAAAACAAATAAAACGCGCTTTTCACTAAGCAAAATGCGAACTTTACGTGAAAAAGGAGAAATCGGATGATGTATAAGCAGTCCCATATTTTTATCCCAAAAATTACTATGTTATCAATCTAACAACTTGTTGAGTTCAGGTCAAGTTACATATCAGATTTATTCGGTTGATATGTTAAAGGAACTTTTCCTCGGTTTTCTTCAGCGGTTTGCTGCAAAAGCTCAATGGCACGTTGTTTGATTTTTTCTCTTGTCTCGTCGTTTTTCATCCATTCGGTTAGGGTGTGAGAGAAATATTTTCTGGCAACAGACATTTTTGATACACCGAGAAATAATGGCATATTCCAGATACTCTTTTTGGAGAAGCTTATCATGTTGTTGACACCGAGCTTCAGGGCTTCGGCTTTGCCGTACCAATAGGTTATAAAAATGTAGTCAATCTCTCCGGTAATGAGCTTGCGGTAGAGTTCTTCGCTGTTATCAATTTTTTCTAAATTGAAATTTTGCAGTTGCTCGGCAACAAAATCATTAAAGTGGTCATTAGCGTGAATTGCACCTTTGAGTTTTTTGAGGTCATCAATTGTTTTTACTTCAGATATACGTTCCGGCGCCATTACCAAGTGAACAGGGTTATCAATGGCGGCAGGGTAGATTATTTTCCAATCTTCATATAAAGAGGTGTCAGAGTAAATACCGAGTGCAAGATCAGCTGATCCTTTGGCTCCGGTTCTAAGTGTTTCTTCGTAATTTCCACTGCAATAGAAATAGGGTTGAAATGTAATCTGAAGTGTTATTTCTTTCAGTATGTCTTCAAATATTCCACCTTGTTTGCAATAGTTATCTCCGCTCAGTGGAAAATAATTATAAAATGGTACTACTGAATAGCCGGTACCCTTAAAATTGAGTGTAGGACCGATTTGGATTTGTGATACGGCACGTTGTGAAAATATGAATACGGAGATAACAAGTACAATTATGGCAATAACTTTTTTCATCAGTGTCTCCTTAGTGGTTACGGTCAACTATATAATGAGCCAATAGGCGTAAGTTTTCAGCTTTTTCACCAAATGATGACAAGTCGGCAACAGCTCCTTCAATGAGTTCATCAGCAATTTTCTTAGCCATGTCAAGTCCGTAAAGATTGACAAATGTTAATTTGTTTTGGTCGGTATCTTTGCGTAATGTTTTGCCGACAAGCTGTTCATTGCCGGTTGCATCAAGGATATCATCGGCAATTTGGAAGGCAATACCGATTTTGCGAGAATAATTTATTAAATCTGCAGTTTGAGCAGGAGAAGCTTTACCAAGCACGGCTCCGGCTTCAACAGCATAACGCAACAGACGCCCGGTTTTCATCTCTTCAATATGGCGGATTATATCTTTGGCATCATTGTTATGAATTGTGTAGGTCGAGGCGATGAGATCAAGCATTTGTCCGGAAACCATGCCATCGAAGGCACCGGCGGCTTGAGCCAACATCTCAATCAAGCGGCAACGCATCTTGGGGTCTTCAGCGGTTTGCGGGTAGCTCATGATTTCGAATGCATAGGTAAGAAGTCCGTCGCCGGCGATGATTGCTGTTGCCTCGTCAAACTGTTTATGACATGTGGGAAAACCACGGCGCAAATCATCATTATCCATTGCCGGTAAATCATCGTGGATGAGAGAATATGTATGCAGCATTTCGAGAGCCATTGCGGTGTTGATTGAATGTTCAAAGTCAACACCGAACAGTCCCGATGTTTCATAAACCAAGAACGGGCGCAGTCTTTTGCCACCGCGAGTCAAAGAGTAGTGCATTGCTTGAGTTACACGTTTTTCATCCCCTTCAGGGAAATTAAAAAAACGTGCAATTTCCTGATTAAATCGTTGAGAATAATTTTTAAGTACTTCTTCTATTTTAGTCATCGGAATCAATCTTATCTAAAGGGGTTAAAGTTTGAGAACCGGTTTTTGATGTCTCGATTTTTTCTATTTTAAGTTTGGCATCGTTGAGTTTTTTTTCGCAGAGTTTTTTGAGAGCTACGGCTTGTTCATATGATGAAACGGCATCGTCGAGTTTAATCTTTCCGGCTTCAAGTTCGCGAACCAGGTTTTCAAGCTTGGTCAGTGCTTCTTCAAAACTCAATTTTGATATTTCGTCCTTAGGCATTTTGATTTTCTCCTGTGTTTATGAAATGATATTAAATTCATAATCTTTAAATTTCAATACCAATGTCTATTTTATAAGTGGCTAATCGATTAATGCGGAGAAAAATGATGAAAGTAAAAAAGCTGCTTAAAAGTGCAAAAATATTAAAATCACTGGGAAATGTAAAAAGGTTGGAGATAGTTTATCATCTCCAAGACGGAGAAAAAAGAGTTTGTGAACTGGAAAAGTTGATGAATATAAGTCAGTCCGCACTATCACAGCATTTGGCAATATTAAGAGCGGCGAGAATTGTGGTTACTCGCCGCTCGGCTCAATCAATATATTATTCTCTTGCAGATGCAAAATGCCAGGAAATTTTGATGGTGCTGAATGAGCTTTATGCCTGAGCGGCATCATTATCATCAGCAAGTCCGAGTTTTTCCAGCATATTGTCGTTGATGTCTTCACGTTGGGCTACAATCCACTCGGGGACATTCGGCGCCGGAGGAATTTTAGCCAGTGATTTCATCTTGGGGTCAAGATACCAACGAGGAGAATCGGCCATAATCGGGTGGTCGATGTTACTTTGCATTAAAACAACCTGTTTGAGTTGCGGCAAGCTCAATAATTGAGATGTAGTAATAACCGAAACGCCCTGCAAGGAATAGGTGGTGTTTTTAGAAAACGGATTAGCGCCTTTAGCACCAATGCCCTCTTGTTTAGAGTATGATGAAGTTTGAACCGTCTTGTTTCCGACCATCTTGGAGAAGCGTTGAGCAGTTTGTTCGTTGTTTTGCGACAAAATAACTTTGCATGCAGTAGTAGAAATAACTGTTTCAAGGTCGTCTTTTCCGTATTTGCCGGAGATTTGTCCCAAGTCTTGTCCAATTAGCAGATATGCTACTTTTTGACCACGTCCGACTGCCGGTCCGTCAATAATAGCTTTTAGCTTAGGCATTTGCGGGAACTCGTCCAAAACAAACATTGCCGGGAAAGGTCCCATTTTACCATCAGACGGGTTGACGTAGTTAGGTGGATTTGAAATTAGGTATGATGACATCAGCTCGATGAAAATACCGTTAATTACACCTAATGCACGGGCATCTACCTGGTTAACCGACAAATAAACCGAAATCGGTTTCCATTCACCGGTGATCGGATCTTTCATGCCGCGCAAATCTTTGAACTGTATGTCGGAAAAGCTTGTGCGGGCAACTACGGCAGAGTTTTTGAAAATACCGATACCGGCAAATGCTGTTGACATAACAGAACCACGTTCTTTATCAGGCATGTTACTGAGTGATGAAAGCTCGGTGTATGCACGCTGGGTGTAGCCGTATTTACGTGCTTCTTCAATAGCGGCTTCCAACAAATCACGCATAGGGTCTGCCATGGCGGCCATTTGATCGCCTTCATCCATACGACGGCGGATTTCTTGCCCCTGTTTAATTTGAGCTTCAGTCAGCCATTCCATAATCATGGCAATACAAGCCTCTCGACCAACCCATTTTTCAGGTAACAAGTCCCATGTGCCAATCGGTACATAGTTTTCAACCGTGAGATTGTTGTTGCGTAAATCAGTTATAGCCCTGACAGCGGCAGGGTTATGCATTTTGATGTCTTCGTAATAGCCTTCAAGGACTTGACGATCTTCGGCATCAAGTTTGCCCTCATAGATACGGCTGATGAAATAGTCATTGGCGCGGGCTTTTTCACATTTTGAAGCAATAAAGTGTATGAAACCGGTAAGAGCGGCACGACCGGTTTGCGACCAGTGAGGGTCTGCACCGCCTTTAGGGTCTTCAACCAAAATATTGCACATGGAGTCAATGTACATATCACGAGCAGGACCGGCCATCGGAAGTGATGACGGCGACAGAGGATTCCAACTCGGATAATACAGACCTTCTTCAGGTTTGTCTTCAGCACCCCAGTTAATAATGAATACCGGACCTTCTTTAGCACGAGCCCCCGAAGTGCTGTAACACAGTTCGGGCTTAGGGTCGTTAATTATCAAGCTCATACCTTTTGAGTTGAAAATTGTAGGAATAACAACGCCGGCGGTTTTACCAGTTCCCGGAGGTGCACAGCATAATGTTGATAATGTTTCGGGAAGTTTGAGATAATATCCTTTGAATTTACCGACAACCATGCAAAAACCGTCGAGCAGTTTCATGGCTTTGATGTCTTTGAGTGTAGCAAGACGACCGGCACCATGAATGTTTGATTGAAAACGGTAAGGGTTGGTGGCAGCCCCGACTATGAGACCGGTCGGCAGTGCCAAAAACGGTAAAAACGGAAGCCATAATCCAAAGTTGAAATTGCCGCCGCTGTGGGCAGAAAGTTGATTAAACCAGCGGCCGTATTGCTGAAACAAAATGGCGGGATCGTTGACAATGCCGGCTAAAAATCTGCCGACCATAGTCATGGATTCTTTGGATACACCGCTACCGATAAGATATCCGAGTGGCAATGAGAAAGCAGCAAGTAAAATTGTGATAAGCAGGGTAATAATAATGGTCAGAGCCATCCATTGGACGGCGTGATCATATTCTTCCCATTCTTCTCCGCGTTTTTTCATTTTAATTTCCTTTATTATCCCATATTGCGCAAGATGTTGAGGAGTTTATCCAATTTGCCGGGGGCAATCGGCTTTTCGGCTTCAGGAAGAGCACGGGCAAACAATCTGATTTCTTTTGGTGTGCCACGGTCAATTCTGGTTACGTTGATATGCAAGGATTCCCAAATCTCGAACATATCTTCAGCGTTAATAATGTTCCCGATTTGAATAATAACAAAAGGTGTTACGGCAAAACTCATGCCTGCAGCTTCCAGACGATTGGTAATTTCTTCACGAGCCAGATCTACTTTGCGTACCGGTGATATACGATGTGAGTTTTCGGAGAACCAAAGCGGTTCTTCATCATTAAAACGTTCTTCGTCTGCCAACCAGTCCCCTGGTTCACGATCAAGCATACACAGGCAGATGCGGTTTGCTGAAACGGCGACGTAATCAATAACAGTATTCTTAACTGTGATACGAGTGATAATTTCATATCCCTTTTGGCGAATTATGTCAGCGCACGAACCACTGGGAGCATGCTGTGATGTTCTCTCACGATTTGCATCATCTTTGGGTTTTGCCGGTGCTGTTCGTCGTGGCTCGGATTCGGGAGCCGGAAGCTGACGTTGTTCCTCATTATTGTTGCCATTTCGTGAAGAATTGCGAGAATCACGGTTGGAATCCTTACGACGGTCGTTTTTGCGTTGGGGGCGAGGTGCTTCGTCGTCTTCTTCATATTTCGGGCGAGAAGGTTGTGTTTTCTGCGGTTTGGGGGCAGGTGTAACGTCAAATGCATCGATATCAAAGTCTAAGTCGTCGACATCGTCATCAAATTTGAATAATGCATGATCAAATTTTGCAGGTTGGGAGCTCGGAGCCGGTGCCGGTGCAGTGGCGGTTACAGGTGTGGACTGAATAATGGGTGAAACTGCCGGCACAACAATTGATGATTGTGGCGCAGATATAACCTGATTGGTGTGCGATGGTGTGCTGCGCAGGGCTCTCGGTCTGATTTCTTTGTATGAGCGTTTACGCCTAATCGGAGTTACGCCAGTGTTGGTAGTGATGATTTTAACCGGTTTGTAGAAAAGGTTCTTAAACATTTTGACAGGCAGGGTAATGATAAACCAAATAAATTTTCCCCAAGATACGAGGCTAAGGGCAATCCAACCGGTAAACCACAACGGAATGAAAGAAATGATAATGAGTACAAACGCCCATTCTTTGGGTTCGGAAATTACCCATGAGTTAGACCATAAATCCCATGCAATTTGCCAGTGGTCAAGGTTTAGGATATCAAAATGCCAGTTTCGGAGCATGATAACCCTGATGCTTTCCATAAAGAAAACACTCCAGAATAGGCCAACAAGAATGATTCTAGCCAATATCAGTAAGGGTTTCAAACACGTCTCCTAATGTCATTGATCGAGTTTTTTGTGAAAACTACGATTTTTCTCTTCAAAGTTACTACGAATTTTATTTGAGTTCAAATCTTTTTTATCTTTTTCTTGGGGCATACGACTCGCAATCATTTCTTCCATTATCTGTTGAGGAGATTGTTTGGCAACGCCACCGCCCATGTTTTTGAGGGTAATACTCTTAGGCATTTGGGAATATTTGCGCTCCTGCCAACTGTTGTACCAAAATACGGGAAAAAACAAGACTTTGACGATGGAAATGCGACAAGCCTTTTTCCATCCCCAAATCCATAAAGGCAATATGGCCAAAAGGGTAATCAGAAAAGTATATTCTTGGAATGAATCAAATACACCACCTTCGTCCCACCATCTCAAAATGATGTTCCAGTAGCGTTTGCTTGTAATGTCAAATCCCCATAAGGCTTTTAGCACAATGTAAACGGTGCTGAAGTATAAAATTGACCATACAGCACCGATAAAGCAGACTCGTACAAAGTTTTTAAGTTTTTTGTACATCGATTAATCCCTTCCGGTAGCCATCTTCCAGCCGGCAAAATTGTTCTTTTTGCCTTCTTCAATGGCTTTTGCTACATCTTGTTGTTGGCGGTAAGGATAGAATTTTGCCATCATCGGATGAGTGCTAAGTTTTTGTCCTTGTGCCTGATGAGCAGTTTCACGCACAATTATCTCATCTTCTTTGGCTTGAACACTGGCCATCGTAGCATCGGCGTTGGCATCGTGTGCGGCATTCATCTTGGCAGTGTCTTCCAAACTCAGTGGTTTTCCGTTATCAACATTTTGCTGACGTAAATCTTCAATGGTTTTTTGTGAGGATTCGTGTGTTTCTTCAGCTTTAGTCAACGGTAATTGCTGCTTGTAGCCGGCAATTCCGTCACTAATGTTTTTATTGGCAGATTTTAATGATTTATTTTCTTTAGGTTCTTTGTCCATTTCAGCGGTTTTGCCATCCTTGATGTTTTTAATGGCATCGTCAAGAGCTTTCTCAGAATAGTAACTAATGTTTTCCATCCTTCTCATTGGGATCATATTCCACTGCATTTGCATTGCGGCGATTCTCCAGCGAGAGTCTTTGGCTTCTTCATGTGCGGATAGGCTAAATTTTGGACCACCGATAATGGCCAGCTCGCGCTCTTTTTGAGTGGCCTTAGTTATATCTTCTAACTTGGAAGCCATTATTTTTTCGTACGATTCTTCGCACTTGGGGTACATATCCTTTTGTTTGGCAATGCCGTCAAGCATTGTTGCGGCGGTCAGGTCATTAGCGGCCATTCTGCTCATGGTATCAAATGTCTCGTTAATTGTGGCTTCGGAATAAAAGTTGGCGGAAACTTTAGCACTTGTGGCTCTAGCTTTCTGAAACTCAATCTTCTCTTCTTGTGATTGCGGATCTTTTTTGCTTTGAAAAGCTTGACAAACTTCAAGTGTCTGAGCTAGTTTTTCTTGACCTTCAGGGGTATCAGCTTTGATGAATTCTTTATATTTGTTAAATAACTCGCTGTTATCAGGTAAGGCTAAGGTACCATCTTTGATAGCAGTCGCAATCTGCTTGATTTCTTTTCGCTTACTATCATGCAGCTTTTCTAACTCTTCTTGTTTTTCCTCGTGTAAATCTTTGATGCTGTTGTGTTGGGCATAGGTTTCAGTTTTTTTGTTCGCCTCATTGTTTGCAACGCGGTTCTTGTGAGCAAGCCAAGCACGATCCATGCCATAGTAAGCATATTTGCGAATTTTTTCGTCAGCCCATAGAGCACCGTCAATAATCCAGTGTTGCCACATATATTCAATTACGTCTTTACCATCAAATTTCTCGCGTTCGACATCAGAAGCAGCTATATCACTGTCTTTCTTTTGTCCAACGGTGGCAGTTTTCGAGTCTCCTTTCTGCTCATCTTCAAAGGATTTTTTGAACTTTTGTTCTTCTACAGTCAAGGCCTTACCTTGGTAAACTTTGTCATTTATTTCTTCAATACTCATAGCCTTGCGCGGATTGCCGACGGAGGATTGCTCGTGCACAGGCTGATTAATCGGGTTGGCACCGACGGTATCAGCATTTGGGGCGGTATTTTGTTGTTTTTGTTCCGCTGGGCTCAGATTTTCAGTATTAATGCTACGCGGCGCTTCAGCGGTTTGAGCAGTAGCCGTATTAATTGTTTTTGCCTGAGTTTCGGGCGCAACAGCAGGAGCAACCTGCGGATTTGATGTCGGATTTTTTTCAGCCATGTCTGTCATCCTTCATAAATATTGTTCCATTTTGTTTTATAATAACATTGTTTATCGTTTTTGTCTATATTTTTCTTAATTTTCGCAAAATTAAGCCTTGAGTTTTTTGATAAATTTTCCAAGTTTGTAGTTAAACATCATTCCAGAGCGTGGGGATGGTTTAATCAGACCGAAAAATTTGGGCTTGATTTTGTCAACTTCAATCGGGGCAAAAATTGCCGGATTGGTAGTAACAGCCTCAAACGAGCCGGCGGGATCTTTTGACGCAACCTTAAAGTAGTTGGTAATTAGTCTTTCGGCATTAACCGGAAAATGTTTTTTCTCAATAGCATTGATATAGCGGCGGGCACGTTCGGCGCGACGACGGTGCTCTTCAATGATTTCCTGTTCAATTTTGTTATGCTCGTATTCAAGCAGGCGCTTTTCATAGGTAATTTCGCAACCTTCTATTTCAAACAAGATTTCAACATAAGAAACCACAGCCATTTGCAGGTTTTCGTCAGTATGCTGTTCAGCAAAATCAAGCAGTTCTTCGTCGGAAGCGTGAGGCTGGATTTTGATTATGTCATCAGGGAAAGCGTTGAACATTACGTCCCAACCTTGCAAAACGTCAATGCTGATAAGATTGCCTAATCCGGGGGTGTACTTGGGGTATAGCACTTGAGCTTTGATGTGAAACTTTGGGGCCGGCACCTTGTGGGTTTCAGCAATGTTGGTAATTGCGTCAACATAGTTGCGATAGGCCATATAAAGTTTTTGCTCTGAAATATCGAGCGAATCGGCAACTTCTTCATCGGTAGCGTCATCAATCGGTTGGGGTTCTGGTTCCTCCAACATAACGCGGGTATTTTCTTTTTCTTCCTCAATGTTACTGAGTTCGTTTTGAATAAACTGGTCAAGCAGAGCACTGAATTCGTCATCCTCGGTATTTGAGGCGGTTGACGGAGTAACATCTTTGACATCACTGGTCAATTTTGAAATAATTTCATCACTTTCGCTCATTTGGATCCTCAATATGTGACAAGGTTGGAAACAATTGCGTTTTTTTCTGGGTTGAAAATAATAATTTTGTCCGGCTGTTTCAAATCGGTAATGAGAATATAAAGCAGTCCGTCATCTGCGGCAATTTGCTTGATTGCCGAGGTTGAAGTTTGAGCAAGGTTTATCTTGGCTGTAATGCTAGGTTTGGAGAGCTTGTGATAAAAGCACCCAATCAAGGTCAGACTGCCGAAAATCAGTAAAAACGTAAAAATAAAAACAATGATTTTTATGAGTTTGAGCTGATTCATGCGCTATAATTCCTTGCAATTTGAAACTTTAATCTCTATGGTATTATACAGACAGTTTATTTATAAAGTATGAAAATTTATGAAAATTAATGATAACAATACATATTTTTCGCCGGCGGTTGACGAAACATGGTCAGGTCAAAGATTGGACAAGTTTTTGAGCCAAAATATGCCTGATTTATCGCGTTCAATGGTGCAAAAACTGATTAATTCCGGCAATGTCAGTCTGGACGAAAATGTTATTACCGAAAATGATTTTAAGGTAAGCAGTGGCGACAGTTTTTGCGTGATGATCCCAGAGGCGGAAGAAGCCGAACCACAGGCAGAAGACATTGAACTTGATGTTATATATGAAGACGACGATTTGATTGTGGTTAACAAGCCGGCCGGTATGACAGTGCATCCGGCACCTGGGGCAAAAAGCGGAACATTGGTTAATGCTTTGTTGTTTCATTGTCAGGGCAATTTGTCGGGTGTAGGCGGAGTAAAAAGACCGGGAATTGTCCATCGAATCGATAAAGATACCAGCGGGCTGTTGGTTGTGGCTAAAAATGATATGGCACATAAGGGCTTGTCGGAGCAGTTCGTAAAACACAGTATTGAGAGGACATACTTTGCCGTGGTATATGGTTGTCCTAACCCGATGAATGGTGTGATTGAGGGAAATATTGCCCGCAGCAGGTTTGATCGCAAAAAAATGGCATTGGTTGCCAATGGCGGGAAACATGCGGTTACACACTATCAAACACTTTGCACAAATAATGGTACTGTTAGTTTGATTAAGTGCAACTTGGAAACCGGTCGCACGCACCAAATAAGGGTGCATATGTCATCGATAGGCTGCAATTTGGTCGGTGATAAAGTATATGAGAAGTCGGGCAAAACACAAATAAAAGGTCTTAGCTCTGAGATAAAAAGTTTTATAAATTCTTTTCCACGTCAGGCTCTTCATGCGGCATCACTCGGTTTTGAGCACCCGAGATCGGGGCGGTGGATGCAGTTTAAGTGCGATTTTCCGCAGGATATGTGCGAGATTTTAGAACGCTGTGAACTAAAAATGCCGTCTACCGAGTAAGCTAAAATCATTTTATATATCCTTCCTGTCAAAAATATATACGCAGGGGATATAAAATGAAAAACGGCAGTTTGTTTGAATCAGAAGATTTTTCGCCGGAAATTAATTTGGCCAGATATTTGCAAAGTATTCGACGGTTTCCGATTTTGGAGCCGGAAGAAGAATATATGTTGGCAAAAGAATATGTAAAAACAAAGGATAAGAAAATTTCTTATAAACTGGTTACCTCACATTTGAGGTTGGTGGTTAAGGTCGTATCAAAGTTTAAGGGTTACGGATTGCCAATGGCAGAGATGATATCTGAGGGCAATATCGGGTTGTTGTATGCGGTTGATAAGTTTGATCCGGATAAAGGATTCAGGTTTTCAACTTATGCGCTATGGTGGATAAGGGCCGCCGTTCAAAAATATGTCTTAAATTCGTGGTCGATGGTCAAAATCGGTACTACTGCCGCGCAGAAAAAGTTGTTTTTTAATTTACGCAAAATGAAAAACCAATTCGGGTTGACCGATGACAGAGAAATGTCGCATGAGGTGCTTAATGCCATTGCTGATATACTTGATGTTAGTGTGCAGGAAGTTACGGATATGAATACACGCTTAAAGTCGCACGACGGTTCACTTAATGTGCAGTTGGACCGAGAAGCCGAGGACGGTGGAGAGTTGTTAGATTTTGTAGCCGACAGCAAACCTAATCAAGAAGAAGTTATCAGCAAAAATGAAATTATGGCACAAAGAAAGTTGCAGTTCAATGAAGCGTGGAAATGTTTGAACCCGAGAGAAAAGGATATTTTGTTTAAGAGGCGTTTGTGCGAAAAATCAATCACATTAGAGGATTTGAGCAAGCATTATTCGATTTCCAAAGAGCGGGTGCGGCAAATTGAACTGAACTCAATTCGCAAAATCCGTAATAATATTATGCAATAGTCTAGGTTGTTTTAAAAGAATCGGTGCTAATATTATTTGTGAACAATAATGGAGGCAGAAATGGACGATGAAGAAGAAAAAACAAGAGTAAATCACAGAGGGGCGGTAACAAATGAACTGCGTAAACCCAGACGGGAGGATACGGCCTGTATGTATGATGATGAGAGCGGGTTGGTAAGTTATTATTTGTTTGAGGACCGCTTGCAAACGGCAATTAATTATGAAAGCCATAAAGATGTCAGGGTAAAGCGTGATAAAATTGTGGTTTTAGGAATTAATGTTGAAAATCTCAATCTTTTTGACAGTCCGGAGAGTATTATCAGAGAAATTGCAGTAAGAATGAAAATCTATCTGCCCTCAAATTATACGTTGGCGCGCGGTATCAGATATACTTTTTGGCTGATGATGCCGAGACTTAATACCGGCGAGGAAATAGATTTGGAGTTGGCAAGAGTGCGCACGATTTTTCGTACTCCGCTCAAAAATAATGAAAGACTTGTAACAAGTATGGGGGCGAGCATTTATGATGGTGAAGACACAAAAGCCAAAAGTTTGGTCGAAAAAGCAATTATTGCTTTGCAACGGGCACAATCGCAAGGAGAAAACAATTTGATGTTTTACAGCGGGAACTAGTCAAACAGACAAATTCCGTCTCGTAAGATTTTTTGGGCTTTTGTGGTGTAAGAACCGTCAGCTTTATGGATTATCAGCGGTGGCAAAATGCGGGTGGGGGTATGCACCCCTTTACGAGCGCATACCAGTACTCTTTTGGCATTTTGCCCGCTTTTTGAACACAGCGGAACAATGGTAATGGCTCCGGTGTGCTTGTAAAGAACCGATAAAATCTCGTCAATGGCTTCAGCACGATTAATAATATAAATTCTACCTTGGGAGCGCAGACATTTTAATGCCAACTTAAGCCAGGCGGTTAAATCAATATCATTCAAATTGTGAGCGGTGGCCTTGCTTTTGTTGGGGGAAGGCATGTCGTCTTTGGCATAAGGCGGGTTGGTTATAACATGGTCGTATTGACCAAACCAACTGTTTTGTGCTTGGCGGAGATCGCAGTTCAAAAATGTGAGATTGTTAAAACCATTGGCTTTGGCACTTTGGTTAGAAAGTTTTACGAGCTCGTCTTGAATTTCGAAGCCGCAGATTTGAGCGGCCGGAAAACGGTGAGCCAGACACAGCGAAATTGCTCCGGTACCGGAACCAAGATCGAGAATTTTTTCGCCGTTTTTTACCTTTTGTATTGCCGAAGACAAAAGCACGGCATCGCTCGATGCCCGATAACCATCTACGGGTTGAAAAATTTTTATTCTGCGGTCAAGCAAATAATCATCAGTGTGCTGTGTCATAAGACCTCTACTTAAGAGAATCGATTACGCTTCCGACAATATTCATGCTTTGGGTTTCGTTGATAGAGCTGCCGGCGATGTTAAGTCTTTTTTCACAAGTGTTTAAAATCGAGCGTGCGGTGGTCCATTTGTCGGATTGGAACAGAGTTCCGGCGGCTTTCATGTCATATACCTGGTTGAGCATGCAGCTGTTGAGTTGTCCGATTTGGGTTTGAGGTGTTTTGCCTTCGTCTTTAGCAAGCAAAGAACAGGCCGAAACAGCCAAAACAAGTCCGATAATTGCGGTTTGTTTAATCATAATTTTTCTCCTTTATTTTTTTTGGGTATTATAAAATTAAAAGTTTAAAGTAAGATTAAACAGAATATCGTCTTAAAAAGCTCATTTTTTGGTAGATTTTTGACTCTCGGCGTGATATATAGCGGTCAGAAAAATTTTTTCTAATATAAATAAACTTATAAGGATATGAAATGTCAGAAGTAAAAATGAAAATGATGGATGGTAACGAAGCGGCCGCTTCGGTTGCACATCGTATGAATGAGGTCTGCGTTATTTACCCGATTACTCCGTCTTCACCGATGGGAGAATGGGCTGACGCATGGTCAGCTGCAAAGCAAAAGAATATTTGGGGCGTTGTTCCGGAAGTTCAAGAAATGCAGTCTGAGGCCGGTGCTGCCGGCGCTTGCCACGGTTCTATTCAGGCCGGTGCTTTAACAACAACATTTACTGCATCTCAAGGTTTGTTGTTGATGATTCCGAATATGTATAAAATCGCCGGTGAACTTTCGCCGTTTGTTATGCATGTTGCGGCACGTTCACTTGCTTATCACGCATTGTCAATTTTCGGCGACCATACGGACGTTATGGGTTGCCGCCAGACAGGTTTTGCAATGTTGGCTTCAAATTCTGTACAAGAAGCTCATGATATGGCTGCAATTGCACAAACATCAACATTGCGTGCACGTGTTCCGTTTATGCATTTCTTTGACGGTTTCCGCACTTCACACGAAATCAAAAAAATTAAATTGCTTTCTGACGATGATTTGAGAGCAATGCTTAAAGGCGTTGATTATACATTTAATGCAAAACATGCCTTGCGTCCTGAGGCTCCGGTTGTTCGCGGAACAGCACAAAATCCGGATGTATTCTTCCAGGGCAGAGAAGCCTCTAATCCTTATTATAAGAAAGTTGAAGGCATTGTTCAGGAAGAAATGGACAAGTTTGCAAAAATTTCAGGTCGTCAATATCATGTTGTTGACTACCATGGTGCAAAAGATGCCGAGCAAGTTATTGTTATTATGGGTTCAGGTGCTGAGACAGTTGAAGAAACTATCGATTATTTGAATGCCAAAGGTGCAAAATTGGGCGTTATGAAAGTTCACTTATATCGTCCGTTCCCAGAAGAATCGTTCTTGAAGGTATTGCCGGCAAGCGTTAAAGTTGTTTCGGTACTTGATAGAACAAAAGAATCGGGTTCTACCGGTGAGCCTTTGTATTTGGATGTTGTCGCTACTTTGTCTCAAGCCTTTGCTAACGGCAAAATTGCTACTATGCCAAAGATTGTCGGCGGACGTTATGGTTTGTCTTCAAAAGAATTTACTCCGGGTATGGTTAAAGCTGTTTATGATAACGGCTTTAGTGCTAAACCGATTAATGGTTTTTCTGTCGGTATTGTTGATGATGTTAACAAAACATCTTTGCCGTTTGATGACAGCAGTATCGATACCGAGCCGAAAGATGTTGTTCGTGCAGTATTCTTCGGTTTGGGTGCTGATGGTACCGTCGGCGCTAACAAAAACTCGATTAAGATTATTGCCGAAGATGCCGGAAAATACGGACAAGGCTACTTTGTTTATGACAGCCGCAAGTCAGGTTCTATGACAACTTCACACCTGCGTTTTTCAGACAATCCGATTAAGTCGGCTTATTTGATTAATAAGGCAGACTTTGTTGCTTGCCACCAGTTCCCGTTTATGAACAAAGTTGATATTTTGAAAATTGCCAAAGAAGGCGCAACTTTCTTGCTGAACGCACCGTACAGTGCTGAAGAAGTTTGGAATCATTTACCGAAAGAGGTTCAAGAGCAGATTATTTCCAAGAAGCTTAAGTTCTATACCATTAATGCGGTAGAAGTTGCCCGTGATACAGGTATGGGACAACGCATTAATACAATTATGCAAGCCTGCTTCTTTGCAATTTCTAATATTTTGCCGAAAGATGAGGCTATTGCACAAATTAAAAATGCAATTAAGAAAACATACAGCAAAAAAGGCGATGCTATTGTTCAAAAGAACTTTGCCGCTGTTGATGCCTCGTTGGCTCATTTGCATGAAGTTAAATATCCTGATCATGTTACATCAACATTTAATCGTCAGGCTCCGGTTCCGGCAAATGCTCCGGAATTTGTAAAGAAACTGACTGCAGAGTTGATTGCCGACCGTGGTGATCAATTGCCGGTTTCTGCTTTTGGAGAAGTTGTTGACGGAACATGGCCGACAGGCACAACTCAATATGAGAAACGTTGCATTGCAACCGAAATTCCGGTTTGGGATCCAAGCGTTTGTATCCAATGCGGTAAGTGCTCTTTGGTTTGCCCGCATGGTGTTATCAGAATGAAAGTTGCTGATGACGAGCAGTTGAAAAATGCTCCGGCAACTTTGAAGACCGCTGAATATAAGGGTAAAGAATTTGCCGGCAAGAAGTTTATTTTGCAAATTTCGGCAGAAGACTGCACCGGTTGCGGTATTTGTACATCGGCTTGTCCGGCAAAGAACAAAGAAGATGCCAGCAAAAAGGCTATCAATATGGATCATATTGAAAATCATATTGAGGCCGAGGTTGCAAATTGGAAATTCTTTGAGACCTTGCCTTATGTAAAACGTACCGAAGTTGTTAAGAATATGCCGAAGACAACCCAGATGATTCAACCGTTGTTTGAGTTCTCAGGTGCTTGTGCAGGTTGCGGTGAAACACCTTATGTTAAATTGTTGACTCAGTTGTTCGGCGACAGAATGGTTGTTGCCAATGCAACCGGTTGCTCTTCAATTTATTCAGGTAACTTGCCGACAACTCCGTATACAAAAGATGAAAAAGGTCATGGACCGGCTTGGGCAAACTCTTTGTTTGAAGATAATGCCGAGTTTGGTTTGGGTATGAGATTTTCTATCGATCAACAGACAGCTTTTGCAAGATCTTTGTTGGAAGGTTTGAAAGACAAAGTCGGAGCAGTTGCTGACAAGATTTTGAACAACCCACAGTCTAACGATGTTGAGATTGATGCTCAACGCGACAATGTTAAAGAGTTGCGTGCAGCTTTGGCTAAGATTGATACTGAAGAAGCCAAACATTTGGATAAACTGGCTGACTACCTGATTAAGAAATCTTTGTGGATTTTGGGTGGCGACGGCTGGGCCTATGATATCGGTTTTGGCGGCTTGGATCACGCTATTGCTTCCGGCAAGAACATCAATATCTTGGTTATGGATACAGGTGTATATTCTAACACCGGCGGTCAACAGTCAAAAGCAACCCCGATGGGCGCAAGTGCAAAATTTGCAACTGCCGGAAAAGCTTTGCCGAAGAAAGATTTGGGCATGATTGCTATGTCTTACGGTAATGTTTATGTGGCTCAGGTTTCGGCCGGTGCCAATGACATGCAGTTGATTAAGGCAATGAATGAAGCCGAGGCTTATGATGGTCCGTCTTTGATTATTGCTTATTGCCACTGTATTGCTCAAGGATTTAACTTGAACGACGGTTTGGATCACCAAAAAGCCGCTGTTGAAAGCGGAAGCTGGCCGTTGTATCGTTATAATCCGAATAATATTGCCGAGGGTAAAGCTCCGTTGATGCTCGACTCTAAGGCTCCGTCTCGTCCGTTGTCTGACTACTATGGCAATGAGACTCGTTTCCAGATTGTCAATAAGGCAAATCCGGAACGTTATGAGACCTTGCTTAATAAAGCTCAGGAAGGCGCAAAAGAAAAGCGTAACCTGTTAGAGCATATGGCTGAATATAAGGTTGAGGTTGCAGAGTAGTCTGCAACCTGACCTAAGGTCAAATAAACCCCTCGCTTTATACAAGGCGAGGGGTTTTAGTTTTAGAAAAAGATAATTTCAGGCAATAAAAAAAGCCTCCCGAATGAGGAGGCTTTTTCTGAACTCTAAAAGAATTAGAAGTTGTATCTGATACCAACAGAAAATTCGTCGATAGCGTCAACCCAAGACTTCTGAGTATATACGTGATGGTACATACCACGGAGAGACCAGTTTTCGTCGATGTTGTATTGAACACCGGCATTCAAACGGTAACCTGTAGAGTGGTCTTTA
>CACWLK010000006.1 GCA_902761715.1 uncultured Rhodospirillales bacterium | reverse complement strand
ATGCGTTTGCTAAGTCGACAGTTCCATTGAGAGTGTTGTTGCCGGTTAAAGTTAATGCATAAGCAGTATCTCCGATGATGTTACCGTTGATGATACTGTCATTAACACCGATTATAGCAGAACCGTTAGTAACGGTGGCAATGGTTGAGGAGCCGCCGACAGTTACATTATTGAAGTTCAATTTACTGGTTGCGGTACTTAACTCAAAACCATTATGTCCGTCAAGATCTATAGTCTCAGCATTGCCTCCGGATACACCGTTGATATTAACAGTGCCATTGGTTGTACCTAAATCAGCAATTACTGTGTAGCTGTCTCCATCGGTTGTTGTGGTAAAGTCTTTAACTGCATTGGTAGTGTCTTGGTTGACCAATTTCAGGGTATCACCCATGGTCTCGGTGCTTTCTTCTCCACCGGAGGTGTGAGTTGTAATACCGATAGAATCATCCTCCGTGACTTTGGTTTTTAAGGCAATTTGCCCATAAATTTCCGTATCAGAAATAATCGTTCTTTGATATATTTTGTTCCATGCGGTTGTGGAGGCAATGGTTTCATCAGTTGTTGAACCTTCTATTGTCTTTAATAAAACATCGCCTTGAAGATCAGATCCGAGTTGTAATTTTAAGGTAGAGCTTGCGTTTTTATTATTGATGATTTGTATTACATCTTCAGGGGTTAAACTTTCAAATCCACCGATAAGATTTATAGCTTCTAGCGTAATTATACCGGATGAGGTCGTAGACTCTGATGTAGTAGTAATTTTATCAGCGGTTTTGGTGGTACCATCAATGTCTATACTATATTTTAAGCCACCGGTGCCGAGCGTAACCGTGTCAATGGTGTTTGAATCAATATGGTCATTTCTTTGGTCAATTTCTCCGCCATTGTTATCGGTTGTCAGCGAGGCAATTTGATCAAAATATCCGTAGGTGATGGCGTTGTTTGTTTGAGTAATTTTGCCTAAAATTAATTTAGCACCATTGTATAAATTTACGTTACTGTTAAGTATGACGTTGTTAAATACATAAGTTCCGCCCTGAATGCCGGTTTTGTTGTTAATGTTGATTGTACCTGAAGAATAAAGTCTGCCGCCAAATGAAATTTTTTGCCCCTCGGCAGCGTTTAGTGATATCGTACCTCCTTCATTGAATATATCACTATAATTTTCGCCGGCTTTGTTGTTATAAAAAACGATATCTCCATCATCACTTGTAGCATCTATAGATATGGTTCCTCGGTTGTATATTGCTCCGCCTTTTCCCCCTGCAATATTGCCGAGAAAACTTCCACGAATGCTACCATATGTGGCGCCTTCGCCTACGTATATGGCACCACCGGATCCGCCTGCTTGGTTATTTATAAAATCTCCAATAATGTTATTTATTTTGCCTGTACCTTTTAAGGTATATATTGCTCCGCCATCTTCACCGGCAGTGTTGGCAATAAAGTCACCGGTAATGGTACCAATAGTTGCACTGTTATGATAGATTGCTCCACCTTTCCTGCGAGCACTATTGCCGATGAAATCCCCGGTGATATATTTTCTAGTTCCTTGTTTTGTATAAATTGCACCGCCACCATCAACAGCTTTATTGTCTTCATCATTCCACCATCCTTCAGATCTGTTGGCAATAAAATTACCGGTAATATCAGTAATTTCTTGGGTCGTTCCAAGATTCAGTGCACCGGCATTTTCTGCAGATGCCACGTTACCAATAAAATTACCTTTAATGGAGGTTATCTTAGTGCTACCACTGATTGCGACAGCACCACCTCCATATTTATGGGATGTTGAGTTATTAATGAAATCACTTTCAATAGTTTGGACGGTAATGGTGTTATTTTTAAGAAATACTGCACCGCCTTGCGCTGTCTCGTGTATGTTAAAAAATAATTTGTGTTCAACACTGCTTGCTATATCTCCGCCACCGCCCTCGTTTGCATAACGTGTTTCTGTTTCAGTGTAACCAGTGGGCAGAGTATATTGATATATATAGTCTTTGACTGGTGAATCGCCGATGACATGTGGTATTGTGAATGAGATGGAGCCGGTAGCTTTGTTGTTTTCACTATCCCAATGGGCATCTGCAGTTCCTGTTGTCCAGGAAATGTTATCAAAATTTTTAAGATTGATATTGTAATATTGCGTACTTCCGCTTCCATCATTGACGGCAAAGTCGTAGCTTTCTGATGTTGCATTAGACCGTTCCCATGCGGTTTCTGCGGCAGATGGTAATGAAAATAAAAAAATGTAGAAGAACAAAACAGTGGCCACAGCAAATCTGTTGTTTAATGTAGTATTTATTTTTTTTGATTGACGAAAAAACAACATTGTCTTTACCTTCATGTTAAAATTTATATAAATTTACCTACTATAGACTGTCTAATTGTATGGTTTAATGTTTAAAAAAAAAATTAAATTTACATTGAAAGTCTTTAATTTTGTGAGTAAAGATGCTTTTGTTCACGTTGTTTTGCACCACAATGGGAATGTGTCAAATGATAGTTTTTAAGCAGAACTTGACGAAGTATGAGTTTGAGGGTAGTATTACTTCTGTTTGGAAAGGTGCAAAATGAAAAAGATTATATGTTTGATTTTATTGTGTTTGTTGCCGGCGTGTCAGGAGCTTGATGGTTTGCTGAATACAAACAATTTTGTTATTTCAGAGGCAGATGACAATCGTATGGTGGTTTTGAACACAAATACGCGTGTTTATCACGATCCAAAATGTAAAATTGCAAAAAGTTGTTCTAAAAATTGTATTGTAACTACAAAAGCAGATGCCAAGTTAAAAGGTGCAAGTGCTTGTCAAAAGTGTAACGGTGGCAATAAATAAGAGTTTAAAAAAATAACAGTTTATATACAAAAAAGGCACCTTTTCAGGTGCTTTTTTTGTTGTATTTGCCTTGATAACGGAGTTTTGCCGGTTGATTTCCGCCGTAATAATCCGCACTCAGGGTGTTGAATTCATTGTCGTCAAAACCAATCAACCAGCCGCAACCGTGCATATAGTCGCTTTCTGCCAAATAGATACCTTTCAACAGAGGTTGTTTGAGCTCGGTTAAACGCTGGTTCAGCTGTTCTTTGATTTTGAAAACTTCGTTACAAAACTTAACGTCCAGCAAGCGCTGTGTATCAACATCACGATCGGTGTGCTTTTTGTTTTCGCACTCTTCAAGCTCAATGTAGCGATTGTCTTCGGCAAAAGGAAATATGCCTATCGGCTTTAACAAATGACGAAAGCTGAAAGGCAGACGGACCATTTTGTCATCGTCATAGACGTAGAGTAAATCAAAAGCGTTGGGTTTACGTTTGTTGCTTTCCATTTTAATAATATGACCGTGTCCTTGGCACGGGGTTTAATATTTATATAATAATTGCTTTTGTGCATGTAATGTATATAGGGGCGCAATATAAGTCAACCTTAAATTTGGTTTTAAGGTTAAAATGGATTCCATTGTGTGAAAAATTTGAAATTACCCTTTGTGTTTGTATATGCGAAAATTCTTATGATCTTTTTTGAAGGGGGTGTGATCAAAGAAAGTAAAATTAATTTTATTTTTCCAAAAAAGGTAAAACAAAGTTAGTTGATCACGTTGTGAATATTTAAGAAAAATATTCCACCACTCGTTCATTAGTTTTATACATTCTGGATCATTGTGGCGCCTGTAAATAACGTTATTTTCTGCTAGGCCAAAATGGGTAGGGAAGCCCTCTTTTCGATATTTATTAAGTAAAACATTTACTCTTTCCGGTGTATCAAGCTCGTTCTCAATAACAGATATTGCTTCTTCATAAATGCAGTCGCGTTTGGCATGACGTGGTAATGCTATAAAACAGTTATCGGGCAATGCATTTATGTATTTATATATTTTGTCGGTTTTAAAATTTATGTTTGCATCAATATAAATACTTGTTTGATAGTTTGGAAATAAAATGTGAGGATGCATTTTATGCCAACGGTTGTTTTGGCTGTTATTGAGTTGGGAAAATTGTAATGGCTTGATTTCCCATGGGCCAACGTATTTTTTTTGAATCATTTCCTGGCTATCTGTGAAGCAAATGTAGTCATAATCAGAATTTATGTAATTTGGAGCTAAGAGTTGGTCATAGTCTCCAATTATGCATGTGTATATTACTTTGTCTGACTTTTTTGAATGCGCTGAAAAGTATTGGGCTATTCTTTTTTTGGCGCATAAATTGTGCCAAAACGAGTATATTTCCATCTTTTCTCGGTAGTATGTTTTTTTTAATTGGCGATATTTGTGAGGAGAAAGCAGATGTAATTTGTAGCCAATGTCATAAAATTGTTTGATGATAAATAGGAATAAAAGTTTCATATTTAAGTAATGCTCTGTCTTAACAATATTAATTTTGGCTATATAATCTTGATCTTTTTTTGTCAAGAGAGATGTTTTTTTATTAACCTTATTTACTTTACAACATTTTTTAATTGTAATTATTTTTTGTGTGTTAAGAGTATATAGAGTAGCAATAAAAGAAACCGCTCTACCCGGTAGGGAAGAGCGGAAGATATGCAGGAATTTTTCAGTCTTTTTCCTTGTTTTCTTTTTCCGTCACGTACATTGCCTCGCGGCAATGGTAGCACGTGGCCTTGTCCTCGGCCGCGTTGACGGCATTTATGAGGCCCTCGGGCAGAGGGTGTTCCCACTCGCCTTGGTCGTATTTGTTGACCTGAATGACCTCGATTTTCCCCAAGGCATCTTTTCCTTCGCCCTCTTTGAAGGCTCTGGTTATCCTATACACTTCGTGAATAAAATCTCCACGATGATGGTAGGACTTGATGAGATAGTAGCCGGGATGGACGGGAACAAGCGCATGCTCGGCGCCTGCCAGATGGCCGCTGCGGCGGATGAAAGTGGCTGTGGGCTTGGTGCCGTCGGCCTTGCAGATGATGGTGGCATCACCTGTATTTGTAGCTCCGCCGCCTTTCTCCCATACTGAAACGAGACCGCTTTTGGTGAGAGAGGCTACTAAAATTGTGCAGTTGCTTTTTTTACTTGCCATACACAAAAGATTATTTTCCCGTGAGCAGTTCTTTCAAACATACTGTTTTTATCTTTCTGACCTTAACTTTTCCCTATAACACGCAGTTATATCCATAAAAATGGCGGGCAGCTTGCACATGCTCTTTCAGTCATAATCAATAAGTTAACATATTTGTTGGAATATGCCGGCTCTTGGGGTGCTTTCGTTTGGTTTATGTTATCTTGACGGTTTGCATTTGATGTAATCAAAAGGAAAGCCCAAATCCGCCAAAACTTATAATTGTCATAATAATCAAATGACAAAAGTTATTATAGCACAATTTTTAGCCGTTAACAAGTGTTTACTTGCCGGAATCGAGCTCGGCAAATTTTTGAGCCATGGTCGGATTGTTTTTGGTTAGTCGTTTGACCGATAAATCCTGCGCTTTGTTGTTGGCAAGTCGCAGGTTGTCTTCAGACGAGAGCAGGGCATCTTTAGTCTTTTGTAAGTGGTCGATGGTCTTGTCAATTTCCTCAATGGCTTTGCGAAATTTGTCGCTGGCCAGTTGGTAGTTGCGCCCGAATTTTTCTTTGAAATCGTTCATATCGTCTTCAAAGTGAGAAATATCAATGTTTTGATTTTTATATTCGACCAATTGACGACGATATTGCACCGAGTTCAGGGCAGCATTGCGAAGTACGGTAATCATTGAAATGAAAAACTGAGGACGAATGACATACATTTTAGGATATTTGTAAGAGACGTCAACAATGCCGGAGTTGTAAAGTTCGTTATCGGCCTCCAAAAGAGAGACCAGAACCGCATATTCGCAGCCTTTTTCCTGCCGGTCCTTGTCCAACTCTTTAAAAAAGTCTTCGTTTTTGTGTTTGGTGGCGGTGGTGTCCATCTCGTTTTTCATTTCAAACATAATAGAGATGAATTCAATGCCGTCAGTGGTACTCTCTCTGAAAATATAGTCTCCCTTGCTGCCGGTTCGAGCATCGTTATCTTTTTCAAAATAGGCATTGGGAAAGGCGCCGGCACGGATTTTGTTAAACTCGGTTTCGCAGTGCTGTTCCAAAGTTTCTCCGACCATTTTGGTAGACATTTTGGTTTTGAGGTCCTTATAAAACTCAATGGTCTCATCTTTGGCCTTGAGCTGGATTTCAAAATTTTCTTTCAAGGACTTCTCTTTGATTTCACTGTCTTTTTCGGCTTCTTTTATCTTGCTTTCAAGCAAAATGATTTTTTGGTCTTTGGCGGCAATCTCGTCTTTTTGACGATTGACGGCGTTTAGGACGGCTAGAGTTTGAGCCTGTTCATGGTTGTTGATTTGAGCCTTAAGTTGTTCAATTTCGCGGTGTAAATCAGCAAGACTTTTCTCTTTTTCAGCCTGCGCCTGAGTGGTCAACAACTTGATTTCAATGTCTTTATCTTTAAGGAGTTGGCGCTCACGTTCCTGCAGGTCTTTAGCAAATTCAGTATTGCGCACCTGATTGACAATTTCAGCGTATCCGCTCTCGTCAACAGTAAAAACCTGACCGCATTTAGGGCATTTGATCTCTGGCATAAAAAGACTCTCCGTTTGACAAATTGTATGATATTGCGTACTTTATACTAAAATATTTTTGCAGGAAAGAAAAAAATGAAAACAGCATTGGTACTTGAGGGCGGAGCCAAAAGAGGTATTTATACCGCAGGTGTGCTTGATGTTATGCTTGAGCACGGATTGTTGGTGGATGGAGTGTTCGGAGTTTCGGCCGGAGCAATACATGGCTGTTCATATGCTTCAATGCAGGCGGGCAGAAGTATACGCTATAATATGAAATACGGGCATGACTACCGCTTTATGAGTTTTAAGTCGTTGTTTTTAAGCGGCAATATGGTTGATACGCAGTTTTGTTATCACGATTTGCCGGAAAAACTCGATCCTTATGACAATGATGCTTTTGTGAAGTCGGGGATTGATTTTTATGCCGTGTGCTCAAATGTTGAGACCGGAAAGCCGGAGTACATAAAATGCAAAGATATGTTTGCCGAAATTGATTATATAAGGGCTTCGGCATCTATGCCTTTGGTTTCACAAATTGTTGAGGCTGGCGGGAAAAAGTTGCTTGATGGTGGAATTGCGGACAGCATTCCGCTAAAAGCGGCAGAAAATCATGGCTTTGATAAAAATATTGTGGTCCTGACCCGTCCGCAGGGATATCGAAAAAAGAAAGCCTCGTTAGGGTGGCTGATTGCTTGGGTTTATCGTAAATATCCAAACTTTGTAAAGGCGTTTGAGAATCGGCACAAAATGTATAATGATGAACTGGATTATATTGAAAAACAGGAAAAAGCCGGCAAAATATTAGTGATAAGACAAGTCGACTGATAAAAATCAGTAAAATGGAACAAAATTTGGATATTGTTCGTGAAATGTATGAACTGGGACGAAGCGACGCATTGAATTTGCTTGAAAAAATCCGCTCATATATAAAATCTGTCTAATTTTTGACAAAAAACTTGATAAGAGCAGAAAATTGTGGTATATTGACCGCAATGTTTTTATTATTAACTAATTTTTTTTGGTATGGAAAAAATTGCAAGCTACTTTTGTTTTGAGATTAAGCAGACAGTGTCGGTTTTGCTCTACAAAATGCGTATGGGTGATGGCAAGCGCTGGACGGTAGAAAATGTGGATGGCGGCCTTATCCTGCACCAGATTTACCCTGAAGGGGCGGAAAAGCAGGACAATCAGACCAAGGTTGAAGTCAAAGGAAAGCATACCATGGTTATTACCACAGTGCGGGGGTTTGTTTATACAATCGTTGACAAGCAACCCGATGGTGCAGAAGTGAGTTTCCATGGTCCGCTGAATGCGTTGCTGATGCAGTCGCTCCTGCCCCGTATGACCTATGTGCCCGAAACACTCGTCGGCATGAACAATCTGATGGATGATTATGTGCCGATTGCAGAGTACATGCGGCTCAGAAAAGAGCGTCATGGAGAGAACATCAACCCCCGCGACAAGTGGTCCCAGCTCAATCGTGTTTTCTACAATGAGATTCCGGGACTCCCAACGTTTGAAAAGGGGAGGATGCGCAACTTCGGTACACGTGGCAAGCGTAATGGTCGGCGCTGAAAAGCGTGCAAGATGACAATAAAAGTTCGGAGAAATCCGAACTTTTATTGTTTTAAATAAGGTGCAAAAATGTCTTCGGGCGGATATTTGCCATGACGGGAGATGTTTTCTACCCGGGTTAATATGCCCTCGTCAAAATAAACATAAACGTAGTCAAGTTTGTAATGGCGGGCACCGGTGGTGTATTCGCCATCGGGAATGCCAGTTACGGAAATGTGTCTGTATTCATAAACCTGTTCACCGTTTTTGGTAAAAATCTGTTGCGGTTGTCCATACTCGGCAACCAACTGTTCGGGAGAGGTTATATTGGCGATAATTACTTTGCGGGCTTTGTCCGAGTTGGCGAAATCAGAGTTGCCGACAGAGGCGCAAGCGGACACCAATAGCAACAAAGGCAAAACCAGAAGCTTATTCATGTTCAACCTCCTTAGCAAAAGTATCGTGCCAAGAAAGCAAACGTGGGCTTAGGCCTAATCCGGTCTGTTTTTGAATGGCTGATAAAAAGGGCAATGGCAACTCATTCATTTGGTCAGATAAGGTAGTTACGGTTATGACTTCTTGAGTGGTTTTGTTTTGTTCAGTATCGTGAATTTTGGTGCCGGAAAACATTGTTTTGGTATCAAGTTTGCCAAGGTAAACGACATCGCCGGCAGCAATGTTAAAGTGTGCCCGATAGCGGTCAGAATAATCAATACGAGTGCTCCAATAAGCAAATTGTCCGTAAAGAGTAAAGTTTTTGAGTGTATAAATGCCGGGGTCGAGCATGAATACGGAAGTGCCGTCAATGTTAAGAGTTATGTCGTTGCCGTCAAAGTCGGAAAAAATGAGCTTGCCCTTAAGTTTTATGCCGGAGGGAATGTTATTTTGTTCCTGAATAACAATAACGGCTTTGCCGCCACGGCTGAATACTTCGGGGTTAAAAGTCAATTCAACGGTGGCAACATCGTTTTGGTCCGGAAAATGAGGCATTGCGCACCCGGAGACTAGAAATGTGAGCAGTAAACAAAATATTCTCATTATGATCGCCTGCGTTGTTTGTGAAAAATAATACCAAAACGATGGAGTTTATGCAAGCGATAAAAAAAGACTGCGGACTTGGAGAACCGCGGTCTTTTCAGGAGAACTAAACTATGCGAGTTTAGAAGTTATATTGGAATTGAACTCCAACCATGTTACTGTAGTTGTCATGTTCAGCTTTGATGGTGCTTCCCATTTGGCTGAGTTCATGGGTTCTGCCTTTGGCCATGAACAAGTGGGCATAGCCGAGGTCAAACTGCCAGTTTTTGGCTTTGTAACTAGCACCCAAGGTTGCCCAATAGCGGGTTGAATCCGGAATGCGTACTGTACGGTGGAACTTGTCGCGAATCGGTGTCGGGTCATAAGATACACCGGCGCGGAATGTCCATTCCGGAGAGTAGTAATAGTCCAATCCCAGTGAGTATGTCCAGGTATTTTTCCATTTTTCGGGAACAACAACTGTTGGATTTAAGTTCAAAGATGGTGAGCTCATTACAAAATTATCAAAAACATCCCATTTGGTCCAGCGGACGGCACCGGAAAGACCAAATTTGTCATTTACTTTGTGATAAGCAGAGAATAACAATTGGTTAGGTAAAGTCATTTTGGAAACACCGGGATATTTGCCGTCTATTCCAGGCATGGTGTTCTTGATAGAGCGGTCGCCGGTAACTTTTTGAGCGGTATTTAAGCGGTAAGAAACACCAAAGCGTGTATCTTTGACCGGTTCATACATAATACCAAAGTTATATGCCCACTCCCAGCCATCGAGGTCGAAACGGTTGTGGCTTCCGGGGTTTCTCGGATTTAGGGTGTTCATAAGATCACCATGAACATAGCGGTAGATTAAGCTTGCGCCCAAAGTTACCTGATCAGTTACTTTATAAGCAGCACCGACGGCGGTATCAATAACGTCTAATTCTGTGCTTACGCCGTGGGTGGCACCAAACCAGTCTTTGTTGTAGATAGAGGCCAAGCCGAACGGGGTATAAACACCGGCACCGATTACGGCGCGATCGTTGATTTTATACTGTGCGAATCCCGAAGGCAGGAATTTATAAAAATTCATTTTACCATAGGGTCTGTTGGGGAGATCCATGTTTCCGTTAGGTGTCTGAAGTCCCATATTTCCATTTACAAAAGAGTGCATTTGCACGGTTGATAAGCCTAACTGTCCGCCGGTGCCTTTCAAAATCATACCGGCAGGGTTGAAAGAAATGGCAGAATAGTCATCGCCGACAACGCCGATACCGGCAAAAGCACGGCCGAGACCGGTAGCCGAATATTCGTTAAGTTGATAGCCTGAAGCGTTGGCATTGTTAGCGGCAATAAGGCTCAATCCCAACAGTAAAAACTTAGTATAATTTTTCATGAAATTAGTCCTAACAGTTAACAAATAAATTTGTTGCTTATAGTAATGAGTTGTGTTATTTAGTAAAGTAGGCACCGTGAGGGAGAATAGTTTCCATTTGGAAACAATTGTATATTTTCTGCGGGTAAGGTGAGGTTAAAATTGTTGAAAAAAAATGATAAGACTCTGACAGAAATTGTGTTTGATGTGATAGGCGATCGCTGGAAAGTGAAAATCGTTGAAAGTTTGCTGGATGGTACTCAGCGTTTCGGTGAGCTGAAGAAGTCGGTCGGCAATATTACACAAAAGGTTTTGACCTCTAACTTGCGCAAATTGGAAGAACACGGTGTGCTTATCCGCAAAGTCTATGCTCAAATTCCGCCTAAGGTTGAATATCGGTTGACCGCTTTGGGCAAAAAGCTGAAACCAATGATTGATTCCATGATTGAATGGGGTACCGAATATACCTCAAAAATGGGCGGAATTTCCAAAAAATGGTTTGTTTCAGACAATACTGAAGAAAAAAAAGACGAATCTAACAAATCTTAGTACGTTTAAGCTTGCTTTTAACCCCATTTTAATGAATAATATATATTATGTAGTCTAAATACTTTTGGACGAGGACTAGGGCTATGAAAAAGAGGCTTACAGGTTGTATTTTAGCTGCGACATTGGCGGTAAGTTCCAATGCTTTTGCTCAATATGGAGCGATAGCAAGCAGCCTGTATGCAAATGCGAGCCGTGGTAACGGCGGTGCAATTCAGCGAATTATAAACAGCGGATATTCAATAGATACGACTGATGCAAACGGAAATACGGCTTTGTGTTTGGCATTGTTGTATAAAGACTCTTATGCATACGGGTATTTAAGACGCTTTGGTGCTGACGGACGGCATATTTGTACCAGATATATAAACGGTAATTCATATGCGACAACCAGATATTCAGGCTCGGGCTTTGAGTGGAAGCCGGCTTATACAGTCGGAGCAGTTGCTATACTCGGCGGTGCCGGTGTGGCCGCAGCTCTTGCCGGAGGTGGCGGAGGTGGCGGCGGTTCACATCATTCTTCCGGCGGCGGTTCGGGTGGCGGTTCAGGCGATGATAGCGGCTCCGGCGGTGGCTCGGGTGGTGGCTCCGGCGGTGGTTCCGGCTCTGGCGGATCAGGTAGCGGTTCGGGTAGTGGTTCAGGTTCTGGTGGAGAGAGCGGAATTATTACCAATAAAAATATTGTTACACCGCTTAATTCAAGTTATTTCGAGACAAGTGAATATAATCAGGGTAATTTCCTGAGCAAGATAAATGCTTCAAAGGCGTATTCCCGTTTTTACGGTTTGGATGAAGACGGAAATTTAGCAACCAATTTGAACCGAGTTTTGGTAGGTATTATTGATACCGGTGTTTATACGGATAATGCTGATTTTACAACAACAATTACCGGTGGTTTTAATGCCGATTATGGTCCGTGCTTGAACGGTGATAATAAAAATTGTTGGAAATATTCGGGCGGAAAAGTTTATTTTTCGGAAGACAGCACTTTGTATTACACAATGTCGCAGACCGAGTATAATGCTTGGGTAGACGAGTATGACAGCTCGTATAACTGGGATAACAATAAGGACAATTATTTCCCTGAAAGGGGCGCAAGCAACAGACATGGAACGCACGTTGCCGGTATTATTGCTGCGGATAAAAACGGGTCTAATATGCATGGTGTAGCTTTCTCAAACGCAGCGTTGTTAGCCGGACGTTGGGACTTTATGTCTCGCCCCGGTGATGTGATTTCACGCATGGTTGATGAAGGTGCTCAGGTTATTAATATGAGTTTTGGGCTTGATGCGCGTGCTTTTCCGGCGACAATGCTGAACGACAGCTATTACAGTCAGTATCGTACAAGTACAAATAACTATATTGTAACCGGCGCTCTGAAAGCGGCAAGTAACAATGTGGTTATGGTTATGGCGGCCGGTAACGAATCGTATTCGGAACCGGGTATGTACAACGCTTTGCCTAACCTTACGGCCTTAAACGGGGCGTTGAACAATTTGTTTATTACGGTTGTGGCTACAGGCGCTGACGGCTCACTTGCCGGATATTCAAATGCGTGCGGTAGCGCTAAAAACTATTGTATTGCCGCACCGGGCGGAGAGTCTTCAAGCAGAATATGGTCAACCGGCACTTATGATGTAACAATGTACGGTTCGTATGGTACATCCATGGCGGCACCGGTGGTTTCGGGCAGTGTTGCTCTGTTGATGGGTGCATATCCGTATCTGACACCGCAACAGATTGTGTCTTTGATTTTTGAAAGTGCAAATAAGTCAGGCATATATGCAAATCAGGCTTTGTACGGAAACGGTATGCTTGATTTGGCGGCAGCGACTAACCCGCAGGGATATTTGGGAACAATTTCGACTACAAGCACAGATTCAAGTGTAGTTAATATAAACTCAAGTAAAGTCGTTGTTCCGTCAGTGTTTAAGGAAGCTTTGCAGAATAATATGCCAAAAACCATGGCGGTATTTGATAAGTATAAACGTCCGTTTAATATTAAGTTTGATTCAATGGTACAAACAACGCACAGCGGACATAAAAACTTTAAGAATGATTTGTATAACTTTTCACGTCATCAGCCTAAGAAGACGGTCAGCGATGACAGTTTTGCATTTGCTTATGCGCCTTCTTCGTACAGCAATAATGACGGCGGTATCGGGATTGCCGATGTTTCGTACAAAAACGATAATACCGAGACTTCGTTCTTCTTTGCCGAAAACAGTTTGTATAGCACCGGAAATTATAACGACAAGGCAATGTTTAACCCGTATTTGGCAATGAATGATGCTTATGGTGTTGGGCATAAAATGTATTGGGATGATGACTTGAGCTTTAAGATGAGCTTTATGACCGGTGAAAACGGATTGTATGATGGCGATAGTAACTATCATGATTATGACTTTGATAACCGCTCATATGCATTCAGCACAGAGGTGTCTTATCAGGTTACACCTAAATTTAATGTAACAGCCACAACCGGTATGTTGGCTGAAGATGATGCGTTGCTCGGTATGAACGGACGCGGAGCTTTGTCAATCGGCGACAGCAACACCTATTATGCCGGTTTGGTATTGAATTGGCAGCCGTTTGAAAATTGGAGTTTCGGCGGTGCATATTATCATGGTTGGACCGATGCTTCAAAAGTTTACGGCAGCATGATCAGTACTTCACAACTGATGAGTGACAGTTTTGCACTTGACGGACATTATAATATTAATGACACAGACGTTATCGGTTTGCAAATTTCATCTCCATTGAGAATTTACAGCGGTCATGCTGATTTTGATATTGCTACGGGACGTGATAATTACTCTAGTGAGGTTTATCGTGAGAAAGTCAGAGCCAGTTTGAAGCCGTCTTCAAGAGAATATAAGTTTGCATTGTACCATAATCGGGAAATAACCGAGAGCGTGTTGTTTAAGAGTGAGTTTGCGGTGCGTTTGCATCCTGACCACCAAAAAGATGCAGAAACTGATTATCGGGCAATGTTCGGTTTGTCTTGGGCATTCTGATTTGTATATTGAAAAGAAAAGGCCTCGTTATGAGGCCTTTTTGATGTATTTTGAAATGATGGAAAGTGCGGCGGATTTTCCCGAGGCGAGAGCTTCAACAGCTGTTGAACCGCCGGTTTTGCAATCACCGGCATAAATAATCTTGTCGGTGTCATCAAAATGCGGAGCCGAGCTGCCGATTGCCTTGATGACAAGTTCAAAGTCAGGTCTGGCGACCGTAGTTCCGGGGATTTCTTCAAGTTTGCCGTCAGTAAAACGATTTTTGCAGGTATACAAAGTGAGTAAGCTGTTTTGGTGGCTGATTTTTTTGATTTTTGTCATTGAGGTCAAATCAATGCCATTGTCAAGCAAAGTTTGGCGCTCGTCGTTGGTAATACGCATATCGGAGACACGACGTCGAATAAACATTTCAACAAATGAGGCACCGTTCTGTTTGGCGGTTATGGCGCAGTCTACGGCTACGGCACCGCCGCCGATTACGGCAACGTTGCCAGTTGCAATATATTTTTGCGGGTGATTAAGAAAATCAAGATAAGAGACAGCCAAGTTTTCTCCCTCAACATTCAAATCAATGCCATTGGGCTCGCCGGAGGCTACTATTACATGTTCAAACCCCTGTGCTAAAAGGGCATTGATGTCGGTAACTTTGGTGTTAAAGCGGGTTTCAAGCAAAGGATTTTGTTTGACAAATGACCATTCTTTATTGAGGACTTCAACCGGCAGGCGGTTGGATGGGATTAAGTTTAAGGCTCCACCGATATGGTCAGTGCTTTCAAAAAGGGTAACGGCAAAATTGTTTTTGAGAAGCTGGGTGCAGGCGGCAATTCCCGCAGGACCGGCGCCGATTACGGCAATTTTGTGTCCGTTTGATTTTGCTTGAGGAGCCGAGCCGGGCAAATTGTGGTGTTCATGCATAATAGAAGCCTGAACCTTGGGAATATTGACCGGAAAATCGATATGAGAACGCGTGCATGATTTCATGCAGAATTTGTCAGGGCATATCAAGCCGCAAGTTTGTCCCATGGGGTTGGCGGAAACTATTGAGTTGACGGCACCTTCAAAATCTCCGTCTTTGGCAAGTTTGATAAACTCTTGCGGGTTGCAACCGATTGGGCACGCCTTCATGCAAGGACGATTCTTACAGTTGAGGCAACGGCTGATTTCCGCTTCAAACTGAGGACGGGTGAGATAAAGTGTTTTAGTCATGGCATTCCCATATTTTATAAATTGTATATAATTTACTCCATTAAAGCGTGGAAGAGTCAAGAGTTTTTGCTGAAGTTGGGCATAAAAAAACCTCCTTGAAAAAGGAGGTTTTTCGAAAAGCAACTTATGACTAGAATACGTAGCGCAGACCACCATAAATTTCGTGGTCATGGATTTGTCCGTCGCCGAGTTTACCAAAGTCGAAGTAACGGTAACCGACATCAAGATTCAAGCGGTTGGTCATCTTGGCAGAGAGACCTGCACCGACCGACCAAGTAAAGCGATCTTTTTTGTAGCTGTCAGATCCGCCGTCAGAGTTGTTATATGTGAATGTGTATTCGAGTTCAGACCAACCGATACCGGCGTTCAAGTAAGGAGTGAACCAAGAGTAAGGAGCCAAGTCCCAATATACGTTGAACATGTAAGAGGTGTAATCAAACTCGCCTCTACTTTTACTAACAATATCTTCGCGGCCTTCAATCGGAGTTATGATAGTTTTTTCATCTTCATTGGTGTCGCGCCAAATGTACTCGATTTCAGCACGGAAGTATTCATAACGATAACCTAAAGCACCGCTGACCATAATGTCTGTGCCCCCAATATCAAAGCGGTTTTCGCCTTTATGTGTGTCGTCGATGGTCGGACTAGAGCCACCACCACGAACGGCAAGATAGATTCCGTCGCACTCTGCACGAGCTGATCCGGCTACTGCTAAGCCTAATACTACGGCGGATATACCGATCATCATTTTATTTAACATATAGAATTCCCCTAAATGAGTTGGACAAAATTTTGTAGCAATTTCGAAAATACAATAATTTTTGTATAAAATCAAGTTTTTTTATCAATTTTCTTTAGATTAAACAAAAATATTGAAAAAAAAGTTAATATTGTGGTATTTATATATGTATGAATGATGATATGCAGACATACGAAGAAAGAACAAGCGGCGGACTGAGTTCGCTGGCGGTGGCGGCGTTGCCGTTGCTAAGAAAAATCATGCATAAAAAAGGAATGGTCAGCGCCGATATTGTTACAATGTGGGAACAGATTGTCGGTGAGGACATGGCGCAATATACTTTTCCCGAAAAATTGGAGTTTTCTCGCGGGGAGCGTAGCCAGGGAACGTTGTGGCTGAAAGTGCCGGGCGGGGCTTTTGCCTTGGAGCTAAGACACCGAGAAAAATTTGTTATTGATAAAGTTAATACCTTTTTCGGCTATAATGCGGTGGCAAACCTAAGAATTGTGCAAGATGCGGAATTTGTTAAAAAAATTATGAGCAGAAGTAATCAACCGCAGCCGCAAAAAAAACTTGTAAGCAAAGAAGAAGAAATTTATATTAAAGAGGTAACAGGCGATATTGCTAATGCCGAGCTGAAAGAAAAACTTCAGATGCTGGGCGAGGCAGTGTTTAATCAGAATCGTGAGTAAAGGGTATGTTTGAAAAAAGTATAAAATTGGTTAGTCATGTATTGACGGTGTTGGTAATGTTCTTTTTGGCGGATAGTTTCTATCTGACACAAAAGGGGTTTGTGCTAAATGACGGAAAAATAGAGTTGTTACGGTCGGCACAAGCAGCAGAATCGTCATTGCAAAACATTGATACAAGATCATTTAAGATTAATGCTCAGTATGTTTTGGGCAAACCAAATGCGCCGGTTACGATTTATGAGTTTTCGTCTTTGGGGTGTACACATTGCGCCGATTTTCATTTAGGAATATTGCCAAAGCTAAAGCAGGATTATATCGAATCGGGAAAAGTTAAGCTGGTGTTTGCTGATTTTCCGATTGACAAGAAATCTATGCAGGCGGCAATGTTGGCTCATTGTATGGCTCAGGATAAATATTTTGATTTTTTGGGGCTGTTGTTTAAAAAACAGCTGACTTGGGGGCTGTCATTCAAAACCGAAAAGTTGTTGGCCGGATATGCCGGCGGCTTTGGGCTTGATTCGGAGACAGCGCAAAAATGTATGAAAGATGATAAGATGGCGGCAGAGATTATGTATGTGCGCCAGCAGGCTATGGAGAGGTTGAATATAAAGGCTACACCGTCGTTTTTGGTACGTTCATCCGGCGGGGATGAATTAATTACCGGCGTGCCAAGTTACTCAGAATTCAGAGAGGTTTTAAATAAAAAACTTCTAGATTAATAAGTCAGTAACTTTTAGGGAGTATAAAGTCTTGAACAGCGAAAATATTCCTGAAAACCTGCAAGCGCTGGAAGCAAAAATATGCAGAATGCGCGGAGTTGAAAACAACAAGAGCCTATCAACGTCGGAATATGTTTCGGCGGCCGGTGTGGGCGTTCAGATTGCTGCCGATTTGTTGGCGGGAGTTTTGGTCGGAGCCGGGGTCGGATATGTATTGGATATGATTTTGGGAGTGCGTCCGATTATGTTGGCTGTCTTTTTGCTCTTTGGCGGAGCTGCGGGTTTTTTGAATGTTTATCGCACCGTGAAGAATGAAGAAAAAAAAGGAAAGTGACAAAGGAGTATATTATTGTCAAATCCAATGGAACAATTTAATATCAAGACGATTATTCCTATACATATCGGAAATTATGATATTTCATTTACGAATTCGTCGTTGTTTATGTTGCTGGCAGTTGCAGCCTGTTTGGCATTGTTTACGTTGTGTCTGAGAAAAAGAACCATTGTACCCGAGAAAGGTCAAGCCTTTGCGGAAATGGTTTACGGGTTTGTACACGGATTGGTAAAAAATAATGTCGGTGCCGAAGGGCTGAAATATTTCAGTTTTATTTTCTCTTTGTTTTTATTTGTGGCTTTCGGTAATGTTTTAGGGCTTTTCCCATATGCTTTTACTTTTACATCGCATGTGGCGGCAGTCGGAACATTGTCGCTGTTGGCATTGTTGTTTAATGTTGTAATCGGTATAAAAAAGAAAAAATGGGGATATATTCGAACCATTATGCCAAAAGGTATTCCTTGGGCGTTAGCTCCGTTGGTGATGCCGATTGAGACTATTTCGCTATTATCAAAACCTTTCAGCCTGACCATTCGTCTGGTGGCAAACATGACAGTCGGGCATATTATGTTAAAGATAATTGCCGGATTTATTGTGGCTCTGGGAGTTGCCGGTGTGGTGCCGCTGCTCTTTGATGCCGTTATTATTGTATTTGAGTTGTTTATTGCGTTGTTGCAAGCTTTTATATATACGGTGTTGAGCTGTATTTATTTGAGCGATGCAATACACAGTCACTAATTTAATTGTTTTGAAAGGATAAAAAATGGAACCTATGGCTTATATCGGCGCTGCAATCTGCGCTATTACAATGACAGTTGCCGCTTGGGGTGTTACCAAAGTTTGGACAACAATTATTACTACCGTCGGACGTAATCCGCAGGTTAAAAAAGATGTCGATATCTACGGTTGGGCAGGTTTTGCGGCAGTTGAAGCTATTGCTTTGTACGCGTTGGTTATTGCTCTGGTTATGCTTACAGGCGGAAGCAACTAATATATAGGACCGTAAAATGCCGCAACTAAACAGTGCAACTTTTGTATCACAGTTTTTTTGGCTTGTGATCAGCTTTATGATGATGTGGCTGATTGTGGGACATTTTATTGTGCCTAAAATCAGTGATATTTTGAAACGTCGTCAAAGAAAAATTGATGATTGTGTTGCGGCTGCCGAGGAGTTTAGAACAACGGCCGAAGATTTGATTAATCGTTATAATTCGGCGGTGAGTAAAGCCGAAAAACAGGCGGAAGACACGTGGCAGGCTGTACATGATGAAATAAAACGTCAGTCCGAAGAGTTGCATTCGGATATGAATGAGCGTTTAAAAAAACAGCTTGCCGAAAGCAACAAAAATCTGAACCGAGTTGAGCAAATGGTAAAAGCAAAAGTCAACGCCATGGTGGCAGATTTGTCTGAGGTCGTTGTAAATAAACTTGAGCTTGCCGATATCAATCGTGATGATATCGAAAAGGTGCTGGAACAGGAGAATCATGATGAGTGAGATACTGGAAAACAGCGCCGGAAAAGAGCTGATTGAAGCAACGCAAGAAGCGGTAATCGATGCGGTAAGCGATGTAGGTAATATTATTAAGACCACGACAGAGGGTATTGCCAACGGGGGGCATGAACCTTTCTACCAGTCTCCGGAGTTTTGGGTAGGCATGGCTTTTGTAACCGTGGTAGTGGTTTTATATGTCCCGCTGCGAAAAGTTTTTGCAAAATTGTTGCAAGGAAAAATTGACAGCGTTGTGGCACAAATAAAGGATGCGGAGCAACTCCGTGATGAGGCTCGTGAGATTTTGGCCGAATATGAGCAAAAGGTTGAAGGCTTAAAATCAAAAACAATGCGAATCGTGCGCAAAGCCAAAAATGATACGGAGGCCTTTAAAACTGCCGAACTGAAAAAAATTGATGAGGAACTTGCTGCCCAAAAAAAGCAGATTGAGGCAATCATTAAATCAAATGAAGAAAAAATGGTGGCAGAATCGTCAAAGGTTATTGTCGAGCGTGCGACAGTAGTTTTGCAAAGCGCAATCAGCTCGGGATTGAGTACAAAAAGCAAAAAAAGTTTGATTGATAAATCAATACAAGCAATATCAGAACTGAAGTAAGAACAGTTTTTAGTAACGTTGTCTCATTGCCTTATAGGTGCCGAGGATGTGAATATCTTGGGCAAAAAAATTCAGCTCTTCCATAGCGTTTTTGAAGGCCTGACGTTGCGGGTGTGATTCAAACTCGACGTAAAAACGAGCTGAAGTAAATTGTCCGTTGAGCAGATAGCTTTCAAGTTTTATCAGGTTTATGCCATTAGTGGCAAATCCGCCCAATGCTTTGTACAAAGCGGCAGGAATCGATTTTACGTTAAATATGCATGATGTAATAAACAATGAATTGTCATCTTGCGGCATTGCTGAAGATGATCCCATAATCAGAAAACGTGTGGTGTTATTTTTGGTGTTTTCAATATTTGAGGCTAAAATTTTCAGACCATAAATATCTGCGGCCAGTGAAGAGGCGATGGCAGCTTTGCTTTTGTCTTGAAGGGCAATAATGTCCTGACACGATTTTGCGGTATCAATGCGGGCAATCGGGGTAAGATTGTGCTGTTTAAGAAAAGTTGAGCATTGACTCAGCGCCTGAGGGTGTGATGAGGCTGATTTAATTTCTTCAAGTGAGCTGTCAGGTAAGCCGAGTAATTGGTGTTCTACTCGCAGAAAATATTCTCCGATTATGAAAAGATTTGTATCGGGCAAAAGAAAGTGTACATCAGCGACTCGTCCGGCCGTTGAATTTTCAACCGGAATGACAGTATAGTCGGCAGAGTGATTTTGAACCTGTTGCATGGCCTGTTCAAATGTTTCACAGGATATGTATTGGGCATTGGGAAAGATGCTTTTTGCCGCAATATGCGAATAGGCGCCGGCAACCCCTTGATAAGTTACTTTCATATTTGTTCTCCGCGGTAAAGGTTAGAAAAAATATTGAAATATGTCAAACGAATCATCAAAGAGGTGCGCCAAAGTAATTGATTGTGAAAGTAATATATTTTTTTCTTGAAGAATCAATGTAACTGTTATAAATTATGCCCGAATTTTAAGTGAAAAATCGTAGTTTTTATGATTTTTGTTTTTTAACCTAATGCTAATAGGAGCACAGATAAACCATGAGTAAATGGGTATATACATTTGGAAACGGCAAAGCCGAAGGTGATGCCACCATGCGTAATCTCCTTGGCGGTAAGGGTGCTAACCTTGCAGAAATGAACAAGGTTGGTTTGCCTGTTCCTCCGGGATTTACGGTTACTACTGAAGTTTGTACATATTATTACAACAACAATCATACCTATCCGGCTGATTTGAAAGAACAGGTAAAAGAGGCTGTTGCCGGAGTTGAGAAAATTATGGGCAAAAAATTTGCTGACGCTAACAATCCTTTGCTCTTCTCAGTTCGTTCAGGTGCAAGAGTTTCTATGCCGGGTATGATGGATACGGTTTTGAACCTCGGTTTGAATGATGAAACTGTTAAAGCTTTGGCTAAGGCTTCTGGTTCAGAGCGTTTTGCGTATGACTCATATCGTCGTTTTCTCCAAATGTTTTCTGACGTGGTTTTGGGTGCTGACCTGGAATTGTATGAAGAAGCTTTGGAAAATATGAAAAAGTCAAAAGGTTATAAATCTGATACAGATTTGACCGCTGATGACTTGAAAGCATTGGTTGCTCAATATAAAGAGATCGGTCAGAAAATCGGTAAAGTTGTTCCGCAAGATCCATGGGATCAATTGTGGGCAGGTATCGGTGCCGTATTCGGTTCTTGGATGGTAGACCGTGCTATCACTTATCGTAAATTGAACAACATTCCTGGCGACTGGGGTACTGCAGTTAACGTTCAGACCATGGTATTCGGTAACGCCGGTGATGATTGTGCTACAGGTGTTTGCTTCTCACGTGACCCGGCAACCG
This sequence comes from uncultured Rhodospirillales bacterium, assembly GCA_902761715.1. Classification (GTDB taxonomy): domain Bacteria; phylum Pseudomonadota; class Alphaproteobacteria; order RF32; family CAG-239; genus JAFUYI01. Next base: position 44,379 of record CACWLK010000006.1, on the reverse strand, counting down.
GTGAAAACGTATATTACGGCGAATATTTGGTTAATGCACAAGGTGAAGACGTTGTGGCCGGTATTCGTACTCCGCAACCGATGGGCTCAAAAGGCGATGGAACTTCTTTGGAAGAAAAATGGCCGCACCTTTATAAAGAGTTGGTTGATGTTCGTAACAACCTCGAAGCTCACTACAAAGATATGCAGGATATGGAATTCACCATTGAACACGGTAAACTTTGGATGTTGCAATGCCGTAATGGTAAACGTACAGCACAAGCCGCTGTTCGTATGGCCGTAGAAATGGTTGAAGAAGGTTTGCTCAATAAAGAAGAAGCTATCATGCGTGTCGGTGCTGACCAATTGGATCAGTTGTTGCACCCGATGCTTGACCCAAAAGCTAAGAAAAATGTTATTGCTACAGGTCTTCCGGCATCTCCTGGTGCTGCCGTAGGTCGTGCAGTGTTCTGTGCAGAAGACGCTGAAGCTTGGGCTGCAAAAGGTGAAAAAGTTATCCTTATCCGTAACGAGACTTCTCCTGAAGATATCGGCGGTATGCATGCTTCTCAAGGTGTAATTACTGCTCGTGGCGGTATGACTTCTCACGCAGCCGTTGTTGCTCGCGGTATGGGAACTCCTTGCGTTTCAGGTTCTCATGACATTGTTATCAGCTACAAAGATAAGACTATGTCTACAAAGTCAGGCGTTGTTATTAAAGAAGGCGACTGGGTATCTTTGGATGGTGCAAAAGGTCAGATTATTGAAGGTCAGGTTCCGACAGTTAAAGCTGATACCAACAGCGGTAACTTCGGTAAATTGATGGGTTGGGTTGATGAACTCCGTACAATGGAAGTTCGTGCCAACGCTGAAACTCCGAAAGATGCACAACAGGCTCGTGACTTCGGCGCACAAGGAATCGGTTTGGCTCGTACCGAACACATGTTCTTTGACGCTGAAAGAATTCCTGATATGCGTGCTATGATTTTGTCTGACAATGAAGAAGGTCGCCGTGCCGCTTTGGCTCGTTTGTTGCCTTATCAAAAACAAGACTTCAAAGATTTGTTCAAAATCATGGAAGGTATGCCGGTTGTTATTCGTTTGCTCGATCCTCCGCTTCATGAATTTTTGCCTCACACAGATGCAGAAATGCAGGAATTGGCTGACAAAATGGGTATGACTTTGCAACAGGTTAAGACACGTGCCGACTCATTGCACGAAGCTAACCCGATGCTCGGTCACCGTGGTTGCCGTTTGCCGATTACTTATCCGGAAATTTGCGAAATGCAGACTCGTGCTATTTTGGAAGCTGCAATCGAATGTGCCGATGCCGGTATTAAAGTAGTACCGGAAATCGAAGTTCCGTTGACAGGTTCTAAGAAAGAACTCGATATCGTTAAAAACATTATCGATACAACAGCCGAGAAAGTTTTTGCTGAAAAAGGCAAAAAGGTTAAGTACGAAGTAGGTTCAATGATTGAATTGCCGCGTGCTGCTCTGAAAGCTGATGAGTTGGCTCAATCTGCCGAATTCTTTGGTTTTGGTACCAATGACTTGACACAAACAACTCTCGGTATGAGCCGTGATGATACAGGCGCTATCTTGGATGAATATCGTGCTCGCGGTGTTTATGTTGCCGATCCGTTTGCATCAATCGATGTTGAAGGTGTCGGTATGTTGGTTAAGATGGCTTGCCACAAGGCTCGTTCATCGAATCCGAAGATTTGGCTCGGTGTTTGCGGTGAGCACGGTGGTGATCCTGCATCTATCGACTTCTTCCAAACTTGCGGTATGAACTATGTTTCATGTTCACCGTTCCGTGTACCTGTAGCACGCCTTGCTGCTGCTCAGGCTGCGGTTCGTCATAAAAATGACAAGCAGGAAGATAGTGATAGTTGCTGCTGCAAAAAAGCCTGCTAAAAAACGCATATAACAAGCTCATCTAGAGCCAAAATTGCGAAAAGGGAAAAATTCATGTACTTATTTGTACACTAGAATTTTTCCCTTTATTATTTTAACTCTATCTGGGCTGTTCTCTGCGTTTTTTTGAAAGGGTATATAACAGCTTATCCAGAGCCAAAATTGCGAAATCAGAAGGTGCCTTATGGGCTCCTAATACATAAAAAACTCCTTTAGTTAAATTATGTACGTTTATGTACGCTCTTGTCGCTAAAGGAGTTTTTTCTTATCAATTATATATTTGAGAATCGGAAAGCTTGGTTAAGACCTTTATATACGAATCGAATTTATAGGGTGTGTAGAATTTTTAAGTCGGGTTTTGAACAATGAAATATAAGAAAAAAGTTATATTTTTTATTTTTTTTGTATTTTGTTATTGAAAAATTAATTCTTATTGCTTAATTTAGCTATTGTATATTTATGAATATAAAACCATATATGGAGAAATAATATGAAAAAACTTTTAGGTCTGTTTTGTGTAGTAGCTTTGTTGTCTGCATGCTCTACCACAAGTGAACTTTTTGGCGGTAGCGAATGCGACTCTAGAGACGCTCGCAACTTTATGGCTAATGCTGAAGACAGAGTATTCTTTGACTTCGATAGCTCAGCTTTGACAAACAATGCTAAAGAAGCTCTTGATACTCAAGTTAAATGGTTGAAGAAACACGAGAAAGTTGACGTTGTAGTTCAAGGTTATTGCGATGAACGCGGTACAAGAGAATACAACTTGGCTTTGGGTGAACGTCGTGCCAATGCCGTTAAAGCTTACTTGGTAAACAACGGTGTTGCTGCTGACAGAGTTTCTACCATTTCTTATGGTAAAGAAAGACCGGCTGTTTTGGGTAGCAACGAAGCTGCTTGGGCTCAAAACCGTCGTGCTGTAACAGTTGTTAAATCTGCTCGCTAATACGACAGACTTACGTGTTCAAAAAGGGGTATCCGTTGGATACCTCTTTTTTTGTCTTGAGATATTGAAAATTTTGCAATATTTTGAAAGAAAATAACTTTGGGATAAGAAAATGAAAAAATTTTGGTTGTTGATTTTTATTTCTGCTTTGACCGGCGTATCTGTCGCAAAAGCTCAAGATGTTTCTGTGTTGCAACAAGAGTTGGAGGATATGCGTGAGGATATCAAAATATTGCAACGTCGTGCATATAATAATGAAGATCGAGGTGATACGGTAGTACAAGTGAGCAGACTTGATGAACAAGTTCGGAGTACATCAGGAAAGTTGGACGAGTTGGAATATAAAATCAGACAACTTGATGAAAAAATTGATATGATCAATCGTGATATTGATGTGCGAATCAAATTGCTTGAAGGTAAAAAAATTGACAGTTCGGTAAGTGCTAATGTTCCGGATAATACTCCGAAGTTTGCGGCTCCGGTCGCAACAGATGCTCCACAATCAATTGTCGGTGGCAGTATCAGCGGAGGTGATTTGAAACCCGCTAATGGAGATACCGCTCCGGAAATTTATCAATCTGGCTTGGAAGCATTGAAGGCTAATCGTTATGCTGATGCCGAAAAGGCTTTTACAAAAGTCGTAACCAGATTTTCTGATGATAAACTGGCCGGTAATGCACAATATTGGTTAGGTGAGACTTTTTATGCCCGTCAGGAATATGAAAAATCAGCTGTTGCTTTTGCAAAAGGATATCAGCAGTACCACAGTAATGCAAAGGCTGCCGATAGTTTGTTAAAGTTGGGCATGTCGATGAAAGCGCTGAAAAAGAATAAAGAAGCGTGTGCAGCTTTTACCAGTTTGCCGACAGAGTTTCCGAAAGCGGATAAAAATGTAAAAGATAAAGCTGCGGCGGAAAAGAAAAATTTGGGCTGTAAGTAATGCCGAATTTGCAACAAGTTTTTAATTCAGAATTAAATAGAATCGCAAAACAATACAATCTTGAGCAAAAGAAGATGGCGGTTGCCGTATCAGGCGGCGCCGACTCTTTGGCGTTGGCTTTTTTGATGAAACAATATGCTGAAAAGTTCAATATTAAAGTGGTTGCTTTGACGGTTAATCATAATCTGCGAGCTGAGGCAAAAGAAGAGGCCGAATATGTTGCAGAATTGATGCAGAAAAACGGAATCGAGCATCATGTATTGGAATGGAATCATGATAAAGTCGTATCGGGTATTGAAACTAAGGCACGAGAAGCTAGATATAATTTGCTTTTGGAATGGTGTAAAAAACATAAAGTAAAAAATCTACTGACGGCACATCATTTGCGGGATCAGGCTGAAACTTTTTTGATGCGATTGCAACGTGGCAGCGGTGTGGACGGGTTGGCTTCAATGGCTTGTGTTACCGAGCGTTGCGATGTACGAATCGTTAGGCCGTTATTGAATATTGAGCCGCAAAAATTGCGTGATTTTTTATCGGAGCAAAATATTGTTTGGAAAGAAGATGCTTCAAACGAATGTGATGATTTTTTGCGGGTAAGAGTGCGAAAAATGTTACCGGAGTTGGAAAGCAAGCTGGGAATAACCATTCAAAAAATCGGTACTGCGGTTAATGCATTGAATTCGGCACGAGAATATTTTGCAGATCAGGCCGGAGATTTTATAGGTAATCATTGTCGTAGTTGGTATGATTGCGCTTGGAGTTTTAATCCGGAGCTGTTCGGACAGTTGCATGATGAGATTAAAACTCGTGTTATTGCGGAGTTGATTAAAAGGGTCGGTGATGACAATTATGCTCCGGAATATGTGGCTCTGGCAAGGTTGTGTAATGCTGCAGTTACAGCTGACTTTAAGGGGGCAACCTTAGGCGGTTGTGAGGTGCTGAAGTTTAATCGTCGGATTTGGATCGTGCCGGAAAATAAAACCAGTTTGGTATTGAGTAAAGAGCAGTGGAATGCATATGTATCAAAAAATCCGCAAGTGCTGATGCATGGGTTGCCTTATAAGCTAAAACTTAATTTGTTTGAAAAATGCGGTAAAGCTGTTGAGTTTAATAAATAAAAAAACTATATTATCTAAAGTTGAATTTTTATAAGGAATAAGTGATGAAAGCCGGAAAAAACTTGTTATTTTGGATAGCCGCAATCGTGGCTATTGCGCTGTTGAGCAATTTGGCCGGAATGAACGGTCGGGAGCAGATGACACGCAGAAATAATTTGGCTTTTTCTGATTTTATGAATTCGGTAGAAGCTAAAAAAGTAGAATCGGTTGAAATATCAGGTCGTGATGTTGTCGGACGTATGACGGATGGCACAAGGTTTTATAGCTATGCACCATACGATCCTTCAATGTATGAGACCTTACGTAAGTCAGGCGTTAAGGTTGAGGCCAAGCCGCAGGATAATACCGCTGATACTTTTTGGGGAATTTTTGTTTCGTGGTTTCCGATGATTTTGCTGATTGGCGTTTGGGTTTTCTTTATGCGCCAAGCTAATTCAGGGAATAATAAAGCTATGAGTTTCGGAAAATCACGAGCCAGATTGATTGAAAACACCAAAAAAGTTACGTTTGCCGATGTCGCCGGCTGTGATGAGTCAAAACAAGAGTTGGAAGAAATTATTGATTTTTTGAAAGACCCGCAAAAATTCCAGCGCTTGGGTGGTAAAATTCCAAAGGGTGTTTTGTTGGTTGGTCCTCCGGGAACCGGTAAAACTCTGTTGGCAAAAGCTGTTGCCGGTGAGGCAGATGTTCCGTTCTTCTCGATTTCAGGTTCTGATTTTGTGGAAATGTTTGTCGGTGTCGGTGCATCACGTGTACGTGATATGTTCGCACAGGCAAAGAAAAATGCACCATGTCTGTTGTTCATTGATGAAATTGATGCCGTAGGACGTCATCGCGGTGCCGGTCTCGGCGGCGGAAATGATGAACGGGAGCAAACATTGAACCAGCTGTTGGTTGAGATGGACGGCTTTGATGAAAACGAAAATGTTATTCTGATTGCGGCTACTAACCGTCCCGATGTTTTGGATCCGGCGTTGTTGCGCCCGGGACGTTTTGATCGTCAAGTGGTGGTAACTAATCCGGACTTAAAAGGGCGTGAAGAAATTTTGAAAGTTCACGTCAAAAAAGTTCCGTTGGCAAAAGATGTTAATCTTGCGGTTATAGCCCGTGGAACTCCCGGTTTCTCGGGTGCGGATTTGGCCAATTTGGTTAATGAAGCAGCTTTACTTGCGGCTCGTAAAAACAAACGCAAAGTTACATCAAAAGATTTTGATGATGCCAAAGATAAAGTGATGATGGGTAACGAGCGCAAATCAATGGCGATGGATGAGCAGGAGAAAAAACTGACCGCTTATCATGAGGCCGGTCATGCCATCTGTTCTCTTAATGTGCCGGAGACCGATCCTATCCACAAGGCGACAATTATACCGAGAGGCAGAGCCCTGGGTATGGTTCAGCAGTTGCCGGAAAAAGACCAGTATTCATACTCTCGCGCCAAAATGCTGTCTCGTTTGGTTATTACCATGGGTGGGCGTGCGGCCGAAGAAATTAAATTCGGTTATGACAAAGTTACCAGCGGTGCTTCTTCGGATATTGCAGCGGCAACAAAGCTTGCACGTGCGATGGTAACCGAATGGGGAATGAGCGATAAACTCGGCCCAATTTTGTACGTTGATAATTCCGAAGAAGTCTTTTTGGGAAAATCAGTTACGCAAAACAAAAATATGAGCGAAGAAACCGCACGTCTGATTGATGATGAAATTAAACGTTTGGTTACCGAAGCCCATGAATCGGCACTCAAAATTTTGAAAGATAAAAAAGATGATTGGGAGCATTTGGCACAAGCCCTCATAGAATATGAAACTTTGAGCGGCGATGAAATCAAAGCACTTCTGCGAGGTGAGGAAATCTTGAAAAATAAAGATGTTCCGGTCTCGGAAGAGAAGAGGACTAAGAGTTCAATTCCCGAAATCTAGGAAAAAGTGCGTATAACAGCTCATCTAGAGCTAAAATCGCAAAAAGGGAAAATTCATGTACTTCTTTGTACACTAGAATTTTCCCTTTTTTTATTTTAACTCTATCTGAACTATTCTCCGCACTTTTTGAAAAACTCGTGTAACAGCTCATCTAGAGCTAAAATCGCCTTCTGGGAAAATTCATGTACTTCTTTGTACACTGCGGTACTTTCGCTCTTGTTTCTTATTATTTACCTCATTCTCCGAGTTTTTGTGCTATTTGGTTATTATTTTTACTCTATCTGAACTATTCTCCGCACTTTTTGAAAAACTCGTATAATGGGTAACTAAAATCAAAATTTTTTATTGATATTTGTTACTATTTGTTAGGAATATTTATGTATTATTCTAACGAGGAGATTTTGATATGGCAGGAAAATTATTTGGCACAGACGGTGTGCGCGGCGTGGCGAATCAATATCCGATGAATGTTGATTTTGCATCTAAACTCGGTATGGCTTGCGGGTTGGAAATTTGCAAGAATCGTGGTCGAGTTGCAATAGGTCGGGATACACGAATTTCGGGAGAAATGCTGCAATCTTCATTAACTGCAGGTTTTTTGGCGGCAGGAGTTGATGTGGTTTTGCTCGGAGTTTTGCCTACGCCGGCGATAACTGCAATTACGTCAGAGCTTGATGTTGATATGTCGGTGATGATTACGGCATCGCATAATCCATATTATGATAACGGAATTAAATTGATTGATGCTGATGGCGAAAAGTTTAGTGATGAGGTTACGTCGAAGATAGAAACCCTTGTTGCTGAAGGAAATTTTGAATTAAGTCATGAAAAGCTCGGTCGTATTATTGAAAACAAAAATGCCGTAGATTTATATTTGCAAAAACTTAATGCAATTGTTGAAGATGAACGCCCCCTGCGTGGTTTGAAGGTGGTTTTGGACTGTGCTAACGGTTGTTTTGCCGGTATTATGCCGCAGGTTTTCAAAAATTTAGGTGCCGGTGTTATCAGTCTTGGTAATGATCCGGACGGATATAATATCAACCGTGATTGCGGTTCACAACATCCGGAAAAGCTGTATGAAACAGTTAAAGGCTCGCATGCGCATGTAGGAATCGCTGTTGACGGCGATGGTGATCGTGTGTTGGTTTGTGATGATAACGGCACCAAAATTCCGGCAGAGGCGTTGATTGCATTTTTGGCCAGATATCTGAAGGATAACGGAAAATATAAAGGCAATGCAGTTGTTTCAACAGTAATTTCTAATACGGCAATGGAACGCTATGTTAAAAGTTTGGGCTTTGAGTATTATAGTGTAAAAGTCGGAGAGCGTGCGATTATTGCCAAAATGAAAGAAGTCGGTTGTAGTCTGGGCGGTGAAGAATCGGGCCATATTGTTGCCGGAGATTATTGCAAGAGCGGTGATGGCATGATTAATGCCTTGTTGATTTGTTTGGCATTGGTTAAGAGCGGAAAAAAGATGAGCGAGATTTTTCCGGAATTTAAATTTGACCCGTACGTTTTTGTAAGTGTTGCCGTAAAAGATCGTGAGACTGTTCACAAGGCAGCTGCATCTGCTGAAGTTTTAGGAGCTGTTGCTAAGGCTGAAGAAAAAATGGCTGGAAACGGGCGTGTGGTTTTGCACCCGTCAGGTACCGAACCGAAGATAAGGGTTTGGGTTTCGGGAAGCGATGAAAAGATTGTAAAAGAATCAGCAGATATGATTATAAATGAAGTTAAAAAATTTCAGGAGGAAAAATGATTAAGGGAATAATTGCTCTGTTTGCAAGCGGTACTATTTTAAACCCGATGGTGTGGATTGGTGTGCTGGCCGGAATGTTTTTGTCGTATCGTTTTGGGATTGAAAAGATTTACGGAGTTTTCTACGACTATAATCTCTATTTGATTGCTTGCTGTGTAGCGTTTGTCTATACATTTGCATTTAATCATGTTTACAAAGGTTATAGTAATGTAATTGATTGGCTGGCAACGACAAGAAGATTTTTTTGGCATTGGTGGATGTTGGTGCTGTCGACAGTATTGTCAGCGTTATTTTTCGCAACGTTGATTTTTTAGATAAAAGATGGCGCCATCATTTGACATAAAAAAGGGATTGGAAATTTTGGAGCAAAATATCAAAATTGCTCCCGAAAAGCCCGGCGTATATCGAATGATTGATGCCGATGAAAAAGTTTTATACGTCGGCAAGGCCAAAAATATTAAAAAGCGCATTGTAGCTTATTCTCGAATTAACCAGCTTCCGGCAAGGTTGCAAAGAATGGTGGCGCAAATTCGGAGAATGGAGTTTATTATTGTTGAGAGCGAAGTAAAAGCTTTGTTGCTTGAAAATGAGCTGATAAAAAAACTTGAGCCAAAATATAATATTTTACTTAAAGACGATAAGACATTTCCCTATTTAAGCCTTAATCTTAAAGAAGATTTTCCGGTTTTAAGAAAATATCGCGGAGCAAAGAAAAACGGGTATAAATATTTTGGTCCGTTTGCAAGTGTCGGTGCAGTAAATAATGTAATGGATCTTTTGCAAAAAGCATTTTTGTTGCGTTCGTGCAGTGATGCCAATTTTAAGAATCGTGAGCGACCGTGTCTGATGTATCAAATTAAGCGTTGCTGTGCTCCCTGTGTCGGTAAGGTTTCAAAAGAAGAATATCGCAAGTTGGTTGATGAAGCGGTAAATTTCTTGGAGGGTAAAAACACCGATATTCAAGAAAAAATGTCAGAAAAAATGCAATCGGCAAGCGATAATTGTGATTTTGAGGCAGCTATTGTGTACAGGGACAGAATCAGAGCTTTGACCAATGTGCAACAAGAAAGATCAGTTGAATACGGCAATATTAAATCGGCAGATGTCTTGGCAATTTATACCGAACACAATCATTGTTGCATACAGGTGTTTTTTATACGGGGCGGGCAAAATTGCGGCAACAATGCATTTTTTCCGAGACAAACCGAAGATGCCGAACCGGCGGAAATATTGGGCGCTTTTATGAGCAGCTTTTATGCCACACACCAATTGCCGGCTGAGATTATTGTATCTACGGAGCCTGAAGATAAAGAGTTTTTGGAGCAAGCGTTGGGAACAAAAATTAATTTATATCAACGCGGAATAAAAGCAAAAATTGCTTCCAATATTGAGCAAAATGCCAAAGAGGCATTGGAACGCAAGGTCGCACTTGAGACTTCTGTGATGAATAATTTGAAAGAGATGCAGCAAGTATTCGGTTTGGAAAAAATTCCGCAAAGAATAGAGGTTTATGATAACTCTCATATTCAGGGAAGTTATGCCGTCGGAGCAATGATTGTGGCTACTCCGGACGGATTTGACCGCAAGTCGTATCGAACTTTTAATATAAAAAACAGCGAAATTACGAATGATGATTTTGCAATGATGAAAGAGGTTTTGACACGGCGTTTTGACAGCATGACCGAGGCTAATCGCCCTGATGTGATTTTACTCGATGGCGGGTTGGGACAGTTGCACGCAGTGCACGAATGTTTGAAAGACTATGATTTGTCAGGCATTGCGATTATTGCCATTTCAAAAGGGCCGGAACGAAACGCCGGAAAAGAATTTTATCATCAAGTGGGTAAAGAAAGTTTTGCTCTGCCGTTCCGCTCGCCGTTGGCTTTTTATATGCAAAATATTCGTGATGAATCACACCGTTTTGCTATCGGTACACACCGTAAAAAGCGTGGGAAATCAATGTTTGTCTCACAGTTGGACGAGATAGACGGAGTGGGACATGACCGCAAAAAAACGTTGTTGAATCATTTCGGTTCGGTAGAAGCAATAAGTCAGGCAAATGTTTCCGAGTTGCAAAAAGTTTCGGGGATAAGTAAAAAAACAGCGGAAAAGATATTTAACTACTTCCATAAATAAAATTTATACAATAATATGATGACAAATGTTAATTAACAGATAGGTGTAAAGCTATGTATAATCTTCCTAATATTTTGACGATTTCACGAATTGTCGTAATCCCTGTTATCTTTTTGGCTATATATATTCATTCGGCATTGTGGTCAATTTTGGCCGGTGTGCTGTTTGTTATGGCGTCAATTACCGACTATTTGGACGGATATTTTGCTCGTTCACGCAACCAAAATTCCGTTCTTGGTCGTCTGCTTGACCCGATTGCCGATAAGCTTTTGGTGGTTTCGGCTTTGCTGATTATTGTTGCCAACCAGATGGTTAACCCGATTACCTATATTCCGGTTATTATCATTATGTGCCGTGAGGTTTTGGTTTCGGGTATGCGTGAGTTTTTGGCAGAATTCCGTGTAGGTATGCCGGTAACCCGCTTGGCAAAATGGAAAACAGCCTGCCAAATGACTGCAATTTCAATGATTTTGTTGCAAAGATTATATTTAATCGGAGATGTTGTCGGTTTTATCGGTGAATGGTTGCTGTGGATTGCCGGTATTTTGACGTTTGTTACCGGATATCAATATTTTGAGAAATGCATCGATTATATTTATACGGTTGAGAACAACAAGAAGAATCCGGTTAAAACTGTTGAGCAAGAAGTTATTAAAATTGCCGAAAAAGTTAAAAATGCAGTTTCGGAAAAAGTAAAGCAGCAGGTTCAAAAGGGAAAGTCCAATGACGGCGCTGTAAAACCGGCTCAGAATAAAAAACCGGCAAAGAAAAAAGTAAAACGTCCGGTTAAAAAGAATGTAACAAAGGCTACCGTTGCCGAAAAATAGTTTCGGGGTTGGGGCATGATTGATAAAAAAGCCCACATATTGGTAGTTGATGATGATACCAGATTGCGCTCTCTCTTAACAAGGTTTTTAAGAGAGAGCGGATTTATGGTTTCTGCGGCAAAGGGTGCGTCAGAAGCGCGCGGTATGATGTCGCAGTATAAATTCGATTTGCTGATTGTTGATATTATGATGCCGGGAGAAAGCGGGCTGGAGTTTTTGGAAAAACTCCGCAAAGAGGATAGCGTTCCGGTTATTTTGCTGACAGCAATGGGAGAAAGCAGCGATAGAATAAATGGTTTGGAATGCGGTGCTGATGACTATTTGCCGAAACCGTTTGAACCAAAAGAATTAGTATTAAGGATTAAGAATATTTTGAAGCGAACTCCTCAGGTTGATGAAATGGCTAACAGCAAACTCAACTTGGGCAGATGTCGTTATGATATGGATAAAAAAGAGCTGACCGATAAACAGGGACATATTATTCATATTACACCGGTTGAACAAGCAATGTTGTCGCTTTTGGGACAAAAGTCAGGACAGATTTTTAGTCGTGACAGATTGGCTGAATTGTTAGGAGCAGGGCAAGGGCCTCGCTCGATTGATGTCCAAGTTACAAGATTGCGTAAAAAAATTGAGGAAGATTCTAAAAACCCTCGCTATCTGCAGACAGTCAGAGGCAAAGGTTATATGTTGTTGACTGAATAAACGGAGAAAAGTAATGCATTTAAGACTTCCAAATAAAGTTGACGAAATGTTGAAGTATGTGCGTATCAAGTATATGCCGAAAACATTGTTCTTTAGGACAATGCTGTTGATTTTTGTGCCGTTGATTGTGGTGCAAATTGTTTCGATTGTAGCTTTTTTTGATGGTTCATGGGGGCGTGTCGGCCGCAGATTGTCGGGAAACCTGACATCGAATATGGCGTTTACGATGAAGTTGGCGGAAGAAGCTCCGGAAAACATTGATGAGATTCAGCGTTTGGCTGCAGAGTATTATGATTTAGGTTTTAAAACCTATAATAATGAAGAAAAACACGATGTAATTCGCAAGGTTCGTCGCAATAATAAAATGATTACCGGATTTTTGGAAGAATCGCTTAACAGAGAATTTCCGGATTATATGACAAGTATTTATCTGAAACATACTGATTTGGTCGTATTTGTTGAAACACAAGACGGTTTGTATGAATTTACGACAAGTTCTAAAAACATATTCTCAACATCTATTTTCGGTTTTATGGCGTGGATGGTGGGTACTTCGTTGTTGCTGTTTTTGGTGGCGGTCGGTTTCTTGCGTATTCAGGTTAGATCAATTGCAAATTTGGCAGAAGCCGCTGAAGACTTTGGTAAAGGTGTTGATGACAAGAGTTTTAAGCCCTATGGTTCATCAGAAGTGCGCAAGGCAGGTATTGCTTTTATTAAGATGAAAGAGCGTATTCAACGTCAGATTAGTGAACGGACCAGAATGCTGGCAGGCGTTTCGCATGATTTGAGAACTCCGTTGACGAGAATGCGCTTGCAGTTGGCCCTGCTACCCGATGAAAAAGAAAAGAACGGGTTGGATAAAGAAGAGTTTTTGCAAGATGTTACAGAAATGGAAAAAATGCTTGAAGGATATCTGTCGTTTGTAAGCGGCGAGGGGGGAGAAGAACCGAGCTTTGTTGATTTGAACGAGATGATTTTGAGCATTATTAATAAGTTTAGAACTTCTAATAAGGCATTGATACGTTATTCTACAAATGACCAGGTAAGTGCCGTACAAGGAAGAGAACAAGCGCTGAAGCGAGCTTTGAGCAATGTTATCGGCAATGCTTTCAAATATGCTAAAACGATTGCGGTTAATTTGGAAAGTGTCGGTAATAAGGTCGAAGTGACCATCGATGATGACGGACCGGGAATTCCGGCGGATAAGCGTGAAGACGTGTTTAAGGCTTTTTATCGCCTTGAAGAATCGCGTAATAAAGAAACCGGAGGCGTTGGTCTCGGACTTTCAATTGCTAAAGATGTGATTACATCTCACGGCGGAAATATTGAACTGCAAGATTCACCGATGGGAGGCTTGAGGGTACTCATTAGTATTCCCTTATAATTCGCATGTCCGAAAATATGTTTTTCGTTAAGTGAACATTCGGTGTTGAATTAATTATTATGTAAAGTGGTAAAAATGAATGAGGAAGTCAAAATGGCCGTGGAAAAGGATTTGGATATTGATTTGAATGATGTTGTCAGCAGTGATGATAAAATTGCCGATATCAGTTTTGGTGATGCAAAAGAAGCCGGACTCGATGATTTCCTCGGAGATGTTGATACACAGGTTGAGTTGCCTGAAGTTGAGTATAAGGACGAAGTATCGCATACTCATGATGGTGATGATGTTGCCGTTTTGCCGGAGACAACCGAGGCAGATTTTGCCAATCTCAATCTTAATGATTTTAATGCTGCTCTCGACTCGTTTAAGGCGGCAAGGGCCGGTAAAGTATCAGCGGCGCCGGTTGCTACAAATAGCACTCCTAAACAGGAAACTCCAGTTGAAGAGGAAACATCTTTTGCGGATGGTGCCCAGATTAATTATACGGAAGAACGTGAGTTTTCGGCTGAGCCTGAATATAGCGCAGAAGAAAAAGTGATTGAGGCAGTACCTGGTGGTAGCGAATCTGAAAGTACTGTTAGTGATTTACCGATTGAAAAAGGCGGAATTGATGAGGCTCCGATGATTGATGCTCCTGCAGAACAACAGGAAATTGTAAACTGGTATACCGGATCTTTGAAAGATAAAACCTATAAAATATCAAATGCAGAGATGCCGGAGTTTTTGGACGGAGATAACTCGATCAGAGTTATTCATGTCAGTATTGATTCTCCATATGGTTGGAATGTGTTTTTTGACAACGGAATGTTTATGAGCCTGCGTGATGTTAAGGAGTATCAAGAGCGCCATGGTGAGTTGCCTTGTCAAGACGGAAAGATTATTTATGGTGATAGAAGTTGTTCGTTTGAACGTATTCTTAAAATTGTGGTTTATGAACAACCCAGATATTTCTCTTATCAGGTAAAACAATAAGTAAGTTTGTAATAAAAAAAGACCACCTAAAAGGTGGCCTTTTTTGTAGGAATATCTTTTTATTTGCGGTTTATCGGGAAGACCTGAACGCCGTTAGTTGACTTAGAGGCATCTTCCTGGCTTGCCGGAGCCTGAAGATATTCATCAGCTTTTTTCTGAGCTTTGGTTTTTTCTTCAGGAGCAGTAAAGTTAGCTTTTAGCGGATATGACATGTTGGGCAGACGCAAAAGCATATACCCGCTGCCACCGCCGTATGCAGGACCGGACAGACCGATTGAGTAGTAACCGCCGATGAAACCGTAATCAAGATCAATGTAATCAATCAGGAACAGGGTTTTGATGGTGGTAGTTCCGATTGTGGTCATTTTGCATTGATAACCATTATCTTCCATTACAATATTATCGGTATTTTTAACAAACATGAGAGTGCGGTTGGGGGCACAATCAGGGGTTTGTCCGTTGTAGGTAACATTATAGTTAAGTACCAATTTGATTGACGATGAGCCTTTTGAAATGTGGACATCGCTGATTTTTACGTAATCTATATACATATATGCCGGAGTAATACCAACGGTAATCGGCAGGGATACATAATGCATGTAGCAGTTGTGGCTACCGGTGTCTGCAGTACAGAGCAATGCACGTTGATTGTTATTGTTTTGCATTAACTGTACAAGACTGTTGTATATATATTCTTTAGACATTGAGAGTTTGAGGGGAGCACATTGTTTGGCACGGCAAACGATGATGTTGCGAGGCATCTGCAACGGAGCCATGTATACGTTGCGCTTTGTGGCATCGGCACGTCCCTGATTGTCAAACGGATCATTTAATACTTGTTGCAGGCTACGGTTCCAAAAACTGCAGTTGCTGGCAGTAAATAATATTAAACCAAACAAGGCAAATGCTCTAAACCTAGACACGACTTTGAATCCTTTAACAATTAATCTAAAACTGAGCTTATAATAAGATAAAAAACATAAACTACCAAGTGTTTTTTAAGTTTATTAAATGATAATTTAGGGTTTGCATATTTTATGTTGTTAATTTATACTCTCGGCAAGGAGTGATAGTATGTGGAAAATCTTAAGAGCACTGATTTTGGCCGTTTTGGTATTCGGGGTGTGGTATCTCGGGCTAAAGGACAGTATAATTACGGTCAGCGCTAATGAAAAAATTAAGGTAGTGGACGGGGACAGCTTGGAAATCGGTAGCAGAAGGATAAGGTTGCTGGGAATCGACTCGCCGGAGTATGTCCAAAATTGTTATGACAAGCAGCATAAGAAATATTCTTGCGGCATTAAGGCCAAGAAATATATGGAAAAGCTGATTGCACAAGGCAATATTGAGTGCCGAGAAGATTCCAAAGACAGATACGGGCGCAGCCTGTCGACCTGCTATTCGGGAACACAAAATCTGAATGAGGCAATGGTGAGAGCCGGATGGGCGGTTGCGTATCGTGATGAGGACGGAATTTATAATCGGGCCGAACAAGCGGCAAAAGAGCAAAAACTCGGTATTTGGCAGGGGAAATTTATGCGTCCGGAGCTGTTCAGGTTCAAAAACAGACAGTCGAGTAGTTAATTTTTATTGAAAATGTTGTTGACAGCAAAAAAAACTTATGTATATTGCAAACAACGTTTTGTGTTTAAATAATCAAAATAAATTAGGTGAATAAAATGTACGCAGTAATTAGAACAGGCGGAAAACAATATAAAGTAACCACCGGTGATGTCATTAAAATCGAAAAGATTGCCGGCGAAGAAGGCGGAAAAGTTGTTTTCGGCGAAGTGTTAGCAAAAGACGGTGTTGTCGGCACTCCATTGGTTGCCGGTGCATCAGTTAATGCAACCATTATTAAACAGGCTAAGGCTGATAAAGTTGTTGTCTTCAAAAAGAAAAGAAGACAGAATTATCGTCGTAAAAACGGCCACAGACAGAATATTACTATCGTTAAAATTGGCGAAATCGCTTAATTCGATAGAAGGTTATAGAGGAGAGAAGTTATGGCACACAAGAAGTCAGGTGGTAGCAGCGATAACGGACGTGATACCGAAGGTCGCCGTTTGGGCTTGAAAAAGTCTGGCGGTCAGGCTGTTATTGCAGGTAACATCATTATCCGTCAACGCGGTACTCAATATCATCCGGGTGAGAACGTCGGTATGGGTAAAGACCATACAATTTTTGCCTTGGTTGAAGGTAAAGTTGCTTTCAGAAAATCCGGCGATAAGACTTTTGTTTCGGTTGTTACCGAATAATCGTTGTAGTCTTTAGGTGGAGGGGGCTGGAAAGCCCCCTTTGCTTTATGGATAAAGTGGTATCGAGTGTAAAATGAAGTTTTTGGATCAAGCAAAAATATTTGTTCAGTCAGGTAACGGAGGTGCAGGTTGCGTCTCGTTTCGGCGTGAAAAATATATTGAGTTCGGCGGTCCGAACGGTGGAGACGGCGGTAAAGGCGGAAGCATATATTTTGAAGCCGTTGAAAACCTTAATACGTTGATTGATTTTCGTTACACTCAGCACTTTAAGGCCAAAAAAGGTCAGAACGGTATGGGCTCCGAAAAAAACGGTTGCAAAGCTCCGGACATAATCATTAAGGTTCCGGTCGGAACAGAGATTTTGGCTGAAGACGGAGAAACTTTGTTGGCAGATATGGTAAAGCCGGGGCAGATTTTTTTGGCTGCTAAAGGTGGAGACGGCGGAAGGGGAAATGTGAACTTTAAGAGTTCAACCAATCAGGCTCCTCGTTATGCTGAACCAGGGTGGCCGGGAGAAGAAAAGTGGCTGTGGCTGAAGCTGAAAATTATTGCCGATGCCGGTCTTATAGGTATGCCAAATGCCGGAAAATCAACATTTTTAACCGCAGTAACTAAAGCCAGACCAAAGATTGCCGATTATCCATTTACGACTTTGCACCCGAATTTGGGAGTTGCATGGGTTGACAATTATGAAATGGTTCTTGCAGATATTCCGGGGTTGATTGAAGGTGCTCATGAAGGTATCGGACTCGGAGACAGATTTCTGAAACATGTTGAAAGGTGTGAGGTGTTTTTGCACCTTGTAGATGTTACCAGCGAAGATGTTGTCAAAAGCTATAAGGCAATTCGTCGTGAGTTAGAGCTTTATAATGCCGATTTGGTTGAAAAACCTGAAATAGTCGCTTTGAATAAGTGTGATGCCTTGGACGAGAAGGAAATTGCCAAGCAGGTGAAAAAGCTTGAGAAAGCGTGCGGCAAAAAAGTGTTTGCTATTTCTGCAGTTGCTAAAAAAGGATTGTTTGAGTGTTTGCTGGAAGTGAATAAATATATTAAGCGTGAGCGTAAACCTAAAACAGAAGAAGAAAAAATTGAAGAGCCGGTCAAAAAGACCTGGTCTCCGCTATAATCAGTGAGGATTGAAAATTGATAAAGAAAAAAACAGAAGATGAAATTTTGAAGATTGTAGAAGAATCTCTTGATGACGGTAAGGCTGAAGATATTGTTGTTATTGATTTGCGCGGTAAAACTTCAATTGCCAATGAGATGGTGGTTGCCTCAGGTACATCTGACCGACATGTGATTTCTTTGGCACAACGTGTACAAGAAAACTTGAAGGCCGCCGGATATAAGTCAGTCAGCGAAGGTGAAAATAAGGGAGATTGGGTGCTGATTGATGCGTATGATGTCATTGTCCACATTTTCAGACCTGAGGTCAGAGAGTTTTATAATTTGGAAAAGATGTGGAACGCTATTGCTAATATGCGTGAAGAATAAGAATGAAAGTGGTTGTCGCCGCCATAGGAAAATGTAAAAACGGCTCTCCGGAGAGAGCCTTGGTCGACGAGTATATTAAGCGCTCGAATTGGAATATTGTAATTAAGGAAGCTGATAATTCTAATCAGGAAGAAGAGGCAAAGTTTTTGCAGTCGGCAATTCCGCATGGCGCAAAAGTCATAGTTTTGGACGAGCGCGGCGTTAATATCAAAAGTATGGAGTTGGCAGCTAAAGTTGCTGATTGGCAACTCAACGGTTGTTCCGAGATTTGTTTTTTGATCGGAGGGGCAGACGGGCATTTGCAGTCAACAAGAGATAAAGCTGATTTAGTCTTGTCATTTGGCAAATTGACTCTGCCGCATATGTTAATGCGGGCCGTCCTGACTGAGCAAATCTATAGGATACAGACAATAATTGCCGGACATCCCTATCATCGTGAATAGTTTTTAGTTATAAACCTGTAAATTAAATACGTTTGCCAGTACAAAAAGCGAAATGTAACAGATAAGCGCACTGATTATCGGTGTGGCAATCCAACCGATGATGATTTTGCCGATTAGGTGCCAGTTAATGGTGCTTCCGCCTTTTATCAAACCAATGGCCATGACCGCTCCGATTACTGCCTGAGAGCTGGAAACCGGAACCAACGGAATAGTCGGAAGATTGTGAGCGGCTAGAAAGTTATGCAGGCTTGGAGAGGCAAATAAAAATAAAACCAATGACTGCGATATGACGACAATCCAAGCGGCAATGGGACTCATTTGCATAATATTGCGTCCGACAGTTGCCATAGTTTTGTGTGAGTAAGTAAAAATGCCGACAGCAACAGCGATAGCGCCAAGCATAAACAAAACCTGATTCGGTGAAAGCGAAAAGCCATAAGGTAACGGAAGAGCGTGCAACATATTGGCTCCCACAAATACGCCCATTACGTTGGCAATGTTGTTGGCTCCCAAAGCGTATGCACCAAATGCTCCGGCAATAATAAGGCCGATGCGAGTGTAGGTGTCTTGTCTGAGTAGTGACATGCAATGCAGTTTGAGAAAAAGTTTAGTTAAATAATAAATGGCAATAGCAAATATGCCGGCAAGAATCGGACAGATAATCCAAGTTGAGGTAATGGTCGAAACTAGAGAAATATCGGTGGGTTTGGCGCTGTATATATTCCACCCGATGATGGCTCCGACGATTGCTTGTGACGTTGAGGTCAAAATGTGAGAGCGAACCATGAGGTAAATCGTAAGGGCTGCAGCCAGTTCGGCCATAAAGGCGCCGGGGAGAGCATTAATATTACCGAGTGCGTTTAAGGTGTCGGCGGCACCGCTACCGGCGAGCACAGAACCGAGAATTACAAATATTGAGGCAATTATAGCAGCAGTTTTAAAGCGTAGCATTTTAGTGCCTACGGCTGTGCCGAAGATATTGGCTCCGTCGTTGGCTCCGAGTGACCAACCGAGAAAAAGTCCGCTGCTTAAGAAAAATAAAAAGGCTCCCATCTTAAATATCTCGCTTGATGGTAAAAATAAGAAGTTTATCGGCACAGTCTTCAGCAATGTCGGCGATTTGGTCAATTTCACTGATTAATAGATCAAGTTGGATTTTGTTAGCCAAAGGCAAATCTGATGCAAAAATTGTTTTTTTGATTTCGTTGCAGGTAAGGTCTGATTCCTGCTCCATCAGATATACTTTATGCGTATAGTCAC
Organism: uncultured Rhodospirillales bacterium; assembly: GCA_902761715.1. GTDB lineage: Bacteria > Pseudomonadota > Alphaproteobacteria > RF32 > CAG-239 > JAFUYI01. Next base: position 24,320 of record CACWLK010000006.1, on the reverse strand, counting down.
GGACAATGCTCAAATCTTTAAAAAAGGCACGGGAGGCAATACCCATGTTTTCACAGCACTCGGCAACTTGTTTGCACAAAATTTCAACTGAACGGTGGAGATTTTCGGGGATTTCGGGTTGTTCGACATGGAATTTGTAGACAACGTCGTGGATTTGGTTGTTGATTTTATCCATGCTTTCAATCAGTTCAAGTATGTCAGCCTGCAAGTTTGGCAAAAGGTTTTGGGCATAGAGCTGGTTTTCAATTTCGCGTCTGAGACCGTCGGCATCGTGTTCAATTTTTTTGATTTGTTTGTTGACGGAACGATATTCTTCGTGTCCGTCCTGGCTTAAAAATACTTTGATTGCTTTGCGAAATAAAATGGCCGAATCGATAACTTTGTCGTGGAAGTTGTCAATTTTGTTTTCTAATGATTTAGTCTTGGGAAAAAGCGAAATTTTAATTTTAAACATAAATTTTCTCCGTTGATATCTGCTGATAACATAGGGCATAAAGGTTAAATAACAATAAATATTTTTTAGCTTGTAATCTTATTTCAGATTGGATAAATTATTTTTGTCTTATGATTTTTATAGGGTTAATTAACACTTAAGGAAAAAACGTTATGAAAAAAGCACTTGTTATTTCTATTGTGGCATTGTTGGCCTCAGTTGCAGCATTGGTAAAAGTTTATTTGCCATGCGCAAAAAAAGCTGACACAAACGCTTCAGTTAATGTTGAACAGGTTTTGAAAGATCATCCTGAATATGTCGTAAACGCGTTACAGGCATATGAACAAAAAATGAGAGATGAAGAAGAAGCTCGTGTTCAGGCTTTAGTTAAGAGCAATGAAGCTGCCTTGAAAGAAGGTAATGCTCCGTTCCAAGGACCGGCAGACTCTAAGATTGTTTTGGTAGAGTTCTTTGATTATGCTTGCGGATATTGCCGCAGACTCTATCCGGAATTGAATGAGATTATTGCACAAAATGCTGATGTCAAAGTTATGTACAGACCGTTGGCTTTTGTTTCTCCGTATTCTGAATATGCTGCTCGTGCGGTTTTGGCTGCCAATGAGCAAGGCAAGTTCAATGAATTGCATACTGCATTGTTTACAGTTCAAAAACCGTTAGATGAAAAATTGGTTGATGAATTGGCAGGTAAAGCCGGTATTGATGTAGAAAAAATGAAAGCCGACATGAAATCTGAAAAAGTTAATGCAGCTTTTGCCGCTAATAATTCATTGGCTGAAAAAATTCAGATTAACGGTGTACCGTCTTTGATTTTGAATGGTGAAATGTTGCAGCCTGCACCAAAAGCTATTCAAGAAAAAATTGACCAAGCAAAATAGCTTGACTTGGCAGACAATGAAAAAAAGCCGCTCGTGAAGAGCGGCTTTTTTGTTAAACCTTATGCGGCAGTTTGGCGTATATATAAGTGCTGATGCAATTGGGCGCTATGGAAAGAGCCCAGGTAGCAAGGCGCATCGGCCAAGGGAATGCAATTAATCCGACATTTTTTTCGAGGCGTGAAGCAATGATGTCAGCGGCTTTTTCAGCGGACATAAAAAACGGCATCGGACAAGTGTTTTTGTCGGTAATGCGGGATTTTACAAAGCCGGGGCAGATGACGTTGATTTGGATATTTTGTTTGAGATAGGCAGCACGTAGAGCCTCGCCATAAGCTTTAACACAAGCTTTACTGGCACTGTATGACGGGCAAGCAGCCAGTCCGTGATATCCGGCGATTGAGCTTAAAATAGCAATCGCCTTAGGCGAATCGTCTTGGCGGTTTTGAAAAATATCAAGTGCCGGATGAATGGTGTTGAGTACACCGAAGACATTAGTGTTAAAGGTGTTATATACGTTGTCGGTTGTTTCTTGCAATGTAGCTACGCCGGCGTTGGCTATAACAAGATTGAGAGGAGAAAAACTGTTGGCTTCTTCAATCCATGACTTAAGAGCCTCTCGATCGGTAACATTGAGAATTTTGGTATGAATATTAACTCCTTTTCGAGAGCATTTTTCAGCCACCTGTTGAAGCCGTTCGGCATTACGTCCGCAAATAAAAATGTTTTCGGCATTGATTGATGCATAGTGTGCGGTTAATGCTTCGCCAATGCCGGATGAGGCGCCGGTTATCAAAATATTTTTAAATTTGGTCATCGGTTTTATCCATTAATTGTTAATCTTTTACCGATATAATAGCAAAAAAATTAATTTAAGGAGAAAATTTTTGAATATATCCAGTATGACGGGGTTCGGTCGGTCGAGCGGACATTGCGAAATCGGAGAGAATGTGTTCGATTGGGCGTTTGAAGCCAAAAGCGTTAATGCAAAAAATTTTGATTTTAAGGCAAGATTGCCGCAAGTGTTGGAAAATTTGAGCGGCGAACTTAAAGCGATTGCACAAAAATATTTTGAACGCGGTACGATTAGTGTAAGTTTAGATATGAAAACCGAACAAAATTCGGATAATGTGAAAATCAACAGCGAGTTATTGAATAAGTTAGCAGTTGTTTCGAGAGAGTTTTGTGAAAAAGAGAAATTACAGTTACCGACAATGGGTGAGTTGTTGAATGTTAACGGTGTGATTGAAATCGAGCGTAAGAGCTTTGATGATGAAACGCTTGCTGCGCTTGGTGAAGAGCTGAAATCAGGATTTGAAAAATGTTGTGCAGAGTTACAGCATGATCGTCGGCTTGAAGGAGAAAAAATTGCCGGCGTATTGTCGAGATTGTTGCAAAAAATTAAGACAATTGTCGGTGAAATTGTGGGAAAGGCCGATAAAATGCCGGAGCAAATTGCCGAAAAACTTAAACAGCAAATCAAAGAATTTTTGGGCGAAAATGCAGATGTCAGCGAAGAAAGGTTGGCTCAAGAAATAGTGTTTTTAGTGAACCGTGCTGACATCAGAGAAGAAACCGACCGCTTGCAGGTGCATATCAAAACTGCTGAAAAGCTGCTTGCAGACGGGCAGAGTGTGGGGCGCAGATTGGATTTTTTGTGTCAGGAATTGAATCGTGAAGCCAATACTACATGTTCAAAGGCTGCAGATGTGGAGATTATAAATTGCGGTATGGAACTGAAGGCAACGATTGAACAATTTAGAGAGCAAGTACAAAATATGGAGTAGACTATGGAAGATATCATTAACTATTTACGCAGAGTGAGACGTGGGGCAATGTTTTTGATTGAGGCTCCTTCCGGTACCGGAAAAGGAACGGTTATTAAAGAGTTGCTCAAGCGTGATGACAAACTTAAATTTTCGATTTCGGTTACAACACGTGCTCCGCGCCACAATGAAGTTGACGGTGTGGACTACTATTTTATCTCTGATGAACAGTATGACAAATATAAGGCTGAAGATGCTTTTTATGAGTATGTTGATTCTCAATATGGCAGTCGTTATGGTACATTGCGCTCTGAGGTTGATAGTTTTTTAAACGTCGGTGAAGACGTGATTTTTGATATTGACTGGATGGGGGCTCGCCAAATGAAAGAAAAGGCTCCCCAAGAAGTTGTTACTATTTATATGTTGCCACCGTCAATTAAAGAGGTGAGATCACGTTTGGAAAATAGAGGAACCGACAGTCGAGAGGTGATTGAAAAACGTATGAAGTTGGTTACCGAAAAAATCTGCCATTGGCAAGAATTTGATTATGTGGTAGTGAACGCTAATCTGGAGGATACGGTTGAGAAAATCCGCCGTATTATTTCCGGCGAGAGAATGAAGCGTGTTCGCCAGCAACAAGGACTGGAAAACTTTGTCAATGAGTTGATGGAAGAAGCGGCGGCAATGAAATGATTGCTTGCCAAAAATAATATTTTTGGTTATGCTTTGCCCAGTTAGTTGAGGAATAATATGAAACCGAATTCAATTTTAGGCAGATATTTATCACGTCAGATGCTGATGAGTTTTTTAGCTGTTTTGCTAATGATTATCGGCATTATCATGATGTTTGATGTTATCGAACTGTTGCGTCGTACGGCCGACAGGCCTGATGTGGGGTTTGGTTTTGTGATAAAAATGGCGTTGGTTAAAATGCCACGTTCATTTGAGTTGGTGTTCCCGTTTGTGATGATGATTGCGGCGATGGTAACTTTTTGGAAAGTCAGTCGATCAAACGAGTTCGTAATTATGCGGGCGGCCGGTGTTTCAATTTGGGGATTTTTGACACCTGTGCTGACAATAGTTTTTGTAGTCGGCATGCTGAATATTACGGTTATTAACCCGATATCATCGTATATGTATGAAGTTTATGAAACGATGAACTATCGTTTTAAGACCAAAAACCCTGATGCGGTGCTGTTTTCAAACAAGGGGTTATGGATACGTGAAGCCGGAGAAAACGGCAATATTTTGGTGTTGGAAGCAAAGTCGGTCCGCCAGGAAGATGATGTTTTGTTATTGCGCAAAGTCAGCTTATTGGAACTGAGCGAGAATTCTCGTTTGTTGAAACGTGTTGAAGCATATGCGGCGGAACTTTCAAACGACAAAGTCGAGATGAAAGATGTCAAAATATTTGAGCCGGGGAAACCGACGAAAACACTGAATGATTTTGACTATAATACATCGTTGACCATAGAACGGATTAAAGAAAACTTTATTGATCCGGAGGCAATTTCATTTTGGAATCTGCCAGAAACGATCGAGTTTTATGAAAAGTCAGGCTTTTCGGTAGTAAGGCACAAAATGCGCTACTTATCACTGTGGGCGTCACCATTTTTGTTGATGGCAATGGTGTTGGTTGCAGCTGTGTTCTCTTTGCGCGGAAATAATCGTCGTGGCGGTGTGATGTATATGATTGTGGGTGGAATAACCACCGGATTTGTTGTGTATTTTATGTCGCAGATTATTTATGCTTTTGGCGTAAATAATTATATTCCAATTTTATTGGCAGTATGGGCACCAACGTTGATTATTACAATGGTGGCAACATCACTGTTGCTCCATTTGGAAGGAAATTAACGGCAAAAGAAAAAGTGCTTGATTTATTTTTTGGATTGTGTATTAATCTATCCAGTCTTTAGGGGTATAGCTCAGTTGGTAGAGCATCGGTCTCCAAAACCGAGTGTCGTGAGTTCGAATCTTACTGCCCCTGCCAAAACAAAACCGCTCGTTAGGGCGGTTTTATTTTTTGGGGGCAAATTTAATATTTCAAAATTTTTAAGGTTGTTCGAGTGGCATCCATTGCAACTTTGGCACCGATGGGCAGAACACGACGAGAGGGTGTGTGTCCGAAATTAAAGTCGTAAATTGCCGGAAGTTTGGTGCCTTGCAAAAAGTCGTGCAGGCAATCCTCAACCGTACCGTCTTCTTCGGCAGATTTAACACCGATAAATTGCCCGAAAATTACTGCTTTAAGTTTGTTAAAGTTCTTTTGCTGTTTGAGCTGTTGTAACATTAAGTCTATTTTATAGACGGGCTCATTAACTTCTTCCAAAAGCAAAATTTTGTTGGCTAAGTTCGGAAAATAAGGCGTGCCGGCCATACGTGTCAGTACGGTAAGATTGGAACAAATCAGAGTTCCCTCAGCAGAGCCTTTATGCAGAGTTTTGCCGGATTTTATTTCATATGTCTTGTGGTTGAGGAGATTTTCAAGGTCAGTCTTGATTTGAGGGTCAATTTTGCCGGTTTTGAAATCGTAAGCCATAACAAATCCATCGTAAGAAACAAGTTTGCTTTTTTGCAAAAGTGCTAACTGTACGGCGGTATTGTCGCAAAAGCCGATGAAAGGTTTGGGGTTAGTGCGGGCAAGTTCATAATCAATATACGGCAAGACTCTGGTGCCGCCGGCAGAAGCTCGAACGCAGAATATGGCTTTTATTGACGAATCGGCAAAAGCAGAGTTGATGTCAGCGGCACGCTCGCTGTCGGTTCCGGCCATGTAGCGTCTGACCTTGAGCAGGTTTTTGCCAAACACCGGTTTGAGCTTGAGGCTTTTGATATAGTCTACGGCAGAAGCGATTTTGCTCATATCGCCGATTTGTCCGCAGGGGGCAATAATGGCAACTTTATCTCCGGGATTGATTTTATGCATTACAGTTTCTCCAATATTTGTCGGCAAAAATCGGTCAGGGAATTATCACGTGCGCCCATAATGACGATACGATCGCCGGAGCGAGCTAATTCAAGAATTTTTTGCATGGCAGCAGGTTTGTCGGGAACAAAAAAGGCATTTTTTTTGCCAAGTTCAACAATGTGATTGATTAAGTCTTGTGATGAAATATCTTTGGCAACCGTGCCTCCGACGAAAAATATTTCAGGCATTATTAATATGTCATCATCGTTTAAATTGCGTGCAAATTCGGCCATAATGTCTTTGCCCATTGTACGCATTGGAGCAAATCCGTGAGGCTGAAACATGATAATCAGCCGCCCGTCATAACTACGCAGTGCACTGACGGAAGCTTTAACTTTGTCGGGATTGTGGGCAAAGTCATCGATTACGGTGATGTTATTTTTTTGCCCGATTACCTCAAGACGGCGTTTAGTACCGTGGAAATTTTGTAAGATTTCGGCGGCAGAGTGCTTGTCCATTCCCATAGCAGAGCAGGCGGCAATGGCGGCAAGAGCATTGGCAATATTAAATTCTCCGATGAGGTTTAGGGTATATGTATGTCCGTCAAAGCTGTATTGTACGCCGCCGGCGAGAGGGGTTATGTCAGAGGCATAAAAGTCGGCGGCAGGATTGCGGGTTGAAAAGCTGAGCACAGGTTTGCTGATTTTCAGCTTGCGACAAAGTTCATAGTCATCGTTAATGATAACGGCTTTTTCGGTGCGGTTGGCAAAGTTCTGGAACAAAACCGAAAGCTCGTCCAGAGTTTTGTGATCGACTGAAATGTTGGTTATGACCGAAACATAAGGATTGTACAAGTCAATGCTACCGTTACTTTCGTCAGCTTCAACAACACAAATTTCGCCACGGTTGTAAATGATATTAGGGATGGCGCTGATACCCTCATAGTCACGTAAAAGTCCACCGTTTATCATGCAAGGTTTTTTGCCGGCTTTATCCAGTATATAACCAATCATTGCGGTAGTAGTGGTTTTGCCGCTGGTGCCTCCGACTGCAATGCCGTAGCGGTAGGAGTGAAAAGTCTCTGCCAATAACTGAGGACGGGTTTTGATGAAAACATTTTTTTCTTTGGCGGCTTTAACATCGGGAATGGTGTCTTCTACAGCAGTTGAAGCACAAAGCCATTGAAGGTCCTGTGAAATCCATGAGCCGTCTTGAGGGTATATGGAAATCCCCATTTTTTCCATTTTTTCTTTGGTTGCTAAATCTCGTCCCAAATCAAAATTGCGGTCAGAGCCGCATACGTCATAGCCGGAAAGTTTCAAAATTTGAGCAAGCGAGCTCATGCCACTGCCGGAAATTCCGCAAAAACCTACTTTTGTCATAAAGTCCTCCCATAAAATTATGTTCAGTCTATTTTTTTTCTGCCATATTTGCAACATGAAAAAACGCCTTGGTAACAGCACAAAACTCAGGACAGCCGAAAATAAGTGCTTGACATATTGGTTTAAAAGATATTTATTAAGCTCAATTCTGAGAGTCTGTGATTGTCATCAAGGCCCTGTTTTGGTAATGATGATTTTGGGGCTCAAGGGCGTCTCGGGTTTGTGTTTGAGACGTTGGGTGAAAAAGTTTTTATATTAGGTAAAGTCAATGGCAAAAGTTAATCCAATTCTGTTTTTTAAGCAGGTAAAACAAGAAGTTAAAAAAGTTACATGGCCAACCAAAAAAGAAGTTACTCAAACTTCAATAATGGTTTTGGTGTTGGTGGCTATTGCCGCAGCGTTTTTCTTTTGTGTAGATCAGCTGTTCGGCTTTATTGTTAAGTTAATCTTTGGTTAGGAGTGAGATTGTAATGGCTGCTCGTTGGTATGTCGTGCATGTATATTCTGGTTCGGAGAAAAAAGTTGCCGAATCTCTGAAAGAACAAGCCGTATTGAAAAATATGCAAGACAAAATTTTGGAAGTTATGGTACCAACCGAAAATATTGTCGAAGTTAAGAAAGGCTCAAAAGTCAATTCCGAGCGTAAGTTCTTTCCGGGCTATGTTTTGGTCAAAATGGAAATGTCTGATGATGCCTGGATGGTAATCAGAAATACTCCTCGTGTTACAAATTTCTTAGGTCCTCGTAATAAACCGTTGCCGATTTCTGATGCGGAAGCAAATCGCATTATTAAGCAGATTGAGGAAGGTGTTGAGCGTCCGCAGACGATTGTTAAGTACGAAATTGGTGAACAAGTTCGTGTTTGCGACGGTCCGTTTGCATCGTTTATCGGTTTGGTTGAGGACGTTGATGTTGAGAAATCCCGCCTGAAATTGTCGGTTTCTATTTTCGGGCGTTCTACGCCGGTTGAACTTGAATTTGGTCAAGTTGAAAAGGTCTAGAATTTTTGGAGGTTGGAAATTGCTATGGTGATTTTCAACCTTTTTATTTTTATTAATAACTAGCAAGGAAAAACAAAATGTTGAAATCTTTTTTCTCTGAATTTAAACAATTCGCAATGCGTGGCAATGTTATTGACATGGCTGTCGGTATCATCATCGGTGCCGCTTTCGGTAAAATCGTAGACTCTATGGTTAAAGATGTTTTGATGCCGCCGATTGGATTGCTGTTGGGTAAAGTTGATTTTTCTGATTTGAAGTTGGTCTTGTCGGCAGGGGAGAATCCTGTTGCTATCAACTACGGTTTATTTATTAACGCTTTAATCAGCTTTTTGATTGTTGCTTTTTCAGTATTTATTTTGATTAAAGCTCTGAATAAAATCCAATCTACAGTTGATAAAAAAGCTGCTGATGCCGAAGCTGCTGCTCCGACAACAAAGCAATGCCCGTATTGCATGTCTACAATTGACATCAATGCAACACGTTGTCCGCATTGTACTTCAGAGCTTGAAGCTGCTAAAAAGCCGGCAAAAGCCAAAGCAACAAAGTAATTTTTGCTTATGTTAAATTAAGCCCCGATTTTTCGGGGCTTTTTTGTTGCAGGAAAGTTGTTTTATAAAAATTTACTTGCTTTTTACTTCTTATCGTTTAACCTCATAGTCAAGGCAGGTTGGTGTCTGCCCCGAGGACTGAAAACCTCATCGTTGGTTGCCAATACCATTGGCGTAAAAACTCCTTCTGGTCTCACGACTGGAAGGAGGCTAATAAGTTTATATAGGGGTTATTATACCCTGTTTAAATCAATATGCCCGCTATTCCCAACGAGTAGTTTTCAGCTTCCAGTCGCCTTTTGCACCAAAGGCGATTTTTTGTTGGGAGATGGACTGTGGGAAATGCGAGCTTACGTGCGGCAGATGGAAACAAAGATGATGAATTTTATACCGGCTATGAAGATATCAAAAAAGAATTAGTTAATTATGCTAAATATTTTAAGGGCAAAATAATTTATTGTAACTGTGATGACCATAACGGAATCGGTTTGGGAACACCGAAATCGAATTTTTTGAAATATCTGGCCGATAATTTTGAGGCTTTTCAAATCAAAAAAGTGATTGCCACTCATTATGAAAAAGATAAGGACCACTCAACGATGTATATCTTGGATAAGGACAACACCGGCGATGGTGTTATTTGTTTTGAAGATATTGCCGAAATTCCAATGAAAGGCGATGGTGATTTCCGCAGCCCCGAATGTATAGAACTCCTGAAACAAGCAGATATAGTGATTACCAATCCGCCATTTTCGCTGTTCCGCGAGTATGTTGCACAACTGATGGAGTATAAAAAGAAATTCTTGATTATCGGGAATGATAATTGCCGCACCTATAAAGAAATTTTTCCGCTCATTAAGGAAAACAAATTCTGGTGTGGCTTAAATCATGTCAAACAATTTTGCAAACCTGATGGCTCAGTTCAAAATTTTGGTAATGTTAGTTGGTACACAAATTTAGAGAACAGTCGAAGAAATGAAATCATTAGTACCGGCAAAAAATTTTATGGTTATGAAAATATGTATCCGCATTATGATAACTATGATGCTATTAATGTTGATAAAGTCAGTGATATTCCGATGGATTATGATGGTGTGATGGGTGTACCGATAACTTTTATGGATAAATATAATCCAGAACAATTTGAAATAATAGATGGCTTAAATCGTTATACAATTTTAGATGTTGCAAAAGTTAATGATTGGGCAAAGGCGAATCATATTCACTTAACAGAAATTAACGGCAAATCAAAATATCTGCGAATTTTAATCAAAAGGAAATCATAACATGACGATGAAAACTTCACAACCGGTGGTTACTATCCGTGATTTAGTAAAAGGCTATCAAGACAATGGCGAAAAAGGCGTGGTTGCTTTTGGTGGAAAATTAAATGTTCGCCCCGCGTATCAGCGTGCATTTGTTTATAATCCGGAAGACCGCGACCGCGTTATGCTTTCGGTTTATAATAATATGCCTCTAAATAGTATGTATTGGGCAATTAATCCTGACGGCACTTATGAAGTGATAGACGGACAACAACGGATTATTTCAATTTGCCAGTTTATTACCAATGATGATGGTTTTGGCAACCCGATTGCTATTGATTTCAATGGTAAGCATACGCAAATTTTTGAGGGCTTATCGCTTCAAAAACAAAAGGATATTTTGGACTATAAGTTGCAAATTTATGTTTGTGAAGGTACTGATGATGAAAAATTGGATTGGTTTCATACTATCAACATTGCCGGCAAACAAATGACCAATCAAGAACTTCTAAATGCCAATTACACAGGACAATGGCTCACTTCCGCCAAGCAATTCTTTTCTAAAAAAAATAATAATGAAGCCATAAATATTTCTTATTATGATAACGACAATAAAAAAACTCTGCTGAATTTGAGTGCTGATAAAGTTTTGGGAGATATGGGAAGTCTCGGAGACAAAGCCAATCGCCAACTGTTGCTGGAGCTTGCACTCAACTGGCGTATAGATGCTGACATGGAAGAATATCCGCAAATAAAAGACTATATGGGAAAACATCGTTTTGATAAGAATGCTGACGAGCTTGTTAATTATTTCCAAAAAGTGGTTAATTGGGTTAAAAACACTTTTATTAACTATCGTTCAGACATGAAAGGGCTTGATTGGGGATTTTTATATAATAAATACCATGATATAAACTTTGAGCCAGCGGAAATAGAAGAAAAATTGAAATATCTTTATGATTTATTCGATGTTGATCCCGATGGGTTGAAAAAGAAAGGTTTTTACGAATATTGTTTGTCCGGTGACAGAACACTGATTTGGCACCGTGCTTTCAGCGAGCGTCAACAGAAGCAAGCTTATGAAAATCAAGGAAAAAGATGTGCAAGATGTCACAAACCTTTTCCGCTAAAAGAACTTGATGGACATCATAAAAAAGCTTTTGCTGATGGTGGAGAAACCACGATTGAAAACTGCCTTATGTTGTGTAAAGATTGTCATATTGATTATCATGCTGAAAATAAATAATTATAAATAAAATTGTGGCGAGTGAAGAAATTGCTTGCAAAAATAAAATGTTGTGGTATATAAAGGCAACGTTTTAAAGGGATTTTTTGCCTTTTAAGACGCGAATCGTGTATTTATAACTTGTGGGGGATTAGCCATAATCTTACCACAAACCTAAAGTGAGGTATTAAAATGGCTGTTAAATCTAAAAAGAAAATTTTAGGATTAATCAAGCTGCAAATCCCCGCTGGAAAGGCAAACCCTTCTCCTCCGGTTGGTCCGGCTTTGGGCCAAAAAGGCTTGAATATTATGGAATTTTGTAAGGCTTTCAATGCTGCTACACAAAAGATGGAACCGGGTGTTCCTGTTCCGGTTGTGATTACGGCTTATGAAGACAAGTCTTTCACTTTCGTTACAAAATTGCCGCCGGTTGCTTATTATATTAAGACCGCTGCTAAAGTTAAATCCGCTTCTAAAGAACCGGGCAAATCTTTTGCCGGCCAAATTACAATGGCTCAAGTAAAAGAAATTGCTACCGCTAAATTGCCGGATTTGAATTGTTCAACAGTTGAAGCCGCTATGAACATGGTTAAAGGTCAAGCTGTTTCAATGGGTATTAAGGTAGTGGAGTAGAGCAATGGCAGGAAAAAGAATTACTAATCTTTATAAGAATATTGATAAGTCAAAATTGTATTCTTTGAAGGAAGCTGTTAAGCTCGTTAAAGAAAACGCCAATGCTAAATTTGATGAAACTGTCGATTTGGCTATCAATTTGGGCGTTGATCCGAAATATGCCGACCAAATGGTTAGAGGCGTTTGCTCTCTGCCTAATGGTACAGGTAAAACCGTTCGCGTAGCTGTTTTGGCTCAAGGCGAAAAAGCCGATGAAGCTAAAGCTGCCGGTGCAGATGTTGTCGGTGCAGAAAATTTGATTGACTCTATCCTTTCAGGTAAAGTTGATTTTGATCGCTGCATTGCAACTCCCGATATGATGGGTATGGCCGGTAAGGTTGCTCGTATCTTGGGTCCGAAAGGTTTGATGCCAAACCCGAAACTCGGTACAGTAACTATGGACGTTGCCGGTGCTGTTAAAAAGGCAAAAGCCGGTGAGGTTCAATATCGTGCTGAAAAAACCGGTATTGTTCATGCCGGAATCGGTAAAGTAAGCTTTAGCGAAGAAGCAATTTATGAAAATGCCAAAACTTTAATTGATGCTATCATTAAAGCTAAACCGGCAGGTGCCAAAGGAACTTATATGAAGAAAATTTGCATAAGTTCGACTATGGGTGCCGGTGTGCATGTTGACCTTGCCAATCTTTAATGATTGGCGCCTTGCTTGACACTTTTTCGCTTATGTACTGTTTTTGGTACACTGCGCTCAAAAGTGTCGTCGCAATCCGCTCAATCCTTAAAGATTTCTGAGAGGTGGCGCCTTGCTTGACACTTTTTCGCAAGGCATGAAGAGTTTGGGGCGGGCTATCGTCCGTCCCGCATTCTCGGAAAAATTTCCGAGAGACTGTCCAAGACTGTAGGTGGGTAACCTTAAATATCCTACATAGACGGGAGTTGATAAATTTTATTTTTCTCCTGGACAGATTAACCCCACGGCCGTAAGGCGGTGGAAATATTAAATCAGACATTGCCTTCGGGTTATGTTTTATTTGGAGATAGAAAAGTGAATCGTGATGAAAAAGCACAGTTGCTCGAAGAATTGAAGCAGTTGTTTAATGATTCCGAATCGGTTGTCATTTCTCACTACAAAGGATTGACAGTTGCCGAGGTTTCAGAATTACGCGACAACATCCGTAAAGCCGGTGCAGGTTTTAGAGTAACAAAAAATCGCATCACACGTCTGGCTCTGAAAGATACAAAATTTGCAGATTTGGCCGATATGTTCAAAGGTCCGACCGCTATTGCGTTCGCCAAAGATCCTATCGCTGCCTGCAAGGCTTGTGTAGAATTTGCTAAAGGAAACGAAAAACTGGTTATTGTTGGCGGTGCCATGGGAACCGGTGTTTTGTCAGTTGATGAAATCAAAAAGTTGGCAAGCATTCCGTCTATGGACGAATTGCGCGCCAAAATTATCGGTTTGTTGCAGGCTCCTGCAGCTCAACTGGCTCGCGTTACCAAAGCTTATTCAGAAAAAGAAGCAGCTTAAGTGCTGTGTGTGTTGTAATTTTTAATACGAACAAATTTAATTTATTTATGGAGAAAAAAAATGGCCGATTTAGCCAAGTTAGTAGATGAATTGTCAGCCTTGACCGTTATGGAAGCTGCTGATCTTTCAAAAATGTTAGAAGAAAAATGGGGCGTTTCTGCCGCTGCTGCCGTAGCTGTTGCTGCCGGTGGTGCTGCAGGTGCTGCTGCCGCTGAAGAAAAAGACGAATTCGAAGTTGTTTTGGTTGCTGCCGGTGACAACAAGATTAACGTTATTAAAGAAATCCGTGCTATCACTCAATTGGGCTTGAAAGAAGCTAAAGATTTGGTTGATGGTGCTCCGAAGACAATTAAAGAAAGTGCTCCTAAGGCTGAAGCTGAAGAAATCAAGAAGAAACTTGAAGATGCTGGTGCTAAGGTTGAATTGAAGTAATTTTCTTTGGTTCGATTTTTTAAAAAAGCTCTCGCAATAAGTTGCGGGAGCTTTTTTTATATAAAAATTTTGTTTGAGGATAATTTTTGCTTGCAAGAATCAAAAATGTGAGTCATTATCCGCTCGAATTTAAAAGTGCGAATCGCACTAATTGCATGCAATTATTTTATCTGCTCATCAAGAGGAACATTTTTCCGCGGGTTTGGTGGGTTTTTCCGTTTTTAAAAGAATAATATTTTCAACCTTCTGCGGTCGGGATTCAAAAAATTTTTTGATAGTATTGTCGCAGAACATAACCATGAGGATTGTACAAGATGAAGGAATCTTATACGAGCAAAAGACGTGTAAGAAGAAACTTCGGCAGAATCGATGCTGTATCGGAAATGCCGAGTTTGATTGAAGTCCAAACCGCCTCATATCGCAGTTTTATTGAAGGAAAAGACTGTGAATTCGGCTTGGATCAAGTGTTCAAATCAATTTTCCCAATTAAAGATTTTTCAGGAACAGGCGAACTGGAGTTTGTAAAATATGAGCTCGAAACTCCAAAATATGACGTTGATGAGTGTATCAAACGTGATATGACCTATGCCGCTCCGGTAAAAGCTACTTTGCGCTTGGTAGTATGGGACGTCGACGAATCGACCGGCGCAAAGTCTATTCACGATATTAAAGAGCAAGATGTTTACATGGGCGATATTCCGTTGATGACGGAAAAAGGTACGTTCATTGTTAACGGAACAGAACGTGTCGTTGTATCACAAATGCACCGTTCTCCGGGTGTTTTCTTTGATAGCGACAAAGGTAAAACTGTTTCTTCAGGTAAATATTTGTTTGCTGCCAGAGTTATTCCTTACCGCGGCTCATGGCTTGACTTTGAATTTGATTCAAAGGATTTGCTGTATGCACGTATTGACCGCCGCCGTAAGTTGCCGATTACATCAATTTTGTATTCTTTGTATTCTAAAGAGACCGAAGAAAAATTGAAGAAGTTGGCTAAGTCAGGCAAGAAGATTGACCGCAACGAAGTTAAGGGTATGGATAAAGAAGAAATCTTGAATTACTTCTATGATACCGAAGAGTATGTTGCCGATAAAAAAGCCTGGAAAGTTAAGTTCGTGCCGGAGCGCATGAAAGGTGTTAAGCTGACTTTTGACTTGGTTAATGCCAAGACCGGTAAAGTAGTTGCCGAAACAGGTAAAAAGTTGCCGATGCGTATGGCTCAGAAATTGGCCGATGAAGGTTTGGAATTTTATAAGGTTGCCGATGACCGTCTGATTGGTAAATTCTTGGCAACAGCTTTGGCTGACAAAAAGACCGGTGAAGTTTTGGCTGACGCCGGTGCAGAAATTACCGCCGAATTGTTGGAAAAAATCCGTGAGGCTAAGATTACCGAGATTAAGACATTGTATATTGATTATACAAATGTTGGTCCGTATATCCGCAATACACTGGAAATTGATAAGAACCACTGCCGTGAAGAGGCCTTGCTCGATGTATATCGTGTTATGCGTCCGGGCGAGCCGGCTACTTATGAGGCTGCTGACTTGTTGTTCAAAGGTTTGTTCTTTGACAACGAGCGTTATGATTTGTCCTCAGTCGGTCGTGTTAAATTGAATGCGGCATTGGATATTCCTTTTGATGAGGCTCCGGATACATGTCATACCTTGCGTAAGGACGATATTTTGCGCATTGTTAAGCATTTGGTAGGTTTGCGTGATGGTCATGGAGAAGTTGATGATATTGACCACTTGGGCAATCGTCGTGTTCGCTCAGTCGGTGAGTTGATGGAAAACCAATATCGCATGGGCTTGTTGCGTATGGAAAGAGCTATTCGTGAAAGAATGAGCGCTGAAGTTTTGAATAACGTTAAGCCGCAAGATTTGGTAAATGCAAAACCGATTGCTTCGGTCATCCGTGAGTTCTTCGGTTCTTCACAACTTTCACAATTTATGGACCAGAACAATCCATTGTCGGAAATTACACACAAACGTCGTCTGTCAGCTTTGGGACCGGGCGGTTTGTCTCGTGACCGTGCAGGCTTTGAAGTCCGCGACGTACACCCGACACACTATGGACGTATCTGCCCGATTGAAAGCCCTGAAGGTCCAAACATCGGTTTGATTAACTCTCTGTCAACCTATGCTCGTATCAACAAATACGGATTTATTGAATGCCCGTATCGTAAAGTTGTAAACGGAAAGGTTACTGATGAAGTTGTTTATTTGTCAGCAGATCAGGAGGGTAAATATATTATTGCCGAGGCTAACGCAGCAGTTAAGGAAGATGGTAGCTTTGTAAAAGATACAATTGCTTGCCGTAAGGCTGGTGAGTTTGAGTTTGCAACACCGAAAGAAATTAACTTTATTGACGTTGCTCCTCAACAGTTGGTGTCTGTTGCAGCAGCTTTGATTCCGTTCTTGGAAAACGATGACGCGAACCGTGCATTGATGGGATCAAACATGCAGCGCCAAGGCGTACCATTGTTGCGTTCAGAGGCTCCGTTGGTCGGTACCGGTATGGAAGCAACCGTGGCTAAAGATTCCGGTGCTACAGTTGTATGTAAATATGACGGTGTTGTTGATGCAGTTGATGCCAATCGTATTGTGGTTCGCTCCGAGAGCAAAAACTCAAACGATGTCGGTGTTGAAATTTATAAACTGCAAAAATTCCGCCGTTCAAACCAAAACACCTGCATTAACCAAGTTCCGTTGGTAAAAGTCGGCGATAAAGTAAAAGCCGGCGACATTATGGCTGATGGTCCTTGTACCGATATGGGTGAGTTGGCTTTGGGTAAAAATATGTTGGTTGCCTTTATGCCATGGAACGGTTTGAACTACGAGGATGCTATTTTGTTGTCTGAGAGAGTTTCACGTGATGACGTTTTGACCTCACTTCATATTGAAGAATTTGAAGTTATGGCTCGTGATACCAAACTCGGACAAGAAGAAATTACCCGTGATATTCCGAACGTCGGTGAAGAAGCTTTGAAGAACCTTGATGAGGCCGGTATTGTTTATATCGGTGCTGAAGTTAAGGCCGGCGATATTTTGGTCGGTAAAGTTACACCAAAAGGTGAATCTCCGGTAACTCCTGAAGAAAAATTGTTGCGTGCCATCTTTGGTGAAAAAGCAAGCGATGTCCGCGATACTTCGTTGCGTGTTCAACCGGGTATTGAGGGTATTGTGGTTGACGTTCAAGTCTTTTCACGTCGCGGCGTTGAAAAGGACGAGCGTGCTTTGGCTATTGAGCAACAAGAAATTTCACAATTAGCCAAAGACCGTGATGATGAAATTGCGATTATTCGTAAGATTTTTGAAGAACGCTTGAAATCTATGTTAATCGGTCAGACAGTTGTTGATGCCCCGAAGGGTATTGCCAAGAAAACTGTTCTGAAAGAAAAAGATTTTGCTGCTGTTCCGTCATCACAGTGGCGTAAGATTGTGGTTAAAGACGACAAAGTTATGTCAAAAGTTGAGGAATTTGTTGCAGCTTATGACGTACGTGTTGAGGGTGTTCAAAAGCACTTTGATGATAAGGTTGAAAAAGTACAACGCGGTGATGATTTGTTGCCGGGTGTATTGAAGACCGTTAAGGTATTTATTGCAACCAAACGTAAAATGCAAACCGGTGATAAAATGGCCGGTCGTCACGGTAACAAAGGTACCGTTTCACGCGTTTTGCCGTTGCAGGATATGCCTTATATGGAAGATGGTACACCGGTTGATATCGTGTTGAACCCGTTGGGCGTGCCTTCACGTATGAACGTCGGACAAATTTTGGAAACTCACCTCGGTTGGGCCGCCAAAGAATTGGGTAAGCAACTCAATGAAATGTGCGAGCAATATAAACGTGGTGAAAAGACCATTAAACAACTGAATGACAAGTTGAAAGAAATCTATGGCGACAAGCAGTATAAGAATGAAATTTCTAAACTGACTGATGCTGAAAAAGTTGAAATGATTTCGAATGTCAAGAACGGTATTCCGGTTGCTACTCCGGTATTTGACGGTGCGCACGAAGATGATATCAACCGTATGCTTGACATGGCAGGACTTCCGACTTCAGGACAAATTGACCTGTACGACGGTCGTACCGGTGAAAAATTTGACCGTAAAGTTACCGTCGGTATCATTTATATGATCAAACTGCACCACATTGTTGATGAAAAGATGCACGCTCGTTCAGTCGGTCCGTACTCTTTGGTTACTCAACAACCTTTGGGCGGTAAGGCTCAATTCGGTGGACAACGTTTCGGTGAAATGGAGGTTTGGGCATTACAGGCTTATGGTGCTGCTTATACCTTGCAAGAAATGTTGACGGTTAAGTCCGATGATGTTGCCGGCAGAACAAAAGTTTATGAAGCTATTGTTCGCGGTGAAGAAGGATTTGAAGCCGGCGTTCCTGAGTCATTTAACGTTTTGGTTAAAGAAATCAAATCGTTGTGCTTGAACGTAGAACTTTTGAACGAAGCCATTTAAGTTGGGAGATAACAAAATATGAATGAAATTATGAAATTTTTTGGCCAACAACCGGCTAATGGGGATTCTTTTGATGAGATCAGAATTTCAATTGCATCTCCTGAACAAATTCGTTCTTGGTCATACGGTGAAGTTAAAAAACCGGAAACAATTAACTATCGTACTTTCAAACCTGAAAAAGACGGTTTGTTCTGCGCTCGCATTTTCGGTCCGGTAAAAGACTATGAGTGCTTGTGCGGAAAATATAAACGCATGAAATACCGTGGTATCGTATGCGAAAAGTGCGGTGTTGAAGTTACATTGTCAAGCGTTCGTCGTGAAAGAATGGGACACATTGAATTGGCAGCTCCGGTTGCGCATATTTGGTTCTTGAAGTCTTTGCCTTCACGTATTTCTATGCTGACTGATATCGGCGTAAAAGCTTTGGAAAGAGTTCTGTATTTTGAAAGCTATATCGTTATTGAGCCGGGTTTGACACCTCTCGGATTGTATGAGATGTTGAGCGAGGAACAATATCAGGAAGCCATTGATGAATATGGTGAAGATTCTTTCCGTGCCGGTATCGGTGCTGAAGCTATTAAAGAAATTTTGGCTTCAATCGATTTGGAAGAAGAACGCAAAAACATTCGTGCCGAATTGAAAGATAATGCTTCAGAGGCAAAACGCAAAAAGTTAGTTAAACGCTTGAAGATTATTGAATCTTTCATTGAGTCTAACACCAAGCCGGAATGGATGATTTTGGATGTATTGCCGGTTATTCCGCCGGAGTTGCGTCCGTTGGTTCCGTTGGATGGCGGTCGTTTTGCAACTTCTGATTTGAACGATTTGTATCGTCGTGTTATTAACCGTAACAATCGTTTGAAGAGATTGCTTGAACTGCATGCTCCGGATATCATTATCCGCAACGAAAAGAGAATGTTGCAGGAATCTGTTGATGCATTGTTTGATAACGGTCGTCGCTCACGTGCAATTACCGGTACCAACAAACGTCCGCTGAAGTCATTGTCTGATATGCTTAAAGGTAAACAAGGTCGTTTCCGTCAAAACTTGTTGGGTAAACGTGTTGACTACTCCGGTCGTTCGGTTATTACCGTTGGTCCGGAACTCAAGTTGCAACAGTGCGGTTTGCCTAAGAAAATGGCTTTGGAATTGTTTAAGCCGTTTGTTTATGCAAAATTGGAATTGTATGGTCATGCAACTACAATTAAGGCTGCAAAACGTATGGTTGAAAAAGAACGTCCGGAAGTTTGGGATATCTTGGAAGAGGTAATCAGAGAGCATCCGGTTCTGTTAAACCGTGCGCCGACTTTGCACCGCTTGGGTATTCAGGCTTTTGAGCCGGTTTTGGTTGAAGGTAAGGCAATCCACTTGCACCCGTTGGTATGTACTGCGTTTAACGCTGACTTCGATGGTGACCAAATGGCTGTTCACGTACCGTTGTCAGTTGAGGCTCAGTTGGAAGCTCGTGTCTTGATGATGTCAACAAACAACGTTTTGTCTCCGGCATCAGGTAAGCCGATTATTGTACCGACACAAGATATGGTCTTGGGTATTTATTATCTGACATATGATGCTGACGGTTTGAAGGGCGAAGGTTCAGTTTTTGCTGATTATAACGAGGTATTGTTGGCTCTTGATTCTAAATATATTGATTTGCACAGCAAGATTAAGTGCCGTATTAAATATATTGATGAAAACGGTGAGAGCAAATATGGTATTGTTGATACAACAGCCGGTCGTTTGATGGTTGCAGAAATTTTGCCGCAAGACAAGAATGTTCCGTTCTCGCTGGTTAACCGCCTGGTTAAGAAGAAAGAAATCGGTGAAATCATTGATATTATTTATCGTCACTGCGGACAAAAAGAAACCGTTATGTTCGTTGACCGCTTGATGACCCTTGGTTTCCAAAACGCTTGTAAAGCCGGTATTTCTTTTGGTAAAGATGACTTGATTGTTCCTGAAGCCAAAAAGACTTTGATTGCTGAAACAGAAAAGCAAGTTAAAGAGTTTGAGCAACAGTATCAAAACGGTTTGATTACCAAAGGTGAAAAATACAACAAAGTAATTGATATTTGGGCTGCTTGTACCGATAAAGTTGCTGATGAGATGATGAAAAACATTTCTAAGATTGATGAAAACGGATATTTGAACTCAGTATACATGATGGCTCACTCCGGTGCGCGTGGTTCTGCCGCACAAATGCGCCAAGTTGCCGGTATGCGTGGTTTGATGGCAAAACCATCAGGCGAAATTATTGAGCAACCGATTATCTCAAACTTTAAAGAAGGTTTGACAGTGTTGGAATACTTTAACTCAACCCACGGTGCTCGTAAAGGTTTGGCCGATACTGCGTTGAAGACCGCTAACTCAGGTTATTTGACACGTCGTTTGGTCGATGTTGCTCAAGATGTGGTTGTAACCGAACAAGATTGCGGTACCGAGCGCGGTATTATTGTTCGTCCGGTTGTTGACGGCGGTAATGTTATCGTATCAATCGGTGAGCGAATTTTGGGACGTACAATTTTGGAAGATATTGTTCATCCTGAAAGCGGCGAAGTTTTGGTTCATGCCGGAAAACTGATTGATGAAAACGATGTCGACGTGGTTGAGAAGGCCGGTGTTGAGCAAGTTAAGATCCGTTCGGTTTTGACCTGTGAATGCGAGCATGGCGTTTGTGCCGCATGTTATGGTCGTGATTTGGCCAGAGGTACTCCGGTTAATATCGGTGAAGCTGTCGGCGTTATTGCTGCACAGTCAATCGGTGAGCCTGGTACACAGTTGACCATGAGAACCTTCCACATCGGTGGTGCTGCTTCTAAATCAGCAGAACAATCAACTGTTGAGGTTCCGTTTGCAGGAGAACTCAAGCTCGAAAACGGTCATACAATTACTAACGCCGAGGGTGTCGGTATTGTGTTGGCACGTAACTGCGAGATTGTGATTGTTGATGGTAACGGACGCGAGAAGTCTCGTCATAAAGTTCCGTATGGTACGAGAATTTTGGTTAAAGAAGGCGCTAAGGTTAAGAAAGGTCAAAAAGTTGCCGAGTGGGATCCGTTTACTGTTCCGGTTATTACTGAAAAAGCCGGTAAAGTTGAATGGATTGACCTTATCAACAATGTATCTTTGGAAGAGCGTGTTGACGAAACAACCGGTGTTGTTGACAATATCGTTATTGATTGGCACTCCGGCGCAAATGCCGCTAACCTTAAACCGAGCATTGCATTGAAAGACGGCAAAGGCAAACCGGTTACATTTGATAACGGAAAAGATGTTCGTTATTATCTGTCGGTCGGTGCTATTTTGACTGTTGAAAACGGTGCTGAAGTTAAGGTCGGTGATGTTGTTGCGAGAATTCCGAGAGAAAGCTCTAAGACAAAAGATATTACCGGTGGTCTGCCACGTGTTGCCGAGTTGTTTGAAGCTCGTCACCCGAAGGATCAGGCAATTATTTCTGACATTGACGGTATTGTTGAGTTTGGAAAAGACTACAAGGCTAAACAACGCATTACCGTTGTTCCGCAAAAGGGCGAACCTGTCGAATATCTTATTCCGAAGGGACGTCATTTAGCTGTTCAAGAGGGCGATGTTGTTAAGAAAGGTGATATGCTGGTTGAAGGCACACCTGCACCGCATGATATCTTGCGCGTTTTGGGCGTTGAAAAATTGGCCGAATATTTGGTCAAAGAAGTTCAAGACGTATATCGTTTGCAAGGTGTTAAGATTAACGATAAGCACATTGAAGTTATTGTTTCGCAAATGTTGCGTAAGGTTGAAATTACCGTTCCGAACGATACAACCTTCTTGGTAGGCGAACAGGTTGACCGTGATGTGTTTGAGGCTGAAAACCAAAAGACTATTGCAGAAGGCGGCGTACCGGCAAAAGCAGATCCGATTTTGCTCGGTATTACAAAAGCCTCTTTGCAGACCAAGTCATTTATTTCGGCTGCATCGTTCCAGGAAACAACCCGTGTATTGACCGAAGCTGCTGTTGAAGGCAAGGTTGATAAGTTGACCGGTTTGAAAGAAAACGTTATTGTCGGTCGCTTGATCCCTGCCGGTACAGGTACAGTTTTACGCTCTTTGAAGAGAGTTGCGGCACAAAATGACAAGGAAATTCTTGCATTGCGTGAAGAAGCTCAAAAAGCTCAACTCGAGGCAAAAGGCGAAACTGCAGACGAAACCAAACAGGAAACTGCAGAATAATTTCTGTGGTAAGAATGATAAAAAACCGCTCTCTCTTGAGAGCGTTTTTTTTTGTTGGAAATTAAGGCGTTTTTAACAATTGAACAGGTATACTGTACAATATACTATAGTCTAAAGTTGTGAGGTGTGTTATGAAAAACCTGTCATCTGTTGTGATTGCATTGTTAAGCTCAACGTTTTTGTCAGCGCCGGCGTGGGCGGTTGATATGAATGCAAACTACTTGAACTCTTTGACCGGTCCGAAAGTAAACTGGTCAGAAAGTGAAGGTACCGAGGTTACAATCGGGGATAAGACTTTTTATTATAACTATACCAAACCCACGGATTACGAGGAAACATCTACACGAATTAATAATACATTAGCAACTGCCGATGTTGATAAAAAACTGTTTACGGGAATTTCGGGACCGGCAGATGGCGGTGCTATCTACAGCAAAAGCAGTGCAGTTGGTAATATAGATATTTATTCAGACTTTTTGAACAACACGTCTTCAAGTACATCAACTGCAACTACGTATGGTGCGGGTATGGCTTTGAGAGGAACACCGATTACTCTCGGTACAATATCAGGAGATTTTGTCGGCAATAGAGCTACGTCAGGCACGGGTAATGTTGTCGGATCAGCAATTTATTTTGATTCTACAACTTCTGCTGCGGCCACAATTGATACAATTGAAGGAAATTTTATAAACAATAGCGCTTATACCCGTGGCGGCAGTTCTTCAAAGTTTATTCATGGCGGTGCCATTGATAACCATGCTACGATTAATAATATTAATGCTAATTTTATTGGAAACTATGCTAAAATTGATACCGGATTCGTATGGGGCGGAGCACTTAATAACAGCTCGCAAGCAGCTGCGGCAGACGCTTTCAGCGGTGTAATCGGTACTTTGAGCGGTACGTTTATCGGCAATACTGCCGAAAGCGGTAACGGTGAGGTGCGTGGTGGTGCATTGTATAATGGTAATTCAATCGGAAGTATTCTAAACTCAAGCTTTATTGATAATACGGTTATCGGAAACTCAAGCTCTAACGGTGGTGCCATTTATTCCACCGGCGATCTTAACTTGGTTGCAGATAATTATGATTCATTGTTTGAAGGTAATACCGTAAACGGTGAATCAAATGCAATTTATATTACCGGAGCTGATCTTAATTTGATGGCCTCAAACAACGGAACCATTACGTTTAATGATAACATTACCGGTAACAATTATAATATGAACGTAACCGGTAATGATAATGGTGAAGTTGTATTTAATCAGAGAGTTGATAATGCAAAAAACTTTACAATTACGGACGGAGCTGTTGCTCGGTTGGGGGTTAATGCAGATATTAATGCAGTTAGTTTGTCAAGAAACACAGCCGCAACCGAAAGTTCAAAATCAGCATTCAAGGTTGATTTGGAAGTTGATGCAGCAAATCAAACCACTAAGTCCGGTCGTATTAATTTAAGTGGTGATGTCAGCGGTGATTATGATGTTATAGTCAACTCGTTGAATCCCGATATTTATGACGGAGCATATACAGCGTTCTTGTATGCGCCTAATGATACGGACAGCAGTGATGAAAGTTTTGAAGTATCACGTGTAATCGGTAGCCCATATATGTGGAAGACA
>CACWLK010000005.1 GCA_902761715.1 uncultured Rhodospirillales bacterium | reverse complement strand
ATATCGACAGCTACTTGGCCGGTTTATACTACCGCTATGACCGCTATTTGGTATGGGCATTTGCCACCATCTATGGCGGTATTCAGCAAGCTGATGTCAAGACCGATGACGGTATAGCCAAATTTGATACCGATGGCATAGAGTTTGGGGCCAGCATTGAGGTCGGTCGTACAATCGAGCTTGCTCATGACCTGACTTTGGATCCGAGTGTCGGCTTGTACTATACTCAAGTAAACTTTGATGATGCAGATGACAATGTCGGCAAACATTATGAATGGGACGACATCAAACATTTGGAAGCTGAACTCGGCGCCAAACTTGAAAAGCAGTTTGACAATGCAAAAGTTTATGTCAGACCGAGTGTAATTCGCACTTTGACCAAAGATGACAGTGTCTTGATTACCGGATTGAACAAAGCTGATACCTATTCTGACCAAACCTTGGGACGTATCGAGATTGGCGGACGTTACGGCTTTACCGATGCTCTGTCGGCTTATGCATGGGCTAACTACACCTTTGGCTCAAGCTATGATGCTTATGCCTTGGGTGCCGGCTTAAACTACGCTTGGTAGAAATATTCCCATCTAGCGGAACTAATACATAAATTTTATTAGTTTTTATGTCATCTCTCGTTTGTTGCAAAAGCGAGGGATGACTTTTTATTTTTGCTTGCAAAACTTAGGGTTTTATAATATTTTGACGTTAATTTATGATTGTTTTCAAGGGTAAGAAATGACAGATTTGTTTGATGGCGTAACCACCGCCACAAGTTCATATTCCGCACAAGATATTCAGGTTTTAGAAGGGTTGGAAGCCGTGCGTGCTCGACCGGGTATGTATATCGGCGGCACTGACGAGCAGGCTTTGCACCATTTGGCGGCGGAAATCATTGACAACTCCATGGATGAAGCGGTTGCCGGCTTTGCCAACAAAATCGAAATTACCCTTAATCCTGACTATTCTTTGACCATTACGGATAACGGGCGTGGTATTCCGGTTGATCCGCATCCTAAATACCCTGATAAATCGGCTTTGGAAGTTATTATGACCATGCTCCACTCCGGCGGTAAATTCGGCGGCGGGGCATATAAGGTTTCGGGCGGTTTGCATGGTGTGGGATCATCGGTAGTTAATGCCTTGTCTGAAACAATGACCATTGAAGTTGCGAGAGATAAAAAACTTTACCGCCAGCATTACGCAAAGGGCAAACCCTTGGATAAGTTGGAGTTGGTCGGAGCGGTTTCTAACCGCAGGGGTACGAGCATTACTTTCAGACCCGATCCGGAGATTTTTGGTACAAATTGCTGTTTTGTGCCCAATAAATTGTACCGTATGGCGCGCTCAAAGGCGTTTTTGTTCAAAGGCATTCATATTATGTGGAAATGCGCCAGCGAGCTCATCGGCGAAGGAGAACAAACACCGACAGAGTGTGAATTGCATTTCCCCGACGGATTGAAAGACTTTTTGAATTATCAAATCGGCACCAGAACAACTATTAACCGCTCGGCGTTCACCGGCGAAATGCCGTTGGCAAACGATGAGGGCAAAGTTGAATGGGCGGTTACCTGGCCGGAAGACGAAAACGGATTTTGCCACTCATATTGCAATACCGTGATTACACCGCAAGGTGGCACACATGAAATTGGTTTTAAATCAGCTCTGCTCCGCGGACTCAAAGAATATGGCGATATGGCAAATATTAAAAAAGCCGCAAATGTTACCAATGAGGATTTTTTGGGCGATGCCTGTATTATGCTGTCAGTGTTTATCAAAGATCCGGAATTTCAGGGACAAACCAAAGACAAACTGACTTCTACAAAAGCTATACGCTTGGTTGAACAGGCGGTAAAAGATGCTTTTGACCACTGGCTGTCTTCTGATGCGGAGAATGCCTCGGCGTTGTTGGAATATGTGATTGCACGTTCTGACTTTAGGCGCAAGAAAAAAGAAGAAAAAGTGCAAATGCGCAAAACCCCGACTAAACGTCTGCGTTTACCGGGAAAATTGGCTGACTGCTCACGCAACAGTGCCGATGACACCGAAATTTTTATTGTTGAGGGTGATTCCGCGGGCGGTTCAGCAAAGCAAGGGCGCGACCGCACAACTCAGGCAATTTTGCCTTTAAGAGGAAAAATTTTGAACGTTGCCGCAGCCTCTCTTGATAAAATTGCACAAAATCAAGAGATTAAAGACATGATTGAGGCGTTGGGTTGCGGAATTAAAGATGATTATAAAGAAGATAATTTGCGCTATGAAAAAATTATTATCATGACCGATGCCGATGTCGACGGAGCGCATATTACATCGCTGTTGATGACGTTTTTCTATCAGCAAATGCCAAAGTTGATAGAAAACGGACATTTGTTTATTGCAACACCGCCGCTTTATAAAATTGCTGCCGGCGGAAAAAACTATTATGCCCTTGATGATGACGACAAAGAGCAGATTTTGAAAAAAGTTACTAAAGGCAATACAAAGGCTGATATAAGCCGTTTTAAAGGTCTGGGAGAGATGAGCGCACAACAGCTCAAGGAAACCACTATGGACAAAGAAAAACGCACCCTGCTCCGTGTTATGTTGCCCGATACCGGAACTGAAGAAGGAAAAGAGGAGGCTTTTGAAACAAGGCGGCAGGTTGAGCGGATTATGGGTAAAAATCCGGAGTTGCGCTTTAAGTTTATTATCGAGCGTGCAAAGTTCGTTGATGATTTGGATATTTAATGCTTGACATTTAAGCGGAATTTCTTTATTAAATGTCTTGATCTCGGGGTTATAGCTCAGCTGGGAGAGCGCTTGAATGGCATTCAAGAGGTCAGGAGTTCGATCCTCCTTAGCTCCACCAATTCTAAAAAAAGGAACGCTGATTTGCGTTCCTTTTTTTGTTTTTGTTGGACTGTAGATTTTTTGAAAACAGGCCAAATGCGTGATTAAAAATAAAAACAAATACAAAAAGCCGTTGCAAAATGCACAACGGCTTAGGTAATGGTAAAAACTAATATCTATCTAGTAAATTGTTGGGGATTTATTTTCAGAGGAGTCCCTTGTTTATCGCATTGAGCATAAGTTTCATTAAACTCTTTGCGTTGAATGCCATAAATATCTCCGCTATCTCTTCCGCTGATATTCAGAACTCCGCCAGCTTTGATGTCCATTTCTTCTCCCCAAGGAGCTGTAAATTGAACATCTTCTTTCAAAAATAAAAACTCTTGAGCTCCGCCTTTAGGACGATATTGTTTAGGATTAGCTGGGTCTACCTCATACTTTTTCGCAAAAGTTTTAGCATCAATGATATATTGCTCTCCATTTGGATTAGTCGCAACCATATCTCCTTTTTCTTTTACAACGTTTTTTGTCTCCTGATGACCATCGGCCATTTTGGTAACAATTTCTTCCCCAACAACACCTTCTCTTGCGGTAATGCGAGCTGTTTTGGCATATAATTGAGGTTTTTGTCCGGCATCTAATTTCTCTTGAACATAAGCCTTTATATCATTAACTTTTACCATATCTTGTCTCCTTAAAATATTGCGTTGAACCGAACATTAAAAACCAATGCTATTTTAGTTATAGCATATTTTTGTCTATTTTTCTACAAAAAAATAACATTAACGTTTGCTTGTCATACTACATTCAAAATCTTAAAATATCCTGAAAACGGTGCCTGTTTTTTATTGAACTGTTTTCTTGGATTTTAGTTGACCGCAGGCGGCGAGGATGTCTTGACCACGGGCGGTTCGGATCGGGGCTGCAAAGCCATGTTTTTGCAGTTCTTCGGAGAATGCATGGATACGGTTGTTTGAACTGGGGGTAAAATCGCACCCCGGCCAAGGATTGAATCCAATAAGGTTAAATTTGGCGTTGATACCGTATTGTTTCATCAATTTTATCAACTCAGCAGCATGGGCATAAGTGTCATTAAAATTGTTAAGCATTAGATATTCAAAAGTAATGTAGCCGCCGTTGTTATCCTGATATTGTCGGCAGGCCTGCATAAGTTCAGGTAAAGGATATTTTTTGTTAATCGGCATTATTTGAGAGCGCAACTCACTGTTAGGAGCGTGCAAGCTGATGGCTAAACGAGTGCCTACTTCTGCGTCAAAGTTTGGAATATGCGGAACAATGCCCGAGGTGGAAACAGTTATGCGCCGTTTTGATAAAGCTATACCCTCTCCGTCAGAAATGATTTTGACTGCACGGCAGAGGTTGTCATAATTTTGAAAAGGCTCACCCATGCCCATAACCACAATGTTGGAAAGCATGCGTGCCTGCTCTTTCAAGTTCCATTCTTTATAAACATCACGGGCAACCATAAACTGCGAAACAATTTCACCGGCAGTCAGGTTGCGAGTCAGTTTTTGGCTTCCTGTATGGCAAAATTTGCACCCCATGGCACAGCCGACCTGTGTAGATATGCAGACAGCACCGCGGTCTTCTTCAGGAATATAAACCATTTCAACCCGTTGGCCGTCTTTGAACTCAAGCAACCACTTGTGAGTACGATCAACAGAAATTTGTTCATCGACAATCTTGGGACGGGAAAGCTCAAAATAATCTGTCAATTTTTCACGCAGAGGTTTAGATAAATTAGTCATGTCGGCAAAATCGGTTTTGCCGTAAAAATACACCCACTGCCAAATTTGTTTGGCACGAAATGCCGGTTCTCCGAGAGATTTGAGGTGCTCTTGGAGTTCTTCTTTAGAAAGACCTATGAGTTCGATTTTATCACTCATCGGCGGCACTTTGAGCTGATGGCACGATAGGCGGCAGAAAAGCCTTTGAGAGAATATGTGTCTTTGGTCAGTGTGCCTTTGCTGGAGGTGCCTTCAATAATTAGGCGTTCGCCTTTTTTCATGGCGTCTACCAATTTTTTATCGGCGGCAGCATTCATTGCCCAGGCTTTATCGCCGTCAACGAACAGATCGGTGATTGTGTCTTTGCCGATTTTGACGGTAACCGGAGCGCTGTTTTTGTATGTATAGCCGGCAACAAAGTTAACAACATCATAGGTTTTGTCGGCCGGACGATGAGTTATAACCATATAAACATTGCCACGTTGAGTATATTTTCCCTCGGATTTTTGAGGTGTGCTGGCCATGTAGCAGACAATGTTTTTGCCTTCACGGTAAAAAAGAGCCGACCAGTCATTATATTCACCGATTGTTTGGGGTGCGTCAGCATGAGCAAAAAACGCAAAGAAACAAAAGACAATAGTGAAAAATCCGATTTTTTTCATTGTGTTTATCCTTTTTTATGGTTAGGTTTTGGTTATATAAATACAAAAAAATATTAAACATTACAATACGTATTTTGCAGTGAGCTTAAAATGATTAAAGACAGGTTTTTGGATATAAGCAAGATTACTACCGATGACCATATTTTGAAGATTTTTGACATTGTACGAAATCATGGCGGAACAGTGCGCTTTGTCGGTGGTGCCGTGCGTGATGTTTTGAGCGGGAAAACCGGTTTTGATCTCGACCTGTCTACCGATTTGTCGCCAGATGAGCTGGCAGAAGCCTGTGAAGATGCCGGGGTGCGGACTGTTCCCATCGGGTTGAAGTACGGGACTCTCGGGGTTTTGATTAATGACACATTGCTTGAAATTACCTCCCTGCGAAAAGATATAAAGACCGACGGGCGACACGCCGAAGTTGAATTTACCGACAACTGGGAAGAAGATGCAATGCGGCGTGATTTGACGATTAATGCCATTTATGCCGATGAGCGGGGAAATGTCTTTGATTATTATAACGGAATCCATGATTTGGAAAAAGGGATTGTGCGTTTTATCGGCAAACCGGAACAGCGAATCAAAGAAGATTATTTGCGTATTTTGAGGTTTTTCAGGTTTCATTCTTTGTTTGCCAAAACACCTATGGATAAAAAAGCCCTTAAAGCTTGTATCGACAACAGAGATGGTTTGAAAAACGTATCAATTGAGAGAATCCGTGATGAGTTTATAAAGATACTGCTAACGCCTAATGCTGCCGATGTAATTAAGGTTATGCTCGATAATGAAATTTTGGGAAACTGGTTGGGAAAATCAGAGTACACGGATAATCTCGATTTTTTGAGCAAGTTGGAAAAATCATGCAACATTTTGCCTAACGCTATGCGGAGGCTTTTTGTGCTGTATTTTCCGAACAAAAATTTGGCAGAAAATATTGCAATGCGCCTGCATTTGACTAAACGCCAAAAAGAAATGCTGGTGGCTTGGTCTAACAACAAAATCGGAATCGAAAACATTGTTGAACCGGCGTTGCGCAGAAAAGTGATTTATGCTTATGGGAAAGAATTTTGTTTTGATAAATTGATTATCGAGGCGGCAAAACAAATGGTTGTTCCCGAACACCTTAACGACATAAAAGATATGATTTTCAATGAGATAGTACCGATTTTTCCGGTCAGCGGACGTGATGTTATTAAGGCCGGAAAATCCGAAAATTCACAGATTGGTGTTGTTCTCGAAAGGCTGAAGCAAGACTGGATTGACAGCGACTTCAGCCTGTCTCGAGAAGAATTGTTGCAACGAATTTAGCAGCTGATACGACCAAAGGTTTCTTTGGCATATTTAGCATAGAGCTCGTACAATCGGTCTAAGCTTTGTTTTACCTGCCAGTTGATTGTGCCTTTTGGAAATTCGCCTTTGGCGTTGGGCTTGCCGGCTTTTATACCGGTCAAAATTTCTATACCGTCATCAACATTATCAATGGCATAAATGTGGAATTTGCCCTCATTTACAGCATTAATAACGTCCTCACGCAGCATTAGATTGCCAATGTTTGTGCGAGGAATAATTACCCCTTGATCGCCGGTTAGACCACGATGTTTGCAGACATCAAAGAAACCCTCAATCTTTTCATTAACTCCGCCAATCGGCTGGATATCTCCGAATTGGTTAATTGAGCCGGTTACCGCAATGTTTTGTTTGATCGGAATGTTAGCAATTGCCGACAGCAAACAATAGTATTCCGTCGATGAAGCGCTATCTCCGTCAACACCGCCATAAGACTGCTCAAATACAATTGATGCAGATAGTGATAATGGGGAGTTTTTGGCAAAGCGATTGGCAATGAGTGATTGCAAAATCAGTACGCCTTTGGTGTGGATCGGACCGCTCATGTTGGTCTCACGCTCAATATTGACGAACTCTCCGTTACCGATACGAGCCTGAACAGTAATACGAGCCGGCTTGCCGAATGAAAAACGAGAGAAGTTGTAAACAACCAGTCCATTGATTTGTCCGACTTTTGAACCTTTAATATCCATTAAAATAGTACCATCATCGATCTGCTCAAGCATGGACTGTTTGATACGATCGCTACGATAAATTTGGGCATCAATTGCCATATCAATGTGTTTTTTGCCGATTTGCTTAGAGTTTGATTTGCGAGCCCAATAATCAGCCTCACGCAATAAATCACCGATTGAGGCAATATGAGCGGTGAGTTTTTTGGAATCATCGGCAAGACGAGATGAGTGTTCAATTACACGGGCAACGGCTTGCTTGTTGAGGCTGCGCAGTTTCTTTTTGTTAGAAAGCGAGCCAATCAATTTGGCATATTCAATTTCGTTACTGTCGTTGCGGTCCATAATGGTTCCGAAATCGGCTTCAACCTTGAAAAAGTCACAGAAATCAGGATCACGTTCAGACAACAGGTCATAAAGTTCTTCATCGCCGGTTAAAATAACCTTTACGTCCAAGGGGATTGGTTCGGGGTCAAGCGAAATAGTAGTAAAGCTGGTTTCTTCTCCCGGAGATTCAATTTTTATGCTTTTTGATGCTAATGCACGTTTGAGAGAATCCCATGCAAACGGCTGAAGTAAGAGCTTACGGGCATCAATCAGCAAGAAACCGCCATTGGCACGATGTAAAGCGCCGGCTTTGATTAAGGTAAAGTCGGTTAACAACGCACCATATTGTTGAATGCGCTCAACTCGTCCGACCAAATTGCCTTGTGTCGGGTGGTCGAGATGGACAATCGGAGCGCCGGAATCAGGTTCGTTTTTAACAATTACGTTGACCTTAAATTTGGCAAATTTGTCTTCTTCCTGACGGTTCATTTTGGACAACAGCATTGATAATGCGTCCTCTTCTCCGGAAGGAGAATTGTTTTCGCTCTCGGCAGGCAGAAAATCGTCTATATTCGA
The DNA here is from genome assembly GCA_902761715.1 of uncultured Rhodospirillales bacterium. Taxonomy (GTDB): domain Bacteria; phylum Pseudomonadota; class Alphaproteobacteria; order RF32; family CAG-239; genus JAFUYI01. The sequence continues at coordinate 75,312 of CACWLK010000005.1, read as the reverse complement.
TGTAATATGGTTTTGAATGTTTTTAAGAAATTCATTGGCCTCACGATAACCTTTATATTTTTGGCGCAGAGTATCAATCGGATTTTTTACGGCAATTTTAATAAATTTCTCACGCAAAAGATTACGTTCACGACGTTGTCTGTCTTCCCACTCCGGCAGGTCTTTGGCTACTTTTTCGATTTCTTCCTGCATCATATTGAGGTCGCTTAAAAGTTGCTTTTTTTCGTCCTCGGGCAGACTGTCAAAAACCTCAGGGCTCAGAACTTCTCCGTTTTTGACCGGCGCAACAACAAGTCCAACCTGCATATGTAACAACGACACGCTTTTGCCTTTGGCTTTCTTTTGCAAAATGCGTAAATATTCGTCCTTTTTGTGTTTGTATTTTTCCTGAATAATGCTGATACCAGCTTTGTATTCATCGCTTTCGAGAACAGCCGGAATTGCAACGCTGAAGTCTTCAATCAATTTGTCGACGTCTTTGGCAAATTCACAAGCTTTTCCGGCAGGAAAACTTATGCTGTGCGGTTTATACGGCTCGTCAAAATTATAAACGTAAGCCCAGTCGCAAGGTGTCGGGCGTTTTTTAGATTCCTCCTCAAGAATTCTTTTAACCAAGCTGGTTTTACCGGTTCCTTCAGGCCCCAAACAAAAGAGGTTATAGCCTTTTGATTTGATGTTGATGCCAAGCTCAACTGCGCTGATTGCACGGTCCTGTCCGAGAGCCGACATTCTTTCCTCAAGCTCTGCGGTGGTCGTAAAATCAAACTTTTGCGGGTTGCATACCGTGTACAATTGACTTGCTTTTAATTTGGAAATACTCATTTTGCGACTGTCCTTACTAAACTATTTTTGTTTAGATATAAGCAGTAAAAAGCTAAAATCTGGTAAATATCGGAAAAGAATTTAGACCGTTTACCATGATTGAACCGGCAACATTACTTTTTTCATAAGCTAAAATATAGTAATGTTGCGGAATGATGATATTGCGCAAATTGTCCCATAAACCGTTTTTGACGGTCAGATTGTTCTTAAAAATAAACTTACTCATCGGCGCAGACCAGGCAACAGCGTTAAAGTTGCCAAACACAACAACCGGATTATCCTGCTCGGCTACAAATGTCGAGAGATTGTTTAAAGCGGTTCTGATTTGCGGAAAAGAAAGCTCTGAAAAATCTACCGCAACGTAAATTACGCCTTTTGCTTCATCGTTTGTTTTTACAAAATCAGCATAAGTACCGCCGATGTTTATGCGACCGGATTGTTCTATACCCAAACGAGACAACATAAAGCCGGAATTTTCACTATTTGCGGAGTGCAAAAAAGTGTATTGTTCGGGAATTTCGCCAGGACGTGGAAATGATAACGAATCTACTTTTGAGACAAAAACAATATCCGGTAATTCTGCAGTAACAAAATCAAAGAGGCTCGGCATGTCATCGTGGTTGTCAACAAAAAGCACCGAGGTGCCGTCTTGTGACGACGCATGAAGCGTAGCAACCGATGAGACAGCAAAATAGTTGACCGTTAACAACACAAAAAATGTGATCATATAGGCATAAAAACGGCGAAATGCAGTGTAAACGAAGCATATTATCAATACTAAAAACAATTGCCAGCGCCACTCGTTGATCACCAGCGCAAAGTTGTTTTTGCCAAAGGCTAAAAACGTTGTAAGTGCCGAAATCAGTGTAAAAAATCGCAAAAAAGTATTTATGTGCGCCTGATGTTTTTTGGTTTCCAAATATCTCATGGTTGCGAATCTTCTTTTTTATTGTTTTTTAATAACTGATATAATAGTCTTATATATTGAAAAAAGCTTTTTGTAAACAATAGCGAGCCGACAATGAATAATATTTTTGATTTTTCGAAAATTCTGCTCCTTTTAACCCAAAAAACAGAGGCTCTGTACCAAAGTGCAGCGGCTTACGTTGAATCTATGCCGAACAATAAGTTGTTGGCTGTTACAATGTTTTTGATTTCAATCATATTGTTTTTTATTTTAATATTTGTTTGGTATCTCAAAAGCATTGCAAATAAAATACGAGAGCAAAACCGTCGTGAGCAAGAGATAATGCAAGGTATTGATACACGCCTTGACCGCAAAATTCCTGATGATTTTGATGAACTGACCGCAGAGTCTGAAGAGGTTGCAAAAAGTAAAGATATTGACGCTGAAAAAGCGTTTGATTTTGACTGGAATCGTGAGATGCGCTTTTCGGCAACAGACAAAATTCGCTCAGGCGAGGCTTTTCAATACAGGTTCAAACCGCAAAAACTTGAGCAGTTGTTTGGGCTGATTGTTGACTTGTTGGAACGAGGTGTCGATGAACCCAAAATTTCACAGACAATAATGCATAAAAATCAACATCTTAATAGCGAAGATGAGGTTATCCAAACAATTACCGCCATAAAATTTTTTATCTATATGTGCTTGAGCGGGCGGTTTAAGAAAATTGACACCGATAAAATTTTGCCTCAAGAAAATGCGGCAATATTTCATATTGCAAAAGGTGACTGTTCTTTGGCTTTGGTATTGCTGGAAGCTTTGATTGATAACAACATCGCAAAAATCAAGGGCATTTCCGATAATGAGGAAAAGGAGCGTAAATGGTGCGAAACATCTAATTGCGCAACAATATTCGGCACATTGGCCTCGTTTACAAACAAAGATTTGGCGGCGGCAGCGTTTGAGCTGGCAATAGAGTTAAATCCGCGTAATGTTACGGCATGGGGCAGAATCGGCGATATGTACACTCAAAAGGAAAGATTTGATGATGCTGTATGGGCTTATTCAAACGTATTAAATCTTGCCGATGAGGGAATTTATACGCAACAAATTGCCAATGCAAACAAGATGTTGGCGGTGCTGTACACCGAAAAAGGACAACGCCAAAAAGCCGATATTCTGGCGCAGAAAAGTAGGCAATATTACGACAATATCGGCATAAATACGCCTCTGACCGAGAGAGAAAACAAAATTGTATATATTATAGAATCAACCGAAAATGATAAAATGGAAGAGATTGTCGATAAGCTGTTTACTAAGACCGACAACCAAACCCTCGGATATGTATAATTAACGGCTACGACCGCTTCGGCTGATAATAAGTTGGCTTTGGCGCTGTCTAGCGTCTTCTTCCTGTATTTCTTTTTCGGTCTTTTCTATTTCTGCCTGTTGTTCCAATATTTCAGTATCAAGCTGTTCTGACGGGCTTGCCGTACGCCCGCTCTTTTCAAGTATGATTTGGCGGGCGGTTTTTTCATCAAGCTCGCGCTTTTCGGGCTCGGAAACTTCTTGTTGCTGTTCAGGCTGTATAATTTCTTTTTCGGTTTCTATTTTTTGAGCAGCTTTTTCCTGTTTTTCTTTTTGCTGAATCATTTCTGACGCAGTATCTTTCTCTTTTTCTTTGAGTTTTTCCGGTTCTTCAACTTTTTGCTTGTTTGCCTTTTCCTTGGTTACAGCGTTGATTTCTTCTTTTTTCTGTTGCTGTTTTTCAAGTTCTTTTTGCGCCGATTTCTTTTCTTTTTCGGCATCATCAATAATGGCTTTGCGGACCTCTTTAGTTTCGGCATCCTTAATCTTGGGCAATTCTTTTGCCGGTTTTATCGGTTTTTCTTCTTTTTTGTTGATTGGCTTATCTTTTTGTTTTTTACGTTTTTTAAGGTTATCTTCAGCCAAATCTTTAGCTTTGACGTCTTCAGTCTTGGTACGTTTTTGTTCGGTAATTTTGCGGTCAGCCTCAAGACCGGCATTTTTAAGCACTTTTTCTGCACGTTGAAGATTAATATCACGTTCGACAGCCTGACGGGCGTTAATGTCTTCAGGTTGCTGTTTTTCCATCTGCTCAAGCTGTTTTTTCTCCTGCGGAGTGAGAGCTAACTCAAGAGAAGACACCTCTTTGTCCATAAACACCGGAACTAAAATATATTCAGCATCGTCTTCATCTTCCTCGTCATAAGAATCTTTGATTTTTTTGCGAACTCTCTTAAACCCTTGAGGAATATCCAACGGAGTGCGAGCTTTGACCTTAGGTTTGGTATCACGTTTTTTGTTGGCGTTATACATGTTGGCTTCTTTGACATTGACCTTAAGAGTTAGGCGCTCATGTTTGTCAATGCCGCTTTTTTTCCAATCCATGTTGGAATCTTCTTTGATGTCTTGTGTTTCTTTAGGATCAGAAAAAATATCGTCGTCCATGCATTTCGTCCTTAGTTTTACTGTTATCAGTGTAAGAAAAATTGGTCTCTTTGTCAAATAATTAAGCAAGCGGAAGTTTGCGCATTAAAACCATAATAGATTCATTTGAAAGCAGGGTTGAAAAGCACTCAACCATATCTCCGCTGCTGCGGCGCAGACTGAAAGTTTTGGTATTGCTGCTGAACAAATGTTTTACAATGTCTTTTTTCAGGCTACGCCAATCGGCAACATCACTGAAAAATGATTTTTGCATTTCAATAAGATCATTAAAAGTTGGCTCGTTATCAAGGTCTTCGGGCTTGACGTTCCAAAGTTCAACATACGCCTGATTATACAGCCGCAGGCGACCATTGCCGCCAAAAATCAGGACCGCTTCTTCAATGTTGTTCAAAATTTCCTGCTGAACGCTCATTAATGAGTTATATTCTCGGCTTGCCGCCAACCTGTCGGATATATCTTCAAAAGCAAAAACCATGCCGCCTTTAAGGTATTGGGCACGAACACGGCGCAGAGATCGACCGTCCGGCAGATGAAGTAAATCTTCTTTGGGCTCAATAATTGTTCCGAACATTTTTTGTTCTTCACTTTTGAAATACGGATAATCGGGTACTTCGGGCAAAAGGCGGCGCTCACGCAGATTGTCCAAAAAGTTGCCGTAAGTTATGCCGGTGTTAAGCCATTCTTCGTCCAGGCGCCAAAGAGTTTTGAATGCCTGATTATAAAACGACAGCTTAAAATTGTTGTTAAACACGGCAAAGGCTGTTCCGAGAGTGCCTAAAATTTCAAGGTTTGCATTTTGATTTTCTTTGATATTATGCTTTAGTTCGTCAAGTTCGCTGATGTTATACAACGCACCAACCGTGGCAATCTTGTCTAAACTTTCCTCGCTATGAAAAGGTGTTTCAATTGCCTCAAAGCAAAAACGTTTTCCTCCGCGATTGCGGCTTATGTTGCAACTGTGAGGGCGATTGTCGTTTTGGGCTGAAGATGCCAATTGTCTGATTTGGCTGTCATCAGAACCGTTATCGATTTCTATATTGCCGGCAACAACTGCGTTTTTGTCGGCGCCGTCTACAAATTCAACGTATTTTTTATTGACCAGTTCCAAATTGAGCGAAGCATTGCGCAGCCAAACCGGATAAGGCAGGTTATCAACCAAATCCTCAAGCCTGATCAATTTGTCTTTAAGGCGGGTTTGTTCCTCAACAAGCTTATTGAAATAAAAGTTTTCTTCGCTAACATCCCTAAACCAGATTATGTCTCCGTAAATGCTGCCATCGGCGCCGCTCACTCTGGCACCGCTCAAATTGAGACTTTTGCCGGACTTGAGCATAAATTTGTCCTCAAAAGAAACGCCGTCTTCACGCAGTAGAGCAATATATTTACGAATTTTTTCAGCATCATCTTTATAAAAAAGGCGTAATACATCGGCGAGAACGGAATTTATACCATTGGGTAAATCGAGAACAACGGCAAGACGGCGTGAACAATACTCAACCACCGGCTGCTGATCGTTTATGCGGTCATCAGGATAGACAAACATGTAATATCCGTCTTTGCAGGCGTTCATTGTTTCGGCATAACGGTCCTCGTTGCGTTTTACAAAATAGTTTTTGTTGCGAAGTCCTACTATCGTATAATACAAAAAGCCTATAATACCGAGCAATGCAATCAACAACGCCAGAAGTGTGTACCACAGTTCCGGCGCCGCATAAAACATGTTTAAAAGCAGTTCTTTACTCATCAGCGTTCAAAAAAACATTGTCATTTTTGATGTATATAATATAAATTAATGCTAACGTAAGTAAATTATAAAAACAAATTGGTAAACAGAAAGATGATTAATTTAGCGTTTGATACCACCGCTCAAAGTTGTTCGGTTGTTTTGACCAAAGACGGTATGACAATTGCAAAGTCTGTGCAAAGAATGGATTTCGGTCAGGCTGAGGCTTTAATGCCGGCAATAAAAAAGGCTCTTGATGATAACAAGTTGACTATTAATAATGTTGATTTGATTACCGTTTGCACGGGACCGGGTTCTTTTACGGGAGTACGCTCGTCGTTGTCTGCCGCCAGAACTTTGGGGTTGGCTCTCCCTAATGCCGGATTGACTGGGGTTTCGGCTTTTGAGGCATATATTGAAGATATGATGCCGGAAGAATTGTCCGAAATCAATGCAATAATTATCGAGACCAAACGCAGTGATTTTTATTTTCAAGCTTTTGATCAGCACAAAAAACCGATTTGTGAACCGCAAGCGCTGTTATATGAAGATATTATAAGTCAGCTCCGAAACCATAAGGTTTCTTTCAGCGGTGACGGAGTGGAGCGGTTTTTGAGTCAGCCGTCGGGATTAAGCCTGCATGCTATAAAAATGGAAGAGATTCCTCCGATTGTTGCACTTGCAAAATGTGGCGAGAATCGTTATGCCAAAAAGGCTTTAGACTACCCAAAACCATTGTACCTGCGTGCACCTGATGTTTGCATAAAAGGTTAGGCTTTTTTAACCTATTTTTGTTATATTGCCAGCGAATCGCAAGAGGCAAAAATGACACAAAAAACACCTAAAAAAAGCACCAAGAAAAACACATCAAAGAAATCTCCAGAAAAGAAGAAAAATTCACGGAGCACAAAGACTAAACGCAAAAAAAACGGCAAAAAAAGATGGTGGGTTAAACCGCTGTTGATTTTGGCTGCAGCATTGTTTTTGATTGTGGCAATTTATGTGTTTTATTGTTGGTTAACAATGCCTAACATTAAAAAATCAATTGAACGAACAAGGTTGCCGGCAACAACAATTTTGAGCGAAAACGGACAAGAAATCGAATCGTATGGCGGTGTTTATTCGGATATTGTTTATGCAAACGACCTGCCGCAGTATGTGGTTGATGCCGTAATTTCAACCGAGGATCGGCGGTTTTATTCGCATTTCGGGTTTGATGTCATCGGTTTTTCGAGAGCAATGGTGGTTAATTTAATCCACCGCCGATACGTGCAGGGAGCAAGCACCATTACTCAACAAGTCAGTAAAAACCTGTTCTTGAGTCCGAAGAAAAGTATCAGGAGAAAAGTACAAGAACTGCTGATGGCTTTTTGGCTTGAGAAGCATTTTACCAAAGATCAGATTTTGACATTGTATCTCAATCGCGTGTATATGGGCGCCGGAACTTATGGAATCGAAGCGGCATCGCAAAAGTTTTTCCATAAGTCGTCGCATGATGTAAATATGATGGAAGCGGCAATTTTGGCCGGACTTTTGAAGGCACCGGCAAGATATAATCCGGTATCGAATCGAGAAAGAGCCATTGATCGGGCAAAAGTAGTTTTGCAAAATATGGTCAACAACAAAAAAATCTCTGTGGCACAAAAAGAACAGGCGCTGAAAATGCCGATTGGTAACAATAAATATGATTTCGGCATCGGAAAATATTTTGGTGATTGGGTTTATAATGAGGTTAATGCCTACATCGGCGAGCGTGATACGGATATAAATGTTTATACCACACTTGACGGCAAAATACAAAAAGCAGCAGAAGAAATTTTGCAAAAAACCATCGCTGCGAATCGTGATAAAAACGTAACAAACGGGGCAATTGTGGTGATTGATAACGGCGGGGCCGTGAGAGCCATGGTCGGCGGTGTTGATTACAGCAAGAGCCAGTTTAATCGGGCAACACAATCTTTACGTCAGCCGGGATCTTCGTTTAAGACGTTTGTTTATCTGGCGGCTCTTGAAAACGGTTTTAAGCCAAGTGATATCATTGAGGACAAGCCGGTTGCTGTCGGAAAATGGAAACCGGAAAATTATGATAAAAAATATTACGGTGAAGTTAGCCTAACCGATGCTTTTCGCCGTTCTCTCAATTTGGCAACAATTGACTTGAGTTCTAAGTTTTCAAAAAGAAAGATTATCAGTCTTGCTCATAAGATGGGTATCAGCACCCCGATTGAAAACAGTTCGGCAATGGTTTTGGGAAGCTCGGAAGTCAAGGTGATTGATATGGCGGTTGCTTACTCAACAATCTCTAACGGTGGGTATGCAAACTGGCCTTATTCAATTACGGAAATTTATACCAAAGACGGATATAAAATCTATGAGCGCGTTACTGATGAAAAACAACGTATTATAAGTCCGGAAAGTGTAGAAAAAATTACCGCCATGTTGCAAAAAGTTGTGGAATCCGGAACAGGCAAAAGAGCGCAACTTCAAGGGTTTGCGGCGGGAAAGACCGGAACATCTCAGGATTATCGAGATGCCTGGTTTGCAGGCTTTGCAAAGGGCTATACTGCTGTCGTATGGCTGGGAAATGACAATAATTCCCCAATGAAAAATGTCGGCGGCGGAACCTTGCCCGCACAGATATGGAAAGAACTTATGCAACAAATTGAATAACCGAATATTTGTGCTTTTATTCTTTCAGTAATTATATATAATCTTGAAAAAAGAATCATAAAAAGGAAAAAGAAATGAGACAGAAACCTGTTATGCTGTTAATTCTTGACGGCTGGGGCTATCGTGAAAAAATCACTCCGGATAACGCCATTGAACAAGGACATACTCCAAATTGGCACGAATATTTGAAAAAATATCCGCACAACTTAATTCAAACCTCAGGTCTGGCAGTCGGATTGCCGGACGGACAAATGGGCAACTCTGAAGTCGGTCATACCAATCTGGGAGCCGGTCGTGTGGTTATGCAAGATTTGCCAAAGATTGATATGGCAATCAAAGATGGTAGTATTGAGAAAAATCCCGTATTATGCAAACTGATTGAAACACTCAAAAACAACGGCAAAACCTGTCATTTGATGGGATTGATGTCGCCGGGCGGTGTGCACTCATCACAGGCGCACATTGTTGCATTGGCAAAAATTTTGAACAAAAACGGGATCAAAACCGACGTCCATGCTTTTTTGGACGGTCGTGATACTCCACCGGAATCGGCAGTTGAGTTTTTAGCTGACTTTGAAAAAGACATTGCCGGATTGAATTCGGTAAAAATTGCCACATTGTCAGGTCGTTTTTATGCAATGGACCGAGACAAACGTTGGGATAGAGTTGAAAAAGCTTATAATAATTTGGTTTTGGCTGACGGTAAAAAGTTTGCAAGTGCTGATGAGGCCATAAAAGCATCTTATGCCGGTAAGGTTAGCGATGAGTTTGTTGTTCCGTGTGTTATCGGAAGCTATGCCGGAATGGAAGACGGCGATGCCGTTTTGATGGCAAATTTCCGTGCCGACAGAGCCAGAGAAATTTTGTATGCTCTTGCCGATAAGACTTTTGCCGGTTTTGAAAGAAAGAAAACCCTCAACTTATCAATGGCCGTCGGTATGACAGAGTACTCGGTTGATCATAATCGTTTTATGCAAACAATGTATCCGCCGGAGGCGTTGGTAAATATTTTTGGTGATGTTGTTGCCAAGAACGGGTTGACACAGTTGCGCATCGCCGAAACCGAAAAATATGCTCACGTAACATTCTTTTTTAACGGTGGGGAAGAAAAGGAATTTAATGGAGAATCGAGAATTTTGATTCCAAGTCCGAAAGTCGCCACTTATGACTTGAAACCGGAAATGTCGGTTTATGAAGTTACGGACAATTTGGTAGATGCCATCGAAAACAAAAAATTTGATGTAATTATTTGCAACTTTGCCAATGGCGATATGGTTGGTCATACAGGCATTATGGAAGCAGCGCTCAAGGCCGTTGCTGCGGTTGATGAGTGTTTGGGACGTGTGGTTAAGGCAATCAAAGATGCCGGCGGAGTTATTTTGGTTACTGCAGACCATGGTAATGCCGAAAAAATGGTAGACGAGGTTACCGGTCAACCATATACCGCACATACCGTCGGTGATGTACAAGCGGTGCTGATTAATGCTCCGCAAAACATAACCGGCTTGCAAAAGGGAAAATTGGCTGATATTGCTCCGACATTGCTTGATTTGTTGGGAATCAAACAGCCAGAAGAAATGACAGGAAAATCTTTGCTGATTAAAGAGTAGGACTGTATTGTGAAAAAAAGAATTTTGTTGATATGGGTAACGGCATTGGTGCTGATTGCATTCAGCACCGGCGCTGCTCCCGTATCTAAACAAGATTTGGAATATGTGCAAAAACAAGTTCGTCAGGAAAACACCAAACAAAAACAGTTGCAACAGGAAAGCGAAAAAGTCGGGCGCGAGTTATCTCAAATAAGTAAAACCATGATAACCAAAGCTCGACAAATTCAAAACATTGAAGATAAAACTTCGGGCTTGGAAAAAGAGCTCTTGCAACTGCAGGAAGATTTGAAGGTAGCAGAGGCTGATTTTTCGGTTGAAGATAAAAATCTGATTCAGACACTTTATGCTTTGCAAAATTTGGCTTTAAAACCTACGGAATCGTTATTTGTACAACCTTTATCACCGGTAGAGATTATTCGCAGCGCCATACTTTTGCGTGAGACGGTACCCTATCTTTCGGAAGAAGCTACAAAAATTCGTCGTAAACTTGAGGATATTACGAACAAAAAGAAAAATATTGAACAACAGATGGCAAAAATTGCATCAAGCAAGCTCTCGCTTGAAAAAGAACACGCTAAAATGCGTGATTTAATGGCTAAAAAGTCGGCAATGCAAAAAAAATTGCAAACACAGTCACAGGAAACAAAACAAAAAATAAAACAATTGGCAGAACAAGCAAAAGATGTTAAGGAATTGTTGGATAAACTCGAAAGAGAAAGGCTTGCTCGAGAAAAAGCCGAAAGACTGCGCAGAGAAAAAGAAGCACGAGAAAGAGCCGAACTTGAAGCTTACAGAAAACAACAAGGGATAAGCGAGCCGGAGCCGGCACCTCAAGAATCGAGCGCACCGGCACAACCTTCAAAAAGTTTTATGAAGGATACCGGAAAAAGTTTTGCAAAAGCTCGCGGTCGTTTGCCAATGCCGGCAAGGGGTCCGATTGTTGTTGCATATGGAGAAGAGACCTCAAAAGGGGTAACTTCGAAAGGGGTTTCAATAAAAACTCGCTCGCAAGCACAAGTTATTTCTCCATATGACGGATCGGTTATTTTTGCCGGACCGTTCCGCGGATACGGGAAACTTATTATTATTGAACACGGAGACGGATATATGTCATTGTTGGCCGGAATGGACAACATTGACTGTGAGGTCGGGCAGATGCTTTTGGCCGGAGAACCAGTTGGGCAGATGCCTAAAAGCAACGATACCCACCTTTATATCGAGCTCCGAAAGGATAACAAACCACTGGATCCTATGGCTTGGATTGCTAACTGAAAAACAACTTAAAACGGGAATATGAACATGTTAAAAAAATTGATGATTTTTACTTTAACCTCCGGTCTCTTGTTGGCTTCTGGTTGTGTTACCGCCGCCGACAAAAAAGCTGAACAGTCAAAAGAAGAAAAATTTGATACATATGAAATGCTTAATCTGTTCGGTGAAGTTATGGAGAGAACAAAAGTTTCTTATGTAGAAGAAGTTAGCGACCAAGAATTGTTGGAATCGGCGATGAACGGAATGTTGTCGTCTTTGGATCCGCATTCAAGCTTTTTGGATGCCAAGAGTTTTAAGTATTTGAATGAACAGACACAAGGAAAATTCGGTGGCTTGGGAATTGAAGTAACCATGGAAAATGGAGTGGTTAAAGTTGTATCGCCGATTGATGATACTCCGGCTTTCAGAGCGGGATTAAAGCCCGGCGATTATATTATTTCTCTCGACGGAACACCGGTTATCGGTATGACTCTTAATGAGGCGGTCGATAAAATGCGTGGCAAACCCGGCACAAAAATTAAGCTGACAATCCGTCGCAACAGCGAAAAACCGTTTGATGTTGTTTTGAAGCGTGAAGAAATAAAAATTCAATCAATAAAGAGTGATATAAAAGCGGACGATATTGCTTATATTCGTATTTCTTCATTCAGCGAAGATGCAGATAAAACAATAGAAAAAGAAATTGCAAAGATGAAAAAGAAAACCGAAAACGGTATTAAGGGCGTTATTTTGGATGTTCGTAACAACCCGGGAGGACTGTTGGACCAAGCTGTTGCGGTTTCTGATTTGTTCCTAAACGAGGGAGAAATTGTTTCTACCCGTGCTCGTAATGAGGAAGACACGTTAAAATACACCGCAACCGAGGGGGATATTGTCAATGGTCTGCCGATTGTAGTTATGATTAACGACGGATCGGCCTCGGCATCAGAAATTGTTGCCGGAGCATTACAAGACCATAAGCGTGCGGTTATTTTGGGTGAAAAGTCTTTCGGAAAAGGCTCGGTTCAAAGCGTTATTCCGTTTGGTAAATACGGAGCAATCCGTTTGACCACCGCTCGTTATTATACTCCTTCAGGACGCTCAATTCAGGCCAAGGGGATAGAGCCAGATATTGAAGTAAAACCGGCTAAAGTGGAAGAAATTAATACTGACGGTTTGACAATCAGCGAAGCGGAGTTGAAAAATGCTTTGAAGAATGAAACCGCAGATAATAAAAAAGACACAAAAAGCGACAACGCTCAAGATGACGAACTGAAAAAAGATTATCAATTGTTGCGAGCAGTTGATACCATCAGAGCGTTGAGTATTTATAACCAAAAATAGTGTGTGATGATGACTGACCAATATAGGCGCAACGTAGGTATTGTTCTTTGCAACAGCAAAAATTCAGTGCTGTGGTGCGAACGTGCCGATTTGCGCGGACAATGGCAGTTTCCGCAAGGAGGAATTGAAGAAGGGGAATCGATTATTGAGGCGGCAAAACGAGAGTTGGCAGAAGAAACTTCTGTGAGTTCAACCGAAGTTGTGGCGGTAATCGATACCCCGCTTAAATATGATTTTCCGCCCAAAGTTGCCGAACGTTTTCATAAAAAAGGGCAGGCAATGAATTGGGTTTTATTCCGTTTTGTCGGTAGCGAATCAGAAATTAATTTACAAACCAAAGAACCTGAATTCAGAAATTGGAAGTGGGTTGATATTGACGAGGCACTGCAAAAAATTGTAGAATTTAAGAAAGGCGTATATTTAGAAATGGTAAGAATATTCAGACCTTATCTTAAAAAAGGATTTAAAAATGGATCAAAATGATATTCAAAATTTGGTGGATCAGGCGCTGACATGCACAATTGCATGTAATGTAGAATTGTATCCGGATCAAATTGATGCATTACAAAATCTGAGCGATTATTGCGTAAGACTGGTTTTGCAAACGCCGGAAGTCATGCGCGAGCCACTTAAAATTATGTACAAGAGCAATGAAGAATTTAAGACGGCTTTAGTGGCTTTTTGCTTGTGTCAGTCGCTTACGAATCCAAGAAGGAAGGTTAAAGAGAGCAAGGAATTTTTTGAAAAAAATATTACAATCTATCACCATACAAACAACGTTAAAGAAATCAAATTCGGTGAGATTGATCCGTTTAATGTGCGTGAGGCAATAAGTTGGGAAATCGTTGAAGATTGGAAGTTGTATCGTGATAACGAATGCGGCGGCATTAAAGCATTGGTTGATGAAAAAACCAAACTTACCGGTCTTGATACATATCAACGTGGCGGAGACCCTTTATATGAGTTTGCTCGTTTTCATCGCAAGTTTACCGAGAAAGAGAATCGAATTGCTGAACAAAGCAGAATTGAAGCACAAAATGCTTTTCGCAATGCAGTGGTGCAATCTGTTGCTTCGGAAGTTGCAAAGCAGCAGCTATCACAAGGCAAAAATCCGATGGATATTATTAATTCTCTCCTCGGGCAGGAGGACAAACTGGCTATAGGTTCGCCAAAATCGGACAGACCGAGGTTGACACATCGGCGCAAAAAGAAAAAATAAAAAAACACCCGCAACCGCAACGGGTGTTTTTTTTGATTGATTGCTCTTAAGCGTCTTTTTTAGTTGTTTCGGCTTGTTTGCGCGCCATATACATTGCCCCGAAATCAATCGGGTTGAGCATAAACGGAGGCAAACCACCTTCGCACAAACACTGAGTAACCACGTTGCGTGCATATGGGAAAATCAGGCGGGGCAATTCAACCATCAAAACCGGCTCCAAGTGCTCTTCGGGAACGTTTATTTCAGCATATGCCATATAAGACAGCTCCAACACAAACAAGGTTTTTTCTTCAACTTTTCCGGTCATGGATATATCGAGTTGAGATGTATAAAGATTGTTGCCCTTAGGCTCGCTTTTTACGTCAATATGCACATCCATTTTGGGGGCGGTTTTAATCTCGCCGAAGATTTCCGGCGCATGCGGAATTTCCAGCGACAGGTCTTTAATAAATTGTCCGTGAATCGCTATTGCTGTTTTTGCAGACTGTTCATCCATTTGTATTCTCCTTATTCTTTGTTTGCTTAGAGTATAATAAATATTTTTTACAGGTCAAACAAATAGGTTGATAATATTAACATTTTAGCTATATTATAGGCAAATAACGGCTTTAATAAAGAGGATATGATGGCTTTAGATATTTTAATTTTGCTGCTGGTTGTTGCAGTTGTTTTCCAAAAATTATGGAGTGTGTTAGGTACAAAACCGACGGAAACACGCCCGATTAGTAAAGAAAGCGCAGAAAAAATCTTTGATATTCTGATGAAAGAAAATTTAAGACATTCGCAAAAAAATACGGTTGATGGCGGGGAGCTGAATGCTGAGCCGAATACCGAATTGAGCGAAACCGAAAAAGTTTTACGACAAATTCCGAGATTTAATCAAGAATCGTTTATAAACGGGGCAAAACGAGCTTTTGAAATAATCATAACCTCGTTTGCCAACGGCGATACAACAACCCTCAAAACTTTAGTCGGGAAAAATCTGGTCAAAAAATTTGATGAGATTATCAAACAGAGAAAGGCTGACGGTATTACCGCCGAAACTGATTTTGTCGGGTTTAATTCGGCGGAAATAGTCAATGCCAAAATTGATGAAAAGAGCAATGCACAGATTGCCGTGCGTTTTGTGAGTGAACAGGCAAATGTATTGAAAGACGCCAAAGGTAATGTAATTGAAGGAGACGAAAATTTTATTCAGTCAATCACAGATGTTTGGACTTTTGAAAAAAGCATTAATGCGACTTCCCCTAACTGGATTTTGGTGTCTACAAAAAAATGAAAAAGATTGCTACCTTTTTACTGGTATTTTTACTGACAGCGTGCCCACAAAAAAAAGAGCAGAAACCTGATGAGTTGTCTGTTACAACCGGCATGAAACCGGAACTTCAGGCTGCGGCTTTTGATGAGTTGGACGGTTGGAATCGAGATAATTTAAGCGAAATGCGTGAAACTTTGCAAAGAAACTGCAAAAGAATCGCCGGTATAAAAACTGATTGGTTGGGTAACAGCGCAATAAAAGTTGATACAAAACTGTACCAAAAAATTTGTAATAAACTGGTTGATGAAAATCTGGCAAATGATAACGATTTGCGCCATTTTATCGAGCATAATTTTGACCCGTTTTTGGTGTTAAATGACGGCAACGCCGACGGAAAATTTACTTCGTATTACGAATCACAGATTAATGCATCTTTTCATAAACACGGAAAATATAAATATCCAGTATATGGGGTGCCTAGTGATTTGGTAGAAATTAATCTTAAGGATTTTGACGAATCGTTGCCAGCAAAACGGTTGATTGGCAGAGTAAACAAAAAGAAAGTTGTGCCTTATTTTGACAGGGCCGCCATTGAAAACAGCGGTGTATCCGCACCGGTTTTGATGTATGCGGATAGCCTTGTTGATGTTCATGTTATGCAAATTCAGGGATCAGCAGTAGCAATAATGGATAACGGCAAAAAAGTCCGTGTCGGATATGCCGATAATAACGGATTACCGTTTAGAGGAATTGGAAGTATTCTACTTGAAAATAAAGAACTGAGCGCCGGCAAAGCCAATATGATTGAAATAAAAAAATGGCTCAATAACAACCCGGAAAAAGCCAAAAAATATATGCAACAAAATCGTCGTTATATTTTTCACAGGATTATAAACGAGAGCGGTCCGGTCGGGGCTTTCGGTCTGCCTTTGCAAGGAGGAAGAAGTTTGGCGGTTGATCGTGATGTTATACCTTTGGGCAGCTTGTTGTGGTTGGTTACGCAAAAACCAAACGGTGAGGCTATAAACAAATTGGTGGTTGCGCAAGACATCGGCAGTGCAATTAAAGGGGTTGTTCGCGGCGACTATTTTTGGGGAAGCGGCGGAGATGATGTTTTGGCGCAAGCCGGCAGCATGAACTCAAGCGGAAAATATTTTATTTTGTTACCTAAGGGACAGCGCAATGGTCTTTAACGATGACGAATCGTGGAATGAGGCAATCAAAGGGGTTAGTCCTTTAAAAAAATTTCCCCGAGACACCGGAAGAAAAAGCAAAGTGTTTCACGTTGTTCCGAAAGTGTCGGCAAACACGGTTTATCGCGGGAATCGGCTACAAGATTTGGAGTTTGGAAAAACTGCGGATATTGATGCAAGCACCGCAAAAAAATTTAAGGACGGAAGTTTCAAGATTGAGGAAGAACTCGATTTGCATGGTTGTACCGAAGATGCAGCCTTTGACAAGGTAATAAATTTTGTAAAAAACGCATATATCAAAGGCCGGCGTTGTGTGGCGATTATTACCGGAAAAGGTCTTCATGTTGAAAAAGGTGATGAGATTTTTAAGAGCCGCGGAGTGTTGAAAGAACGTGTACCGCAATGGCTTAATTTGCCGGAAATTCGTCCGCTGATTTTGGCAATAAACCACCCGCAGCCCAGAGATGGCGGAAGCGGTGTAATTAAAATTTTGATAAGAAGAAAAAGAGTTTAAGACAGTTCTTTTAAAAGAGCCTGATATGCAATTGTCAAACGTTTGAATTTTTCTTCGGCATCTTTGTTGCCACCGTTTAAATCAGGATGATATTTCTTTACTAACTTTTTGTATTGTTTTTTGAGCAGAGGAATCGAGAGTTCTTCTTCGGATATTTCCATAATGCTTAAAAAGTCATCACGCATGGGAGAAGCCGGGTGGCGAGGTTTGTAGCTATCGGAATAGGTATTAAAGAAATCAAAATCATCTGTAAAATCATATCCGAATTGATATTTTACTCGAGATTTGAATGGTCTGAAATGCATGCGGGAATTTTGTTTTTTTTCGGGCTCCTCGTCAAACTCACCATCATAATAGTTCCATTTAGCATTATATGCCTGAACATGTTCAAGGCAAAACCAATAATATTCTTTGAGCGAGCGATCTTTGGGGGCACGGAACTCTCCGGCTTTGTTACAACCGGGGAAATCGCACTTGCACCCCCTGCTCTCACGCTGAGGATTATAGTATTTGCTTCTTATATTTTTTACACGTTTTATCATTTATTGTTATTTTTTTTCTTTTTTTAGTTGTGTTACATATTATTTTAATATACTCTTTATCTGAATTTATGGCAATAGTGTAATATCAGGGTTATAAAAATGGCCAAGTTGCTTAATAAAGTTTTATTTATAAATAATCGTCGGACAAGTATGCGGTTGTGCTCTACCGAGTGGAAACTGCTTGATTTGATATGCAGCAACGAACAAATATCCAGAAATGACTTTTTGGAAGTTATGGAAAACAGCAACCATTGCGGGCTCGGTCTTACATATTATACCAGACTTTTTATCATGCTATATTTTTACAACAAATCTTCTTTGGGTAGCATAAAAACCAGGCGCCACGGCATGGGTAGCAAGTCGTTTATTAATGAAATTGTAACAACAATCCAATAGTTTCAAATAAGTAATTGCAAAAAAAACTCTATATTTTATACTGACCGATAGTTGGGAGATATTAATAATGCCTGAATTACCCGAAGTCGAGACAGTAAAAAACGGAATCGAAAAATTTATCGGAAAGGCCACAATTAAAAATGTGGTGGTACGCAACCGTAAGTTTCGCGAATCTGTACCTGCTGATATGGAATCGAAGATTATCGGAACAAAAATTAATTGCTATCGACGTATCGGGAAATATATCGTTATTGAGCTGAATAATAACTTTTCGATTGTTTGGCATTTGGGAATGAGCGGCAGAATTAAAACCTTTGATAAGGTGCCGAGCGTTTTAGAAAAACATGACCACATTGTAATAGATACAGACAATGGGTGTTTGGTATATAATGATCCGAGGCGTTTTGGTTTGTTCTCGTATGCTCAGACCGATAAGTTGTCAGCGTTTAAGTGTTTGCGAAACATGGGCAGAGATCCTTTTGATAAGGGGTTAGATGAAAAATATCTGTATGAAAAACTGAAAAATAAAAAAATTCCCATTAAACCGGCGCTGCTTGACCAGTCTATCATCAATGGAATCGGAAATATTTATGCTTCGGAAATATTGTATGTGTCCAAAATATCTCCGCTTAGAGAAGCAGATAAAATTTCGCAAAAAGAGTGTAAGGAAATTGTTCAGAACACCCGTATCGTTTTGCAAAAAGCAATCGATAACGGCGGTTCGACATTGCGTGATTATCACAAACCTGACGGCAGTTTGGGGTATTTTCAAAATATGCATTGCGTATATAACAAAACCGGACAACGTTGTCCGAACTGCGTGTGCAACGCTGATAAAACCGGTGGAATCCAAAAAACGACTCAGGCCGGACGCTCAACCTTTTATTGTCCGACATTGCAAAAGTGAGGTAACATGAAAACATTAAATATACTATTGGCTATATTGTTTTTAACGACGTCATCCGCTTTCGGCGCTGAATTTGTTGATGGCATGGACGATATCCCATTGCCGGAAGGAATGGCGCAAATCCACAGCGCAAACATTTCTTTCGGAAACGATGAAAGCCGCTTTAATGAAGCGTATATCAGCTCAAAAAAAATCTCTTTTGCAAAAGTGGCGGATTTTTATAAAGACACATTGCCGCAACTGGGATGGAAATTTGTTGGCAAAAAAGAAAACTCTTTACATTTTGAACGTGATATGGAAGTTTTGGATATAGCAATGGAAAAAAACAATCCGCTTTTGGTAAGAATGACATTAAAAAGCAAAGATTAGGACACGGTCATGACAAATATTAAAGTTGAAAAACAAAATGGAATCGGACTTGTAACGCTATCAAGCGACAATGATTTGAATTTTATTGATGCAGACGTTTTGAAGAATCTGTCCGCAAAAATGGTACAACTTGATAATGATGACAAGGTGCGTGTTATTGTATTACGCGGATCAGAAAAAGCTTTTTCATCGGGGATTAATGCAACAGAGTTTGTTAAAAATGCAAACGCAAAAATGCTCGAGAATATGATTGGTGATTTTGATAAAATTGCTGACATTAAAAAGCCGGTTGTTTCCGAAGTCAGCGGTTATGCAATCGGAATCGGAATGGAGCTAGCTTTGGCCGGAGACATCATTCTTTGTTCCGACAATGCATGGTTTGCAACACCTGATTTAAGCCTCGGTACCGTTCCAGGATTTGGAGCGACTCAAAGACTGACAAGAGCCGTTGGAAAAGCAAAAGCGATGGAAATGATTTTGTCCGGCAGGGCGATGGGGGCCGCAGAGGCTGATAAAATCGGTCTTGTCAGCAGAATCGTCCCGCTGATGTATTTGCATGATGAAACAATGAAAGAGGCGGAAATTATCGCATCAATGCCGGAAATGGCAACAAACACTTCAAAAGAATTGGTCAGAACCGCTGTCGGAAACACCGATTTGGAAGAAGGGCTTGATATAGAAAAGCAGGTTTACAAGTCAGCTCTTGACTCAGATGAGTACAAAAATAATCTTGAGAAAATGCTAGAAAAAAAATAAAAAACCGCATTTTTGCAAAAAATTGTGTTGACTTAACAGCTTAGAAGAGTTTATAAAGCATATCAGAAAATTTTTTAATTAACGTAATTTTAAGGAATAAAGAAAAATGGCCAATCATAAATCGGCAAAAACAAGAATCAGAAGAAACAGCAAGCGCGCTATGATTAACGGCGCTCGCAGAAGCAGAGTTCGTACATTTGTAAAGAAAGTTGAAGCTGCCGTTGTAGCTAAAGACAAAGCTTTGGCTCAGACCGCTTTTGTTACTGCAGAATCTGAATTGATGAAAGCCGTAAATAAGGGTGTTATGCACCGCAATACCGTATCGAGAACAATTTCTCGTCTGTCGGCAAAAATTAAAGCTCTTTAATTTAGAAAAAAATATTAAGCAGAAGAATCACCACCTGTTGAATCGGGTGCGTGATTTTTTGCTTTTTTATAGGCAAAAGCACCGAGAATCCGGGCGACTCAGATAAATATTGTGTCAAGAAATTTAATTGCAATGTTCGCTAATTGTTCTGTTGTTTTTTATTTTTTAACCTTTTATCATCGGACCATCAAATCGATAAAAATCGAGGATGAAAATATTTTTGTTTTAACCTATTACTTATAAGGATGCGAAGATAATGGCTGGCGAAGCAATTACTACTAACAACGAAGATGTCCAGAACGAATGGGGACAAATTTGCTCGCAATTAAAACAAGAGGTCGGAGAAAAGGCTTTTGACAGTTGGTTGAAGCCGTTGAGTATAAGCTCTTTCTCCAGCGGAGTAATGAACATCAGTGTGCCGACGCGTTTTATGCGCAACTGGGTTATCACAAATTACTCTGACAGAATTCATAAAATATGGGGTAAGAAAAATCCGAATATAAAAAGTATTAATTTTATTGTTCAGGCTGCAGACGAAGGTATTATGACCGGCGTTCATAATTCGACATGCAGATCTTTATTAAAGAAAATTTCACAAAGTCCGGCTCCACAAAACATATATCAATCAGGCGTAAACAATATTCAGCCTGAGGCCGGCTATGTATCAGATGCCAACCAGTCGTTGTCGGTTCCGCTGAATCCGCAATATACATTTGAAAATTTTGTTGTCGGTAAAACCAATGAGTTTGCATATGCTGCCGCAAGAAAAGTTGCGGAATCCGATGACATCCCGTTTAATCCGTTGTTTTTGTATTCCGGTGTCGGTTTGGGAAAAACCCACCTTATGCATGCAATTGCCTGGAGAATCAAACAACGGAATCCGAATAAAAATATTGTTTATCTTTCTGCCGAAAAATTTATGTATAAGTTTGTCAGAGCCTTGCGCTATAAGGACACAGCAGCTTTTAAAGAACAGTTTAGATCGGTTGATGTGTTGATGGTTGATGATGTTCAATTTATGGGCGGAAAAGATACTACTCAAGAAGAGTTTTTTTACACCTTTAATTCATTGATTGAAGAAGGTCGTCAGATAATTATTTCAGCAGACAAGTCGCCGTCTGATTTAGAGGGAATCGAAACCCGTCTGCGCTCTCGTTTGGGTTGCGGTTTGGTTGCAGATATTCATCCGACAGATTTTGACTTGAGAATTGGTATTTTGCAGGCAAAAGCCAAACAGTTGAATTGTGAATTGCCACAAAAGGTTGCTGAATTTTTGGCTCAAAAGATTACGTCAAATATTCGTGAGTTGGAAGGAGCCTTGCGCCGTATTATTGCCCATACACAATTATTGCCGGGCAAAGAAATAACTCTGGAGAACACACAAGATGTTTTGAAAGACATGTTACGTTCTTATGACCGCAGAACAACTATTGATGAAATTCAGAAAAAAGTTGCAGAGCACTTTAACATATCGGTCAAAGAGATGCAGTCTTCACGTAGAGCCAGAACGGTTGCAAGACCTCGTCAAATCGCCATGTATTTGGCCAAGCTTTTGACTCTGCGCTCATTGCCGGAGATTGGTCGCAAATTTGACCGCGACCATACAACGGTTATGCATGCGGTACGCAAAGTAGAAGAGCTTATAAAAGAAGATACAAGTGTTGCCGAGAGCGTTGAGGTTTTACGTCGGTCTTTAGAGGCATAACAAAAAAATAAAGCCGGACTTGTTCCGGCTTTTTTCGTAAGGAATTTTATGGAAGAAAAAATTGTAAAAGTCGGTGTCGGAGTTCTGATTTATAACAACAAGAACGAGGTATTACTGGGGCTGAGAAAATCTAAGCACGGAGAAGGAACCTGGTGCCCGCCGGGCGGACATCTTGAGTATGGCGAAAGTTTTGAAGAAGCCGGAGTGCGCGAAACCGCAGAAGAAACAGGTTTGATACTGAATAGGCAGGATTTGTCGGTCTGCGGAGTTACGAATGACTTTTTCAAAGAAAGCGGAAAACACTATGTTACCGCCATATTAAAGGCGCTTAATTTTTCCGGAAAGCCGGTAGTTAAAGAACCTGATAAATGTGCAGAGTGGTGCTGGTTTCCAAAAGATGAGTTGCCGGACAATCTGTTTTTGCCGATTTGTAATTTTTTGAACAAATACAAATTGTAAGCGAATCTGCAAAAAAGCTGTTGAATATTTACTCTTTTAAGTTTTGAAAGCAATATCTTGTGATATTATTGCAGAGGGTAGGAATCTACCCAGAGTTTAATTTTTTCGGAATAATGCTATGAAATTTGTTATTGAACGCGCTATTTTATTAAAAACTTTGAGTCATATTCAAAGTATTGTTGAAAAACGCAATACCATTCCGGTGTTGTCAAATGTACGTATTGAAGCTCTCGGTGACGGCATAAGCTTTAAGGCAACCGATATGGATACGGAAATTACCGAAATTGTTGATGCCAAAATTGCCGAAACAGGTGCCACCACCGCTCCGGCTCATATGCTGTATGACATTGTTCGTAAGTTGTCAGACGGTTCAGAGGTTGAGTTGACTTTTCCTGATGACAAAGGGCAGTTGACCATTGCTTCAGGGCGTTCAAAATTTGCGCTTTCAACTATCGGGGTTGAAGATTTTCCGATTATTGCCGGTGATAAGCTACCGATTAATTTCAGTATAGCCAGAGAAGAACTTAAGGACGTTATTGATCGCACACAGTTTGCCGTATCGACAGAAGAGACAAGATATTATCTGAACGGACTTTATGTTCATGCAAAAAGCGAGGGGGCAACTAAAGTATTGCGCGTTGTTGCTACCGACGGACATCGTTTGGCTTGTGTAGAATCCCCGTTACCGGCAGGTGCTGAAAAAATTGCCGGCGTTATTATTCCGAGAAAAACCGTAAGCGAAGTCCGTAAGCTGCTTGACGATACAAAAGCCGAAAATATTTCTGTAGCATTGTCAGATAACAAAGTTCGCTTTACGCTTGAGGAAGTTACCCTTACCTCAAAATTGATTGACGGAACTTATCCGGATTATGAGCGGGTTATTCCGACCGATACAGATAAATTGCTTGAAGTTCAGGTAAAAGAGTTGGCTAATGCCGTTGACCGTGTTTCGGTTGTAGCAGAGCGTACCCGCGCAATCAAAATGATTACACAGGCCGGAAAAATTGTTATTACCACAACAAGTCCGGACTTGGGTTCTGCATTGGAAGAAATTGACGCTAAGTATGATGGCGAATCTTTAGAAATCGGCTATAATTTCCGCTATTTGTTGGATATATTGTCCGAAATTAAAGGCGAATCCGTACAGGTAAGTTTTTCTGATGCTTCGTCTCCGTCAGTCATTCATGACACATCAGATTCAAGTGCAATTTATGTGCTGATGCCGATGAGGGTTTAAGTTGAACAGTCTGGCGCAAAATATTCAGTCAGTTACCAGTAAAAAGTCAGGTGTTACACGCCTGACTTTAACTGACTTTAGAAACTATGTTTTTTTGCGCTTGAACACAAATTTGCGCCCGATAATTATTACCGGAGAAAACGGTAGCGGAAAAACAAATATTTTGGAAGCCGTATCCTTTTTAACGCCGGGAAGGGGGTTAAGAGGCGCCAGATTAGCAGATATAAGAAGATTTACTCCGGCAGTAGTGGAAAATGATTATCACCCCTCAAACGGCTCCTGGGCGGTTTCAGCAATGGTATATAAAAACGGCGATGATTTTGAAATCGGTACCGCTGTCGAAAACGCCCCTAAAGATGACGACGATGAAATCAACGGCTATAACAAGCGAATCGTTAAGATTGATGGGCAAAAAGCATCCTCTCAAGGGGAGCTGGGACAATATGTTTCAGCAATATGGTTGACTCCGCAGATGGACAGGTTGTTCCGCGGCGGCTCACAACCACGAAGAAGTTTTTTGGATCGATTGGTATTTGCTTTTGATAATGAGCACGCTAAAAGAACCGCAAATTTTGAACACCTTTACAAGCAATGGTATCAGCTGATTAAAAGCACGAACGGGCGTGCCGATAATGCCTGGCTTGAGGGAATCGAGGAGAATATGGCGGCAATCGGTGTGGCAATCGCCGCAGCCCGCAGAGAACAGATTGCCAGACTGAACAGTTTTATTGAAAATGAACCTGACGATGTTTTTCCAAATGTAATTTTGGAGCTAGACGGAACCATCGAAAAAATGCTCGATAAAATGCCCGCAGTCGATGTTGAGGATTTTTATGTCGACAAACTCAAAAAAGAGCGCCGCAATGTTTTATATAATGATGGTGTTGACGGGGTGAACCGCACGGATTTTAAGGTTACATACAAGAAAAAACATATGCCGGCAGAGCTTTGTTCGACCGGCGAACAGAAGTCGTTGCTGATAAGTATTATTTTGGCGCAAACAAAATGCCAAATTTTGTATCAGGGTTTTGCTCCGGTTCTGTTGTTGGACGAGATAACCGCTCATCTCGATGACATAAAGCGAGAGGCTTTGCTCGATAAAATTAAAGATCTCGGCTTGCAGGCGTGGATTACCTCAACGAATCAGGAGATTTTTAACTCGTTAAAAAATGAAGCCGATTTCTTTGAAGTCAAAAATAACATGGTAACTCAACGATGAAAAAAATAAGAAAGAAAGATATTGTGTGGACTGTCGTAATCATATTGTGTGCATTTTTGATTTATGACATGACATTTAATTATGTTGATTGGCAAACCGCAAACCGTAACAGTGCAAACATGGCGCCCAAGCCCGAGGAAACCGATGATGCCGTCGTGCAGGTTTATGTGGCTCGAGTTTATAACTGGCGGGGATATTTTGCTGTGCACCCGTGGGTGTCCGTCAAGAAAAAAGGTGATGATCATTATACCGTATATCAAGTTACAGGTTGGAACATGTTTTATGAAAAAACCACAGTTTATGCTCATCCAGATTTGCCGGACAGATATTGGTACGGGCGCAAACCGAAGCTGCTGCAAAGCCTGACCGGAGAAGAAGCTGAAAGGGCTATTCCGAAAATTGAGGCTGCTGTTGAAAGTTATCCTTATAAAACAACATATAACTTATGGCCGGGACCTAACAGTAATACATTTGTCGAGCACATTGTTCGCAATGTTCCGGAGCTGACTATAGAGTTACCGCCTACGGCTATAGGTAAGGATTTTATCGGAGCAAAAACTTTTTTGGTGCCAACAGCCAGCGGTACCGGATATAAGTTTTCGCTATGGGGAATTTTGTCGTTTGAAGTGGGGAAATGCGAGGGAATTGAAATCGGAATTTTGGGTTTGAATTTTGGTATCGACTGGTATCGTCCGGCCATAAAATTACCTTTAATCGGAAGAATCGGAGTAGATGCTTTCAAATAGAAAAAACCTCTCGAAAGAGAGGTTTTTGTTTATTTGTTTTTGTTTCCGCAGCCACAGCTTTCGCCTTGTTTTTTATCATCAGGTTTGGTTGATGACTGAGTGTTGGTCTCTTTGGTCGGTTTTTTACTTCCGCTACATATACTCATTGTTTTACTCCTAAAAAAAATAACCTAAATCCAAATCAGATTTAGGTCGTTTTTGTGTTTTTTCAACCGATATAGACGATGGTCTATTCTTCTCCGAATTTGTTATCAACCAAAGCAGATATTGCATCCATGGCTTGCTGTTCATCGTCGCCGGTGACGGTAACTTTAATTGTGGTGCCCTGTGATGCTGCCAACATCATTAAGCCCATAATTGAGCAGCCGCTGACTTTTTGCCCGACACGCTCAACCTGTATTTCGGCACTGAAACTTTCGGCTGTTTTTACAAAGGCTGCAGCGGCGCGCGCATGCAATCCCTTACGGTTTTTGATTTCAAGTTCTTTGCAAACGCTCATTTTACAGACCTAGCAGTTGTGATGCAATGTTAATATATTTCTTGCCGGCTTCTTGTGCTCCGAGCACGGTGTCTTTAAGGTTTTTCTCTTTGCGGAGTGAGGCTATTTTTATAAGCATGGGCAAGTTTACACCGGCTAAAATTTCGACCTTTGCTTTATCCATAATGGAAATTGCAAGGTTTGACGGGGTGCCTCCGAAAAGGTCGGTCAAAACTATTGTGCCTTCTCCAGTATTAACTTTTTCAACCTTGCTGAGGATTTCGCCGCGGCGCTCTTCCATGTTATCTTCAGGACCGATGCAAACGGTTTCTATCTGCTCCTGTTTGCCAACAACATGTTGCATTGCCGAAACAAATTCTTTAGCCAAGTTTCCGTGTGTAACCAAAACCAATCCAAGCATTTCTTATTCCTATTTTTTTTCTGTACTGCCGCCAAACCAAGAGTGAATAGCGCCAAAACTTTTGATAACGTCTTCTTTGCTTTTTGCCATAACTAATTCGTCAGCACGGGTTTGACGTCCCTTGAAGACTATCTCTTCAACATTGTCAACCGGAACTGCATAAACGCGTTCTACCATTTTGCCCTGCAACTCAACAATCATCACAAATTCAGCCTCGGCAAGAGGGCCTTTGGTTTCTTCATCAATGTTATCGAGTTTTACAGCTAAACGTCCATCACGTTTTAAGAGGGCGGTTTTTTTGCCATCATACTCAAGTACAGGGTTAGCCGGAGCACCATCGCGTGCATCAATAAATATTGCCAGTTCGCCATACTTGTTTTCAATAATTTCAAAAAAGTCCTGTTTTTCAACGACTGTATAGTACTGTGTTTCCATGTTAGGTTCCCTCTAATTAAACTTTATTAAAAAAGATGATAATATAATATCTCTAAACTGTCAATTTTGAGTTAAAAAATGGGAATCGAATAACTTACATTTCTTTGCGTGAGTTTAATGCCAGTTGGATTGTTCCCTCGTCCATGTAATCAAGCTCGGCACCGACCGGAATCCCCTGAGCAAGGGTGGTAATTTTGACGTTGCTGTTTTTTAGTTTTGATACCAAGTAGTGTGAGGTTATTTGACCGTCAATGGTGGCAGGGAGAGCTAAGACAATTTCGGATATTTCATCGCTGTTTGCTCTGGCAAATAACGAATCCATATTTAGATCCTCGGGAGCAACACCGTCAAGAGCTGACAAAACTCCGCCCAAAACATGATATTGACCGCGATAGAATCCGGTGCGCTCCATAGCCCATAGGTCGGCAACGTCCTGCACAACACAAATGGTGTTTTTTTCTCTTTTTTCAGATGAGCAGATTGAACATGGTGATGTGGTGTCAAAATTGCCGCAAATTTCACAAGTTTTTATATTGTCAGAAACACTTTGCATGGCATCTATCAGCGGGAGCAAAGATGTTTCCTTCTTTTTGATAAGGTACAATACAATTCGGCGTGCCGATCTTGTGCCCAAAGACGGCAGTTTGGATATGAGTTTGATCAGTTTTTCAATGTCTTGACCAGCCACGAGAACCACCTTTAAAACGGAAGTTTAAGCCCGCCTAAATTCAGGCCGCCGGTTACATCTTTCAAGCCATCGTTCATCATGGCCTCAGCCTTGTTTTGAGCGTCGTTACATGCAGCAACAATCAGATCTTCAAGAATATCGGCTTCTTCAGGGTTAAGCAAAGATTTGTCTATCTCGACTTTTTTAGTGGTCATCTTGCCGGTAACGGTAACTTTTACCATGCCGCCGCCGCTAACGCCGATAACCTCGCTTTGGGCTAATTTTTCCTGTGCTTCGCTCATCTTTTTTTGCATAATTTGAGCTTGTTTCATCAGACTTTGCATATTCATCATCAGTTAAAATCCTCATTTATAAATTCATCATTGTTTTCTTCAAAATTATCATCTTCATCAGCAGCAATCTTACGCATGAGCGTTTCTATTTTTGCGCCTCTGAATTCGTCAAGAATCGCTTTTACCAACGGGTTTTCCGCAACATTCTTTTTGTCGGCTTCTTTTTGAGCGTTTTCAATATTGGCAATGCTTAAAATGACTTCACCGGGGATAAGGTCGGTTTTCCATTTTTTGCCGGTAGCCGCTTCCAAAAACTTATCAATGGTAAGTATAACATCGGCAGAAACTCGCTCGGTTGCCTTAAATTTCATGATTCCGTCAGCAAACTCGACTACTTCAACATCATTTTTTAGAGTGTAGGCCAGCCGCAGTTGTTTGTTGTCCTCAAGATAGCGAACAAAGTCATTAATTTTTGCAAAAGTTGAGGTGGGCGACGGTTTCGGAGACGGTGCACTGACAGAAGCAGGTTTGGCGGTTGCTCTGGGAGCAGAAGCAGTCGGAGCGGTTACGCTAGATTTTTTTTTTACACTCTCGAGCAGCTCTGCCGGAGTTGGTAAATTAGCCGAATAAGCTATACGTATCAAAACCATCTCAAGTGCATCTATCGGCACGGGGGCATTTTGAACTTCATTCAACCCCTTAATCAGCATTTGCCAAATTTTGGACAAGAGAGCAACGTTTGTTTTAGAGGCAGAAGATTGGAAAAATTCTCGTTCGGTTTCTGAGAGTTTTTCATCGTTCAACATTGCCGGTATAAGCAAAACCTTAGTCAACGTATGAGTTATGTTGATTAAATCATTCAGAATAGCCGTCGGATTAGCTCCGTTTTTATATACTTCCTGTAGTTTTTGGAGCAAATCATTCATGTTGCCGCTGATAAGGTGGTTAAAAATTTCAAATGCCTGACCACGGTCGGCCATGCCCAGCATTTCTTTAACAATGTCTGTGCGAACTTTGCCGCTGCCCAGCGAGATTGCCTGATCCAACAATGATAAACCATCACGAGCAGAACCGTCTGCGGCAGAAGCAATCATATGCAGAGCCTCTTCATCGGCTTTGAGGTTTTCGGCGGCAACAATTTTGTTGAACAACTTCATAAGGTCGTCGATTTGCAGACGTTGCAGGTCGAATCGTTGACAACGAGAGAGAACGGTAATCGGAACTTTGCGAATTTCGGTTGTAGCAAAGATGAATTTGACGTGTGCCGGCGGCTCTTCAAGAGTTTTAAGCAAAGCGTTAAATGCATTTTTGGAGAGCATGTGAACTTCGTCGATGATGTATATTTTGTATCGGCAGTTTGTCGGTTTGTAACGAACACCGTCCAAAATATCACGGATATCATCAACACCGGTGCGTGATGCGGCATCGAGTTCTAAAACGTCAATATTGCGACCGGCGGCGATTGATTTACAGTTTTCACAAACATCGCAAGGGTGCGTTGTCGGTCCGCCTTTGCCGTCAGGACCAATACAGTTGAGAGCCTTGGCAATCAAGCGGGCGGTGGTGGTTTTGCCCACGCCACGAATTCCGGTCAAAATGTATGCATGGTGCAAGCGATTTGATTTTATGGCGTTGGTCAG
Organism: uncultured Rhodospirillales bacterium; assembly: GCA_902761715.1. GTDB lineage: Bacteria > Pseudomonadota > Alphaproteobacteria > RF32 > CAG-239 > JAFUYI01. Next base: position 45,695 of record CACWLK010000005.1, on the reverse strand, counting down.
AGTTTGCACCAAAGCGTCTTGCCCGAGTAAATCTTCAAAATTCTGCGGACGGTATTTTCGTGCTAAAACTACGTAGTTATCTTGTTTTTCTTCTTCTGCCATAATTCGCTCTGTTTATAAAAAGGCGGAGGAACACCGACCTCAGGCTGGTTCGTTACGGCTGCTTTCTTCCGAACCTGACCGGGTTGGCGAACGCTTGACCCGATGCCCTCCATAGCAATTATTCACATAAGGGCAGATTTTGTTCTTAATTTCAAGTAAAAAATCTGCCATATCCCACTAATATTGATATATTGAATCGCTTTCAACATATCCTCTAAGCGGGCGACCAAAAATTTCCGTCTCGGCTTCCTGTTGGTTTTTGCCCAAAACAAGTGGAGCGTTTCCATCATACAAAGAAGCGGCATCAATATCATCAAGAGTTTCGGGACCGGAAATAAATTTGCGAGATGCCGAATCGACAACGACATCTGCCGACGGGGTAATTTGCATTATGTCCAGACTGTGTTGGTTTTTGCCGTTGGGGAAAAAGCGAAAAGCTCCGTTAATGCCGACAAACCCGTCAGGACTGGTGATAGCTTCATCAAGATTATAGGGGTTGCGTTTGGCAAGTGCAGACGATAGAGCCACGGCATCATAAGCCAAAGCAAAAATGCCGCTCGGATAGGTGCCGTACATTGATTGATATTTTTTGTTAAAATATGCACTGTGGCTACGTGATAAAGCCGGATACACAGCTTTGTTTAATGTTGTTTCTTTGTTCAGGTTGGTATTTTCCCAAACCGATGTGCCCAAGAACATTACGTCGGGATAAAAGACGTCATAATAGCCGAACATTGCGGTTGCTGATTTTAAGCGGCTTCCGGTTTCAGGAACAATGACGGCATCAAAATCTACACCACCGCCGTTTGATGAGCGGCGATCATATTCACTCATTTTGCGGATAATTTCCGAAAAATCAGTGGTTTCTTGCGGATAAAAAGCGATTTTGGATACGGTGCCGCCATGTTTTTTAGCGGCTTTTACCGCTGATTTGGCAACCGCTATACCAGTAGCGTTGTCAGGCAGTAAAAGTGCAAAACGAGAGCGACCTTTTTGTGCGGCGTGAGAAATTATGCGATTAACCTGTTCCTCAATAAGCAAACCGATTGTATAAACCTGAGGCTGAAGAACGGCATCATTGGTTGAAAAAGCAATTACCGGAATGTCGTGCTTGCGGGTTTGGTAAGATATGGCCTCAACCTCACTTGACATTAAAGGTCCGACAATCATTTTAACTCGCTGGTTTATAGCGTTTTCGACTGCAACACGAGCCCCTTCTGGAGTGCTTTTGGTATCATAAAACTGCAAAATAAGGTTGGGGTTGTTAATGTCTTCAAGCGCAATCATGGTAGCGTTTCTGAGCCCCTGCCCGACTGCTGCAGCATCACCGCTAAGCGGAAGCAAAACACCAACCCTGAAACTTGATTTTGTTATAAAAGTTTCCTCACTGATTTGGGTTGTGTTGTCAGAAAAATGACCTGTAGATGTAACCATCGGGGAGCGGCATGATGCAACAAGCGCAGCAACCGCTAAAATGTAAATTTTTTTAAACACTTGCTTTTTATCCCAAAATATAAAACAATACGAGTAATTTAGATTAAAAAACACGGAATGTAAATAAGAAATGACCAACGGATTGTATATTGTTGCCACACCTATCGGAAATCTGTCAGATATTTCGGAACGCGCAAAAACGCTACTAAAAGAAGCAGATGTGATAGCCTGCGAAGATACGAGGGTAACAAAAAAATTACTCGGGTTGCTCAATATCGGGTTCAGCGGCAAAAAATTTATTACCCTGCATGATCATAATGAGCAGGAAAAAGCCCAAGAAGTTATTGATTTGGTCAACCAAGGATTGTGTGTGGTGCAAGTAAGCGATGCCGGATCACCGCTGATTTCGGACCCTGGGTACAAACTGATAAGGCAGTGTCATGAACAAAATACTCCGTTTGCAGTAGTACCGGGGTGTTGCGCAATAATTTGTGCATTGCAAATGTCGGGGTTGCCGACTAATCGGTTTATGTTTGCCGGTTTTATACCTAACAAGGATAAGGCACGTGAGGATTTGTTCAAAGAATTGACGGGAATTGACACGACATTGGTGTTTTATGAAACGGCTCCAAGATTACTAAAAACACTTGGTGTTGCTAAAAAAATTTTTGCGAATCGAGAATTTGCAGTGGCACGAGAAATTACTAAAATGCATGAGGAGTGCAAAACAGGAACGGCTGATGACGTAATTGCTTATTTTGAGAAAAATCCACCAAAAGGAGAAATTGTATTTATGGTTGCACCGCCGTCAGATGAGCCTGTATCGGGGGTAGATGTTGAACAGATTTTGCGTGATAAAATGAAAAAAGTGCCGCTAAAAACGGTCGTAAAAGAGGTTGTTACCGAATACGGGCTCAACAAAAACAACGTGTATGAACTGGCGGTAAAAATCAAAAATGAACAACAGAATTAGCGGAAAAATTGCAGAAACTTTAGCTGCGGTATATTTTTTGTTACACGGTTTTAGGGTTGTTGCACGCAACTATGTTACCGGCAGAAGAACCGGCGCCGGTGAGATTGATTTGATTGTAGTAAAAAAGAATTTGTTGGTATTTGTTGAAGTCAAAAAACGCTCAAGCATAGATGATGCGGCTTATGCAATTTTGCCGCAGCAGCAACAACGAATTTGGAAAGCAGCGGAAAATTTTGTTAAAAACCATCCGCAATTTAGTGATTTTGATATCAGATTTGATGCTTTTTTGGTAAGCTCAAAAATGAGTTTTAAGCATATAGCCGACGCTTGGAGAAGGTAGAAAACTCAATAAAACTTCTTGGCTAAAGAGTATTTGTAAATTATATTATATCAGGTTGTATCAAGGAGATTTGCAATGGCTGAAAAAATCTGTTTAGTCGATGGATCAGGATATATTTTCAGGGCGTTTTACGGACTGCCACCGATGACGGCTCCCGACGGAACCCCGGTTAATGCTGTATATGGTTTTACCAATATGTTTATGAAACTGTCAGCTAAATTTGATTGCAATTATAATTTGGTGCTGTTTGATGCCAAAAGAAAAAATTTTCGCAACGATATTTTTCCCGATTATAAAGGCACGCGCAAAGACCCTCCCGAGGAGTTAATACCGCAATTTCCGATTATACGGGAAGTGGTTGATGTGCTTAATCTAAATCATCTTGAAATTGAGGGATATGAGGCCGACGACCTGATTGCAACTTATGCAAAACAGGCGCTAGATGCCGGAATGGAAGCTATTGTGGTTTCTGCTGATAAAGATTTGATGCAGTTAATTCGTCCGGGGGTTACGTTTTATGACCCGATGAAAGATAAGTTTTTTACCCCTGATGATGTTAAAGAAAAATTCGGAGTTTATCCGGAAAAAGTGGTAGATGTGCAAGCACTTTCGGGAGACAGTATTGATAATATTCCGGGGGTGCCGGGAATTGGTCCTAAGACTGCGGCAGAACTGGTAAATACGTTCGGCTCACTTGATGAGGTTTTGGCTCATGCCGGCGAAATAAAACAAAATAAACGGCGTGAAACCTTGTTGGCAAACATTGAAAATGCCAAAATATCTCTTCAGCTGGTAACACTCAAAAATGATGTTCCGGTTGAAAACCAAGTAACTCATTATAAATTTCATTGTCCGGATTTGGCGGTGGTGCAAAATTTTGTTGAGAAATACGGTTTTAACAGCCTTAAGCTACGGCTGGCGAAATGGGTTGAGGAGCAATGCAAAAAATCCGGTGTTGTTACTACTCAGGCAACTCCGGAAATTAAGACCGATTATCGCCTAATTGACAATGAAGCCGATTTGGCGTTGTGGCTGAAAAATCTGAACAGTCAGATGTTGGCAATAAAAGTTTTGGCAACAGGAAACAATCCGGTTTTTGATGTCCCTTTGGGTATAGCTTTGGCAATTGATAGCGGAAAAGCGGCTTATATTCCTTTAGAAAAAGAACAGCAAAATCAAACGTTTGATTTATTTAGTGCGGCAACAAGTAAAAAACACGGAATGAGCGCAAAAAAAGTTTTTGACCACTTATTGCCGATTTTGAATTCTCAGTCAATTTTGAAAATCGGGCATAATATCAAACTTGATATGCATTTTTTGGATATGTTAAGTGATGGTATGTGCCGGATTTTTCCTTATGATGACATTGAGATTATGTCATATGTTTTGGACTCTTCAAGCCACAGTCATGATATAGGTACTTTGTCCGAGTTGTTTTTGGATATTAACGGACAGAAAGATGACGACGTTTTCGGTGTAGGCAAACAGCGAATTAATCCCGACAAAGTTGATGAAAATGTTTTGAAAAATTATATGTGCGAACAGGCAGATTTTACTTTCAGGCTTTGCGGCATCTTGCGTCAGCGCTTGTTGAGCGAACACATGGTAACAGTCTATGAGCATTTTGACCGTCCGCTGGCGGCAACGTTGTTTGAAATGGAAAAAAACGGAGTTACGGTAAATGTTGCACAGCTTTCCGATTTTAGTAAACAACTGGAAAAACGCCAACAGGATATTGAACAGGAAATTTTTGCACTGGCCGGAGAAACATTTAATATCGGCTCACCGAAGCAAATCGGCGAGATTTTATACAACAAACTCGGTCTGCAGTCAAAAAAACACACAAGCGGAAACTTTCAAACCGGTGCAGATGTTTTGGAACAACTGGCAGAAGAACACCCTCTGCCGGCAAAAATTTTGGAATGGCGTTCAGTAAATAAACTAAAAACGACATATACGGACACCCTGCTCCAACAGTTGGATAAAAACAGCCGTATTCATACAACCTATGATCAGACCAATGTTAATACCGGACGGCTGTCCTCAAACAACCCTAATTTGCAAAATATTCCAATACGCAGTGATGATGGGCAAAAGATAAGACAATGTTTTGTAGCGGCGCCAAAACACAAACTGATATCTGCCGACTATTCGCAGGTAGAGTTGCGGTTGTTGGCGGTTTTGGCTGACGTAAAAGCCTTAAAAGAGGCTTTTGCCAATGAAATTGATGTGCATACGGCAACAGCAATGAAAGTGTTCGGACTGAAAAAGGAAGAAGTTACACCGGTAATCAGGCGTCACGCAAAAGCGATTAATTTCGGGGTTATTTACGGGATTTCACAATACGGATTGTCAAAGCAAATCGGGGTTTCGCCGGCAGAAGCCAAGCAGTATATTGATGCTTATTTTGAAAAAATGCCGGAGATAAAAGTGTTTATGGAAAAAAGCATAGATTTTGCCCGCAAACACGGATATGTGGTTACGCCTTTCGGGCGAAAGTGCACGATTGTCGGAATTAATGATAAAAATCAACGTGTTGCTTCGTTTGCAGAAAGAGCGGCAATGAACGCACCGCTTCAAGGTGGGGCTGCAGATATTATGAAACGAGCAATGAATAATATGCGCAAGGCTTTAATTGACGGAAAATTTAAGTCAAAAATTTTGTTACAAGTTCACGATGAAATGGTGATTGAGGCACCGGAAGATGAAGTTGAAACCGTGGCAAAATTGTTAAAGCAAACCATGGAAAATGCGGTAAATTATGATGTAAAATTTACGGCAGAAGTCGGAATCGGCAACAATTGGACTGAAGCTCATTAAAAAACCGCCAAACACTAGGAAAAATATACACAAAACGGTTAATTTTTGTGAGTTTTTGCTATGTTTTTTTTCAAAATGTTGTATAGTGATGAGAGTTTAAATTAAGTCGATAAAAAATAACAAGGAAATATCAACTATGGTAGAAATGTCACAGGCCGAAATAGCCAAAGAAGAACAAGAATATAATGCAGATTCAATCAAAGTTCTGCATGGTTTGGAAGCTGTCCGCAAGCGTCCGGGAATGTATATCGGTGATACCGATGACGGTACCGGTTTGCACCACATGATTTATGAGGTTTTGGATAATGCTATCGATGAGGCTTTGGCCGGATATTGTGATAAAACCGAAATTATTTTAAATCCGGACGGCTCGGCTACGGTTCGTGATAACGGACGAGGAATCCCTGTCGGCATGCATAAGGAAGAGGGTGTTTCTGCGGCTGAAGTTATTATGACACAACTGCACTCCGGCGGTAAATTTGATAACAATTCTTACAAGGTTTCGGGCGGTTTGCACGGCGTTGGTGTTTCAGTGGTAAACGCTTTGTCTATTTGGTTACGTTTGAGAATTTGGCGTGAAGGACACGAACACGTGGCAATGTTCTCCCATGGTAATGTTACCGAGCACCTGAAAGTTGTCGGTGACGCTAACGGGCGTCACGGAACCGAAGTTACATTTTTGCCGTCACCGGAAACTTTTACCATGACAGAGTTCAATTTTGATGTTTTGGAAAGAGCAATCCGTGAAAAGGCTTTCTTGAACTCCGGCGTTTATCTTAAGCTGATTGACAACCGCGGGACAGAACCACGTGAAGTTGTTATGCATTATGAAGGCGGTTTGAAAGCTTTTGTAAACCACATTAACAAATCAAAAGCCCCATTGCATGAAAATGTTATTTCTATTGCAGGAGAAGATAAAGATATCCAGGTTGAAGCCGCTATGCAGTGGACCAATGCTTACAACGAGAGTATGTTGTGCTTTACCAACAATATTCCGCAAAAAGACGGCGGTACTCACTTGGCCGGTTTCCGTGCGGCATTGACCAGAACCATTAATAATTACATTAATGAAAACGGTTTGGTAAAAAGTAAAGACAAGGACATGATTACCGGTGAAGATATGCGTGAAGGATTGTCATGCGTATTGTCGGTTAAAGTGCCGGATCCGAAATTTTCATCACAAACAAAGGATAAGTTGGTGTCATCAGAGGTTCGACCGGTAGTCGAAAGTGTTATTAGCAGTAAACTGCAGGAATGGTTAGAAGAACACCCGAATGAGGCAAAAATTATTGTCGGAAAGATCATCGAAGCAGCTACTGCTCGTGAAGCTGCTCGCAAGGCTCGTGAGCTTACAAGACGTAAAGGCGTTTTGGATATTGCATCATTGCCGGGAAAATTGGCTGACTGCCAAGAAAAAGACCCAGCTCTGTCAGAAATATTCATCGTGGAGGGAGATTCTGCGGGCGGTTCGGCCAAACAAGGACGTGATCGTCGTACCCAAGCTATTTTGCCTTTGAGAGGTAAAATTTTGAACGTTGAGCGGGCTCGTTTTGACCGTATGCTTAACTCTGCCGAAATCGGTACAATGGTTACGGCTTTTGGTACGGGTATCGGTCGTGAGGAATTTGATGTCAGCAAATGTCGTTATCACAAGATTGTAATTATGACCGATGCTGATGTCGACGGTAGCCATATTCGTACATTGTTGTTGACATTTTTCTATCGTCAAATGCCTGAAATTATTGAAAAAGGTTATGTCTATATTGCTCAGCCGCCTTTGTATAAGGCAAAAAGAGGAAATTCCATCCTCTATCTGAAAGATGACAGAGAAATGGAAGATTATTTAATCCGTGGCGGTTGTGAAGATGCCGTTCTGCAAACAGATGCCGGAGAGCAGATTGCCGGACAAGATTTGGTAGCAATGGTTGAAAGCACCCGTAAGGCTCGCAACCTTATTGCCGCGCTGAACAAAAAAGCTCCGGAAAAAATTGTTGAGCAGATGGCGGTTGACGGTATGTTTGACCGAAATGTTATTGATAATCTCGATGTTTTAAAAGCTAAAGCAGAACAGGTTGCTGTTAAGCTCGACAACCAAGAAGCAGAATATGATAAAGGGTGGAAAGCAAACATTTTGTCGGACGGCAGTGTAAGTTTTCACCGTACTTTGCGTGGCGTTGAAGAAAAGCACGTTATCGGGGCTTCGGTTTTAGATAGTCCGGAAGCAAAGGCTTTGAATGACATGAAGGCCTTTTTGGAAGAACACTATGCCAAAGACCAAAAACTTTCTTCTCCAAAACTCGGGGAGGAAAAGAAAATCCATGGTCCGGTATCTTTTGTTGATGCAATTATGGCAATGGGGCGCAAGGGTATTACCTTACAACGATATAAAGGTTTGGGCGAGATGAATCCTGAACAGTTGTGGGAAACAACTCTTGATCCGGAGGCTCGTTCATTGTTGCAGGTTAAAATTGATATGTTGGACGATGCCGATCAAGTGTTCTCTACTTTGATGGGTGATGTGGTTGAGCCACGTAAAGAGTTTATTCAAGAAAACGCTTTAAACGTTATCAACCTCGATATTTAAGTAAAATACAAAAAACAAAAACCGGCGTTTTTCAACGTCGGTTTTTTTGTTTCCGTTAAGTGCTTTTACTCAATATTCATTTCAATAAGACGGTCAAGACTGTTTTGTTCCGACTTATCATAGCCGTCAGAGCCTTTTTCGGCTTTTTTGGTATCCTTATTGCTCTTTTTTTCAACTTTGGGCTGTACGAGCTTGTTAAACAGATTATCCATATCCTCAGAAATTACTTTTTGCTCTTTTTTATCTTTTTGGTCTTTTTCTTCAGTCTCGGTATCTTTAGCAATTATATCTTTGGGCAAAAGCTTTTCTATCGGTTCGGCAAAACTGCCGGCAAGTTGAAAATATTTTGACTCTTTGAAAACCTCCGGTTGGTCGTCTGCGGGGATAATCCAGCCGACCATTATATTGAATAAAATTACTAAAATACAGGCTCTTATCACGCCAAAAAAGAGACCAAGAGTGCGATCAAGGGAGCTTAGTTTGCTGGAGCGGATTTTATCGATTATGCTCGAGGTTATAATGATCCAGAGAATAAAGAATATCACAAAAATCAGCAATGAAGAAGCCACAATAGCCATTGTTTCGTCTTCTACCCGAGTGAGAACCAGCGGCTTTACTATCGGCAACATGAACACGATGACTACGACCGATAAAACCCAACCGATAATTGATAAAACTTCTTTTATCAGTCCACGATTGAGTGCAATGAGAGCAGATATAGCTACAACAATCAATATGCATAAATCGAGATTATTCATTATAAAAATCCTTAATTAAACCAGTTTATCAGTTTTTGAACATTGCCTATTTCGTGAAGAGAAATATCTTTTGCGGACAATTTTTTATCATTTTTATATTGTGATGGCATGATAGCGCTCTTAAACCCGAGTTTGCTTGCCTCTTTTAGGCGCAGATTAGGCTGACTTACGGCACGGATTTCGCCGGATAAGCCGATTTCACCAAAGATTACCATGTCTGCGGGGAGCGGGCGGTTAGTTAATGATGAAATAATTGCCATGGCAACAGCTAAGTCGGCCGCAGGTTCAGAAATTTTTAAGCCGCCGGCAATGTTTAAGTAAACATCTTGACTGCTTAGGTTTAGTCCGCCACGGGCTTCCAAAACCGCCAAGACCATTGCCAAACGCCCGGAATCCCAACCTACCACCGCTCTTTTAGGGCTGGCGTATCCGGTTTGACTGACCAGCGCCTGAATTTCTACCAAAACCGGTCTTGAGCCTTCAATGCCGGCAAAAACGCAGGAGCCGGATATATTTCCTTGGCGTTCTGCCAAAAACAGCGCCGAGGGGTTTTCGACCTCGACCAAACCTTTGTCTTGCATTTCAAAAACACCAATTTCGTCAGTTGCACCATAACGATTTTTGACCGCACGCAAAATACGGAATTGGTGTCCACGCTCGCCTTCAAAATACAAAACTGTATCAACCATATGTTCCAAAACACGTGGTCCGGCAATTGAGCCTTGTTTGGTTACGTGGCCAACCAAGAACAAAACAAAACCTTTGCGCTTGGCAATTTTGATGAGTTCATAGGCACAGGCACGCACTTGCGAGACACTTCCCGGGGTTGATTCAGCCTCTTCAAGATACATGGTTTGGATTGAATCAATAACCACTATTTTGGCATTGGTTTTTTCAAGCGTGTCAACAATATCTTTAACATCTGTTGCTGAAGCAAGGTTGACCGGAGATTGTTCAAGCTCCAAACGTTTGGCACGAATACGAACCTGATCTAAGGCTTCTTCTCCTGATATATAATAGCATTCGGGGTGGTCATGCGATGAGGCAATACTGGCACAAGCCTGTAGCAAAAGAGTTGATTTTCCGATACCTGGGTCGCCGCCAACCAAAATCACCGATCCGGCAACCAAACCACCGCCGCTGACACGATCAAGTTCTTTTATGCCGGTTGAAATACGTTCAATATTTTGTGATGTTCCGCTCAAAGAAACAAAATCTATCATTTTGCCCTTGTGCTTGGGATGAAAGTTTGAAAAACCTTCGCCGCCGACCTGCTCTTCTATTATGGTATTCCATTCGCCACAGGAATCGCACTTGCCCTGCCATTTGGGATAGGCGGATCCACAATTTTGACATACATATTGAACAGATGATTTTTTGGCCATGTTTGCTCCTAAATTTCAACTTTTATAGGACCTTGAGAGCTGCCCTGTACAAATTGTAAAACATACGGATTGTCCGTTTTTTCAAGTTCTTTTACGGTCCCCTGCCAGATAATTTTGCCCTGATAAAGCATAGCAATTCGGTCAGCAATTTTGCGGGCAGAAGCCATATCGTGGGTAATGGTTAAAGCGCTGGCGCCGATTTTTTTGACCGAGTTAATAATTAGATCATTAATAACATCTGCCATTATCGGATCAAGTCCGGTTGTCGGCTCATCAAAAAAGATAATTTCGGGTTTGGTAGCAATTGCACGGGCCAAACCGACACGTTTTTGCATACCGCCGGAAAGTTCTGACGGCGAGAGATCTGCTACGTCTGCGCTAAGCCCGACCTGGCGCAAATATTTTATTGCTTTTTCTTTGGCTTTTTTGCGTGGAAGTTTTTGATTTTCGATTAAACCAAAAGCAACATTTTCCCAAACGCTCAAACTGTCAAATAAAGCCCCGCCCTGAAACAACATGCCCATTTTGGAATAAAGCTTTTCGGCTTCTTTGCGATCAATCCCTACGGTTTCTTTTCCGTTGATTTTGATTGAGCCTTCATCGGGCTCAATAAGTCCTTGAATGCATTTGATCAGAACCGATTTTCCGGTTCCAGAACCACCGATTACGACCAAGGATTCTCCTTCGTTTATTTCTAAATCAACACCGTTTAAAACCACCTTGTGACCAAATGATTTGTGCAGATTTTTTATTTCTATTTTAGGTTTATCGTTTGCCATTGTGGTCTCCTAGTCCGTAAAAATCATGCCGGTGATGATATAATTGAAAATTAAAATGAGAATTGATGACGAAACAACGGCGTTGGTCGTGGCGTTGCCCACACCTTGAGCGCCGCCTTTTGATTTGTAACCGTTATAGCAGCCCATTAAGGCAATTATAAAACCAAATACCGCACCCTTAATCAGACCGGTGGTAACATCTATCAAAGCTAGTTCGTTTATAGTGGTGTTAATGTAGTTGGCGGCATTATATTTAAGCTGATAAATAGCAATTGTATAGCCACCGAAAATACCAATAACATCACCGATTAAGACCAAAAGCGGCAAAACTAAAATTCCAGCCAACAGACGGGGAGTAACCAAATATTTGAACGGGTTGGTTGAAAGTGTTGACAAGGCGTCAATTTGTTCGGTAACCCGCATAGTGCCTATTTCTGCAGCCATTGCAGCACCAATACGTCCGGCAACCATCAGCCCCGAAAACACAGGGGCAAGCTCGCGGGTAACCGCAATTAATACAACTGTAGCAACAGCGCTTTCAGCCCCATAACTTGAAAAACCGGCATTGGTTTGCAGGGCAATTACCATACCGGCAAAAACTGTGGTCAAAGCCACAACCGGCAGTGAATAAAAACCGATATCAATCATTTGACGAAGCAAAAGTTTGGGATAAAACGGCGGCGTTACACAATTGTATAAAGCTCTGGTGATAAATAAAGACAGTTCTCCAAGGCGAGAAACAAAGCCAACAAGGGGTTTCCCGAGAGCTCTTAAGAAATTTTCTATATATTTTTTCATTCGGTTATTCCTTATAAAATCATAGCCGAATAATAGATTACCAAGGTAAAAAATGCAACAGTTCTATCGATTTTTGTAACAAGCTGCGAGTATTTTATCAGGCGCTGATGACTCAAACGGATATAGATTTATTTGTGGGATTTCTACTCCCAGAAAGCTTGCGGTTTCAGGCTCAGGAAGGCGTTCTACATCAGAAAAAGAGGAAACAAGTTTTACGGCAAGTTTGACTTTTGCAGATGATAAATACGGAAATTTACAGATGCCAACCCCCCTAACCTCAAGCATGCCTCTAATACTTTTCGGGCACGAAACTTTGAGAGCACCGTTATCAAGTGAAATATCAGCACGATCATCGGCAATTAATACTGCGTTTTTGTTCATAATCAGGCGCAAGGCCAAATCAGACTTTCCACTGCCGGGAGCCCCTATTAATAAAACGGCGGCTCCGTCAATTGCAACCGCTGTGGTATGAATATTCTCAATTGACAAGGGTTTCAAGCCTCTTCTGTTTGTTTATGTCTTTTGTTTCTATGGTTATTTTTCTACCGCTGGCAAACGGGGTTATTTCAACCCGAAAAGCATTATTGGGTAAATATGGTCCCATTTTTTCAGGCCATTCAATAAGACAAACTCCTTCATAGATGGCTTCTTCGGCTCCAAGCTCAAAAATTTCATCGGCAGATTTTATGCGATACAGGTCAAAATGATATATATCAAAATCGGCAGTTTCATAAGTTTGAACCAAAGTAAAAGTCGGGCTGGGAACTTCTTCTGCAGAAGTAAGAGACTTAATAAAGGCACGAGATAAAACACTTTTGCCCATTCCAAGCGTACCAAAAAGAGCAAACACGTCGCCTTTGCGAGCTATTTTAGCCAATTTTTGACCGACATCTGCAGTATCTTTTTCTGTGGCACATATAAACTCAACTTTGCTCATTTATATAAAATCCCAAAGACGTTTTCCGGTTTTTGTTTTTGGTTTGTTAATTTTTATTTTTGGGCGAATGGATTGAAGTTTTATCCAGTCCCACGGTTTATAAAATTTTCCTTTCCACATACCTCTGCGAGCCTTTTGTGCTTGCAGTTCGTATGGGGCATAAATTTCATTTTGCGGCAGACTTACTGCCCAACCGGCAGATACCAATGCCGCACCAATATCATATTCTCCAAGGGAACAGGTGGCAACAACATTGCCTTGAGAATTTTGTTTGAGAACATGACACTCAATCTCGTTGTCTCCGAGCCAACTTTGAAGCCAGCGAGAAGCTTCTTTTCCGCAATAATATGTACTGCCGCGCGAGGTGATACAGGTTTGTTTGATTTCCGGAGCATCTATGCCGTAAAGACGGATAAAGTGGCGGCGCATTAACAATGTGTCTCCGCTGACAACCTGTACACTACCATATACGGCCGGATAATCTCGAGGATTAAAGTTTCCGGAATCGGTTTTATTTTTGCCTGAAAACAGATTGCTTACATAATCGAGTACTCCGCCATGGTCTTGTTCCGGTTGTTGTATATTGGATACGGGTTCAGGATTTTGATTATTTACAGCCACGTCGCTAAAGTTTTCATTTATGGTTACTTGGGGAGCTTCTTCATCTACAAGTTTTATAACTTCAATATCATCGTCGCCTTGCTGGTTTTGGTTGCTACCGATACCGATAAAATTTTTGATGTTGGGAATAACGTTATATACGCCACCGTTGAAGGCGCCGATTGCATAAAGTATAAAACATGTAATTCCGCCAAAAATTATAAATGACGGCAGACACCCCATTGCTCGCCAAACAAGTTTACCGAAAATATACAGAACTGCAAGACCGGCTACTATTCCGGCAAGACCAATACCCTGCATTAAAAGGCTGTTGCTTTGGGTTCCGCTGCCGCCCACAAAAATCAGTCCGGCAGCAATCAAACCCAAAAATATTTTCTTTAATAACAACATGTTCATTCCCTTTTGTGGCTATTTTATTCTCATATTTTAGCCGCAGAATGTAAAAATATTGTTACTTTTTTTAGTTTTTATGCATTCTTTTTAGCAGATAAAACGTCAATGATCCGATCAAGCTCAGATAAGTTGGCATATGGCAAAATGATTTTTCCGCTACCGTTGGCAGAGGAAGAAATTTTGACATTAAAGCCAAGGCTGCGTTTGAGGTTCTTTTCGATATCAGCAATATCTGTGTTGACTTTTTTCTTAATATTCGGTTTTGCCTCTTTGCTTTTTTGAACAAGCTGCTCAACTTCACGCACACTCAAACCTTTGGCAACGATTTTTTCGGCCAAACGTTCGGCGTTTTCAAGACCGACTAAAGGACGAGCGTGACCGGCGGTGAGTTTGTTATCACGAATCATTTGCTGAACAGAGGCCGGAAGCGACAAAAGGCGTAAGGTGTTAGCTATGTAACTGCGTGATTTTCCGATTACGTTAGAAAGAGCTTCCTGAGTGTGAGAAAATTCGTTAATCAATCGCTGTAAACCTTCAGCCTCTTCAATTGCGGAGAGATTTTCACGCAACAAATTTTCAACCAATGCGACTTCCAAAACCTCTTTGTCGGCCATTTCTTTTACAATGACCGGAATTTCGGTTAATCCGGCTTGACACGCTGCTCTAAAACGGCGTTCACCAGCAATGATTTCAAACTTTCCGTTATTTTTGGCACGAACCAATAGTGGTTGTAAAACACCTTTTTCTTTGATTGATGCCGCCAGTGCATCCAGTGCTTCCTGATTAAATTCGGAACGTGGTTGGTATTTACTTGCATACAGCAATTTTACCGGAACTTTTTTGACGTTTTCCGATGAGGTGTTTTCTTGTGCAGGACTTTCTTCGGTAAGCAAGAGAGCATCTTCTCCTAATAAAGCGCCAAGTCCACGTCCTAAACTTTTTCTTTTATTATCTTCTAGCATGCTAATAATTCCTTTTCTCTTTTTAACATTTCGCCGGCAAGGTTGATATAGGCTTGCGAGCCGGGACATTTAAAATCATATAACAAAACAGGTTTTCCGTGTGAGGGGGCCTCGGAAACACGAACATTCCGAGGTATTACGGTTTTATAAACTTTTTTACCAAAAAAGCCGCGAACATCTTCTTCAACCATTTGTGTCAAGTTGTTGCGTCCGTCATACATGGTCAGTACTACGCCCTGCAGCTCAAGTTTGGGGTTAAAGTGCTTTTTGATTAAATTGATGTTGCTAATCAGGTCGCTCATGCCCTCTAAAGCCAGATATTCACACTGCAGGGGAACAACAACGGCATCAGCGGCAACTAGTGCATTTATAGTTACCAAGCTGAGAGATGGGGGACAATCGATTAAAACATAATCATAGTTACCTACCGTTTTGTTAAGAGCATCACGCAGATAAAACTCTCGGCGGTCTTTATCAATTAACTCAACCTCGGCACCGGCGAGATCAGGCGAGGACGGAACTAATGAAAAATTTGGAATTTCAGTCCAGACTACAGCTTCATTCAAACTGCGTTCGCCGATGATTACGTCATAAGATGAGACCATGTTGTTGTGTTTGTCAAAACCAAGTGATGTGGTGGCATTGCATTGAGGATCAAGGTCAATTACCAATACTTTTTTACCGGTTGCGGCCATTGCGGTGGCAACGTTAACGGTTGTAGTGGTTTTTCCAACACCGCCTTTGCGGTTGGCAACAGCAATTATTCTAGGCATTGTTTTCTCCATGTTTTACGATATTGCTGATTATTAATATTTTTCCGTCATCTGATGTACGGCTTGGAATTTCCTGACAATCAAAATTCCAGTTGTGTTTAGCGGCAGCGATTTCTTCTTTATAGCTGCGGCCCTTTAGGAATATGCATATTCCGTTTTTTGAGAGAATCGGAGATGAATATTCCAGCAAATTATCTAATGAGGTTACGGCACGAGCGGTAATTACATCAAACTTCTGTCCTGACAGTTTTTCCATTCTGCAGTTTAATATGTTAGTATTACTAAGGTCAGAAATTTCCTTAACGTGGTTTAAATACACTGTTTTTTTAAGGACGCTATCAACAAGTGTGATGTTTAAATACGGTGTTTTTTCTGCCGACATTATAGCTATAACCATACCGGGAAACCCTGCTCCGCTCCCGATATCAAGTAGTTTTTTTGACTTTTGCGGGATATGTTCAAATATTTGCGCAGAATCTTCAATATGGCGAGACCAAATATCATTGAGTGTGTTTTTGCTTACGAGGTTAAACTTTTGTTGCCATTCGATTAAGGATTGGCAGTAACGCTCGAGTTTTAAATATGTTTCACGTGAAACATGATATTTATCACAAAAACTTTCCATAATCTTTTTATATATTCTAATTTTATTTTTTAAAAATAAAAAAACGACTTATGAACATATAAAAATATCAGTCTTTTTCAACGAAATAAAAACACAACATGAATCAATACAACAAAAACAACGATGTTTTTTGTTTAAATACAAACAAATAAAACAACAAAGAGAATCTATTTATTAACAAAATGCCAGCGAGAATTACAGTTAAATCGGCTAAGAACATCTTCAGCGTAGTCAAAATGGTAACCGAGCTCATCGGTGCGGTGAGCATCATCACTTATAACAAATCTGACACCGTTTTCTATCGCAGCTTTAACCAAGTTGCAATCAGGATAAAAATCTCCACCTTTTCTTATACCTTTGGTGCTGATTTCTGTGGTAGCGTTATTCTTGGCTATAGTTTTTATAAGTTGCATTTTTTCATCAAGAAATTTATCGCTTTCACAGAGTGGCAATTTTCTGACGTAATCTATATGAGCTATAAAACTAAAAAGATCGCTCGCAACCGCTTTTTCTATGGTTTTAAAATGTCTTTTTACCATTGTGCTTTGCTGTTCAATAGGCAGGTTTTGTGCATCCTTAAAGTCAATTATATTTTCACCGGCATCATCTAAAAACAAGTAGTGGTTGCCGGAAATAAAATAATCAAACGCGAGTTTTTCTCGTAGTCTTAAAAACTCATCAAGCCAGCCATCATATGTAAAAAAGTCAACCTCTGCGCCTACCCTTACTGATATAGGATAATTTTCGGATGTTTTGTGTATTTCTTCAATATGGCGAGCAAATTTTTCGTATATATCATTAAAACTCCAATGAAAAATTTCCGGCTCTTTTTGCCATTTATACCAAGAAGGACTGTTCGGAATATTTTTATGTACAATTAAGTGATCACTGATTCCAAGTTCTTTCCACCCTAATGAAACAGCCTGTTCAATCATTTCCTTGACACTGTTTTTTCCGTCTGAAAAAGTTGTATGAGTATGGTAGCTGAATTTTTGCATATTAGTCCTTTATTCCCAGTATTTCATAAATATCATGACCGGTTTTTTTATCAAAATATTCTTTTAATTTCATTGATTGTTTGAACAAACATTCCTCTTGAACTTTTCCGAGTTGATAACGTTTGATAATTCCCTTAATACGATTTGAAATTGGTACGATCGACAAACCTTCAAAAAATTTATCACACAGACATATCAAATAATCATAATCATCATAGGTTATGTTTTTTAAGGTGTTATGAGCCCAATCTTTCCATTCTTGCGGATAAGAATATTCTTCATCGGAAAAGTTTTGTTCAGAGAATGTGTGGGTAAGGCAAACTTTTGCAACGTCAGGATATCCCATTTTAAGCATTTGCTCGTACCCTTCCTGACCATGAAAGCGACCCTCAATACGCTCGTTAATTCTTTTGCCATAATCGTGCAAAAGCCCTAAAACAAAAGCTTTTTCTGCATCAAGTGATGGAATATAGCGTGCTATTTTTTCGGCAGCAGAAGCAACGCCCATGGTATGGAAGCGATATTCGTTCTCAAAAGTAAAACCATATGGACGAGACAGGCGATATACTATGCCGGATTCCCAGATTTTTAGTGCCTGTTCTTTGGTTGGATAACCACGATTTTCAATAATTTGTTCTGCTAAGTTATTCATTTTTTCATATACCCTAAAATAGCCATAATTGCTGCCGGAGTAACACCAGATATACGAGATGCCTCACCTATGGTAGAAGGACGAACCCGACTTAGTTTTATTACCATTTCGTTAGATAGTCCGCCAATTTTGCTATAATCTATATCGTCACGAATTTTTAGTTGTTCATCTTTTTTGAATAATTCGATATCAGCCATCTGTCGCTTTATGTATCCAGAGTATCTTGCCTCAATTTCAACAGCTTCATAAATTTCAGGTTTAAATTCAGTCAGTTGGGGCCATATTTTTAAAATTGTTTCACGTGAAACATCTTCATAAGACATTAGGTTAAAAGCGGTGCGGCGGGAATCCTTTTTTATGCTATATTTTTCCATTTCAAGCGGACGAATGCTTAAATCATCAATAAGGCTGCGAAGTTTTGATATCTGCTCTTGTTTGTTTTTGAACACGTCATAACGATATTGACCAACACAGCCAATATTATAGCCTGCCTCAGTTAATCTGGCGTCGGCATTGTCAGCACGAAGATACAGGCGATATTCAGAACGAGATGTAAACATGCGATATGGCTCATCAACACCTTTGGTTATAAGGTCATCAACCATAACACCAATATATGCCTGACTGCGATCAATTGTAAATTCTTTACCTTTGTCGATGGCGTTAAGAGCGGCGTTAATACCGGCTAATATGCCTTGAGCCGCTGCTTCTTCATATCCGGTTGTTCCATTGATTTGTCCGGCGAGATATAAGCTAGGTATTTTTTTAACTTGTAAACAATGGTTAAGTTCCTGCGGATCAACATAATCATATTCTATTGCATAAGCATAGCGAATTATTTCTACATTTTCCAAACCTTTTATGGTATGTAAAAATGCATCTTGAACATCAGCCGGAAGTGAGGTAGATAATCCGTTAGGGTAAATAACTTTGCTATTCAACCCCTCAGGCTCAAGAAAAATTTGATGACTAGTGCGGTCAGCAAATTTTACTAATTTGTCTTCAATGCTGGGGCAATATCTAGGACCGACACCTTTAATTAATCCGGAAAACAGAGCGCACTTTTCAAAATTATCACGGATTATTTGGTGAGTTTTCTCATTGGTATGAGTAATATAACAATTAATCTGTGGATTTGTAATTTCTTTGGTTAAATAAGAAAAAGGTTGAGGTGGGTTATCACCGGATTGTGTTTCAAGTATATCCCAATTTATTGAATCAGCGTTCAAGCGAGCAGGGGTGCCTGTTTTTAAGCGTCCAACCTTAATTCCCATAGATTTTAAATACGGTGTTATACCAACACATGAAACATCGTTAACTCGACCACCGATTGAGGTTTGGTGCCCAATAAACATAACACCGTTTAAGAATGTGCCGGTAGTTAAAACAACTGATGAAGCGGTTATTTCGGAATCATCGGAAAGTTTTACCCCGATAACGCAGTTATTTTCAAACAATAATCCTTCAACAGCTGCTTCCAAAATTTCCAAGTTCTGTTGCTGTTTAAGAGCTTCGAGCATATATTTTCGATATAAATCACGGTCTGCTTGTGCACGGGGTCCGCGAACAGCTGGTCCTTTTGACATATTTAACATACGAAACTGGATTCCGGCTTTATCGATAACACGCCCCATAAGACCGTCGAGAGCATCTATTTCACGGACAAAATGTCCTTTGCCCAGACCACCGATTGCAGGGTTACACGACATTTCTCCGATAGTTGAAATTTTGTGGGTGATAAGCAGAGTCTTAGCTCCCATGCGGGCAGATGCCGCGCATGCTTCACAGCCGGCGTGTCCGCCGCCAACAACTATGACATCGTATTGTTTCTGCATTTATACACCTCAATGAATTACCTTGGTTTAGTATAGTTTTATGGTTTTTGCAAGGTAAAAATTAACCTTTATTTAGTCAGATTTGGTTTAAATATTGTTTAAGGAGACAGTTATGTTTGTTTTTTATTTATTGCTGAGTGTTTATATTGTTTGTTTTGTGCTTTTGGGGTGGATTTGGTACTTGATAATAAAGCTTTATACAAACAAACATTTCAGAGAGTGTCCACCATGTGTTCCGAGTTGCGGTAAAGAAAAGAAAATAATGATTGATTATGTTTCGGAACTGCTTAATAAGTCATCAAAATCATTGATTGTGGTTGATCCGGGGTGCGGATGGGGTGGTTTGATAAGTGAGCTGGCCAAGAATTTTCCAAAACATACATTTATCGGAATAGAGTGGGGTGCTTTTACATCAAAAATCGCAAAATTCAGAACAAGAAAACTTAAAAATATACAAATTATAAAACAAGATTTTTTTGAATATGACTTTGGAAAATGCGACATTATTGTATGCTTTTTAATGGATAGTCTGATGGAAAAATTCGGAGAAAAAATCCTTAATGATCATAAAAAGAAGACACAGACAATTATTTCCAACAGTTTCAGAATTCCAAATTTACCGTTAGCTGAAGAAATTAAAACAGGAAAAAGATCGTTTTTTAAGAATGTATATATTTATAAGCTTTAAATACGGTGTTATTTTCCGATGCAAAAGCTACCGAAAATCTTATCAAGAATTTCATCAACCTCAATATGCCCGGTAATTTTTCCGATACTTCTTGCTGCAAGACGAATATCTTCAGCAGCTAATTCTATAGATTTATCAAGATTAAATTCTTCAAGACTTTTAAATACATCGTTCAAAACTTCTCGATAACGCTGTCTTGTAATTAAAGCAGAAGAATTTTGAGTAAACTCTGAAGATATACGTTCATTAATAGCTAAAATAAGCTCTTCAATTCCATTTTTATGTTTGGCTGAAATAACAATAAATCCGGATTTTTTAAATTCTGAACATTGTTTTTTATCCAGTAAATCAGACTTATTTATAACATATATAATTTTTTCGGAGCAGGTTGAAGCAATATCATTAAACTGGTCAAAATTAGGATTTTTTCCATCAATCATCGCAATAATTAAATCTGCATTTTTAGCTTTTCCATATGCTATTTCTATACCTTTTTTTTCTATTATTTCTGTGGTATCACGAAGTCCGGCTGTGTCAGTAAATACAACAGGATAACCATTTATATCCATATGAATATCTATAGCATCGCGGGTTGTGCCGGCAATATCAGACACAATTACAGCCTCTCGGTTGGCAAGAGTATTAAGTAAACTCGATTTTCCGGAATTAGGCTCTCCGATAATAACAACTCTGAAACCGTCTTTAAGTCTTTCACCATAATTACTTTGTGAAAGATGTTTTTTGATCGATTCTTTGACTTTAAATACGGTGTTTTCAAGGTTTAAAACAATGTTTTCTGGCAATTCTTCATCAGGAAAATCAATATAAGCCTCAAGATGAGATAAGACATTAACAAGTTCTGAGCGCCATCCGTCGTATAAATTTTTAAGCTCACCATCCATTTGGCGTAAAGCATATTTTTGCTGTTCAGATGTTTCTGCATCAATCAGGTCGGCCAATCCTTCAGCTTCAGTCAAATCCATTTTATTATTATAAAATGCACGTTTTGAAAATTCTCCGGCTTCAGCAAGGCGAAAACCATCAATTTGTGATAAGTTGGATAAAAGAGATGATATTACAGCTTTTGAACCATGCGAACTTATTTCAACTATATCTTCACCGGTAAAAGAGTGCGGAGATTTAAAATAAACCACTACAGCATGGTCAATCGGTAAATTATCAATACCATGCAGTTTTGAAAAATAGGCTCGGCGAGGTTGTATGTTATCCGAATTTATATCAGATAATTTTTTGATTGCCTCAATAGCGTTTTTTCCGGAAATTCTAAAAACAGCAACTCCGGATTTTCCAAAAACTGTCGACAAAGCGTAAATGGTTTGATTGCCCATGTAAAAAATTCCTTATTGATTAATAAAAATATTTATAACCGGTTTGATTTTTTGTGCAAGGCTAAAAAAGGCGTTTTTTTGACTCTGGAGAGTCTTTTTATATATTCTTAATACTTGTGTCATAAAATATCCGAATAACTATTGTGCGGGCATTTGACGGATTCAATTTTTGAGTGGAGCTAAAATGAAAAAATTAATAATTTGGGATTTTGACGGAGTAATTGCCGACACAGAAAAATTATGGCTCGAAACAAGACTTGAATTATTAAACAGAGATTTTGGTTTAAGGTGGAATTTTGATACCATAAATAAATATTGCGGCGGAATGAGCGATAAGACAAAACGTGAAATTTTGAATAAAATCGGAATTATAACAAGTGATGACTTCTGGGCAGAAGCACTCGAAAAAGATATAGAAAAATTAAATAAAGGAATAAAACCGGTTTATGGTATAGTTAAAATATTAAAAAATAAGTCATTGTTACAATGTGTGGCAACCGGCGGGGTGTTAGGTAAAACTTTATTAAAAATAAAATCAGCAAAAATTGAAAAATATATCCATACTGAACGGCTATTTACTGCTGATATGGTAACAAAAGGCAAGCCGGAACCTGATTTGTTTTTACTGGCGGCTCAAAAAATGGGTGTACCCCCTAGAAACTGCGTTGTGGTAGAAGATTCTATAGCCGGAATGACCGCCGGACTACAAGCAGGAATGAATGTTGTGGCTTTTTTGGGATGTGAAATGAATAATAATGACGAATATATTAATAGAGTCAAAAATCTGGGAATTAAAAATATATTCTTCAAAATGAAAGATGTTGAACGATTTTTAATTAATTTTTCAAAATAACTAAAACCCCTTATCTTTTTTTTGGATAAGGGGTTTTAGTTTTAAGAGTTCATATTATTAAAGAAGTCTTTGTTATCTTTGCTTTGTTTTAGTTTATCAAGCAAAAATTCCATGCCGTCGGTCATACCCATTTGCATCAAGACACGACGCAGAACCCACATTTTTGTAAGTGTTGCTTTATCAACAAGTAATTCTTCTTTACGGGTACCGGAACGGGTAATATCGATTGTCGGGAACAAACGTTTGTCAGTAAGTTTGCGATCCAAGATAATTTCTGAATTACCTGTTCCTTTAAACTCTTCAAAAATTACCTCATCCATACGAGATCCGGTATCAATCAATGCGGTGGCAATAATAGTTAAGGAACCACCTTCTTCAACGTTACGAGCAGCACCTAAAATACGCTTTGGACGTTGTAAAGCATTGGCGTCAACACCACCGGTTAAAACCTTACCTGATGATGGAATAACTGTATTATATGCACGACCGAGACGAGTAATAGAATCGAGCAAAATTACAACATCTTTTTTATTTTCAACCAATCGCTTAGCTTTTTCAATTACCATTTCGGCAACTTGAACGTGGCGGGTTGCCGGCTCATCAAAGGTGGAAGATATAACTTCACCTTTTACGGAACGTGTCATATCGGTAACTTCTTCAGGGCGTTCATCAATCAACAGCACCATAAGATAAATTTCGGGGTGATTGGTAGATATTGCATGAGCAATATTTTGCAGCATAACTGTTTTACCGGTGCGTGGCGGAGCAACGATAAGTCCACGTTGACCTTTACCTTGAGGAGCAATTAAGTCAATAATTCTTGTGGTGTAGTCTTTATCCCCGCAGATGATATCAAAATCCAATTTTTCGGTAGGATACAATGGTGTTAAGTTATCAAAATTGATACGCAGTTTTGATTTTTCTGGATCATCAAAATTAATTCTATTGATTTTAGTTAAAGCAAAATAGCGCTCATTTTCTTTAGGGGCTCTGATTTCACCTTCAATGGTATCACCGGTGCGAAGACCGAATTTTTTAACTTGAGCCGGAGATACATAAATATCATCAGGACCAGCAAGATAATTTGACTGAGCAGAGCGCAAGAAACCAAAACCGTCTTGCATAACTTCGATTGTTCCGTCTCCATAGATTATATTGTCATCTGATGCAACTTTTTTCAAAATTGAAAACATTAAATCTTGTTTACGCATAGATGATGCGTCTTCGATACCAAGGGCTTCTGCCTGTTCAAGCAATTGAGCCGGTGATTTTTCTTTTAATTCTTTTAAATGCATGTGTACCTGTTTGGAAAAATAAATTAGGATTGGGTTGGAAATTTATATAGGAAGTATTAGTTAATACGTATTGTTTATATGATAATTTTTAATAAAAGTCAATGTTTGTTTATGGCACTTTTTATCAACAGGTCAAACTGACCAAATATATATTTTTAAAATGTTTTTGTGGTTTGTAGATAGCCGTGAATTTTGGGGATTATTTTTTATACACCGAGTTATCCCGATGTTGATAATGTTGTTATAATATGTTTGGTAAGTTTACAGGTTTTTCGGGGACTCGTATAAAAGCTAATACGAAAATTTGTAAATATATTTGTTGTAAAAAAAATCAAATATACAGTTATTAAGATATTGCAAATATGTTTACAAAACTTATCAACTTGTTATTATCTTGAGTGACTGAATATTAATTATCGGTATTAAATTAAGCCATCAGTTAAAAAGAACAATTTTATACACAACGGGTGTTTATAACTTGGATTTAAAATCATGAAACTTATTGCAATTACCGGTTCTATCGGTTGCGGAAAAACGACTATTGCTAAGATTGTAAGAGAGCAGGGATATACTGTTTTTGATGTTGATGCATGGGTGCGCAGAATGTATTTTCAAAAATCGTTTATTGCACAAATTGCAGAGGTTTTTCCAAGTGTTGTTGAAAATGGTGCAGTTAATAAGCGTGAACTCAGAAATATTGTTTTTAATGACGCTAAACAACTGAAAAAACTTGAGAGTTTGACACATCCGTTTTTGCGGAAATATTTGAAATATGTTATCAAAAAAAACAGTAAATATGACGAATGCTTTTTTATCGATGTGGCTTTGTTGTATGAACTAAAATTAGATAAATTTTGTGATTTTGTAATTGTGGCAGATGTTGATTATGAAATACAAAAGAAAAGAGTAATGAAAAGAGATAATGTAAAAGCTGAAGATTTT
Organism: uncultured Rhodospirillales bacterium; assembly: GCA_902761715.1. GTDB lineage: Bacteria > Pseudomonadota > Alphaproteobacteria > RF32 > CAG-239 > JAFUYI01. The sequence continues at coordinate 20,799 of CACWLK010000005.1, read as the reverse complement.
GATAAAATTAATAACGTGCAAATGAGTAATGAAGCCAAAAAAGAAAAAGCCGATATTGTAATAAATACAGATAAATCATTAAATTTATTGAAACTTGAAGTTATTACAATGATTGACTATGTGAGAGGTTGTTAGACTATGGTTAGAGAAATTGTTTTTGATACTGAAACGACAGGACTTTCACCGGAAAAAGGTGATAGGTTGGTTGAAATAGGCGCAGTTGAACTTATTAATCATTTACCGACGGGAAAGACTTATCATCAATATATAAATCCGGAAAGAGATGTTCCTGAAGAGGTGGTTGCCGTACACGGGTTAACCGAAGAATTCTTAAAAGATTTTCCGGTGTTTGCTGATGTAGCACAAGATTTTATAGATTTTGTTGGTGATGATGGTGTTTTAGTAGCTCATAATGCACAATTTGATATGAATTTTATAAATTATGAGCTCAAAAAAATAGGGCGGGAAGGTTATGATTTTGACAGAGTTATAGATACTTTGGAAATTGCCCGCAAAATGTTTCCCGGTGCAAAAAATAATTTGGACGCTTTGTGTAAACGTTTTGGTGTTGATAACAGTAGTCGTACATTACACGGAGCGCTGCTTGATGCTGATTTGTTGGCAAAAGTTTATTTGGAATTATTAGGCGGTGATGAACCGTCTATGCTGGGAGAATCTAGCCAAGTAAAAGCAGTTGATAATAATTCTACAGTAAGTTTTTCCGGAGACAGGGTGTTTCACGAAGCGAGAGTTTTTCCAATAAGTGAAGAAGAAGAAAAAAATCACCGTGAATTTTTAGAATCAAAAGTTAAAGGCTCAATTTGGTTGTCTGACGAATCAGTGAGCACCGATGAGGGAAAATGATGATATTGTATCTCCCATGCCGACAAGTGTTTTGGGATGATCAATTAAGATAGTCGGAACAGCTATAATATCAAAACCTTTGTATTCACAAATTCCTTTTGTTAAAAAGGTATCTTTTTTGAGATGAGAACTAAGGTTTTGCAACTCTTTTATACCAATATCAGATACACTCATACCATATGCTTTTAAGATATCATCGGGTTGGGATAGTTGTCCGTGCAATGCTTTTCCGGCTGCAGATGTTGCCGCTAAAATCATTCCGTTACGATTCTTGGTCGGAGAAAGAGGATAATTTTTATTTTGTATGGTTATATATAGTCCGAACATATGAAGTTGAATGCGTGGACATTTGAGTTTTGTTTTGATTTTTAGTATTGCATCAAACAGGTTTGATGAAGTTGGATTTTGTTTGCATTTTTCAAGCAATTTTTTTTGGTTTATTACTTCTAGAATATCCATGGTTTCACGTTCGTTTACACCCATAGAATCTACTTTAGGAGCTAGATATTGCGTAAGATTTTTAAGAACTTTTCGGTCTTGAGTTGAGGCGATTTCGAGATGAACAATTGCTTGCGGACTTTGTTTTTTCCAATCATCAATAATTTTAACGCTGTTTTTTATGTGCTTGAGAGCGTTGTTTTTTGAGTTTAGTGCCTGATAACCGGAAAGCACAAAATAATCAAATTTATTATTATTGGTATAATTGATAAAATTTTTATCAATTACAAAATTAAACAAAGGTGGATCATAAGTTATGATAAAACGGTTAGATTTTGGACATATAAATTCTTGTCCTTCAAGAGTTATTTTATCGCCCTTGTCAAATTCTACAATCCAGTGAATTGATGATATTTTATCACGGTCAATTTTTGATGCTTGTTTAAGGTTGCCATGTTGATCAAAAGAAAGCAAGTTTTTGCGGTCAAAAAATTGTGTAGCTTGCAGTTTACTGAGTGCGTTACTATGAACAATTATTTGTTTGATACCGGTTAATGACAGAGTGTTAGCGATAATGCCGCCCTGACCGCCTACCTGTATTTTTTTGACACCTAAATTTTTGAGCATCCAATCAAACATTTCGGGTTTATCTGCAATCCATTCTTCAGCAATACCATTAGTGAAACAACGAAAAATTCCACGTAATAAATCAAGCGGCGAATTTACAAAACTATGAACAACGTTTTTTAATTCTTTTAATGAAGATTTTTGTTGCAAAAAAAGATTGCAAAATTCTTTTCCGGATAATTTTACTACGGAATCAATACAGCTGTTAAATGCACAGGCAACACGAGTGGTTTTTGACATTTTTGCCAGTGTGTCAGGCGCTTTTTTATAAAGATTGTTCCAAAATTTATTCGGCAGGGTTTTGGGCATTTTCAACTTTCATAATTAATAGAGATGCGTTGATGATGTTTGACAGGTACTGATAGAAATCAAGTTGATTTTTGGTTTGAGTGTACCAATTTTGGATGTTTTCATCAGCTAAAAGGTTTTGATTTTCCGGTTTGGAAAGTTCTTTCAGCGCTAATGAAAAATCTCCGTTGTTTACAAGATTTTTAACAGGCAACAAAGCTTTAAGCAGGTTATATTCTTCGGTTTGTTGTTGGTTATGTTTTGAAATTTGTACATATTCACCGAGTTTTTCAGATAAGCGCTGTTTCCAATTTTGAGCTTCTTGCGGTTTTAAATTTTCTTCAATCTGATTGTAAATGTTATTAAAGTTTTTGGTGATGGTTTTATCTGACACAAAATCCATGTTGCAATGAGATGAAACAAATTCAACATCTTGAGAAACACTATCAATGTTTTGAGCTAAGATTTTTAATCCTTCCGCTTCGTTTTTGCAGTTTAATCCCTTTAAGGTGTTGTCACGTATTAACATTGCGGATGTGAGCAACAGAGCTCCGGTGTTTGAAGTTTGCGAAAGTTTTTGGGTAAAGTTACGTACTGAATTTATTTGGTTATTCAGGTTGATTATTTCATCAGTATCGGCTTTTGATTTATCAAAATGCTCAAACTTTTGTTGGATTAAATCATATTTTTCGCCGCTGTTGGCAGTGATAAGATTTAAGACTTCAAGCTTGTTTTCAATAGCCTCTATTTTAGCAGAGTTTGCTGATGAAAGTTGGTTGTCTCCGACTTTGAGCCATTGAAGCAAATATTGCGGTTTTTGCCATACAAAAATTGCTATTCCGATAACGGAAAGCAGCACTATTAATTCAGTAGTTTTAAGCAAGAAATTGAATATTTTGCCGGATCCGGCAAGAAAAGACGATTTGTTTTTTACCATCGTTATTTCCTTTGTAAAAAAATTTTTCTTGGTTTATATTATGAGCCAATAATGGTTAATATTTTATCAAAAGACTGAAAGATGATAGTTTTAGGAATTGAGAGCAGTTGTGATGAAACAGCTGCGGCAATAGTTACAGATAAGAAAGAAATTTTATCAGATGTCGTGTTATCACAGGAAGAACATAAGGCTTTCGGCGGAGTTGTGCCGGAGATTGCGGCTCGTTCTCACCTTGACCATATAGATGATATTATAGAACAGGCTTTTCAAAGAGCAAAAATAAAACCAAAGGATATTGATGCTGTTGCGGCGGCATCAGGACCGGGGCTGATAGGCGGAGTTGTTGTTGGTGTGATGGCGGCAAAAGCTTTGTCTTTGGCGTTAAATAAACCGTTTGTTGCTGTGAACCATTTGGAAGGTCATGCGTTGGTTTCACGACTGACTAATGATGTTGAATATCCTTATTTGTTGCTGTTGGTATCAGGTGGGCATTGTCAAATTTTGGTGGTAAAAAGTGCCGGAGATTATGAAAGACTTGGCACAACAATTGATGATGCAGCCGGTGAGGCTTTTGATAAAGTAGCAAAAATGTTAAAACTCGGGTATCCGGGTGGTCCGATGATTGAAAAAATGGCGGCAATAGGTGATGAAAATCGTTTTAGTTTGCCACATCCGTTGCGCGGATCAGGTGATTTGAATTTATCTTTTTCGGGGCTTAAAACAGCAGTAAGAAAAATTATCGAATCGTATGGAAACGGTGATATTGATGAAACTGTTTTACCACGAAAAGATGTTGCGGATATTTGCGCGTGTTTCCAAAAAACAGCTTGTGAGTGTTTGTTGGATAAATTGCTTTTAGCGGCTGATTATTTTAAGAAAAATTACCCTAACGGAAAGCATATTGTTGTTGCCGGCGGAGTTGCGGCAAATTTATATTTGCGTGCAAAACTTGAAGAATTGGCCAGCAACAAAGGGTTGATTTTTGCAGCACCGCCAGTCAGACTTTGTACGGATAACGGTGTGATGATTGCTTGGGCAGGGCTGGAGCGTTTTCAAAAAGGTTATGTTGACGGTTTGGATTTTAAGCCAAGACCAAGGTGGCCTTTGGATGCAAATGCACCAAAAGCTGCCGGAGCAGGAGGAGTAAAAGCATGAGAAAAAAATCTGAAATTTTGGAAATTATGCAGATTTTTGCTGATGCGAATCCGGCTCCAAAAAGTGAGCTTGAGTACACAAATGCTTATACACTTTTGGTGGCAATTATACTGTCAGCACAAAGTACTGATAAAGGTGTTAATAAGGCTACAAAAGAATTGTTTAAGGTGGCGGATACACCGCAAAAAATGCTTGATTTAGGAATTGATGGACTAAAAGAATATATAAAAACAATCGGTCTGTTTAATAACAAGGCTAAAAGCATTATGAGTATGAGCCAGAGTTTGGTTGAAAAATTCGGTGGTGAAGTACCAAGTTCACAAAAAGATTTGGAATCGTTGGCAGGTGTTGGGCGTAAAACTGCAAATGTGTTAAGAAATGTATGGTATAACCAGCCAACGATGGCAGTTGATACTCATGTGTTCAGAATTGCACATCGGCTTGATTTCAGCGATGGGAAAACTCCGCTCGATGTAGAAAATGATTTATTGAAAGTTTTGCCGGATAAATATTTGATGTATGCCAATCATTGGTTGGTTTTGTTCGGTCGATATATTTGCAAAGCTCAAAGGCCGGATTGTGAAAAATGTCCGATTAATAAATATTGTTACAGTTCAGACAAAAAATTATAAAATTAAATATATAAAAAACCTCCCGGAATGGGAGGTTTTTTGTTAAGATGATTTAGTTTAAATCATTGCCATACCGCCGTTGATATTAATAGTTTGACCGGTAATGTATTGAGCTTCATCACTGGCCAAGAAAGCAACAACGTTTGCAATATCTTGGGCTTCGCCGAGTTTTGCTTCAGGAATTTTGGCAAGCAAAGCAGCTTTTACATCGTCAGGCAATACATCTGTCATCGGAGTTCTGATAAAGCCAGGAGCAATGGAGTTTACGGTAATTCCGCGAGAGCCGACTTCTTGTGCCAAGCATTTATTCATTGCAATCATACCGGCTTTTGAAGCAGAGTAGTTGGCTTGTCCGGCGTTGCCGGTAACACCGACCACGGAAGCAATACCGATAATGCGTCCGAAACGACGTTTCATCATACCGCGAACAGCAGCTTTTGCAAGTTTGAATCCGGCGGTAAGGTTAACGTCTAATACTAACTGCCAATCTTCATCACTCATACGAATGAAAAGGTTGTCTTTAGTAAGTCCGGCATTGTTTACCAAAATATCAATACGACCGAATTTGGCTTCAACATCTTTAACCAATTGAGCAATAGAATCGGCATTAGTAAGGTCAGCAACAAAATATTCAACATTACTGCCAAGTTCTGCTTTTAACTTTTCCATATTATTGGTGCGACAGTCGGTCAAAGCAAGAGCTGCGCCCTGAGCGTGCAGAGTGCGAGCAATTTTGTCTCCGAGGCCTCCGTTGGCGCCGGTGATTAAGGCAACTTTATCTTTGAGTTCAAACATGTGTTTTTCCTTTGCTGTTTATAAATTTTGAGCTAACTCTTCAACCTCTGCCGGAGCGCAGGCTGAAGCAGTATTAATATCTTTATATCCTCTTTTTACCATTCCGGAAAGAACTTTTCCGGCACCCAGTTCATAAATATCGGTAATACCATGGCTATGCATATATTCCATAGTCTCTCTCCAACGAACAGAGCCGGTAACTTGTTCAATCAGGTGTTTGATGATTTCTTTTTCGCTGGTAATAGGAGTGGCCAATACATTGGCAATCAGCGGAATTTGAGCCGGTTTGGCTTGTACTTCCATGAAGGCACGAGCCATGACTTCAGCCGCCGGTTGCATAAGCGGACTATGGAAAGGTGCGCTTACGGGGAGTTTTATACAACGTTTGGCGCCAAATTCTGGAGCAATTTCGACAGCTTTATCAATAGCGGCCATATGACCTGAAAGTACAACTTGTCCGTCAGAGTTATCGTTGGCGGCAACACAGAGGTTGTTTTCGTCTTCGCAAGCTTCAACCAAGGCGCTTATATCTTTGAAAGAAAGACCGATTACCGCAGCCATACCACCGACGCCCAACGGAACAGCTTTTTGCATAGCATCGCCACGAGCACGAAGAAGACGGGCAGTGTCAGCCAAAGAGAAAACGCCGGCAGCACATGCGGCAGAATATTCTCCCAAAGAGTGTCCGGCAACAAAGGATGCCTTGTCTTTGAGAGAAATTCCAAACTCTTTTTCAAGAACACGGACAACAGCCATTGAAACCGCCATAAGAGCAGGCTGTGCATTGATGGTCATGGTCAACTCGTACTCGGGACCATTGGTCATAAGTTGAAACAGTTTTTGGTTGAGAGTATTGTCAACTTCTTCAAATACCTCACGTGCCGATACAAAGTTTTCAGCCAATTCTTTTCCCATTCCGACAAATTGCGATCCCTGTCCGGGAAAGACAAAAGCATTTTTCATATATAAAAACCCTATCTGCTTGTTGTTATTTGGCTTTGTTTAATCTTAAAAAGCGCAAAAAGTCAAGATAAAAAACTTTTGTTAACCAAAGCGAAACAATATTTGTGTTATTGTGGAGAAAACAGTGATTAAAACAGTCTTTTATGTGGTAAAAATGGTAAAGAAAAGTAAAAAACCAAGTGTTTATTATCAAATCAGCCGAAGAATTTACGGGTTAGTTTTGATTGTTGCCTGTGTGGCTTTTTGGGGGTCGGTATGTTTTTATTCTCCATCAGACAGTTCGTTTAATTATGCCGGCGAAAAAATAAGCAATTTTTTTGGCAGTTTCGGTGCAAACAGTGCTGATTTTATCGTTACTTCTTTCGGTGCGGTATTGCCGATATATTTGATGGCCTTTTGTGCGTGGGGATATGCATTGTGCTGTTTAAGACCGCTGTCACTATGGTTTTTGCGTTTTTTGGCGTGGATTGCCGGTGTTAATTTTGCAGCTCTGTCTTTGGAGTATTGGAAACTCGGAGGACAAGCCGGAAAATTGTTGTATGGAAATTTAATGCAGGTAATTCCGAATTTTCCGTATAAAGCAGAATGTATGACCGCAGTTGCCGGTGTGTTGGCCTTTTTGTTTTTTAACTGGGCTGTTGCTTTACCGCTGAAATTTTGGTGGGACAGTTTGGTAAAAATTTGCGTTGTAACGTACAGAGGCATAAAGCTGGTATGCAAAATTTTGATGGTAATCTTTAATAAAATACGCCACATAAAATTGTCTTTGCCGACGAAAAAAGAAAGAATTGAGCCGGTATTTGGTAATCAGGTTGAAGATGTAACCGAAAGAAAAGAACCAACAATAACCGAAGCTCCAAAACTGGTAAAAGTTGAAACAAAGCCTAAGGTTGTTAAAAAAGAAGTCAAACAGGCGCTTCAGAAAAATAACGGTTATCAATGTCCGCCGATAGACTTGCTGTCCAAGCCGAAAAACAATAACTCGAACGCTTTAGGGCAAAAGGAACTTGATGAAATTGCCCGTAAGTTGGAGGCGGTTTTGCAAGAGTTTGGGGTTAATGGAAAAATTGTTAAAATTCGTCCGGGACCTGTTGTTACTTTGTATGAGTTAGAGCCGGCGCCGGGAACAAAAATAGCGAGAGTTATCGGTTTGTCTGATGATATTGCTCGTTCAATGTCTACGGTTTCGGTTCGTATAGCGGTGGTCGCCGGTAAAAACACAATCGGTATTGAATTACCAAATACGGTGAGAGAAACCGTGTGGTTGCGTGATTTGTTTGAAGGCGAAGGTTTTACCGAGACCAAAAATACACTTAATGTGGTTTTGGGTAAAGACATCGGCGGCGGTAATTTTTATGCTGATTTGGCAAAGATGCCGCACCTGTTGGTTGCCGGTACAACTGGTTCGGGTAAATCTGTCGGTATGAACTCAATGATTTTGTCGTTGTTGTATCGTATGAGCCCAGAAGAATGTAAGCTAATTATGATTGATCCGAAAATGCTGGAGTTTTCGGTGTATAACGGAATTCCGCATTTGTTGACACCTGTTATTACCGATCCGGCAAAGGCGGTAGTTGGTTTGAAGTGGGCGGTTAAGGAAATGGAAGACCGTTACAGAGCCATGGCGCAGCTGAATGTACGCAATATTTCAGGTTATAATAAACGGTTAGAGGAAATTCGTACAAGCGGCGAAAAGCCGGTAAGAACAGTGCAAACCGGTTTTGATATGGAAACCGGAGCTCCGATTTATGAGCAACAGGAAATAGATTTGACACCATTGCCGTATATTGTAATCGTGGTAGATGAAATGGCTGATTTGATGTTGGTTGCGGGCAAAGAAGTTGAGGCGGCAATTCAACGTTTGGCACAAATGGCACGTGCGGCAGGTATTCACCTTATTTTGTCAACGCAACGTCCGTCGGTTGATGTTATTACCGGTGTTATTAAAGCTAACTTCCCAACCCGTATAAGTTTTCAGGTTACCTCAAAAATTGACAGTCGCACTATTTTGGGTGAGCAGGGTGCAGAACAACTGTTGGGACGAGGTGATATGTTATATATGCCGGCAGGTCAGCGCCCGATACGTGTTCACGGTACGTTTGTTGATGACAAAGAAGTTGAAGCAATTGTGGAATTTTTGAAATCACAAGGCGAGCCAAAATATGTTGAAGCGGTAACCGAAGGCGAGCTCAACACTAAGGATACCGGAGCGGTTTTTGACAAGACAGCAATGGGCGGTGGTGCCAGCAATGATGAAGATTTGTATTCACAAGCAGTTGATATTGTTCGTAATGATAAAAAAACCTCAATCAGTTATGTACAAAGAAGGTTGAGGATTGGTTATAATCGAGCCGCACTTTTGATTGAACGTATGGAAGACGAGGGAATTATTACTCCTCCGGATCATACCGGAAAACGCAGTATTGTAGCATAAAATCAGTCGATGATTGTTGAACAGGTGCTGACCAGTAAAATAAGCGCCGTTAAAAATGAAATCATAAAAAAGCCGGCCTTTACAGATATATTGTCGGGGATTTTGTTGTATTTATTAAATGCAAAAACAAATAACGGTGCCGTGAGCAAAAGAGCTGTAACATATCCGGGGTTTGGTGCTGAGCGTAAAGCTAATGTTTTGGCAATTATCAAAATGGCGCTGAAAAGAATTATATAAAATCCGGCTTTAGCAATTTGGGGAGCAATACATTGTTTTATACTGGATATAATTTGAAAATGATTTTGTTGGCAAAACCAGTAAAAATTTACAACTCCGCTGACAAAGGTTGAAACTGTCAGATAATATGCCAGTGATGCCCAAACTGAAGAGCTGTGCAAAGCAATTTCTTTGGTAACAATACTCATGCCGGCAAGAGAAAAAATTGCCGGTATCATGTATTTAACCAAGCGGTCGGATACAGGGCTTTTTATCATGAGCCAGTAACTTGCAGTGAAACCTAATAACAAAAACATTATCAAAATTACGGCGGTTTCGTTACCAAGTAAAATAATGAATGATGAAGGAGTTAAAAACCACCAAAAAATCGTGGTGATTATGGCGGTGAGCGCCATAATTCGTGAAGTAGGTCCGGCGCCATAACGAGCTGATGCATAAAAAAGATGCGAATCGTAAACAGCAATCATTAGTCCCTGGGCGACTAAAAGTGCCCAATAACTAATGTGACGAGGAAAAGGAAAAAAGAAACAAAAAGGAAAGAAAATTGCAGATATACCAAAACCTCGCCATACACCCAACAGATAAGCATTGAGTTTATAATGTTGGTTAAATATGGTGTAGATGGCCGTAAAAAAGCCGTATATGAGTCCGTTTATTATCCAGAGCATTTGTTGCCTCCGAATAATAAATATGCTTTCAGGCGGCGAAAAAAAGGCTAAAGGTCGATGGTTTTTTCTTTTACCTGTGATTTCAACTTTTCTTCAAACAAAGATGAGGCGTTTTTATCTAACATGGCACAGGCCTCTTTAGCGGTAATATTAATACCTTTGTAAGCCGGTTGTTTGCTCATGGCATCAGCCAAAGATTGAATTTCTGAATCTACGGTAAAGAATATGGCGCGAACAAAATCTTCAGGAAGTCTGTCCCACGCTTTGATTTCGCTAATGTTGTTTTGAGCTAAACGATTTTTATATTTTTTAAGCTCCGGCGAGAATGTGGTGATGAATGCGGTTTGATAATTCTTCATGGTATAACCGCTTTGTTCACATAAAAATGGATATATGGAAAGATATTTAAACGTAAGAGCAGTCATAAACTGCATAGCGCTGTCTGATTTAGGAGAAGCGGTTGATGTGCCCGCGGTTGATTGTGCGGATGCTGTTTGTAAAGCGGAATCATCGTTGGTGTGAGAAGATGTAAGCAATAGTGATACTGTCAGCACAATTACAAAAAGTGCAATGCCGCCAAAAATAAAAACGGTTTTGTTTTGCAAATGAAATTTATTGTTTATTTTCTTCATATCAGACAGCCCGTAAGTTTTAAGCCCTGCTTTTACAGGGCTTAATTATTTTTATTTAAAAGATTCAATCCATGATACAATGGCAGATTGCGGGTTTAAACCAACTTTGGTGTCAACCTGTTTGCCGTCTTTAAACAAAAACATGGTAGGAATGCTGCGAATACCATAGCTGGCAGCGGTATTAGGAGATTCATCAACATTCATTTTGCAAATTTTTACTTTGTCTCCCATGGTTTTGCTGACTTCTTCCAAAATAGGGCCGAGCTGGCGGCAGGGACCGCACCATTCTGCCCAAAAATCAACCAGCACGAGACCAGAGCTTTTAAGTACTTCGCTTTCAAATTGTGCATCGTTAATTGCTAACATAGTTTTTCCTTTCGATTGTGCTAATGTCGGTAATTATATAGTTATTTGTTTAATTATATTAAAGGTTAATTTGCTAAAAACAATATTATTTTATCAAATTTGCATCATATTTGCGTTGTTAGTCCACAAAATGAAAGTTTTGATGTTTTTCTGTGGATAAATTTTTTGTAAAAGGGCTTTATATGCACCCAGCTGTGAACGATAAACATCAGGCACTTCGTCGATTGTGTGTGCCGGATTGCGGTTAGTTTTGTAATCAACAACGATAATTTGATTTTGTTCAATTACCAATCGGTCAATTTGGCCGGAGATGATTTTGCCTCCAACTTCTCCCATAATCGGAACTTCGGCTTTGGAGTTGGGACCAAAGACAGAGTTGAAATCTGGGTTGTTAAGTAGGGCGGATATTTCGTCGCAAATTTTTTCGCGGTTTTGTTTTGAGAGTTCCGGAGCTTTGTTTTTTAAGAAATTACGGATTATTTCAGAATGCTGTTCAGGCGGAATATCCGGTAAAAATTGCAATAGTTTGTGAATTAGAGAGCCGCGTTTGTAGAGCACGGAATCGTTGTTTACTACAAGCGGAGACAATGGTGCAGGCTCGTCCTCGGGTTTTGATGGTGAAAGCGGTTTGGATAATGGTTTTTCGGTTTCAGCCGGCGTTAATAAAAACTCGGGCAATGTGTCGTCAAAAGTTGCGACAGAATGCTGCTTGGCTTTTTCAATATTTATGAGCTGGTCGTTGCGGTAAGTCCAAACATTGTTTTTTTCATCAAGAGAGGCAATTTTGGTAAAACTGTTTTTAAACATACTGTACCATGAGGTTTCCGGTGCTTTGACTTTTTTGCGGAATCCGCAAAAAATCATACGGTCTTCAGCTCTGGTTACCGCAACATACATGAGGCGACGATATTCTTCGAGCATTTTGATTTTTTGTTTTTCGTTCAGTTTGTCGCAATAATCGTTAAAATCCGAGGCTTGTGTCGGGTAAAGAAAAATGTCATTATCCCATAAAATTCCGGCTTCACGGTTGCAATTTGGTACTCTGGTGGTGTCGGGAAGAATAACAATGGGAGCTTGCAGACCCTTGGATCCGTGAACGGTCATCAGGCGCACCATGTTGTTTTTTCCGCTTTCCATTTCACGTTTTATTTCGACATCGTCAGCCAAAATCCATTCGATAAAATTTTGTAGGGTAGGAATATGGTCGGCTTCAAAAGAAAGACTCAAATTTATAAATTCATCAAGTCCGTCTTCTGCTTCAGGTCCCATGCGTTGATAATATTTTTTACGTCCGTCCATTTTGCCTAAAACAAAGTTATAAAGTTCAAACGGGCGCATATAGTCAACACAGTTGAAAAGTTGTTTGAGTTGTTCGGCAATATCAGAAAATTCCGGCGAGGTGAGCAGACTGTTCCAAAGCGTACCCTTGCGGTGGTAACAGAGTTTGAACAAATCGTCATCATTGAGTCCGAACAAGGGAGATTTGAGCAGTTCGGCAAGGCTTAAATCATCATCAGGCAAAAGCAAAAATTTGCCGAGGCTGATCATATCCTGTACGGCAATTTGTTCCATAAGGTGAATACGGTCAATGCCGGAAACGTTAATATTGAGGTTTTTACACTCACGAATCAGCTCTTCACAAAAACTATCGCGACTGCGAACCAAAACCAAAAAATCTCCGTATTGCAAAGGGCGATTTTTTGACTTGAGAATTTCTCCGCCAGCCACCATGGAATGAATTTTTGAGGCAATCATTTTGGCCATTTGTGATGATGTTGAAACCGTGTGTATACGGTGGTCGGGCAGGTGCCATTTGTCATCTTGTTTGGTATCGTCAGGCTCAATCATTTCCCAAAACTCGACTTCTCCGCTTTCGCCCTCGCGAAAAGCACGGTGGTGAATGTTTTCTCCGTCGGAGGCAACTCCTTTTGAAATTTGTTCGTTATCAAACAGTTGGTTTACAGCTTCAAGAATCGCCGGCGCGGAGCGGAAAGAAATTTCGAGATTTATTTTTTCAAAATCAGGGGCTAATGCGCTGAAGTGGTCACGCATTTCATCAAATTTATCGGGATCAGCACCCTGAAAACTATAAATTGATTGCTTACGATCGCCGACCGCAAAAATGGTGCGAGTGTTTTCAGAGCTTCCGAGACCGGCAAAAAATTCATCGCTTATTGATTGAACAATCGCCCATTGATCAGGAGAGGTATCTTGGGCTTCATCAATCAAAATATTATCAATGCCACCATCAAGCTTGAATAAAACCCATCTTGCAGCATCTTTATTTTCAAGCAGGTTGCGGGTGAGCAAGATCATGTCATCGTAGTCAAGTCGGGCATGTTTTTGCTTGAATTCATTATAACCATCAAGCAGCGCTGAAGCGATTTGAAGAACAGCTTTGGTCGAAAGATAAATTTTTAAGGATTTCAATTTTTGAAACAAGTCAAGGCAGCGATTTGCTTCATCATCAAATATTTGTTTCAAGGTTGGATCTTTTTTCAAAAAAGCCAGTTTAGATGGACTGCGAATCTCGTTTTTTGAAGTAAGAAAGAGGTGTGAGTAAGTATCATAATCAAGCGAGCCGAAATTTTGCCCGTCTATCCAAGGACAGAGAGAATCCATGCCGGAAGATGCCAAACGGCGTAGGTCGTCGATAGGCGTATTGTCAAAAAAGTCGGTAATAACCTGTTCTTCAGTCAAATTGTCGGGGATGTTTAATTTTTGAGAAACAGAAAATATCAAATTTTCTTTGCCGCCGTGTTTAGCAATAGCACGATTGATTTTTCCTCGATTGTTTATGATGGAATTGATAATGTCTGAAAATCCGCTTTCGTTGACATTAAATGTCAGATAATCTATTGCCAAAGCAAGTTCGCTGTCGGGATGTAAGCCGGCGGTTTGGAAAAGTTTTGATTTTACTTCGTTAATTGCTTCAACAGCATTGCGGTCGTCCATAATGTCAAAATATGGAGATATTCCGGCTTCAAGCGGAAAACGTTTGAGGATTTCCTGACAAAAGCTGTGAATGGTCTGAATTTTTATGCCGCCGGGAACATCAAGCAAAGTGGCAAAAAGTTGGCGAGCACGTGATTTCAGATGTGATGATTTTGTATGTTCTGCGGGTAGTTGACCAAAAAGGGATAATAACTCTTTTTCGAGTTCATCTTCGGAGATAACCGCCCATTTGGCCAGTCGTTCAGCAACACGAGAGCTCATTTCAACAGCGGCGGCTTTGGTGTATGTAAGACAAAGAATTTTTGACGGATTAACACCGGAAAGTAGTAACCGCAAAACACGGTCGGATAAAACCTTAGTTTTTCCGGTGCCGGCAGAAGCTCCAACCCAAACAGATTTTTTAGGATCAGCGGCTTGTCGCTGTTGGGCAGTTGCAATTAGTCCGAGCTGTTTGCGGAGAGATAAAATGTCGTTGCTATTTGTCATTGTCGTTTACCTCCCACTCGTTGATGCGTGATAAGTGCTGATAGTCGGAATGGGTTAATGTATGTTTGGGATCGGGTTTGGTATAATACCCGTTTTCAGGGTTGTCGAACATAACAATCAGCTGTTTTATTTTTTCAAAGTTATCCGATAATACGTTTTCAATGTCTTTTTCTGCGGTAACCGTTTCTTTGTTTAATCTCCAATAAGAAAGGCTTTTTACCGGAGCGGCAGGAATATCAGGATAGCCGCCGTTTAAGGCGATAATACCTTCTATAGGCAGTTGAGGAGCATAACCGGCGACAATTTGTTTTAAGCTATGAGCAGAGCCGGTTTTGTAGTCGATAATATTGAGAGAACCGTCTTTAGTTTGGTCAATGCGATCACTACGTGCACCAATTGTAAAAGGTCCGGCTGGAGCATCAAAGGTTATTTTGCCGCTTATTTCACAATATGTGTGGCGAATGTCGGAACGATAGTTCTTCTCGGTTGCAATAATCCAGTCAATGGTTTTGAGCATTTTGGGCCACCAAAAAGCTCGTATTTCGCTGTCAATATTATGTTTATCAAGCTCGTCGGAAGCAAGTTTTTGTAATTTTTGCCCCATATCTTGAGGAAGATCTTCAGGGTACTGAAGATAAAATTTTTCAAGAATGGCGTGAGTGATTATGCCAATGTCAATTGCATCAGGGTCGGGATTAATATCTTCAGTTTTACGCAGCCGCAAAATTTTGGAGGCAAATATGGTGTAAGGGTCATAAAGAAGCCGCTCAATATCGTTTGCCCAAAGTTCACGAGGGCGTGCCTCGAGAGGTGGTTTGGGACAGGGAGAGGCTATTGGTGTTATGGTGTCGGTGCGCTCAAGTTTTTTTATCCAGTGCAAATATTGATTGCAAGAAAGAGTGGAAATATCAATAGAAAGAGCATTAAGAACAGTTTCAAGACGCATGAGCCAACGTGATTTTACTGTTGGAGCGCCGTCAACCCTTTCGGCACGAGTAAGAAAAACTTCTTTTCCGCAAGCCATTTCGCAAAAGTCGTGAGCAAGGACACCGATGGCTTTTTCCGGAAGAGGAAAGCCAAAGTCTTTTTTCATCGGGCGAGAAAGCCACGCTCCTGACGATGAATTTGCCGGCATTGTTCCTTCGTTTAAACTGCTGATTATTATGCAGTCAAAAGTGCATAAGCGCGCCTCAATCGGACCGAGAATTCGCAAACGGGGATGAGAGCCATATTTACTACGCACCATTGTTCCGGCAAGCATTGCCTCAAACAGCTCGAGATATTGTCCGTTGGGTATGTTGCCGAGAGTTTCGGCAGATTCAATTAAACCAGTAATCAAGGTGGCGGCGGCTTCTCCGTTTTCGCCAGACCATAAAATTTCCGCTCCGTTTTTATCGGGGCGAGATGCAATCAGTTCAGCCAGTTTTATATGTGCAGTTAAAAGCTCTTTGAAAGAAGCTTGTGGCTGAGAAATCAGATTGTAAAACTCAGCAAAAATTTGTTTTTGGGTATTAATAAAATCAGAACCGTCAGAGTTACGCTCTTTGCGGTTGCGGAGAATATTTTTTTCATAATCACGAATTTTTGCACGAATCTGTGAAGATGATTGCCCAAAACAAGCTAAAGGATGTTTATAAAGACAAAGCAAAGGAAGAGGCGAAAAATCCTGTTCGCATACGGCCGCAATTAAGCGTAAAAATATTCCCTGCGGAGTTTGTGACAGAGGAATACCAGCAGAATCGTCAGCTTTGATGTTCCAACGCAGCAGCTCGTTTGAAACACGGCGTGCTAAGTTGCGGTCTTCGGTAATCAAGGCGGTGGTTTTTTCAGGGGTTTCGAGGTTTTGGCGCATGATTGAGGCTATCACCATAGCTTCTTCACGAGAATCACGACAGTTTATGATTTTCAGCCCGTCAAGCGCTGAAGGATTAAGATTATCAGGAGTTAATTTTCTCCAATTGTCGGTGGAATCGGCAGGGCGCATAACCTCAGAAAAAAGTTTTTCACGCAAGGTATTTGTCGGGGTACCAATATCTGGAATTTCGGAGCGGGACAGGTTTAAGAAATCAAGGAGTTGTTTGAGTTCAAACTGAGGGTGTGTTTCGTCAATCATGTTCCACGAGGAATCGTCAAGATACTTATCTATTCCCGATAGCCATACCGAGCCGTTCGGCATTTCGGCAACGGTTTTTACAACTTCTTTCATTGCCGGAAAAGTGGCAGTTGTGCCGGCGATGATAATTTCTTTTTGAGGGGTGTTTTTTTGCCAGATTTGATTTTGTTGTTTGAGCAGAAGATTGTTGTATTCAGCAATATCAATCAGGCCACGCTCTTGCAGAATCTGCGGAAAATAAGCAGTGATGATTTTTAAGAAATCCAAGGTGTTTTGCCAGTGAGCAGCGTATTCCTCAGGAACAAGGTTTTGAAGTTTGGCAAAGTCGAGCTGTTCGTTGTTGACCATATCAACCAGAGATGCAAGTTCACGAGCCAAATAGCAAGCCTGAGCAAAAGAAAGATGCTCAAGTTTAAAGTCATCGGGACGAGCAGTAATCAGCCTGATGAAAATCATTAAACGCTCGGTGGAAGAAACGGCGCTCGGGATATCAATATCGTTGCCGGAAAAGAAAAATCCGTCTTCATCAACATTGCCCAGAGGCAAAATTTGCGGGAGCAGAGTGGCGTTCATTCCGTGCAAGCTGATGAAAGCATTGCGCAATTCTCTTACGGCTCGGCGGTTGGGTAAAAGGACAGTTACGTCTGTTAATTCAAGCAAGTTGTCGGCATACTTTTTCAGCAAGTGAGATGCTAAAACATCAACCAGCGAGCAACTTAGAGGAATGTTGTAGACGTGTGGCAAAGCATTTTCCTTATTCGAGTTCTTTTATGAGTTTTTCGAGAGCACGGCTGCGGTGTGAAATTTTGTTTTTTATATCATCGCCGAGTTCGGCAAAAGTCTTGTCATATCCTTCAGGAATAAAAATCGGGTCATAACCGAAACCGCCTTTGCCATGAGGTTTTTCGGCGATGGTACCATTTACACGACCCTCAAAAATTTTGGTTTTTTTGTTGGGATATGCTAAGGCCAAGAAACATGAAAAATGAGCTTTGCGATTTTTTGATCCGGAATCGCTGATTTCTTTAAGCAACATTTTCATGCCCTCGTTAAAGTCGCGGTTGGGAGCGTAGCGGGCGGAATATACTCCGGGGCGACCGCCTAATGCATCAACACATAATCCCGAATCGTCGGCCAGACATGGAAGCCCGCATTTTAAGCTTATGGTGTTGGCCTTGAGTTTGGCGTTTTCCTCAAAAGTTTTGCCGGTTTCTTCAACATCGGAAAGATGTAAATCTGCGGCAGACTGCACCTCTATTTTGAAAGGAGCAAGCAGAGATTTTATTTCGTTTATTTTTCCTGCGTTATGGCTGGCTACAACAAGTTTGTCTATCTTCATTTATTTTACTCCCAATACCTCTTTTTGTTTGGCAATAAGTTGTTTGATACCATCTTTGGCCAGTTTCATCAATTCGCCGAATTCAGCTTCTTCAAAGGGATCTTCTTCGGCCGTTCCTTGGATTTCAACAATCCTTCCGCTTTCGGTTAAAACAAAGTTCATGTCAACCTGAGCGTTTGAGTCTTCGTCATAGTCAACATCAATAATTTTGCTACCGTGGAAAATATCACAAGATACGGCGGCGACAAATTCTTTAATCGGGTTTTTCTTAATTTTTTTGTCTTTAAGTAAATATTGGATTGCTTGATATAAAGCAACGAATCCGCCGGTGATTGAGGCAACTCTGGTGCCGCCGTCGGCTTGGATTACGTCGCAGTCAACGCAAATAGAAATATCTTTTAATTGTTCAAGGTCGACAACAGCTCGCAATGAACGACCGATAAGACGTTGGATTTCATGAGTGCGTCCTGACGGTTGTTTGAGTTCTCGAGGAGTGCGTTGGCGGTTGGCACGTGGCAACATTCCGTATTCGGCAGTAATCCAGCCACGGTTTTGACCTTTGAGCCAGTTAGGGACTTTTTCTTCAACGCTGGCGGTGCAAATAACGTGAGTATTTCCGTATTTAACCAAGCAAGAACCTTCCGCATAGGGGTTAAAACCGGGAATCAATTCAATGTTTCGAAGTTGGTTGTTTTCTCGATTGTTGTTTCGCATTGTTTTTCTCAAGCAAAATTAAAACTTACTAAAAAATACGATATTTAAAGGTGTTAGGCAATAAAAAACCGGAGTTTTGACTCCGGTTTTTGAATTATTCAACTTTTATTGATGAGCGCTTGCGTTGAATCGGATCCAAAATGCGCTTGCGCAGACGAATGGTCTTAGGGGTAACCTCAAGAAGCTCATCGTCTTGAATATAAGACAGACCTTCTTCCAAACTCATGCGACGAGGAGGAGTTAAGCTGATGGCTTCGTCTTTTCCGGCAGCACGAATATTGGTAAGCTGTTTAGAGCGGCAGGGGTTGACCTCAATATCGTTGGGTTTGGTGTGTTCACCGATAATCATACCGACATAAACAGGAACATTCGGGTCAATAAACATCGGACCACGGTCTTCAAGTTTCCACAAAGAGTAGGCAATTGCCGTTCCGTTTTCGCTTGAAATTAAAACACCGTTGCGACGACCTTCAATTTCGCCCTTGTAGGGTTCATACTCATAAAAACTGCGGTTCATTACGCCGGTGCCGTGGGTGTCTGTCAAAAATTCGGAGTGGTAGCCGATTAAGCCACGGGTTGGGGCATGAAAGATAAGACGAACTTTGTTACCGGCTTGAGCAGGTATCATTTCGATAAGTTCAGCACGACGAACTCCCATTTTTTCAACAACGGTGCCGGAAAATTCTTCATCTACATCGACAACAACCTCATCAACCGGCTCGGTGATTTGACCGTTTTCGTCTTTATGGAATACAACGCGAGGACGAGAAATCGAGAGCTCAAAACCCTCACGACGCATGGTTTCAATCAAAACACCAAGTTGCAGTTCTCCTCGTCCGGCAACCTCGAATGCATCAGAGTTGGCGGTAGCGCTAATCTTGAGCGCAATGTTGCCTTCGGCCTCTTTTTGCAAGCGCTCGGCAATAACACGAGATGTAACTTTGTCGCCTTCACGTCCGGCAATCGGCGAATCGTTAACCGAAAAAGTCATTACCAATGTCGGGGGATCAATAGGTTGAGCCTCAATGGCTTCGGTTACGGAAAAATCGCACAAAGTGTCGGCAACAGTGCCTTTGGCAACACCGGCAATGGCGACAATGTCTCCGGCAAAAGCTTCATCAAGACTTTGACGGGTAAGACCACGATAAGCCATGATTTTGGTAATACGAAAGCGTTCAACCTCTTTGTTACCGTGAGTCAAAACTTTTACGGTATCACCAGCTTTGACGCTACCGGAATAGATTTTTCCGGTGAGCATGCGACCGATGAATTTGTCGGCTTCAAGAGTTGTGGCTAACATTGAAAAAGGTTTGTCAGGGTAGCACAAAGGAGCAGGAACTTTTGATAAAATAAGATCAAAAAGAACGCTCAAATCTTTCTTTTCTTCGCTTAAATCTTTGACTGCCCAGCCGTTGCGTCCGGAAGCATAAAGAACCGGAAAATCGAGTTGTTCATCAGTGGCGTTGAGGCTGACAAATAGGTCGAAAACCTCATTTAAGACATCGTCAACACGAGCGTCAGGTTTGTCGGCTTTGTTGATGACAACAATCGGCTTAAGTCCGACTTTTAAGGCTTTGCCAAGTACAAATTTGGTTTGAGGCATAGGACCTTCGGAGCTGTCAACCAACAAAATTACGCCGTCAACCATAGAAAGAATGCGCTCAACCTCACCACCAAAATCGGCGTGTCCGGGGGTGTCAACAATATTGATACGAACACCTTTCCACTCAACAGAGGTGCATTTTGACAGAATGGTAATACCTCTTTCACGCTCAAGTTCGTTTGAGTCCATAGCGCAAGTTTCAACTTTTTGGTTGTCGCGAAAAGTTCCGCTTTGTTTTAAGAGCCCGTCGACAAGCGTGGTTTTGCCGTGGTCAACGTGAGCAATAATGGCTATATTTCTAAGCTCCATTTTAATGTCTTTCAGCTAAATATGTTTTTGAATTAGCCGCACAATAGCACAAGTTTGATTGTTTTCAAGAAAAAATTATAACAAAAAACCGCTCTTTTTACAGAGCGGTTTTTGTTGTTTTAAGATAGGAGTTGTATCTTATTTCAAAATCTTAGATACAACGCCGGCACCTACGGTGTGACCACCTTCACGGATAGCAAAGCGCAAGCCTTCTTCCATAGCAATCGGGTGGATCAATTTGGCT
>CACWLK010000004.1 GCA_902761715.1 uncultured Rhodospirillales bacterium | reverse complement strand
ATAAACTTTAGAGTTCAAGCCCAAGTGGGTGATAGAATTTGCTCCCAAAGTAAAGTTGGTAACGTTTTTGACCAAGTTGTTGAACTTGACAACGCCGGTACCGTCGCCCGAAACGTTGATATTGTATCCGTCGCCGTCAATAGCATCATCAAACTGAATTACACCGTTGCTGACCGCAGTTAGGTTGAGGTTGGGCAGATAGTCTTTTTGGCGTTCGATAACAATAGGATCGACGATAATAGATTCAGATTGTGAAGCATTTATTATCGGTTGTGAGCTTTCTAACTCTCTAGGGTCGATGTATTCATCATTGGAGCGAATATCAATAATCGGAGCAGCCATGTAGATGGCGTTGCTCTCGCCATTGGCAGTATTGCCGGAAAACAGTGAAGTCTTGCCGTCTTTGGCAATAACGTTGACATTACGTTCAGAGTAGATTGCACCGCCCAGGGCTGTACCTTCTTCGGAATCTGCGTGGTTATTGATAAAGTTGGTGTTAGTCAAAGTAAGGGCTGAGCGATCAAGTAAGTTTTTGGTCATTTCATCTTGACTGATAACAGTGTATTCGTTTTCAGCCAGCCAGTCTAAGGCATCTTGATAGCCGGCACTGTTTTCGTCAACAGATTTTGTGTATGGTTCAAAAGAAGAAGAAATGTTTCGTGTCTGATAAGAACCATAAAGGGTAAGCCCGTTATAGATGGCACCACCCATAGCACTTTTGGTACCTTTGGCATAGTTGTTCTCAAAATTGGAGCCCTCAATGTTCATCGGTTCAGCATAGATAGTTTCATCCAGCCAACCTTCAAGTTCAACTTCTTCGCTGTCGTCAAATGTGAATTTTAGACCGCGGGCTCTGATGCGTGCATCATTATAGATGGCGCCACCCAAAGCAATGCCCGGGCCTTCGGCAAAGTTGTCTTTGAAGTTTCCGGTAATAGTGCCGATTTTGCCGTTTCCGTTAGCAATGGCGCCACCGTATTGTCTTGGAGAAGGAGTAACTATTTCTCGGGGACGTTCTATTTCGGAATTGTCAATTTTTGTATAAGGATCAAAAAATCGGGCGGAGTTGCCGAGGAAATCAGCACTGATATCACCGATTTGTCCGTATTCGTTATAAATTGCACCGCCGGCAGATTGGTAGCCGAGCGACATATTGCCGATGATGTCGCCTGTAATGTTGCCGATTTGAGCAGAATATTTTTCGGGGTTGGAAATGCGACCATCATTGCTACCTATATAAGTTTCAGCAGCTGCAGCTTTTTTGGGTGTCGGAACTACATACTCATATTGAGGTGTATAATAAAAATCAGCCGTTCCTATATTGGTTATATATCCTCCTATAGTTTGAGAATCTGTTCGTGCTCGTTGAATAGTTGGAGCGGTATACTCTGCAATGTAATCAGAGTCAATTGTGTTTTTGCGGGTTATAGAGCCGCTAATAGGTAAAAAATCGGTAAAGCCAGCGTTGTTAATAGCGGTTTCAACATTGATATCGCCGACAGTGCCGTTATAGTTGATAAGAAAACCATTGGTGAGGTTTCCGGCAACTAACTTGGAGTTAATGCTTTTGATTTCAGCAACATAGCCGCTGGCGCGGTCTTCGGCCTCAATAATGTTGAAAACACCCCGAGTGCCGATAAAGTTGGCATTGATGTTGCCGAGTGATGAAATTTGGTCGGAGCCTTGATTGAGGTTTCTAAGAACAGTATTGTTGCCTACAAAATTGCCGGTAATGTTAGTTTTGATACCGTTAACTATAAAGGCGCTATCGATAAAATCTCCGGTAATGTCATATGAGGCAGAATGAGGAGGCATGGTGAATTCTGAATCATAAAATGTAACGTTATTTTCTAGGGGAGCATAATCACTATATGTAGTGCCAATGAAGCGGTCGTATCCGTCCGGTGCCGTGTAAGTATAGCCAAAAATGCGTGGAGGATTGATGGTATCATAATTTACAATCTGAAAAGTTCCGGTATTGTCCCATGATGGGGCTTGAGTGGCGGTTTTACCTGCCATATCGGTGATTTCGTTAAATACAAAATGAAAGAGCTGATGAGCTCAAAAATGTGCCGGCGAGCAAAGCGGATAATAAATACATGTTTTTCATGGCAACCTCCCATGGCAAAAGGTCTATACCCTATAGCTGTAGTATACCATACTTTTAAAGAATTAAAAAGTGTTTAATTCCTAGGAATTTTAAGGGTTTGCGAGGTATGTGGTTGTTTTTTAACAAACAAAACGGGCTTTTCCGAGTCGTTTTTGCTCTGAAAGGGGCAGATTCGGTAGTTTTTTAATTTTATTATGCGGGTGCCGTTTGTTTGCTACTTTTTGAACAAATTATACTGGGCGTAAATGTTTTGTAAAGCACCGATAAATTGCCGATCATCAAGGATTTGCAAGGCTTTTTCGGGATAGGGACGGTCAAGAAGTTTGCACACTGCCATGGTCGAGACCTTGTTGGGCAAAAAACGGCGACAAAAAGCATAAGCGGCGGCTTCAATATTGGAGACATCATAACCGATGAAAGATAACATTTTGGAAATGTCGTTTTCTTCAGCAAAGCGGCTACCGTACCAAATGCCGATGTTGTTGGCGGCAAGCTCTTGCCAAGGAAAGGCTTTGCCGGGGTCAGGTTTTCGGGTGGGGGCAATGTCGGAGTGTCCGACAACCATGTCAGGGGCAATATGCCAGCGGTCAATGATTTCTCGGCAGAGTAAAATCAGGGATTTTATTTGGCGTTTGTTGAAAGCGCTTTGACCGAGTGTGCGATGGCAGACTTCAATGCCGATTGAGCGGGAATTGAGGTCGTCAAGTCCACGCCATGAGCTCACACCGGCGTGCCAGGCGCGTTTGTTTTCAGAAACACATTGCCAAATTGTGCCATCAAAATCAATGATGTAGTGGGAACTCAGCTCCAGTTCGTCAAGTCGGGCAATGCCTTCAGCGGCATTGTGCGCCATGGAGTGAATGACGAGCATTTCGATCGGGTGTTTGCGCTCATTAAAGTGTTTTAACGGAGCGGCATTACAGACAAATGGTGGATAGTTCAATTCCAAAATCTCCCGGTTGTTTGATGAGGTTTAGGTGGCAAAAACGACGATAGCTGAAATAGTGCTTGTCGTCAGAATAGGTATCTACGCCGGACAGCGAAATGTCGGTTATGCCGAGAAGTTTAAGACGATGTTTGACGTATTGTTCCAAATCGCAGAGATATTTTCCGGCTCCAATAGGCTCAAAAAATTGAGCATTATCAGATGACTGAGCGATAAATAAGTCGCGCATGTCATCATGGGTTTCAAAATTTTGTTTTTGCAAACAGGGGCCGGTTGCGGCAGCAATGTCTTTGAGCTCGGCTCCGTGTTCAAGCATTATTTTGACGGTGTTTTCAATTACTCCGCCCAAGGCTCCGCGCCAACCGGCATGAGCGGCACCGATTATGCCGTGTCGGTAGTCAGCCAGCAAAACAGGTATGCAGTCGGCGGTAGTTATTCCTAAAATGATGTTCGGTTTGTCGGTAACAACGCCGTCGGCCTCAATTTGATATTGAGACGGGTGGTCAAGGTAAACGGCAACCGAGGTATGTGCCTGTTTTAGGCGGACAATTCTGTTGCCGGAAAGTCCGTAATAAGCGCCGACAACATCGAGATTGCGCTTGAGATTGTCGGGGCTGTCAGAACCCCGATAGTTGAAATTGAGGCTGTCATAAATGCCCTTGGAATAGCCGCCGGTGCGCCCGAAAAAGGCGTGTTTTATCGAAGGAAGATTGGGGGCATTGTATATGTGCGGCATTATTCGATTACCTCAAAAACAGTTTTGGTTTTGCGGGGTTTTTGCTCAGAAACAGTAATGTTGGAGCGCAAAAGATCCGCGGCTTTTTGATATTCTGCTTCGGTGTTGGCATGAATGTAAGCAAGCGGGGTTTGAGGGTCTACAAAGTCACCAATCTGACAAAAACCGCTAAAGCCGGTGGTGTGGTCAATTTTTTGGTCGGGACGTGTGCGTCCGCCCTTGAGCTCAATGACAGCAAGCCCGATGTTGCGTGTGTTCATGCTTGAAACGTATCCGGCTCGGGAAGCAAAAACCGGAAGTTTGAGTCGGCTTTGAGGCAGATATTTTTCGGGTTTTTCTACAAAGTCTTTTGGTCCGCCGAGGGATGATATCATACGGGCAAAAATTTCGAGAGCAGCTCCGGAATCAATGCTTTTTTGCAGTTGTTTGCGGGCGGCATCAGATGATTTGAAGAGTTTTGACTGTACTAAAAGTTCGGAACATAGGGTCATGTTGATTTCGTGCAAACGGGGGTCAACGTTGATGTTTTTAAGGTAATCCACTGATTCCTGAACCTCAACCGCATTGCCGACCGTGGTGCCCAAAACTTGGTTCATGTCGGTCAAAACGGCTTTGGTGCCGGTGCCGGCAGCGTTGGCAACATCGACTATGGAACGAGCTAAGGCGCGGGCATCTTTGAGGTTGCTCATAAAAGCTCCGTTGCCGCATTTTAAGTCCATAACAAGATGCTCAAGTCCGGCGGCAAGTTTTTTGGAAAGAATGGAGGCGGTAATCAAGGGGATTGATTCTACAGTGCCGCAGACATCACGAATGGCATAAATCTTTTTGTCGGCCGGAGCAAGGTTGCCGGTCTGCCCGATGATTGCACAACCGACTTTTTTGACGGTTTTTACAAATAAATCATTGTCAGGACAGGTTTGATAGCCGGGCACAGAGTCAAATTTATCAAGAGTGCCGCCGGTATGTCCCAGACCACGTCCGGAAATCATGGGAACATAAGCACCGCAAGAGGCTAACATGGGGGCTAAAATAAGGCTGATTTTATCGCCGACACCACCGGTTGAATGTTTGTCAACAACAGGTCCGTTGAGACCACGCCATTTGAGAGTGTCGCCGGAATCACGCATGTTGAGAGTGAGAGAAGTTATTTCATCTTTGGTCATGCCGTTCAGTAATATAGCCATAGTCATGGCCCCGATTTGGCTGTCAGCAATGGTGCCGTCGGTAACGCCTTGAACAAAAAAACTGATTTCTTCAGAAGTCAAAGGGTGGCGATCACGTTTTTTGCGAATTAGCTCTTGAGGTAACATGGATTATTTTCCTTTGTTTATGGTTTTGTTTAAGTCATCTAAAAGCGAGCTGGCACCGATGCGAAAATGTCTGATGTCAAGCGGCCATTTGGCTCCCATAATGGTTTGAGCCAAGGCAAAATATTGGCGTGCCTGTTCGAAAGTTTTTATGCCGCCGCTTGCCTTAAAACCAACCTCACGCTTGCTTGATTTAATGGTTTCAAGAATGACATTGGCGGCTTCAGGAGTGGCGGAAATTTCGGTTTTTCCGGTAGAAGTTTTGAGAAAATCTATGTCGTATTCAAGGCAAAGATTGCAGGCATCACGCAGTTGGCGAACATGCGGAAAAGCGCCGCTTTCAAGAATGATTTTGAGGGTTACGTTCTTGGTTAATCGGCTGACGGTATCAATAAAGTTGCGACAAGAATCGATGTCGCCGTCTAAAAATGCTTTGTAAGGAAAAACGGCATCAATCTCATCAGCACCGGAGGACAAAGATTTTTTTATCTCGGAGGCGACCGGTTCGGTTTTGATGTCTCCGTGTGGGAAGTTGACAACCGTGGCAACGGAAACATTGCTTTCTTTGAGAAATTTGGCGGCAATATGCACAAATTTTGGCCAAATACAAACTGCGGCAACGTTATGGTCGGCGGTTATAGCTTTTTTACAGAGGTTGATGACGGTATCGTCGGTATCATTTTTGTTGAGCGCCGTTAGGTCAAGGTTGGAAATAAGTTGTTTAGCAAGTTCAAAATCACGCATATTATACCTCCGAAAAATAAGCTTTTATAAGTTTTGTAAGGCTTGCAGCGCCTTTGGCGGCACACTCAAGGGTTTGTTCGTGACTGAGTTTTTCTTTTTGCATGCCGGCGCCAAAATTGGTAATAACGGACATGGCTACGGTTCTGATGCCACAGTAAGCTGCGGCAATAATTTCGGGGATGGTGGACATTCCTACCGCATCGGCTCCAAGTACACGAAAAGCTTTAATCTCGGCAGGGGTTTCAAAATTGGGACCGGTAACCATCAGGTATGTGCCCTCGTGTACGGTTATTTTGAGTTTTTGGGCAATCTGCTTAAATTGGTTGCGTATTTCAAGGTCGTTGGCTGAGCTCATATCTACAAAACGAGGACCGAGTTCGTTGTCATTGGGACCGACCAGAGGATTAAGCCCGGAAAAGTTGATAAGATCGGAAATAAGCATTATTTCACCGGGATGAAAATCAGGATTGAGGGAACCCGCGGCATTGGTAATAACCAGTCGTTCAATACCAATCTGTTTTAATGAGCAAATCATGTCTCTGATAATTATGGGTTGGTATCCCTCGTATAGATGAAAGCGCCCTTGCATGCACAAGACTTCATGTTTGCCCATGGTGCCAATGACCATTTGTCCTTTGTGCCCGGGGACGGTGCTGGTGGGAAAGCCTTCAATATCAGAATATTTGATAATGAGCGGATTTTTAATGCTATCGGCAACAGCTCCCAATCCGGAACCTAAAATAATGGCGGAATGAGGGTGACGGTCTTGTAAAAGCTCCTTAAAATTTTTGATATTAATCATGCCTAAAATTCCTTAAATGCTTGAGGCAAAAGATCAGATATATGGTAGTGATGGAATTTTCGATCGGCATCGGTTAAGATGATTTCCGTATTCACATCAGAAAATTCTTTTATCCTTTGCAGGCAGGCTCCGCATGGTGTAATCATGCTTTTGCCGTCAGAAACAATCAAAATTTGTTTGATTATGCGTCCGCCGTCGGCAACCATGGCGGCAATGGCTCCGGCTTCGGCACAGGTGCCGCAGGGGTAAGAAATGTTTTCGGTATTGCAACCGCCATATATTTTTTGATTGTCAGCCAAAACGGCAGCTCCGACCCTGAACTTTGAATAGGGCGCATAGGCGTTTTGCATTGAGGTTTCGGCAATTTTGAAAAGTTGTTGAATATTTTTCATGTTATGACTTGACCTTAAGTGTTTTATTAATCAATATGCTATATATAATATGCTGGTGTTGAATATTTAGTAAAGATATTTTTTGTTTTTGTATTCCGATAGCGGATAAAGAAGGTAAACATGTTGAAGAAAATAATTCTGGGTTTGTTGGTTTTGATTGTACTGGCATTGGGCGGTATAACTATTTATTTGAATATGATTGATTGGAACCAACACAAGGCGGTTATTGCAAAGCAATTTTCTGATGCTACCGGAAAACAGGTGTCGTTTGACGGGGCAGTAAGTTTGAATTTGTTCCCCTCTCCGTATTTGGAAGCAAGTGATATAAAAATGTATAATGACGGTGCTGATGGTCAAAAAATGACATTGGCAAAGGTCAAAAAGTTAGTGGCTCAATTGTCGCTTAACTCGCTGATCAGAGGACGTTTTAATGTTGACAAAATGACGATTGTCAGTCCGGAAATTTTTGTGGAATTGTCTGATGACGGCCATTTGAACTGGGAATCAAACAAAATTAACAATGAAGATTTTGCCATAAAAGATGTTGATGTGTCTTTCGGCAGTGTATTGTTGGAAGATGCAAAAGTCCATTTTATCAGCAAAAAATATGATTTTCATACTATAGCTGAAGGAATAAAAGCCGAGATAATTGCCGACAGCATCTTCGGACCGTATCGAATTGAGGGCAGTTATGTAAAAGACGGTGTGCCTGGCGGATTTGCGTTGGATTTAGGCAAGTTTTCCGAGAGCTTTGCTACGTCAATCAATGCGGTGCTCAGTCATCCGCAGTCGGAAAGCTATGTACGTTTTGATGGTACGGTTTTGTTGAAGAACGATGCGGTAAACGGTAATATCACCGTCGAATCGAAAAAGCCGGTGGAATTCTTAAATTCAACCTTTGAAAAAATTAATTTGCCTGAAACCTATGAGCATCCACTGGCTATGTCTTTGGCCCTAAAAAGCGATAAAAGCCAAATTACATTGTCAAATGTTGTGATTAAATATGACAGAAGCGCCGGTGCAGGTAATGTTCTTATTCCGCGGTTGGAGGAAAAAATCGGCGAAGAAGGCTCTGATCGCAGAAGAATTGATGTAGCCTTTAATATGGCAGAGTTTGATATTGTGCCGTTGATGAACGTGGCCGAAGATTTTTGGAAAAAATATGACGGCAAAGACTATATTCCGGATCTTAATTTCAATGTTATTGCCGATTTGAAGTCGGTTAAAACGTATTATAAAGATCAGGTTATTCGTGATTTGGATTTGAGTGTTGACTTTGTAGACAATGTGTTTACGTTGCGCAAGTTTTCAATGCGTATGCCTTTTGATGGTACGATAAAGGCAAAAGGCGAGTTGTTTGGTGTTGAAAAAGTTTTGACCTACAATTTTGATGTTGAGTCAGAAGTAACCGATTTTGCTAAAACTGCAAAATGGTTAGGCTATGATGTCGAGCCTTTGTCTAACCAACTGTATAAGAAAGCTTCGGCAAAATTTACCATTTCTGGAACTCCGCAAACGGTTAAAGTGGCACCGTTTGTGTTTAACGTTGATAAGGTAGGTATTAATGGTAAGCTGGGGCTGGTAAGAGGAGCCATAAACAGGTATTTTGTTATTGCCGAATCGGACAATATTAACTTTGACAATTATATAAAAAATATGCCGGACGATGTTGCAAATGCAAAAATCGATGAGCAAATTCGATATCGTTTTGGAAAACTTGCCGGTTTGAAAGATGCAGACATTCAGTTCAGATTAACATTAAATTCGGGAATTTGGGGACAGATCCCGTTTGAAAAACTGTATGCAGAAGGTGCTGTAAAAGAAGGTGCGCTGGTGTTTAAGGAGTTGAATCTTGGTGAAGTTGCTTCGGCACAATTTTCGGCAAAAGGCGCAATTACGGGTTTCGGTGGAGAGCCTGAGGTCAAAAATTTGACTTATGATATTGATGTTAAAGATACCAAAGCTTTTACCGAAAGACTGAAGATAGAAATTCCGTCTGCTAATTTGAAAAATTTATCAAAATTCAGTTCGGAAGGTGTAATCAGCGGTAATTTATCAAGCGTGATGTTGAAGTCATCATCAAAATTCGGTGATATTGATTTTTCGTACGAAGGTGCGATTAACCGCAACGAAGACGGTTTTGAACTCGATGGTAAACTTGATGCACGCAGTAATGATTTTGTACGAACATTAAATAATTTTTCAATCGGCTATCATCCGGAATATCCGCTCGGATTGTTTAAAATCAGTACAGATATAAAAAGAAATAAAAACGGCGTATTACTGAAAAATGCCGATGCTTATATCGGTGCAAATAATTTCAACGGAGATTTGCTGTATTCAACCGAAGGAAAAATGCGGCAGGTAAAAACGAATCTGAAGGCAAACAGTTTGGAGTTGGAACGTTTCTTTTATAATACAGGTGCAGGAGCAGAGGTTAGCTCTTTCCGCCCGAAAAGCGAAAAAGCCCCGTTCCTGAATAAGCCGGTTTTGAGCAAAGCAAATATTAACTATGACTGGTTGAAAGATTGGAATGTCGAGGCTAAGGTTAATGCCGGAAAGATATCTTTGTATGGGGAGACTTTAACAAACGCCTCGTGGGGAATGCAACTTGATAAACAAGTTTTGAAAATTGTACAATTTAAAGGAGATGACGGTGAAGGTACGGTTAGCGCTGACGTTATATTGAATGTTCCGGACAAAAACAGTCTGAGCGGAAAACTAAGTCTGTATAATATAGATTTGAACAGAGAGAAGTGGAACGGCATAAGCTACGGGCTGAAAAAAGGCGTTATTACCTCTGATGTAACCTTTAATACTAAAGCGACTACGGTTGATGATATTATGTCGCAATTCAGCGGAAAAGGGACTTTTGTCATAAATAAACCGTTGGTAAAAGGCTGGGATCTCGAAGCAATAGAAACAGATTTGGATGCACGGGCAACCACTGAAGGCATGAAGATGATGATGCAAGAAAATCTGAGCGGTGGAGAAACTCAGTTTGACAGTTTGGAGGGATCTTTTGAGGTAAATAACGGTAATTATCGTATCTACAATACATCATTTGAGTCAGGAGCATATAGTGTTGGTGCTACGGCTCACGGCAGCATAGACGATTGGACACAGTCGGCAACTTTCAAAGTTACATTTAAGGAAAATCAGTCATTGGCAGGTTTTGATTTTTCGTTAGACGGTGCAATTAATGCTCCTTCACTCGATGTTGATGTTGCGGCTTTGTCTGATATGTATGCGGCGAGAGAAAAAGAGATGATTGCTGAGGCAAAAGCCGCTGAAAATGCAAAAGTGGAAAAATATCGTGCACTGATGGACTTGCAACAAGAATATGTCGAAAAATCGCGTATCAAGTTGTATGAATCGCTCAAACCTGAGTTTGAGGCATACAGCGCCAAAGCTGAAGACCAAAAAATGCAAGCGGCATATGCCAAAATCGGTGAGGAAATAAATTCGATAGATGCGGAAATAAAAGATATTGTTGCCAAGAAAAAGGTGCCGGTAGTAACTGACGATGTGATTGCCGATTTGCAAACAAGAAATGATGTTTTGACCGACAGAATTAAAAAGGCAGCCTTAGATTTGAAAGTGTTACGCAGTCAAGATGTTCGTCTGAGAATTAAAGATTATTATGGAAAAGTTTCAGAGCGAGCCGGACAAGTGCAGGCGGCATATTCAAAATATATGGATGCAAACGGAGATTTCGGAAACAGGTTGGCAGCTTTTAATGCAAAATATTCTTTAGAACAGGATCCGAAAGCTCGTGCCATTCGTCAAAAATTGGATCGTCTGATGTCTGAAGTTGATACATTAAAACGCCAAGTCGAAAGAGATAATATTGCGGCTAAAAATGTTAATGATGCGGCGTTGCTTGACGGATATGCAACAAGCTTTTCCGAAGCGTACCACAAGATTGACGGCAATATTGAAGAGATGAGGACTTCAATTGATGAATATGTCAATTATGTTGATGCGACTATATCGGCAGAGGAAAAAGCTCATCAGAAAAAACTGGACGATGAAAAAATAAAACAAAAAATCAGCGAAAATGTCGGAACCATTGCAACCGCCGGCGGAAA
Organism: uncultured Rhodospirillales bacterium; assembly: GCA_902761715.1. Taxonomy (GTDB): domain Bacteria; phylum Pseudomonadota; class Alphaproteobacteria; order RF32; family CAG-239; genus JAFUYI01. Next base: position 78,487 of record CACWLK010000004.1, on the reverse strand, counting down.
AACCGTTACAATCAGGCGTAATTTGGAAGATATTGAGCGCACAGAGGAACTGATTAAGCAAGAAGGGCACAGAGTGCTTGATTTCAGCGAGGATTGATAAAACATTGGGATAATGGATAAATATATTGTCCAATTGCTTTTTTCGGTGTTATATTGCCGATTATATGATTAATGAGATTTTAGGAGAGTTTTATGTTTAGAAAACCAGAAGTCTGCATCCTGCCGGTTGCAGGCTTGTCAACTCGCAATCTGCCGGCAACAAAGGTTCTTCACAAAGGTTTTTTGACTTTGAACAGTATACCGATTATTCAGTATGCAGTAGATGCATGTGCGGAAATCGGCATAAAAGAGATTGTTTTTATATATAGCGATCAATCATGTAAACACTTGTTTGAAGGTTATTATAAACCTTATCCGTGGCTTGAAAATCATTTGCGTGAAAAAGGCAAGCTTGATTTGTTAAAAGTGATTGAAAGCATTATTCCGGAGGGAATGAAGTTTAGTTTTGCCGAACAAAAAGAGCCTAAGGGAAATGGTCATGCAGTTTTGATGGCTAAAGAGATTGTCGGCAAGCGCGACTTTGTGGTAATGTGGCCGGATGACGTGTATATCAATACTCACGGAGGTGAGGGAATTTTGCGCCAATTGCTGAATGTTTATGAACAGGAAGGTGGTATGGTCGAGAATATTATGGAGTTTCCACGTGAACAGATGGTTCGTTATGGTGCGCTGATTGGAGCAGTAAGAGAGGGACGAATCGTCAGAGCAAAAGGAAAAATTGAAAAACCGGCGTTGGAAGATGTGCCATCGAATTACGCAAGTATGGGACCTTATATTTTGCCAAATGAAATTATGGATATTTTGCCGGAGGTTAAAAAAGGAACTAATGGTGAAATTAATTTGGCAGATGCGGCCGGATTGGCGGCGCAAAGAGGTATGAAGCTTACCGGTGTTTTGTGCGATGCAATGCGGTTGGATTGCGGGACAAATGCCGAGTTGGCAAAGTCGAATCTGAAGCTGACATTAATGCGAAATCCGGATTTGAGAGCATATTGCCGTGAATTGCTGGATACGATGGTCGTTTAGAGAGATGCCGCATTGCGGCATCTTTTTTTGGATTATAATTAAAATCAGCTGATTGACAACTTAAAATAATGGTAATATTGTTCAGCCATTAAATTTATTATTCACCATAAAAATAATTATTATATGAATGTAAAAAAGCTAATCAGAAAAATCCGCTTGCGCGTGTGCGGATGTAAGTTGGTTGTTGTTGCAGTGCAGGACAATCACGTGTTGGTCAGAGACCAGAATAAAAATGTCGGCTGTTTGGAAGGAGATTTGTCTTCCGAGGTAATGTGTGTCGGCACAGTTGTTTGGGCTTTGCCTGGAAAGGAAAAGTCGGTAGCAGTGGCTAATCACGGTTCGTACAAAAACAAAGACTGCGTTGCGAGGCTGATATACTATGACGAATTGCGTCAGGTGTGGATTGCCAGCCTTAAGTATGACGGAAGCCTACTGTTTTTTGACAGTAAGAAAGGGCGTTTCAGTTGCAGAGATATGGTCGTGCTTGACTATACCGGCAAAAATGCGTCATTGTCGTGCTATACTGTATGAAATTTGACAACACAAAGGAGAGTGCCGTGGTGCACTCTCTTTTTTGTTAACTAAAAAGTGCTTGAAAAAAAATAAATATGGGTATAGAAGGGTGTTGTTCGGCAGGCACCCCTGGAGGTCTGTCGGAAAATTCAAGTTAATTTTTTAAGGAATATTCAAATGGTAGATATTACATTTAATGCTGAAAAGCGCGAAAAAGCAGGTAAGGGGGCAGCTAGAGCATGTCGTCGTGAGGGACGTGTTCCTGCCGTTATTTATGGTAATAAACAGGAACCGGTTATGATCAGCCTGCACCCGGTTGAGCTTGAAAAAGCTTTGGATATGGTTGGTTTTTATGATGCTGACATTGAAATTGTCGTTGATGGCAAAAAAATCAAAGTTACTTGCCAGGATGTACAGTTCCACCCAGTTTCTGACATGCCAATTCACGTTGACTTTCTTAGAAAATAGTCTGTAGTAAATGTTTCGGGGCGTTAAGATTCTGAGCGGTTGTCTCGGTATCTCGCTCCGAAAAATTTTTAAATTCGGTGCAATAAAATGTTTTTGATTGTCGGTTTAGGTAATCCCGGAGTTGAATATGCAGGTACTCGTCATAACGTTGGTTTTATGACGGTCGATGCCATTGCAGATAAATATGGTTTCGGACCATGGCGCGACAAGTTTGACGGGCTGATTGCCGAAGGTCGTATAGATGATGAAAAAGTTTATTTGCTTAAACCGCAAACATTTATGAATTTGTCTGGAAACTCGGTGGTTAAGGCGGCAATGTTCTATAAAATATTGCCGGACCATGTTGTAGTTGTACATGACGATATGGATCTCGATATCAATAAAATTAAGGCCAAGATCGGTGGAGGTTCAGGCGGACATAACGGGATTAAGAGCATAGATGCGCATATTACAAACGGGTATAATCGTGTGCGAATCGGTGTAGGACACCCTCAAGGTAACAATGGAGACGTGGTTAACCACGTGTTGTCGAGATTTTCAAAAACAGAGGCAGCTGCTCTGGAACAAAATATTGAAATTGTAACGGATAATATCGGTATTTTGCTTAAAGACGGGATCAGTGCGTTTAGTAATAAAATAGGTATGCTGAAGGCTTAAGAGGAGAAAATTATGGGATTTAATTGCGGTATTGTCGGATTGCCGAATGTGGGAAAATCAACTCTGTTTAATGCGTTGACACAAACAATAGCAGCGCAGGCGGCGAATTTTCCTTTTTGCACAATTGAGCCGAATACCGGTCGTGTTGCTGTGCCAGATGAACGCTTGGACAAGTTGGTAGAGTTGGTAAAACCCAAGAACGTTGTGCCGACACAATTGGAATTTGTTGATATTGCCGGTTTGGTAAAAGGAGCATCAAGAGGCGAAGGGCTGGGCAATCAGTTTTTGGCCAATATCCGTGAGGTTGATGCAATAATTCATGTGTTACGCTGTTTTGAAGATGACAATATTACCCATGTTGAGGGCAGTGTTGATCCGATACGTGATGCCGAAATTGTAGAAACAGAGTTGATGATTGCTGATTTGGAATCGTTGGAAAAACGCTATGACCAAACGGTTAAAAAAGCTCGCGGCGGAGATAAAGAATCAATTGTTCGTCAGGCAGTTATGGAGCCGATTATCAAGGCGTTGAAATCAGGTAAGCCGGCAAGAACGGCTGCTCCCGATGACAGCAATAAAGATGCAGTCAAAGAGTATAAAATGTTGCAACTTTTGACATCTAAACCGGTTTTGTATGTTTGCAATGTTGATGAAAATTCGGCAGCAACCGGAAATAAATTTTCAGAAGCTGTAGAGAAAAAAGCCGCAAGCGAAGGAGCAAAGGCAGTAATTATTTCTGCGGCAATCGAATCTGAAGTTGCACAGTTGGATAACAAAGAAGAACAACAAGAATTTTTGGAAACTCTGGGGTTGAAAGAAACCGGATTGGCAAGAATTATCAAAGCCGGTTATGAGTTGCTCGGTTTACAAACGTATTTTACCGCCGGTCCGAAAGAGGTTAGAGCATGGACTTTTGTGAAAGGGTCTAAGGCTCCGCAATGTGCCGGAATTATACACTCGGATTTTGAAAGAGGTTTTATTCGAGCCGAGACCATTGCTTATGATGATTATGTCAACTTGGGCGGAGAGCAGGCTTGTAAAGAGGCCGGAAAAATGCGTTCCGAGGGCAAGGATTATGTGGTGCAGGACGGAGATTTGATGAATTTCTTGTTCAATGTGTAATGAAAAGCGGAGACTAAAAAAGTCTCCGTTTTTTGTTGCGGCGGAAACTTGACTTTGCGGTTTGTGACTTCCTATATAGATAATAGGAGATGATAACCATGAATTTAGAAAAGTTTACTACTCGTTCGCAAGAAATTATAAAATCAGCTTATGATACAGCAGTAGCCGGCAAACGTCAGTATGTTACGGCGTTGGAAGTGTTGCAGGCAATTTTGGCAACGCATGATGGTGTAATTGATAAGTTGATTGTTGATGCCGGAGGCAACCTTGAAAATTTGCGTAAAGGTGTTGAAAGTGAGATAGCTAAAATTGCACAGGTGTCGGGCAATGTGCAAACGGTTGTGTCGCAAGATTTTAATGAAGTTATGGTGGCGGCAGAGCAAATTGCCGCAAAGGCCAACGATAAATTTGTTACAGTTGAAAGATTGTTGCAGGCGCTGGTAATGACGGCCGGCAATAAGGCTTGTGAAGTTTTGAAGTCGAGCGGTGTCAGTGCGCAAAAGTTAAATACGGCAATTGCTAACTATCGTCAAGGGCGATTGGCTGACAGCGAGAGTGCAGAAGACAATTTTGAAGCATTGAAAAAATATGCAATAGATATTACGGCAAAGGCTAAAGAAGGAAAGCTTGATCCGGTTATCGGACGTGATGCAGAGATCAGAAGAACAATCCAAGTGTTGTCACGACGTACCAAGAATAATCCGGTTTTAATCGGTGAGCCCGGTGTCGGTAAAACTGCCATTGTTGAAGGATTGGCAATGCGTATTGTTAATAACGATGTGCCGGAAAGTCTGAAAGGCAAAAGACTGTTGGCTTTGGACATGGGAGCTCTGATTGCCGGAGCAAAATTCAGAGGTGAGTTTGAAGAGCGTTTGAAGGCGGTGTTGAAAGATGTAGAAGCAGCCGAAGGAAATATAATATTATTCATTGATGAAATGCACACTATTGTCGGAGCCGGTGCTAATGAAGGCTCAATGGATGCCTCTAATTTATTAAAGCCGGCATTGGCACGCGGTGAGCTACACTGTTTGGGAGCGACAACGTTGGCCGAGTATAAAAAATATGTTGAAAAAGATGCGGCTTTAGCAAGACGTTTCCAACCGGTATTTGTGGCTGAGCCGGGGATTGAGGAGAGTATCTCTATTTTACGTGGAATTAAGGAAAAGTTTGAACTACACCACGGGGTGAGAATTTCTGATAGTGCATTGATTGCGGCGGTTACGCTTTCAAACAGATATATAAGCGATCGATTTTTGCCGGATAAAGCGATCGATTTGATGGATGAAGCGGCAAGCTCGTTGCGCATGGCTATTGATTCAAAACCGGAAGAACTTGATGGTCTTGATCGTAAGATTTTGCAACTCAAAATCGAGCGTGAAGCGTTGAAAAAAGAAAAAGATGATAATTCTCAAAAACGTTTGACTGAGATTGAAAAAGAGATTGCCGATGAAGAAGAAAAGGCAAATGTACTTTCGGCAAAATGGAATGCCGGTAAGCAGGCGTTGGCAGATTTGACAGAGGTTAAAGAGAAACTGGACAGAGCCAGAAATGAAGTAATTATTGCGCAACGCAACGGACAATTTGAAAAGGCCGGACAGTTGCAATATGGCGAAATTCCACAGCTGGAGAAAAAACTCCATGAATTGGAAGAAGTGGCCAAACAGCAAAAGGGAGACAGCGAACACGTGGTTACCGATGCGGCAATTGCCGAGGTGGTTTCAAAGTGGACGGGAATTCCGGTTGATAAAATGCTGGAAGGCGAAAAAGATAAACTGCTGAAGATGGAAGAATTTTTGGCTCAAAGAGTGGTCGGGCAAAAAGAAGCCATTAGTGCAGTAGCTAATGCAGTCCGCCGTTCACGTGCAGGTATCAGCGATCATAAGCAACCGATTGGTTCATTTTTGTTTTTGGGGCCGACGGGTGTGGGCAAGACAGAGTTGAGCAAAGCTTTGGCAGAGTTTTTGTTTAATGATGAAAACGCAATGTTTCGTGTCGATATGTCAGAATATATGGAAAAGCATGCGGTTGCTCGTTTAATCGGTTCTCCTCCGGGATATGTCGGATATGAGGAAGGCGGTGCTTTGACCGAATCTGTAAGGCGCAGACCATATCAGGTTATTTTGTTTGATGAGGTGGAAAAAGCACACCCCGATGTGTTCAATATTTTATTGCAAGTCCTTGATGACGGGCGTTTGACTGACAGCAAGGGCAGAACGGTAGATTTTAAGAATACGATCATTATTATGACTTCTAATTTGGGTTCGGATATTTTAATGCGTGGCGGCTCCAAAGACGAGGTTATGGAAGTGGTAAAGGCATCTTTCAGACCGGAGTTTATTAACCGTATTGATGAGATCAGTATGTTTGATAAGCTGAGTAAAGATGATATTGAGCAAATTGCTAAAATTCAGTTGCACAATATTGAGAAGCGGTTGGAAGAGAAAAATATTAAACTGCATTTCAGCGATGAGGCCATTACGTGGATCAGCAATAATGGTTATGATGAGAACTTCGGTGCTCGTCCATTGAAGCGTTTGTTGAAGACGCAAGTCGAAAATAAATTGGCGTTAAAGATTTTGAACAATGAAATCGGCGATAATGATACAGCTGAAATTGTGGTTAAAAATAATGCTCTGGAGATAGAAAAAGTTGATTGATAAAGATTTGTATGACAAGGCAATGAAAATTGCCGAGACGTTTGATGTCAGTTCAAATGCTGATTGTGTCGTGTTATATTCAATCAGCTTTTTGCCGACTAAAGAAAATAAAGATGCGGCATTTGAATATATAAAAAATAATCCGTCAGCAATGATGATTGACCAAACTCCGTGCGGGAAGGCGTTGAATGAAGTGTTAGGCGATGGTGACGGATTTGATGAACATGATAAGCAAAAAGTTGCCGAGATTTGGACTGTGGCATCAAAGCGATTTATTGCGCAAGCAAGAGGAAATTTAACGGCGTTTGTAAAAAACGCCGATCCTCGTAGCGTTTTTCGTAGCGTAGAATTACCGGCAATTATGAGAAATCCGGCAATAAAAACGATAAACGGGATTGATAAAAATCAGTTTACTTTTTCAGACTGAGCTGTTTGTTCTTGGGCAAGTTTTTCTGATTTTTGCACGTCGGCTAACATATTTTTGCGAGTTTCATCAATTTTGCTGACCTGATGTTTGAAGTTGGTCAGGTTCTTGCCGGTAAGATTGTTGGCAGCAGTTGCTTTGATGGTTAGCGGGTTAACTCGTTGACCATTGCGGATTACTTCATAGTGCAAGTGTGGTCCGGTAGAACGACCGGTTGAGCCGACATAACCGATGGTTTGTCCTTTTTTGACCCTGGTTCCGGCTCTAACCCCACGGGCGTAGCCGTTCATGTGTCCGTATGCGGTAGAATATTCTCCGTTATGACGAATGCGGATATAGTTGCCGTACCCGCTACGATATTGGGCAACTTCAACAACACCGTCTCCGGCGGCGTATATAGCAGAACCTTTTGGGGCAGGGTAGTCAACACCCCAGTGAGTGCGAATGTCTTTATAAATCGGGTGACGACGTCGTCCGAAATGTGATGAAATGCGACTTGACTGGTGAGCCATCGGACGACGGCTGAGAAGGTTTTTCTTTATTGCGGCACCCTTCGAAGTGTAGTAGTCAACGTTACCGCCGGCATCCTTAAAGCGGTAGAGTTCCATCTTGTTTTTGCCTAAAGTAATTGAAGCGTAGATAATATTGCCGTTTTTGGCAATGCTGCCGTCGGGTAGCAGGTAGTTTTTGTACATAATTTCATAGGTGTCGCCTTTTTTGATATCACGACGGAAATCTACACCGGCTGAGAATATGTGAATAAAATTGGCAACAATGCGGCTGGGAACGCCGTTGTTGTGCATTGAGGCAGAGACCGTGCCGTTAATTTGTCCGTAAACTGTTTTTACTTCTTCAATAAGTTCGTCTTTGTCAACACGGGCAGAATACGTGTTGTCATCATTAATGGTAACATTGAGGTGTTGGCCGGTTTTCAAAGTTGAAGCAAGAGATTTTACAACATATGATCCGTCAATGGTTGCGGTTTCAATCTCGATTTTTTGTCCGATACGGAGATCGCGCGGGTCAAAAACTTTGCGGATAGATACAAAAAGGTCGTTGGCATGCTTATATTCAACTCCCATATCAGTGAGAATATTGAGCAATGTGTCGCCGGATTTTACTTCAATCGTATATTTGCCGTCATGAGGAATAGGGTGGCGCTCGGCTTCTTCTTCAGAAATAATGGTTTCTTCTTCAAAACCATCGTTTTCAACCTCGTTTTCAAGGGCAGACATAGGAGCCGAATTTGATACTGAGGCTTTTACAGAGGTGTTTTTGGCAATAACTAATATGAGCGCTAAAGCCACAGCAAAAGTAGAGCAAAATGTTACTAAACATTGCTTGGTTTTAATCGACGGGTAAATTTGTTTTATAAAATCTTTAAGCAAAAACAATACCTTTTAAATTAGCCATTTATATCAGCGGTACTCTAGCACACAGGGGAGAAAATACCAGTTAAAAATACAGGATATCCTATACTTTTATTTTTTTAATATTTTATGAAAAAAATGCTTGCAAATGAAAAAAATGTTAGTTATAAGGTATAACGAATTCGCTGGGGGTGTAGCTCAGTTGGTTAGAGCGCCTGCCTGTCACGCAGGAGGTCGCGAGTTCGAGCCTCGTCACTCCCGCCATTAAAAATCCGCCTAAAAGGCGGATTTTTTATTGCTTGGAGTGCCAAATTGCCGTTTTTACCGGCAATTTGTAACGAGGCTATGCAACGGCATCTAGTTTCGCTATGTTTTTCAAAACCTCGCTCAATAATAGTATAGTTATTCTTATTGTGGGTATGTTATAGGGGAATATGTTAATTTGTCATCATCGGGAAAAGGGTCGGGCATCCCATTCGGGTTAAGTAGGCACATTTGGTATGAACAGTTGTCAAATGCAGTTTGTCCATTGTGTTCCTTGATGTTTATATTAATACCGTGTTCTAGGAGGTATTTGGCAGCATTAATATCTTCCGAATTGGGATTATCTTTATGAGTCAATATATATAGTGCGGTACGTCCAGACGCATCTTGATAATTTATGTCAACATTATTGTCAATTAACTGTTTTAACAGGTCATATTTTTGCCCCCACGCAGCTTCTATGATCCCATCTTTTGCCGCAGTGGTTCTATAATCAGGTTTCAAATTTAGTGTTTTCAAAATTGTTTCATTACCATATGCGTGTATGTAGGCATCGGTTTCGGCTTCAGGAGAGAGTTTGTGGTTTTGCAAATATGTTATAACATAGTTCCAAATTGCTTCAGTTTGAGCGTATTCAATGCAGGAATTACGATCTACTTCAATTGAACCATCAGGAGAATGTACATACAATGGTTCAGGTTTATGAGAACATATATCTATATATATATCTATTAAACTTGAAAAAGCATACACGCGAATACCTTTATTATCATAATATGGTTTGTTGAAATCGGCGCCATTTTGTAGCAAAAAATCCAATGTCTTGATCTCTTTTACCCGAATAGCTGTTTCTAGAGAGTCAGTTTTATTTATTATACTGCCATTTTCTATTAAGAGTTTTAGCATATCTATTGTTTTACGAGAATTTTCGCAAGAACCAATTCCGGCAACAGCTAGAGATGAACCGTATTCTGTCAAATAGATATCAAGTCTATGTTTACATCTAACGATGTCGTATTCAGAATCATAATAATTATCAATCCTTTCCACTACATCAAATTGTGTGTTAACATCTCCCCCCATTAGCAATGCAGCTTTAGTAAAATCTGGGCGACAAAAATATACCGTTCCAGCCAAAACAAGGTTTTTATCGCGTTGCTTAAGATTATGGTACCATTGTTCAAAATTCTGTGTATCGTTAAGGTGTTTTAAAATTATATCTGTATCCTCTAAATTCTCATCATTGGTTGTGCTTGAATAGGTGAATGCAATAAATATCAAAGCAAGCAATATTATAGGTATATAAATTTTTTTCATGTAATTACCTTTGGTATAGACTTATACGCTTATAGTATTTGGCATGATATTAATTTTTTATTAAGGCGGTTTTTATTTTGAGACAAAGGCCCGTTGTAATTTGACCTTGTTCTCAATACTCCAGCCCATAACGAGTTGGTTGTTGAAGATGATTACCGGTGTGCCGACACGGTTCCCGCGGAATTGGTATTTGTCGAGGTAGTATTTAAGTGTTTTTATATTGTCTTGATCGTAGGTAACATCAATTTGAGCGATACGAACCGCAGGATTGTTAACAAGTAATTTGTTGTTGAGGAAATCAATAGCTTTTTCACAGTGAGAGCAACCCTGTTGAGTAAAAATTATGATATCTGCATCAATATTTTTGTTTGACTGTTTTTGGCATGAACATAAAACGAATACAGCGATAAACAAAGTATATAAAATATTTTTCATAGTGGCTCCCCAAAATATGTGTATTTCATACTATGAAAATAAAAGTAAAATTCAAGGCTTTTTAATCTATTTTTTATTTTTTGTGGTTATGTTAAAGTTGTGGAGGTGGATTATGGCAAAAATAGTTCAGAAACTGACGTCGATTGTGGCAAAAACCGGAAAAGTGTTCAGACATCATAAGATTACGATGAATGAAACATCGGCCAAAAGGTTACAACGAATGATTTTTGAGGCAAGAACCGCTAAGAAAAACGGGGATTGCACACCGACATATGTAAAAATTGCCGAACAGATGGTGTCCCCTTATCACCAAATTTTTAATATGGCAGTTTATGATTTAGTTAAAATTGCCAATAATTCGGGAAGATATAAAAGTCAGATTGTAAAAATTATGCGTGAATATGCCGAAGCAGAAGGCAATCCTCCCGAACGCCGTGAGATTGTGATGAATAAATTGTCGGAAATAAAATAAAAAAATCCCTCCGAAAAGGAGGGATTTTTAATTTGGTATCTCTTTTGACTATTTAATAACTTTGCCGTCGAGAGAATATTTTTCAACTTGGGCATTTTTAGCAATGTCAGTCATAACACCTTTGAGAGCATCACGAGCCAAAATGCCTTTCATTTGGTTTTCAGCGTCTTTGTAAGACAACGGTTTGCTGTCACGAACATCATCAACCATAATGATATGGTAGCCAAATTGTGTCTTAATCGGTTTTTGAGAGAACTGACCTCTTTTCATTGAAAAAGCGGCATTTCCAAAGTCAGGAACCATCATGTCTTTGGTAAAGTAACCGAGATCAATTTTCTTTTCTTTAGAATATTTGCGGGCCAAATCATCGAATTTTTCGCCTTTTTTAATGCGCTCGATGATGTCATTGGCAATGGTCTCATTTTCAACCAAAATGTGACGAGCTTTCATTTCTTTTTCGGAAACAAAATTGGTTTTGTATTGATTGTAGAGATTTTTGAGGTCATTTTCGGTAATTTTCTTGTCGAGCTCTTGTCTGATAAAGATTTTGCTGGCGATATCGTTACCGGCAACCTGCAATTGTTTTTTGTATTCTTCTGAGTTTCTAACGCCTGATTTGTCGGCAGCCTGTTGAACAATTTTGCTGCTTACCCATGCATTCAAAGCTTTTTCATAGAAAGCATCCCATTTTTCCTGATTGTGGATTTGCGGGGTGTTGTCATAAATTGTTTTGATTTCAGCAACTGTGATTTTTTCGCCGTTTACAACACCGGCAACGCCACCTTTGCCTTCAGCTCCGGCGTTGAATGGCGACATAACAGCGAGCGACAAAGCAATGGCCGCAATATATTGGGTTTTCATTAATCATCCTCCAAAAAAAATAAAACTGGTTTAGTTATACCTTAAAATAAAAATTTTCCAAGAAAAATATTCGGGTAAGGTTTATAAGTTGGGGCAAACTATTGACTTTATATATTATAAACATTAAATGTAAGGTTGACTTATAATATTTAAAGGTGGATTTGGATCTATGATCGGTAAAATTGCAAAGGCGTTTTTTGGCAGTGCCAATGATCGTTTTATAAAAAAACAATATAAATTAGTAAATAAAATTAATTCGTTGGAACCATCAACAGAAGCGCTGAGCGATGAGGAACTGCGTAATAAAACCGTGGAGTTTCGTGATCGCTTAAAACTAGGTGAAACTCTTGATGACTTGTTGCCGGAAGCTTTCGCTGTTGTGCGTGAGGCGGCAAAGAGAACTCTCGGACAGCGCCACTACGATGTCCAGTTGATTGGCGGTATTGTGTTGCACAAGGGTATGATTGCCGAAATGAAAACCGGTGAGGGTAAAACCTTGGTGGCAACGCTGGCAGCTTATTTGGAAGCTTTGCCGGGCAAAGGTGTGCATATTGTTACGGTAAATGACTATTTGGCAAAACGTGATGCCGAATGGATGGGACAGGTTTATCGCTTTTTGGGGTTGACGGTCGATTATATTGTGCACGAGAAAAATGATGAACAGCGTCGTGCGGCTTATGCGTGCGATATTATATACGGCACCAATAACGAACTCGGCTTTGACTATTTGCGTGATAATATGAAGTTTAATCTGTCCGATATGGTTCAAAGACCGTTTAATTTTGCAATTGTCGATGAGGTGGATTCGATTTTGATTGATGAAGCCAGAACACCGTTGATTATTTCGGGTGCGGCTGAAGATTCTTCAGAAAAATATGTGGCCGTTAACAGTATTATTCCGAGTTTGGTCGAGAGTGATTATGAAAAAGACGAAAAAGCCAAAAGTGTGGTTTTGACCGAAAGCGGCATGGAGCATGTGGAAAAATTGCTTAAGGAAAACGGCTTGATTAAAGAAGGCGGTTTGTATGATGTGGGTAATGTGTCGTTGGTGCAACATGTCAACAATGCTTTGCGTGCACACAAAATGCAGACACGTGATGTCGACTATATTGTAAAAGACGGCAAAGTTGTGATTATTGACGAATTTACCGGTCGTATGATGGAAGGACGCCGTTATTCTGACGGTTTGCATCAAGCCATTGAGGCAAAAGAGGGGGTTAAAATTCAGTCAGAAAACCAGACTTTGGCTTCAATTACATTCCAAAATTATTTCCGTTTGTATCCGAAGTTGTCAGGTATGACCGGTACGGCTATGACCGAAGAAGCGGAGTTTGTTGATATTTACGGATTGTCATGTATTGAAATTCCGACGAATCGTCCGGTTAAGCGTGAAGATTTGCATGATGAAATTTATATGACTGCGGCTGAAAAATATGATGCAATCATTAAAACAATTTTAGAGTGTCATGAAAAAGGTCAGCCGGTTTTGGTTGGTACGACTTCAATCGAAAAATCAGAGTTGGTTGCTGACTTGTTGAGCAAAAAAAGCAAGGTTAAGTTTGAGGTTTTGAATGCCCGACACCATGAACGTGAAGCAGCAATCGTTGCTCAGGCCGGCGTTTCGGGAGCAATTACAATTGCGACTAATATGGCCGGTCGTGGTACGGATATTCAACTCGGCGGTAACTTGGATATGCGCCTGAAAAATATGCTTAAGGGTGATGAAACCAAGGAGCAGATTGATGAGCTGAAAGCCAAATTGAAAAAAGAAATCGAAGAAGATAAGGCAAAAGTTATTGCTGCCGGCGGTTTGTTTATTTTGGGAACAGAGCGCCACGAGAGCCGCCGTATTGATAACCAATTGCGCGGTCGTTCGGGGCGTCAGGGGGATCCGGGAACTTCAAAATTCTTCCTGTCTATGGAAGATGATTTGATGCGTATTTTCGGTTCGGAAAGAATGTCGGCAATGCTTACAAAAATGGGAATGCCAAGGGGAGAGCCGTTGGTTCATCCATGGATTAGTAAAGCTCTTGAAAAAGCTCAACAAAAAGTAGAAGAGCGGAACTTTGATATTCGTAAAAACCTGCTTAAATATGATAATGTGATGAATGACCAACGTAAGGTTATTTATGAACAACGTCGCGAACTGATGCTGGCCGAAGATGTCAGTGATACGGTTCGTGATATGCGTGCCGAATATTTGGGCGATGTGGTTTCAACATATGTTGTTCCGGGAACCGCTCCCAATGAGTGGAGAGTTGCCGATTTGCAACAGGAAGTTGCACGCATTACCGGTTTTATGTTGCCGATTGATGAATGGAGCAAAGAAGCTGAGATTGATAGCGATGTGATTGAGCAACGTATTGTTGATGCAACCGAAAAAATGCTGCAGGAAAAGAATGCGGATTTACCGGAAGAAATTGTTCGTCTGGTAGAAAAAAATATTTTGTTGCAGGTTTTGGACCAATTGTGGAAAGAGCATATCGCAAGTTTGGATTATATGCGCTACACAATTGTTTTGCGTGCATACGGGCAAAAAGATCCGTTGAATGAATATAAGAAAGAAGCTTTCAATATGTTCTCGGATATGTTGGATATGTTAAGAGAGCGTGTAACTTTCATTACATATCGTGTCCAAATTCAACCGCAAAATGCTGATGATTTGCAGTTGCGCAGTGCTCCGACCAGGATGCAGGAAGTGCATGAAACACCGCAAAATCTGTTAGGAGGGAATCGTCCGGAACCGCAAGAAAGAAACGTGCCGTTCAAATACGTGAAAACAGAAATTGATCCTAATGATCCAAGCACGTGGGGCAAGGTTTCGCGTAATGAGCCGTGTCCGTGCGGAAGCGGTTTGAAGTACAAACACTGCCACGGAAAAATTGCTGTTTAAGAATAAAGACCGCTCAATTCGAGCGGTCTTTTATTTTCTGTGTTTAGTTAATTTTATAATATGACGGGATACCAGATTGTAAACCTCCGCAAAAGATATTTTTCTTACCGTAACATATAAATTGTAATAAGGCGTGCTCCCATTCTTCAAGCTTTATTTGGTCTGGTATTGAGGCATTAGCCGGACTTGTAGAAGGAAGTTGTCGAAATAACCGTTCTTTTAAATATTCTGCATTATGTTTTTCAAAGTATTTTTGTGCCTTTTTGCCATTAAATAAAATGTACTGAACGGACTGAAATTTGGAAAAATCATTGTATTGCTCTTTTTTTATTTTTGAATCTAAGCTCCCTTTTCTTTCGCATACAGATAAAGCATCCCACAGCCCGATATTATATTTTTGCAAAAAGCGTTTTCTGTCTTTATTTTCTAGTTTTTGGCCTTGATTTAATATTTTTTCAATATAAGACCAAAACTTGTTATGTGGATTTGCATAATACATTTGTTCCCGGAGAGATTGTTCTCCCGGCATTGTGCCGACAATTAAAATGCGTGTATTTTCATCTATCCATGGTTTTAGACATTTCTTTTCCATATTATTCTCCTTACTCAAATTCTTTTTCGTGTGATTTGAAAAAGTTATAATAATTGCGAACATTTTTTAGTTCTGTCCATGGTCTTACTCTTGCAGGATTTGTATCAAAGTCATAAATCCAAGCATCTTTTAAGGATAAAAGAAATGGTGAGTGAGTTGCTATAATGAACTGGCAACCATAAAATCTAGCACTGTCTTGTATAAATTGTAGTAATTCCAACTGTCTTTCCGGCGATAAACTATTCTCTGGTTCATCAAGTAGATACAATGCCTCTTTATCAATATAGTCGCTGCCACAATAGGGGCAGATTGTTTTTTGGGTGTCAGTCATGGTTTTTCTCCTAAGGGTTTTATGATATCACATTGTTTGGTGGTGGCAAGAGGTCTGTGTCGCCGGATGTCAGTTTTTGACAATTGTATAAAAGCAGTGTGTAGAAGGCACGGACTCAATTTTATTATTTTTTAACCATGAGTTGGTATGGTGTGCAATGGAGTTTGTTATGTATAAGTTTTTGACCACTTGTTTTGCAATGTTTACTCCGAACGCCGGAGAGAGAAATCAGATTAAAGGGCTGGTTGTTCGGTTGGTGCGCCAAAATCGTAATAATAAAAAAATAAGTTTTGCGTTTTCGTGGGATATGTTTGTAAACAAGGTTTGTTCCGGTTCATTACGATATAATCGATATAAGAATAAACAGCTTTTTGATAAAGATGTATTTAAATGTCTTGATGCGTATTTTGCAAACAGAATTTTGCCGCCGAGAGTGTTTATAACGGCGTGTGATCAATCAGAAGGCAAATTTGCCGGACAAAATACAGATGAGCTGTGTCGCGCCGTAAAAGAGTATTATGCCAAAAATCATAAAGGTTGGGTGGTTGCGGTGGTGCTGACTGCGTGTGCCTATAATTATAAGTGGGCAGATGTGGTGAATGTGCCGGAACATATGTTATCAGCTAAAGAGGCAAAATTTGTAAAATCAATGCCGGAAAAGTTTTTGATGACAACAGGCATTATTCATAACATGACAAAGGTTTTTATTGCTCAAAAGTTCGGTCAACAAAAGTTGAAACAGGCGATAAATAACATAAAAGGAAATAACCCGATAGCGGTGTTCAGCTTAGGAGGACGAACAGGAAATGACGACATTGTTTTTGATATTGGCGTATGCAAAAAAATATGGAATAAAGCTCTGGTTTTGAGAGAAAAGGGTTGTAATGTCGTTTTTATAAGCGGTCCGCGGACACCCGATGAGGTATGTGATTTTTTGTATGAGAAATGTTTGGAAAACAAAAAAATGTATTTTTATAACGGCAAACCGCTGGAAAACAAAGGCAAAAAAATGCCGGAATGGCGGGTTTATGCCGGAAAGTACAAAAAAGAACTGACAAGCCAATATGAAGATGTCGGCAATATATATCCGGGAATTTTGGGAAAAAAGAAGGTTTTTGTCGTGCATACTTTTGATTCATTTGCCAGTTGCGAAACAGCAGCATGCGGAATCCCAACGTTAATTTGTCGTGATGTGAAAATAAAAAAACGAAAACGTCCGGATTGTTATCGACTTGCCGAGGCTCTTATAAGCGGCGGGTATGCGGGTGATTTTGACGATTTTTTAAAGCAAAACAGTGTTGCAATACCAAAGTTTAAAACGTTGCCGTCAGTAAACGGACTTATATCCGAAAAAGTTACGGAAGCGTGTTTGAGGTATAAAAATTTTACAAAGTAAGCTAAGTTTTTTTGCTTGACTCTGATGATTAATCTGTTATGTTGAGCGCAGTTTCAATGATTTTTCATTGTGAGTTTTTGTTTTTAACCACTCTACGGAGTGCCGCCAGTCAGCGAGGGTTCGCACACTGGCGTGCAATAGTTTGTATAGGTTTGTATGTTCGAAAATTTGACAGATAAACTGGGCAGCGTGTTCGCCAAAATAACCTCAAGAGGTGTCTTGAATGAAAAGGACATCGATGAGGCTATGCGTGAAATTCGCATTGCATTGCTGGAAGCAGATGTTGCGCTTCCGGTGGTCAAAGAGTTTATCGCCAAAGTTAAAGAACAGGCGTTGGGTGAAAAAGTTATTCGCTCAATTCAGCCGGGGCAAATGGTGGTTAAAATTGTTCATGATGAGTTGGTCAAAGTTTTGGGCTCTGATGAAAGTGCACTGAACTTTAATGTGGTGCCGCCGGCAGTTATTTTGATGGTCGGTTTACAAGGTTCGGGAAAAACCACTACTTCAGCAAAACTAGCTAAGATGCTGGGTAAAAAGCGCAAAGTTCTTTTGGCGTCGTTAGACGTTTATCGTCCGGCAGCGCAGGAACAGTTGGCTCAGTTGGCAGAGCAAATCGGCGGAAGTTCTTTGCCGATTGTTGAAGGGCAAAAACCTTGCGATATCACCAAACGTGCATTAGATGTTGCCAAAAAAGGCGGATATGATGTGCTGATTTTGGACTCAGCGGGGCGTTTGCATATTGATAATGAACTGATGAATGAACTGGTTGAGGTTAAAAAAATTGCCAATCCGGCTGAAATTTTGCTGGTAGCTGACGCCATGATGGGGCAAGATGCCTGCAATGTGGCGAAGGAGTTTAATGAAAGACTCGGAGTTACGGGTATCGTTCTGACCAGAATTGACGGTTCTTCCCGTGCGGGTGCTGCATTGTCGATGCGTATGGTGGCGCAAGTGCCGGTCAAGTTTTTGGGAACAGGCGAAAAAATTGATGAGTTTGAAGAGTTCCATCCCGACCGTATTGCCGGACGTATCCTCGGGCAGGGCGACGTAGTCAGTTTGGTTGAAAACGCAATTGAAAAAATTGATCGTGAAGAAGCCGATAAAATGGCACAACAAATGATGAAGGGTAAATTTGATCTTGATGATTTGTTAAGTCAGTTGAGGCAAATTCAAAAACTGGGCAGTTTAGGGGGAATAATGTCAATGATCCCGGGGTTGTCTAAGTTTAAAAATCAAATAGAAAGTGCCGGTATCGGCGATAATCTTATCAAAAAGCAAGAGGCAATTATTCTTTCAATGACAAAGTTGGAAAGAAAATCACCGGATGTGATAAAAGCCTCACGTAAAAAGAGAATCGCAGCCGGTGCAGGTGTGGAAGTTCATGAGGTCAATAAGCTCTTAAAACAATATGAGCAGATGGCCGATATGATGAAAAAATTCGGCAAAGGCGGCTTGGGCAGCATGATGTCGATGATGAAAAATTTTCCGATGGGTAAATTGCCCGGCGGAATGGGTAACAGGTTTCCGTTTTAAGCCATTAGGGCGGAAGTCGTTTTTTTAATTTAATTTAGAAAGGAATATAAAATGGCAGTTCGTATCAGATTATCTCGCGGTGGTTCTAAAAAACGCCCGTTCTATCGTATTGTGGCAGCTGATTCAAGAGCTCCCCGCGATGGTAGATTTATTGAAAAACTCGGAACATACAATCCGTTGTTGCCTCAAGATCATGAGCAAAGATTGGTTGTTAATGCCGAGAGAGTAAAATATTGGTTGGGTATCGGTGCTTTGCCGACAGAAAGATTGGCTAAGTTGTTCTCTAACCTCGGTTTGACCAAAGCTCCGGCTATGCGTGAACAGCCGAAAAAGTCTGCTCCTAAAGCAAAAGCTGTTGAGAGAATGAAAGCTAAAGAAGAAGCTGCTAAGGCTGCTGCCGAAGCTGCATCTGCAGCCAGCGAAGGTAGTGCAGAATAATTAAACTGAAAGGTTTTTCAGATGCAGGATCGTTCTAAAATTTGTCTGGGTGCCATTGTCGGTGTTCACGGAATCAGAGGTGAGGTAAAAGTAAAGAGTTTTACCGAACAAGATAAAAACATCGATAAATACGGCGTGCTGACGGACCAAAACGGGCGATCTCTGGAAATAAAAGTTGTCGGTCATTCGAAAGAATTGCTGCGGGTTAAAATTAAGGGAGTCGATGACAGAAATCTTGCACAGACGTTTATCGGTACTCAATTGTTTGCCGATCGTGACGTGCTTCCACCTCTTACCAATAGCGAAGAGTTTTACCAGGCAGATTTAATCGGTCTAGATGTTCGCGAAGCTGCTTCGGGTAATGTGGCAGGCAAGATTGTCGGAATTTATAACTTTGGTGCGGGCGATATTCTGGAAATCAAAGTTAAACAGAGCGGAAAGCTCGAAATGATTCCGTTTAACCATGCGTATGTGCCGACGGTCAATATCAAAGATGGTTATATTATTGTAAATTCTGTTTCAATGCAGTTTGAACCCGATGATGGAGAAGAAGGTGCTGAAGGCTAAAATCTTTACCATCTTTCCGGAGATTTTTCCGGGCTTTTTAGGGTATTCGTTGACCGGAAAGGCTCTTGATGAGGGAGTTTGGACGATTGAGACAGTAAATATCAGGGACTATGCAACAGATAAGCACGGTTCGGTTGATGATACTCCTTGCGGTGGCGGAGCCGGAATGGTTATGCGACCGGATATTTTGGGGGCGGCTATCAAAGCTAATTATTCCAAAGGGAGAATTTTGGCTATGAGCCCGAAAGGGAAACCGCTTACTCAAGATATGGTCAAACAACTGGCACAAGAAGAAGAAATCGCAATTGTTTGCGGGCGCTTTGAGGGAATAGACGAGAGAGTTATTGAAGCTTATAACATAGAAGAAGTGAGCATCGGTGACTACGTTTTGACCGGAGGCGAACAAGCGGCGCAGATTTTGCTTGATGCGGTTGTACGTTTGTTGCCCGGAGTGTTGGGAAATTCGGAATCAACGTTGTCAGAAAGTTTTGAAGACAACCTGTTGGAGTATCCGCAATATACAAGACCGACCGAATGGGAAGGACGCAAAGTGCCTGAGGTGTTGCTCGGAGGACATCATAAAAAAATTGATGACTGGCGCAGAGAACAAGCAATAAAAACCACTCAAGAGAGAAGACCGGACTTATGGAAAAAATATCTTGACTCTAAAAGGGTTTAAGCATAAAAGATAACAAACATTTTAAGAAAAGGTAACAGTTATGAACATTTTGAAAGAAGTTGAAAAAGAGCAAATCGCAAAGCTCAGCGAAGGAAAGAATTTTCCTGAGTTTAAGGCCGGCGATACTCTGAAAGTTCACACCAAAGTTAAAGAAGGTGATAGAGAGCGTATTCAGGTTTATGAAGGCGTTTGTATTGCTCGCAAAAATGATGGTTTGAATTCTTCATTTACCGTTCGCAAGATCTCTTTCGGTGAGGGTGTAGAGCGTGTATTTCCGCTGTATTCTCCGAATATTGCAAAGATCGAAGTTTCTCGTATCGGTAAAGTTCGTCGTGCAAAATTGTATTTCTTGCGTGCTTTGCGCGGTCGTTCGGCTCGTATTGCCGACGATTTGTCAGCATCCGCAAAAGCTAAAGACGCAGAATAATTTTTAGCGATATTTTGTTTAGTCGGCCACCTTGTTTTAAGGTGGTCGATTTTTTTGTCCAAATGCCTCTTGGAGAGAATCGGAAATTTGACTCAACGAGAGTCAGAGCAAGCGATTCCGGTTTTGTAAAAAATAGAAAAAATTTCATTTTTTTGCTTGCATTATAATATCTAATATGTTACAAAGCGCACACATTAACCGGATTGACGGGATGAATCTGTCTATTCGGTTGTAATAAAAAATATCCCGCAAGTCCTTGAATTTTAAAGGTATTTTGCATAGGTTAATTGTTTAGTCGGCCAGTTCGCTGCGTGCGAATCGTGCCGTCTAGTTATAGGAAAAGTATTTAAAATGATGGATACACAAAATATAAGAATTCGCCTCAAGGCTTTTGACCACCGTTTGCTCGATTTATCTACAACAGAGATCGTTCATACTGCCAAAAGAACAGGGGCAAATGTAAGAGGTCCGATACCTCTTCCGACACGAATCGAGAAATTTACGGTTAACCGTTCTCCGCACGTAGATAAGAAATCTCGTGAACAGTTCGAAATCAGAACTCATAAGAGACTTCTCGATATTGTTGACCCGACACCGCAAACAGTTGATGCTTTGATGAAGCTCGATTTGGCTGCCGGCGTTAATGTCGAAATTAAACTGTAATTGTTTGTTATAAATAATTACCCGTAATTAAAAGCAATGTTGGCTTTCGTGAAATAAAGTTAGTCAACCTATTGAAAAGGAAAAATAAAAAATGCGTACTGGTTTGATCGCAAAAAAATTGGGAATGTCCCGCATTTTTGAAGCAAACGGAACTCATGTACCGGTTACAGTTTTGAGCGTTGACAATCTTCAGGTTGTTGCCGTTAAAACACAAGAAAAGGACGGCTATACAGCTGTTCAGCTCGGTACCGGTGCTGTTAAAGCCAAGAATGTTTCAAAAGCTTTGAAAGGACATTTCGCAAAGGCTAATGTTGAGCCTAAAAAGAAATTGGGTGAGTTCAGAGTTTCTGAAGACTGCCTGCTTTCTGTCGGTTCTGAATTATCTGTAGAACATTTTGTCTGCGGACAATATGTTGATGTTTGTGCTACCTCAATTGGTAAAGGTTTTGCTGGCGTTATGAAGCGTCACAACTTTGCCGGTTTGGAAGCCAGCCACGGTGTTTCTATTTCTCACCGTTCTCATGGTTCTACAGGTCAAAGACAGGACCCGGGTAAAGTATTCAAGGGCAAAAAGATGGCCGGCCACATGGGCGCTGAACGTGTAACCGTTCAAAACCTGAAAGTTGTGGCTATTGATGCTGACAAAGGTTTGATTATGGTCAAAGGTGGTGTGCCCGGTGGTGAAAACGCTTGGGTTCGTATTACCGATGCCGTTAAGAAAACAGCTAATGTAGAGCTTCCTTTGCCTGCAGGTTTGAAAAAAGTTGATGCACCTGTCGCAGTTAAAGCTGAAACAGCTGATAATGCATAAGATAAAGGATGAAAGTTATGAAACAGGACATCTTAAGTTTAGATAATAAAAATGTTGGTTCAATCGAACTTAACGAATCGATTTTCGGTTTGGAAGTCAGAGCCGATGTTTTACAAAGGGTTGTAAGATGGCAATTGGCCAGAATGCAAGCCGGCACCCACAAAACTAAGGGCCGTTCGGAAGTTGCTTTGACACCTTCTAAACCTTTTAAACAAAAAGGTTCAGGTAATGCTCGTCAAGGTAGCCGCAAGGGTACTCAGTTCAGAAAGGGTGGAATCGTGTTTGGTCCGGTTGTTCGTGATCAATCACATGAGTTGACCAAGAAATTCAGACAATTAGGTCTGAAGATTGCTCTTTCTTCAAAAGTTAAGGAAGGCAACTTGGCAGTTATCGACGAAGCAAAATTGGCTTCTCCAAAAACAAAAGATTTGCAAAGCAAATTGAACAATTTGGGATGGAACAATTGTTTGTTTATCGCCGGTAACGAAGTAGATATCAATTTTGCTTTGGCATCACGCAATATTGCCGGTGTAGATGTTTTGCCGACAATGGGTGCCAACGTATATGACATCTTAAGAAGAGACAAACTGGTGTTGACCAAAGACGCCGTTAACTGCTTGGAGGAAAGACTGAAATGAAAAAGAGTGTAAAAGCCAACAATGTAGTTGCGTCGATGTACGACACATTGGTTCGTCCGGTAATCACTGAGAAGTCTATGCTTGCATCTGAGAACGGAAAAATTGTTTTCAAAGTTCCGGCAGAAGCCAGCAAAGAAGCCATTAAGGCTGCCGTAGAAGCTATTTTTAGCGTAAAGGTCGTTAAAGTGAATACTATTCGTCAGTTTGGCAAGGTTAAAAGATTCAGAGGCTATGTCGGACAACGTTCTGACTATAAAAAAGCTTTGGTTACTCTTGCCGAAGGTCAAAATATTGATGTTACAACAGGAATTTAAAAGATGGTATTAAAAACATTTAAGCCCTCATCTCCTGGACTTCGTCAATTGGTTATTGTTGACAGAAGCGAGCTTTATAAAGGAGCTCCTGAGAAGTCTTTGACAATTGGTCTTACTAAGACCGGTGGGCGTGATAATTTCGGACATGTTACAAGTCGGAGAAAGGGCGGCGGACATAAACGCAAGCTCAGAATTATCGACTTTAAGCGTAATAAGTTTGATATGGAAGCTACAGTTGAGAGAATCGAATATGATCCGAATCGTTCTTCTTTCATTGCATTGATTTGCTATGAAGACGGCGAAAAGGCTTATATTCTGGCTCCGCAAAGATTGAAGGCTGGCGACAAGGTGGTTTCAGCTCAAAAGGCTGATATCAAACCGGGTAATGCTATGCCTTTGAAGAGTATGCCGGTTGGTACAATTATTCACAACGTTGAATTACGCTCAGGCAAGGGTGGACAGTTGGTTCGTTCTGCCGGTTGCTATGCTCAAGTTGTTGGTAAAGATGCTGGTTATGCTCAATTGAAACTGAGCTCCGGAGAATTGAGAATTGTTCGTGAAGAGTGCTTGGCTACTGTCGGTGCTGTTTCTAATCCGGACAATCAAAATAAATCCTTGGGTAAAGCCGGTCGTGCTCGTTGGTTGGGTATGCGTCCGGTATCTCGTGGCGTTGCCATGAACCCGGTTGATCACCCGATGGGTGGTGGTGAAGGTCGCACATCAGGCGGTCGTAACCCGACTACTCCGTGGGGTAAACCTACCAAGGGTGGAAAAACTCGTTCTAACAAGAAGACCGATCGCTTTATTATGCGTTCGCGTCATGATAATAAGAAATAAAGGGAGATAAGCTAATGACACGTTCAGTATGGAAAGGACCGTTCGTTGATGGATATCTTCTGAAGAAAGCTGATGCGGCCAGAACTTCATCTCGTAATGAAGTTATTAAAATTTGGTCTCGCAGATCCACAATGTTGCCGCAATTTGTCGGTTTGACATTTGGTGTTCACAATGGTCATAAGTTTATCCCGGTTTTGGTTACGGAAGATATGGTAGGCCACAAGTTCGGTGAATTTGCTCCTACTCGTACATTCTACGGCCACGCCGCTGATAAAAAAGCAAATAGGAGTTAGTAATGGGAAAGTCTAAGAATACTAGAAGTCTCGCTGCAAATCAGGCTCAGGCCGTTTGCAACGCATTGCGTACTAGCCCGCAAAAACTTAACCTAGTTGCTCAAACTATTCGCGGTTTAAGCGTTGAAAAGGCTGTTGCAGAACTCACTTTCTCAAAGAAGAGAATTGCAAAGTCGGTTTTGAAAGTTTTGCAGTCTGCGATTGCAAATGCTGAAAACAATCATCAGTTAAACATCGATAAGCTTTATGTTAGTGAAGCTTATTGCGGAAAAGGTTTGGTAATGAAACGCATGCACGCACGCGGTCGCGGAAGAGGAGCTCGAGTTTTGAAACCGTTCTCCAACATTACTATCGTTGTAACCGAGCGTGGGGAGTAAGTTTATGGGACAGAAAGCAAATCCTACAAGTCTTCGTTTAGGAGTTAACCGTACTTGGGACTCTCGTTGGTATGCGGATGATAACTATGCCGAATATCTGCACGAAGATGTTAAAATTAAAGAATTCTTGAAAGAGAAACTGGCTCAAGCCGGTATCAGCAAGATTGTGATTGAACGTCCTGCCAAGAAAGCCAGAGTTACCATTCATTCGGCAAGACCTGGTATTGTTATTGGTAAGAAGGGTCAAGATATTGAAGCTTTGAGAAAAGAAATTCAGGCTTTGACATCTTCGGAAGTTCAATTGAACATTTTGGAAGTAAGAAAACCTGAGTTGGATGCTCAGCTTGTTGCTGACAGCGTTGCTCAACAGTTGGAAAGACGTATTGCTTTCCGCCGTGCAATGAAGCGCGTTATGCAATCAGCTTTGCGTCTTGGCGCTGAAGGTATTAAGGTTAGCTGCAGTGGTCGTTTAGGCGGCGCTGAAATTGCAAGAACAGAACAATACCGTGAAGGTCGTGTTCCTTTGCACACACTGCGTGCTGACATTGACTATGCAACTTCAACAGCTCATACAACTTATGGTGCTTGTGGCGTTAAAGTTTGGATTTATAAGGGCGAGATTATGGCTCATGATCCGATGGCTCAAGACAAAAAGTTGGCTGACAATAAGTAAACTTTGAGGTTATAAGAAAATGTTAAGTCCAAAAAGATTAAAATTCCGCAAGCAGCACAAGGGTCGTATTCACGGCTTGGCTAAGGGCGGCTCGGAATTAAGTTTCGGAACATATGGATTGAAGGCTTTGACACCTGATCGTATTACAGCTCGTCAAATTGAGGCAGCTCGTCGTGCGATTACACGTGAAATGAAAAGAGCCGGAAGAGTATGGATTCGAATTTTCCCAGATGTACCAGTATCTGATAAGCCAGCCGAAGTTCGTATGGGTAAAGGTAAAGGCTCAATCGAGTATTGGTGCGCCAGAGTGAAACCAGGCAGAATTATGTTTGAAATCGATGGAATTCCTGAAGAATTGGCTCGTTCCGCTTTTGCGTTGGGCGCTGCCAAACTCCCGATTAAGACAAAGTTTGTAAAACGCCTCAATTCTGACCAAGGAGTAGCATAAGATGGCAAAAATTAAAGAACTTCGCTCTTTGAGTGTTGATGAATTGGAAGCTAAATTGCTTGAAGCTAAGAAAGAGCAGTTTAACTTGAGAGTTCAGCACTCAACCGGACAGTTGCAAAATACCGCTGGTATGCGCAAAGTCCGTCGCGATATTGCAAAAATCAATACGCTTTTAGCCGAGCGTAAGAAGAATAGTTAGGAGAAAAAGATATGCCTAAAAGAATTCTTCAAGGTGTTGTAGTTAGTGATAAGCAGGACAAAACCGTTGTCGTTAAAGTTGAACGTCAGGTTATGCACCCTGTTTATCGTAAATTCATTAAGAAGAGCAAAAAATATGCTGCTCATGATGAAAACAACCAGTTCAAGATTGGTGATGAAGTTAAGATTATTGAATCTAAACCATATTCTAAAACCAAGGCTTGGACAGTGTTAGTTGATAACGCCGAATAGAGAAGGAATAAGAAAATGATACAAATGCAAACCAACCTGGATGTTGCAGATAACTCAGGAGCACGTCAGGTGCAGTGCATAAAGGTTCTGGGCGGTTCTAAGAGAATGCATGCAACCGTCGGTGACGTAATCGTAGTATCGATTAAAGATGCATTGCCGAAAGGACGTGTTAAGAAAGGTGACGTCCATAAAGCAGTTATCGTCCGCACCGCAAGCGACATCAGACGCAAAGACGGTTCTGTAATCCGCTTTGATTCTAATGCCGCCGTTCTGATTAACAAGGATGGAGAACCAATCGGTACTCGTATTTTTGGCCCTGTTACCAGAGAATTGCGTGCAAAGAAATTTATGAAGATAATTTCATTAGCACCGGAGGTATTATAATGAACCTTAAATTGAAAATTAAAAAAGGTGATCAGGTTATTGTTTTGTCAGGTGATGACAAAGGCAAAACCGGTGAAGTAGTAAGAGCTATGCCGAAAGAAGGCAAAGTTGTCGTTCAAGGTATTAACCTTGTAAAACGTCATACTAAACCGAGCCAAGCTTCGGCCGGCGGTATCATTACTAAAGAAGCACCGATTCATGTTTCTAATGTTGCCTTGGTTGATTCTAAGAGCGGCAAAGGAACCAAAGTTGGATATAAGGAAGTTAGCGGACGCAAAGTTCGTTTTGCTCGCAAATCCGGTGAAGTAATCGATAAATAAGGGATTTTGAAAGATGACAAATTTTGAAAAATTGTATAATGAGGTCATTAAGAAAGCTCTTGTGGAAAAATTCGGTTACAAGAATCCACATGAAGTTCCGAAGCTGACCAAAATTGTCTTGAACATGGGCGTTAGTGACGCTGTTACAGACAAAAAGAAATTGAACAATGCTGCAGATGAAATGGGACAGATCGCCGGACAAAAGGCTATCATTACTCATGCCCGTAAGTCTATTGCTACATTCAAAGTAAGAGAAGGCATGCCTTTGGGCTGCAAAGTTACTTTGAGACGTGACAAGATGTATGAATTCTTGGAGAGATTGGTAAATATGGCTCTTCCTCGAATCAGAGATTTCCACGGTATTCAAGGAAAGAACTTTGATGGTCGTGGCAACTTTGCTTTCGGCATTAAAGAGCAGATTATCTTTCCGGAAATCAACTATGAGAAAGTTGATGCCGTTCGTGGTATGGATATCGTTATCTGCACAACAGCCAAGACTAATGAAGAAGCAAAAGAGCTTCTGACCAGTTTTAACTTACCGATTAAGAACTAAGCGGAGATAAAATATGGCAAAAACAAGTTCAGTTTACAGAAACTTAAAAAGAGTCGCCAAGGCCCAAAAATTTGCTGCTCGTCGCAACAAATTGGTCGCGGAGATTAAAGATAAAAATACTTCTCCTGAAGAACGCTTCAAGAAAGTATTAAAATTAGCAGAATTGCCGCGTAGTTCTTCTCGTGTTCGCATTAAGAACCGTTGTGAGAATACCGGTCGTTCACGCGGGGTATATCGCAAATTTAAGCTTTGCCGTAATGAATTGAGAAGAATGGCAAGCTTTGGCGAAATCCCCGGTTTGGTTAAATCAAGCTGGTAGTAGGAGGTTAGTTAGATATGTCTATGTCTGATCCTTTGGGCGATATGCTCACACGCATTAGAAACGCACAAAGCGCGAAGAAAAAGGAAGTTATCTCTCCTGCTTCTCGCTTGCGTGAAAGCGTATTAGAAGTTTTGAAAAAAGAAGGCTATATCTTGGGCTATGAAAGATATAATGTTAAAGCCGGTATTGATGAACTTCGCATTCAATTGAAGTATTTTGAAGGTGCTTCAGTGATTAAAGAAATTTACCGTGTATCTACTCCGGGTCGTCGCGTATATTCAAGCGTTAAAGATCTTCCGAGAGTTTATAACGGTTTGGGAATTTCAATCATCTCTACTCCGCAAGGAGTTATGAGCGACAGTGATGCTCGCAAGGCTAATGTCGGCGGTGAAATTCTTTGTCAGGTATTTTAAGGGAGAATTGGTATGTCTAGAGTTGGAAAATATCCAGTTGTTATCCCTGCCGGTGTTGAAGTTAAAATTGAAAACAACAAGGTTATTGTAAAAGGTAAAAACGGAGAGTTGTCTTTTACTTTTGACGACAGCCACGTCAGCACCAAATTGGAAGAAAACAAAGTTGTGGTTACTCCGTTGAGCCAATCACAACAAGCGAGAGCTTTGTGGGGAACAACCCGTGCTCAAATTAATTCAATTGTTAAAGGTGTAAGCGAAGGCTTTACCAAGCAGTTGGAATTGATTGGCGTAGGTTATAAAGCCAGAATGGAAGGCTCTAAGAAATTGGTATTGTCTTTGGGATTTTCTCATGATGTAATTTATGAAGCTCCCGAAGGTATTAAAATTACATGCGTTTCACCGACACAGTTGACTGTTTTCGGTGCAAATAAGCAGCTTGTCGGTCAAGTCGCCGATAAAATTCGTGAGTACAGAAAACCTGAGCCTTATAAAGGCAAAGGTGTAAGATACACCAACGAATACGTTCGTCGTAAAGAAGGCAAGAAGAAGTAAGGAATAATTTAATGAATACGCCAAGAAAATTGTTTAAGAAAAGACAAGCACGCGTTAGAACAGCTTTGAAAAACTCTGCTAACGGCAAAATGAGATTGTCGGTTTTCCGCAGTGGTAAGCATATCTACGCACAAATCATTGACGACATTAAAGGCGCAACCGTAGCTTCAGCTTCTACTTTGGATAAGGAAGTAAGAGCAAATGTTCAGAAGACTTCTACTGTTGCCGCAGCCGGTGTTATTGGTAAAACTGTTGCTGAAAGAGCATTGAAGGCCGGTGTAAGCGAAGTGGTTTTTGACCGCGGCGGTTACATTTATCATGGTCGCGTTAAGGCTTTGGCTGACGCTGCTCGTGAAGCTGGTTTGAAATTCTAAGGAGGTTAATATGACACAAGCTGTAGATCGTCGTAAAACAGAAAAGAAAGAAGAATTGGTCGAGAGACTGGTTCATATTAACCGTGTAGCCAAGACCGTTAAAGGCGGACGCACAATGTCTTTTGCTGCTGTTGTAGTAGTAGGAGATCAGAAAGGTCGCGTCGGTTTCGGTTCAGGTAAAGCTGCGGAAGTTCCGGAAGCTATTACAAAAGCTACCAATGAAGCTAAGAAAAACCTCGTTCGTATTCCTTTGCGTGAAGGCAGAACATTGCACCACGATGCACATGGTCGCTATGGCGCAGGTAAAGTAATTTTGAGAACTGCTCCTGCCGGTACCGGTGTTATTGCCGGTGGTCCGATGCGTGCAATTTTTGAAGTTTTGGGTGTACAGGACGTGGTTGCAAAATCGCTGGGTTCTAACAACCCTTACAATATGATTAAGGCTACTTTTGATGCTTTGTTGTCTATCCACTCTCCGAGAATGGTAGCAGCAAAACGCGGCAAAAAAGTAGGTGATATTGTAAGTCGCAGAGAAGGCGCCGGTGCAAAATTGGAAAAAGAGGAGGCTTAATCAATGGCAAAGAAAACTATAAAAGTTAAGCAAATCGCCAGCCCAATCGGACGTCCGGCAAAGCAAAAAGCCATCCTTATCGGACTCGGCTTGAACAAAATGAACAAGGTTGTTGAGTTGGAAGATACTGCGGCAATCAGAGGAATGGTTAACAAAATTCCTCATTTGGTTCAAATCGTAGATTAATAGTCAGGGCGGTGGTCTCAACCGAGACCACCTGACCCGCAAAAATGTTAGGTGAAAAAAATGAAACTTAATGAATTAAAAGACAACTATGGAGCAACCAAAAACCGCATCAGAGTTGGTCGTGGTATCGGAAGCGGCAAAGGCAAGACTTCCAGCCATGGTCAAAAAGGTCAGAAAGCTCGCAGCGGTGTTGCTATCAATGGTTTTGAAGGCGGTCAAATGCCAATTTACCGCAGACTTCCGAAACGTGGTTTTAAAAACCCGTTTGCTAAGCAGTTTGTTGTTGTAAATTTGGATACTTTGCAAACCGCTATTGATGCCGGTAAATTGAAGGCTGACAAAGTTGATTTGGAAGCTTTGACCAAGGCCGGTATCGTTAACAGAACTTATGACGGTGTTCGCCTGTTGGCTCGCGGTGCAGTTACAAGCGCAGTTAACGTTTCAGTTAATTCTGCTTCTAAAGCTGCAGTTGCCGCAATTGAAAAGGCCGGCGGCAAAGTAAACATTGTTGCCTAAGTTGTTTTAGCAAATGTTAAAAAGAGCGGTTTTCAGACCGCTCTTTTTTTATTCAAAAACATGGTTTTTATAAGTAATTTTGGTAACGTAAAATTGTCGGCACATTCCGGCGCCGGGGATACCACCGTATAACTGTTTGGTGTGAATGTCGCCACGTTTGGTAGCGGTCTCAATTTCAAACCAAGATAATTTTCCGGTGCCTTTCCAATCCATCAGGTAGCCTTCAAATTCGGCAATATCGCCTTTTTTTAGCAACGCAATAGCTCTCCTGATCGCAGGAGTGGCCGGTATTATGTGGTTATTGTTAATTTCGTCGTGATTAATAATCGGGTTGTCTTTGTACAAAAAGGTATAAGTGATGGCGCGTTTGGGGTGAGAAAATTTTATCTTTTTAAGGTTGTCTGGATCCGCAGTAGCACCATGAGCAATTGAGACATCGACCGCAGCAACGCTGTTGTACAACTTTACGCCCTTTTTGCCGGCTGAATGATACCATGTGCTGATTATACCGTCGTTCCAATCTACCCAGATTATGCGACCTCTTACATGATATTTGGTGCGCAAGCGGTATTCTATATCATAGCCGCCGATAGAAATTCTTTGCCAAGGTTGATTGTCTAGATCATAAAAATCTTCGCTCAACTCGGACTGCGTTTGTGGTGTGAATTTTCCCCATATTGCAGAATATATTGCAGGTTTGACAAAGTGAAAAACAGTCGCAAGTGTAATAGAGGTTATAATGATTATTTGTCTTTTTGTCAGTCTGCTCATAGCTTTATACCGGTTGAAACAGGAATATTATAATTTGTTGTAGTTAAAAAAATCCAAATAAGATGAAAAAATCAGAAAGAAAACCATAAAAATTGAGGATAAAGAGAAATTTGTTGCAAAAAATTAATTTTTGTGTATTACATTGTTTTCCAAATGGGCACTTTTGTGCCCAAAATTAGGTATTTTAAATGATAAGGAATTAAAAATGGTATCACTTGCAGAAAAAATGGCTGCCAATCTTGATATGTCGGCCTTTGGTAAAGCCGAAGAATTAAAGAAAAGATTGTGGTTTACAATTCTTGCCCTAATTGTTTTCCGTTTGGGAACTTTTATTCCGTTGCCGGGTATTGATCCGCATATATTGGCAGAAATTTTTGATAAGAATTCAAACGGCATTTTAGGTATGTTCAACATGTTTGCCGGTGGTGCGTTGGCACGTATGACAATTTTTGCTTTGAACATTATGCCGTATATTTCGGCTTCAATTATATTGCAACTTGGTCAGTCAATTGTTCCGTCTTTGGCTGCTTTGAAAAAAGAGGGTGAGGCCGGGCACCGCAAGATGGTACATTATACCAAGGTTTTGACCGTGTTTATTACAATTATTCAAGGCTATGGTATTGCTGTAGGTCTTGAAGGAATGACCGGTGGTTCAAACATGTCAGCCGTAGTTATGCCGGGCTTTGTATTCAGATTTACAACCGTTGTTTCTTTGGTTGGTGGTACAATGTTTATTGTATGGCTGGGCGATCAAATTACATCGCGCGGTGTCGGAAACGGTTCGTCTTTGATTATTACCGTCGGTATTATTGCTAATATTCCGACTGCTTTGGCTCAAACTTTTGAGTTGGGACGTGTAGGCTCAATGTCAATTTGGTTGATTTTGATGTTGATGGTTATGGTTTTGGCTTTGGTTTATATTATCGTATTTGTAGAAAGAGCTCAGAGAAAGATTGTTATTCAGTATCCGAAGCGCCAAATGGGTATGAAAATGACTTCTGCAGAGAGCTCTCATCTGCCGTTAAAAATTAACCCGACCGGTGTTATCCCGCCGATTTTTGCAAGCTCTTTGTTGCTGTTGCCGATTACAATTGCAAACTTTTCAGCTAACAACGGACCGGCGTGGGTTCAAACTTTGAGCCGTTTGCTCGGTCATGGTCAACCGCTGTATTTGGCTTTGTATGCATCATTGATTATATTCTTTGCATTCTTCTATACCGCAGTTGTATTCAACCCCGAGGATACAGCCGATAATTTGAAAAAGCACGGTGGTTTTATTGCCGGTATTCGTCCGGGTAAAAATACGGCAGAATATCTTGACTATGTTATTACCAGATTGACGGTTTTGGGTGCATTCTATCTGACGGCTTTGTGTATTTTGCCTGAGGTTCTGATTGCAAAACTGTCGGTTCCGTTCGTTTTGGGCGGTACGACTCTGTTGATCGTAGTTCAAGTTACAATGGATTTTGTTACTCAGGTTCAAACTCATCTGATTGCTTATCAATACGAAGGTTTGCTGAAAAAAGCTGCTCTCGTTAATAAGAAAGGCAAAAGAAGATAATGTTTGAAAATAGCAATGAAGGGATGCATCTGGTTATTACAGGTGCTCCCGGCACCGGCAAAGGAACTCAGGCCGGTGTCTTGAAGCGCAAATATGGTATCTGCCATTTGTCGGCAGGTGAGATGTTGCGTGAGGAAATCAGAAAAGGTACTCCGGTTGGCAAAAAGCTGGAGCCTTTGCTCGCCGGAGGAAACTTTGCTCCCGATGAGCTGATTATTGAAATGGTTTCAAACCGAATCGAAGAAGATGACTGCAAAAAAGGTTTTATTTTGGACGGTTTCCCGCGCACGCTTAATCAAGCAGAAGTGCTTGATAAGATGTTGGAGGGCAAAGGAATAAAGCTTAATGCCGTGCTCGAAATTTTGGTGCCGGACAAAGTTATCGTTGAAAGAATTTTGGGGCGCTATACCTGCGTTACCTGCGGAGAAAGTTACAGCGATAAATTCCATAAGCCTGCGGTCGAGGGAGTATGCGATATTTGCGGCGGTAAGAAGTTCTCTAAGCGACTCGATGACACCAAAGAAACCATTGAACGTCGTTTGGAAAAGTACAGAAACTTTACATATCCGACAATTGAATATTATCGTAAAAAAGGCGTTTTGATTAGTGTTGACGGCAATGGTGCCGTGGATGTTGTGGCTGCACGAATCAATGAGCTTTTGAAACGATAAAAATTTTTTAACGAAAGCATGAAGTTAAGGGTTGACACAATCAAATATTAGCATATAATCCGCTTAATTTTGAAAAGTGGTGATCAACTTTTTAATATTAATTTTAAATAAATGGAGATGAAATTTGGCTCGTATAGCTGGTGTAAATATTCCGACTGCCAAAAAAATTGAAATCGCTTTGACTTATATATTTGGTATCGGTAGAAAAAATGCTCAAGATATTTGTGCAAAATCGGGAGTCAACCCTGATGCACGCGTTAGCGATATGTCTGAAGAAGACATCGCAAAGGTGCGTGAAGTGATTGACCGTGACTACCTCGTAGAAGGTGAGTTGCGTCGTGAAGTTGGCGTTAACATCAAGAGACTTATGGATCTCGGATGTTACAGAGGTTTGAGACATCGTAAAGGTTTGCCGGTACGCGGACAAAGTACAAAGCAAAATGCTCGTACTCGTAAAGGTAAACGTAAGACTGTCGCCAATAAGAAGAAATAATAAGAGGTAGGTTCCCAATGGCAAAAGCAATACAAAAGAAAAAAGAAAAGAAGAATATCACTGCCGGTGTTGCACACGTGAATTCTACTTTCAATAATACTCGTATTACAATTACTGACGCTCAAGGCAATACCGTATCTTGGGCTACCGCAGGTGCACAAGGTTTTAAAGGCTCTCGTAAGTCTACTCCTTATGCCGCTCAGGTCGCTGCCGAAGATGCTGGTAAAAAAGCTATGGAATGCGGCGTAAAAACTCTGGAAGTTGAAGTTAAAGGTCCGGGGTCAGGTCGCGAATCAGCTATCAGAGCCTTGCAGGTTGTCGGTTTTACCATCACAACTATTCGTGATGTTACTCCGATTCCACATAACGGCTGCCGTTTGCGCAAACGCCGCCGCGTATAATATATCTGGATAGTAGGGCTGGAAAACAGCCCTGCCGTCTTTTGATTTTCGTAAAATAGCATATGCACTAAAAAATGAGGGTATCCCAGTGATTCAAAAGAATTGGCAAGAACTTATTAAACCGACTAATTTAGATGTTGTTCCCAGCGATGGCGGAAACAAAGCTAAAATAGTGGTAGAACCATTGGAGAGAGGCTTTGGTCTCACTCTTGGTAACGCATTGAGACGGGTTTTGTTGTCTTCTTTGCAAGGCGGAGCTGTTACCGCCATTAAAATTGACGGTGTTTTGCATGAATTTTCAGTTATTCCGGGTGTTCGTGAAGATGTTACCGATATCGTGCTGAATGTTAAATGTTTGGCAGTTGCGGTTCATAGCGAAGGCACAAAATCTATGACTTTGAAAGCTGAAGGTCCTTGCGTGGTTACTGCCGCAATGATTGAAACCGGTCACGATGTTGAGATTATGAATCCGGATTTGGTTATCTGTAATCTTGATGCCGGCGCAAAAATTAATATGGAATTAACTGTAAACACAGGTAAAGGATATGTTCCGGCAAGCCAAAATAAACCGGCTGATGCTCCTATCGGTTTGATTCCGGTTGATGCAATCTATTCACCGGTTAAACGTGTTTCTTACCGTGTTGATAACACCCGTGTAGGACAAGTTACCGACTATGATAAGTTGACTTTGGTTGTTGAAACAAACGGTGTAGTTACTCCTGAAGATGCTGTTGCATTTGCAGCCCGTATCTTGCAAGATCAATTGAAACCGTTCATTAACTTTGATGAGCCGGAAAGCGAAGTTGAAGCTGAAAAAGAAGAATTGCCATTCAACAAGAATTTGTTGAAAAAGGTTGAAGAGCTTGAACTTTCTGTTCGTTCAGCTAACTGCCTGAAGAATGATAATATCGTTTACATCGGTGATTTGGTTCAAAAGACTGAAGCAGAAATGCTCCGTACACCGAACTTTGGTCGTAAGTCTTTGAATGAAATCAAAGAAGTGTTGGCTAAAATGGGTATCCATCTCGGTATGGAAACACCAGGTTGGCCGCCAGAAAATATTGAGGAGTTGATTAAGAGAGTGGACGACCATTTTTAGAAAACTCGTATAATTGACTACTACTTGAAACCTCTTTTGTTTATGTACTTCTTTGTACACTTCACAAAAGAGGTTTCTGCGTATTAGCCTAATTCTCCGAGTTTTCTCGGAATTTGGTAAGAGAGAAAATTCATGTACTTCTATGTACACTAAAATTTTCTCTCTTTTTATTTTGATTTTATCTAAACCATTCTTTGCATTTTGTGAGAGCAAAAGAGGTTTTTGCAGGTTAGCCTAATTTTCGAGTCTTTTTAGTGTTCAAGGATAAAGGTTGCTGGACCGTCGTTAATTAGGCTAACTTGCATATCGGCCTGAAAAATGCCGTTTTCGACCGGCACTCCGTTGGCTTTCAGTTGGGTTGAAAAATATTCATATAGCGATTTAGCGTCGTCAGGGCGGGCGGCATTGTCAAATCCGGGGCGGTTGCCCTGTGTGCAGTCGCCGGCAAGTGTAAATTGGGAAATTACAAGGGCGGAGCCGCCAACATCTTTTACCGATAGGTTCATTTTGCCTTGTTCGTCCTCAAATATGCGTAAGTTTGCTGATTTGCGAGCTAAATATTCGGCCTGTTGCGGAGTGTCGCCTTTGACAATGCCGACAAAAATCAGTAACCCCTGATTGATTTTTCCGACGATTTTGCCCTCAACCGAGACGTTGGCATTTTTGACACGTTGCAGCAATAATTTCATGGCTTTTCTCCTTGGCTTAAGAGTGGCGGAGATTGGTTAAAATATTATTATAAAAATGCTTGCAAATATAAAAAATATTATATATATTGCGCTTGCGCTGAAGATGTTTCGGCGTAAAACCGATATGTATGAAGGTAGTATCGGTACGGAATTATCCGCTTTGCCAGTCAAAGCACAACTATATGAAATGAAAGGAAAATGCCATGAGACATGGTGATGCACATAGAAAATTTAATATGCCGACCAGCCAGAGAAGAGCTTTGTTTTCAAACCTTACCTGCGCTTTGTTGACTCACGAACAAATTACAGTTACTTTGCCACGTGCTAAAGAATTGAGAACATTTGCCGATAACATGATTACTTTTGGTAAAAAAGGTGATTTGAACAGCCGTCGTTTGGCGTTGGCCTTTTTGCGTGATGAAGAAGTTGTTGCAAAGTTGTTTTCTACTTTGGCAGAGCGCTACAAAGATCGCAACGGTGGTTATACCCGCGTTTTGAAAGCCGGTATCCGTTATGGTGATGCGGCTCAGATGGCTATTGTTGAGTTGGTTGACAGAGATGTAAAAGCTAAAGGCGCTAAAGATTTGGCTCGTGTAGCTGAAGAAAAAGCTACTGCAGAAGCTCAAGAAAAAGCTGCTGAAGCTGAGGCTAAGAAAGCTGAGAAAAAGGCTGAAAAGAAGACCGAGAAAAAAGCTGATAAGCCTGCTGAAAAAAAGACAGAAAAAAAGTCTGAAGAGAAAAAAGCCAAAGCTCCGGCAAAAGCTAAAAAAACAACCAAAACAGCTGAAAAATAATCAGCGAATCGGTTAGTGATTTAAGAAGGACGGCAAAAGCCGTCCTTTTTTGTTATAAAAAAACACCGGGCAGGACGAGCCTGCGCGGTGTTTTTGAAAAGAAGGTAGGAAAACGTGTTATTCGTCGTAGAACACCAATCCGATATTGAATTGCGCTTCACATTCGAGCCTGTCGAAATCGGCTTTGACATTGCGAATTAAACGATAGCCAACGTATTTGCCGGTTTCATTTTCCCCAGATTGGTTTTGAATGAGTTGTTGCTCAGAGAAACGGAAGTTCTGGAAGGTCGGAACAGGGAAATCATATTGCAGATAGCCGTCATAATAGTATGGGGTATCGTTAAAGACTTCCATTCCGAATTCAAAGAAACCATAGTTGATGTTAAGTGTTCGATATTCTCCCCCACAAGTAACATATGGTTGGAGATACATCGGAGACATGGTGTTATGCACATCACTAAGTTCATATGAGACAAGCTCAATACTTTCAGGATGTACACCATGGAACACTAAGCTCTTGAATTCATCGTCAATACTGACATTTATCGGTACACTAACGTTTTCTGTCTTTGTCTGACCATCAGACCAATAAC
The DNA here is from genome assembly GCA_902761715.1 of uncultured Rhodospirillales bacterium. Lineage (GTDB taxonomy): Bacteria > Pseudomonadota > Alphaproteobacteria > RF32 > CAG-239 > JAFUYI01. The sequence continues at coordinate 41,218 of CACWLK010000004.1, read as the reverse complement.
GCCTGAGCCTCAATGCAGAATAAACCTGTCCGCCTTCAGTATAGTAACGAGCGTCCAAGAGATCACTCTTTTTTACATAGGGTTCAAACGCAGTGCCAAATGGCGTCTGCAGAATGACTTTGCCCTTGAGGGTGTAAGTCTCGCCACAGAATTCAACCGTGATGGAGTGGTTGATTTGTCTGCGAGCAAAAACAGTTAAAGATTCGTCATGAATGTTCTCGATAGGAACAATTTCCATCCCCTTGTCTTGCAAATTTTTAATTTTGTGGTACGGCATGGTCTCTTTGGTGATGCCGTCATCATAAACGGCAACTTCGTACTCAAGCTCATACGCAAAAGAAAAATCTTCAAAACTTAAGGTATAGACCATAACAGAGTCGGTGATTGTTACATAACCGTCCTGACGAGTACCTTTGACATAATACGAGATATCGGTGGTGTATTCTCCGATATCAAAGTATTGGTCATTGAGGGTAATCGTGGTATCGGTGTTGTGAAACACGTCTTTCAAGAGTACAGTAACAACGTCGCCGTCGTTACCGGAAGCAGCTCTGGTTGAGGCATAAGCAGGAGCCTTTTTAGGTCCGGTCTTAGTCTTAACTCTAATCCATGACTCATAAGAGAGTTCAGTGCCGGAAACGGTGTTTCCGTTTTCGGTAGTGCCGGAAAGCTGTTGAGTAGTAACGTTAGAGCTAACGCCTTCGTCAACGACTTCACTTTCGATGATTTCCTGATTTTCAGGGTCATCCAGAGGGTCCTCGCATGATGTAAACATCATGGTGGTCAAAAACACAGCTACTGTGATAATTGACCAAAACTTGATCGTTTTCATACCTGTTAATGTTAATTGTTAATAATAAATTTCGCTTCATAAAAGTTGTAGATAATAATATTAAAAAACTGTTCCGTTTATTGTCCGGTAGACATATAAAAACAAAATTGATGAGTCTATTAACGCATTATGCATATATAATAAGCTACAGTAGGTTAAAAAATAGTGAAGGTCAATAATTGCGGTTGTGAATCGGTAACTTATACACAAGCAAAAAGAGAGAGGTTTTATCCTCTCTCTTTTTTGGAATACAGACTTACCTATTCGCAGGTTATCAGACTTGCAGGAGACCTGCTACAATGATTACAGCTTTGGTAGGTCATCTGGCAGTTAGTATCTATGTATGAGGCTCGATCGCCACAATTACTACCGCTTTTGCAAATCTGTGTTTTGGTCGAGTAACCTACCGTCTTGTAACCGGTATCACTGGCTGTACAAGTTATATAAGCAATCTTGTCATATATGTGACCATCACGGTTACAGTCACAACCGCATTTAGTAACTTTGTAGTGATTGTGACGTTGGTAATCAACTTGCGATACCATTTCACATTTTTTGTAGATAGAATTGCGTCCTTTCATAATGCGGGCATTGTTATCAGTAACATATATTTTGCTTCCTGTGCTCAATCCAATAGTGTATTTTGCTGTACTGTTAGGATTGTACATATACCAGTCAAGCGCATTTGATAGTTTTAAGGTTAAACCTCTTGCGCGATAGTTACCGGAACCTGTCCAACCCAGTTGCAGGTTGGTATATACACTGGCAGGTGAGCTGCTATTTGATCCGTAGAAGGAGAAAACCTTGCTCACAGAACTAGCTGATGGGAGATGTGATGTGTCTGAGCATCCTTTACCAGTTTCTGAATCGGTTATACTTACGTTGTAACGGCTTCTGTATGTATCGGTGTTATTTCCGATTTGGAAGTTCCCGACAGCAAAAGTCTGACCGTCTCCAAGTCTGATTGAGTTGCTAATGGTTGACGGGCTGATGTCAACCAACGTGCCTCTGCCAAAATATGAAGAGTCACTGTTGAAAGAATATCCTGAGGCACTGAAAATGTTGTGGATATTCAAAATGCCGGATATATTGACTTCACCTTCTCCCTGCAATTCAAGGTAACCATGGTCATTAAGAGTTCCATCGACAGTCAAAGCTCCATTATTAATGACTACTCTACGATAGATAGAAACGATGCTCGGGAAGTTGAGCTCTACGTTCTTGAATGTGATTATACTAGAACTAGTTGCCGAATCATTGCTCGGGAAAGTTGATGCTTTATAGGTAATAATCGGCATACCGCTACAGTTGTTTTTGGCGTTATCGGCAATGGGATCATCACCAAATTTTTTGAGATATTCAGATGCTGAAATGTATTCAGTAGCTTCGGAGCCGACCAGTCCTTTCGCCTGGGTAGTGGTTGTGGTTTTCAGTGTGGTCTGAGTACAAACGGCTGTTAAATATTTGCTGGTGTTTCCATATCCATTATTGTCTTTATTACAACCATAATATGAATCACCGGTTTGAGCTTGCTCCAGCTGATTGCAGGTTGCTCCGACTTGGTTGAAGTACCATTGCTCACGGGCGCCGTTATAAGGGTCATAGTTGCCAAACTCATCATAGAAACTCGTAGAACGTTGCCATATACCGCAGGTCCGGCAAAAACAACTAGGATCGTTAGGATAATTCGGTTGCGGGCCTGAGGCTTTTTGACACTCACGCTTTATGCAATATTCACGGGTATAAGATGAAGAGCCGTTGGTGCCGGCGGTGGTTATGGTAACGCTATCAGCAACAATGGCTTTTTTGGCCGTGCTGGTATTGCCGTTGCCGTCAATTACTTTGGTTGTGGTCAAAAGGCCATAGGTCGTGTCTGAAGTGGCTTTTAACAGTTCCTTAATGGCGTTGGAACAGGTTTCTTTTACGCATTTGCCGGCATCATTAAGAGCGTATCCGGAGTTGCAGGATGTGGCTCTATAGCGTTCACGACTACCACCGGAACAACTACGCTCGGTAGTACATTTGACATAAGTTTTGACCTCACTGGGAAGTGTGTCATACGGATAAGTTGCCTGATTACACTGGCAGCATTCAGAAACATATTGCAATCCGTCCTCATCGGTACAGGTAGTTGCATTGTTTGGGATACCATAACTACAAGATGATTTCAGCGTTGTTTCTTCGCAGACGCATTTGCTGTAATGCTCATCACCGTCAGGGGCGTCTTGGCACATAATGCCGCCGGGTTTCATGCCTTTGTTTTGGCAAATCTCAGGAGTACGCGGATAGGTGGTTGCGTTACACAAACAACCTTGATAAAGCGAGGTTGTAGTTATGGCATCGTTTTTATATTCTCTTAAATAACAGATACCTTTATTGCGGTCACCACGAGCGTTGGCATAAGAGGAACCATTGCTGAGACGTATGCAGTTATCACCGCTTTCATAGTAGTCAAATTTATCAGGGCAGACGCATTTTACTAAATTGCCGCATCGTTCTGCGATTTCGTTTGTGCTGTCGCATTGGTTGGTGAACTCAGGAGCGCAACAGATGACCCATTTGTTGTCGTAAGGGCAAAAATCACCGATTTTTTTGGGGTCAACACAGTCGCTTTTGGCAACAGTATAGCCGGCCTCGGCGCATTTGGTCTTAAGGGCGTCAGAATCAGGGATGTAGTCATCAGGGTTAACGCCTGAATCTCCGCAGTCACCGGAGGGGAGGAAACACACACTCGCATATGCTTGTGAAGCGTATATACAGCCGCATGCAATGAGCACTGCAGCTATTAAATGTTTCATATTTTTCATGATGAACCTCCCTGTGTTTTACCCTTTGCGCGCATTATATTTTATTATACGTTAAAAAACAGTAAAAGTCAATATTAAGAGGAGTAGAATCGGAAAAGTTGTTTAAAAATCAAAATCGGCATGAAAAGTCAATTTCATACCGATTTTGAAAAAGTAACACCTGTTGATGTTAGTCAGAATCTCCACAGGTCAGCATGACACCGGTCTTAGGTCCATGATATGCTTCATCATGCCCTTTAGAGTAGTCAAAACTGCAGCCATAGTTAGATGTAGTGGTTATTCTGCTGCAATCACCATCAGGTTTAACAGTAACCGTGAAGGCTGAGCCTTGGCGATAGGTAGAACCGGAACTGCTGATGTAGCAAGCGTAGTAAGATGATGCTCCCAATGGCTCGTTAGTTCCTACGCTCTCTATATGTGAATCAGCTTCACAGTCTAGGAAACGATGTCGGTCACGTCCGTAATAGATTGTGTCTGTCATTTTGCACCATGCATATGATTTGTTACTTCCGTTATAAATACGAGCATAGTTACCATGACCATAGTCAGAAGAATATATCTTGCTACCGGTGCTCAAGCCGATGGTGTGATTGGCGTATCTGCCGGACATGTTCCAGTCAAGGTTGCCGGACATACGAAGGGTAAGAAAACTGGTGCGCAGTGTTCTGCCGGGTATGTAACCAAGAGAAAGGTTGGTGTAAACATTAGCAGTACCAGATGATGAAGGACCTTCAAAATCTATTGTTGCAGTATATGGGTATGCAAGAGGCAAATATTGGTTGACAATAGCAGTAGTAATACCGCTATGAGTAGTCATATACTGATCTGTTGCGGAAGAAATTGCCAGATTGCTGACTTTGAATACCTGTCCGGAACCGAATGTAAAGCGGGCCGGGTTCGAGCTACGATATTTTGCCGGAATCAAGATGTTTATGGTTCCGGAACCATAAGATGATGATTCATTATAAGAATATCCGGAAGAAGTAAAACTATCCATAACTTCCAGTTTTCCGGTAATATCAACACTGCCACTGCTCGATGAGGAGCTCATCGATACCGGACCATAGGTATAAAGTGTTCCGGTAATGTTTAGACCACCATCCGTTAACTGAAGGTTACGGTAAGAATTAGTTGTTCTTGAGAACTTAAGAATAACATCAGAAAACTTAAGGGTCTGATTGCTTGCTGAAGCTGTGTCATTGGCAGGAAATGTTGACGCAGTATAGGTGATGGTAGGCGTGTTGTTACAAACCATCTTTGCTGTGGCGGCAAGCGGATCATTGACCGCATTGGTATTTAAGAACTCTCTGGCGGATATGTACTGTGTAGCACTGGAGTTTACCAAGCCCTTATAGTTAGTAGAAGTTGAATAACTGGTTTTATATACTTTGTCAGTACAAACATAATCGTAATTGGGTTTGCAAACAGTGTCATACTGACTATAAGGATACAACTGACTGTAATTGCAAGGATGATACATTTCGCACTGTTCAAGAGCATCGCCGTTCATGTGATTTTCAAGGCAGCAGTTTATGCACATACAGTTGTCGGTATCTTGGTAATATTCTGTTCTGCCGTAGTTTTTGATACAGGTGCGCTGTCTGCACATATAATAACCACCACTGCTTGATGACGAACCGTTAGTACTTTGGGTAGTGATGGTTACATCATCAGCCACAATAACTTTTGTGGCGTTGCTGGTGTTGCCATCAATGTCAACTACACCATTGGCGGTAAGGAGTCCGTAAGAGGAGTTGGAGCTGTATTTTAAGTATGCTTTTAACGCCTTTGAACAAGTCTGGAGCTCACATTTACCGGTACTTTCGTTGACTTCATAGCCAGGTTTGCAGGATTTGGCTCTATAGCGGTCACTGTTCCCGCCGCTGCAATTTTGAAAACTGCGGCAGGAGGTGTATGTGTCAACCTCAGGCGGGATGGTAGTGTATGGATACTGTGAAGCATTACATTGACAACAGGTAGAGGTATATTGTACCCCCTCTTCAGACGTACATTGAGTAGCCGATGGCGGAACACCGTAATCACATGAATCTGTGAGAATGGTTTCAGCACATACACATTTAGTAAAACGTTCAGTTCCTTGAGGACTGCTGTCTTTACATACGGTTCCACCACCAATCATGCCACGAGCTTTGCAGATTGTTTGGGTGCGGGGATAAATGGTAGGGTCACAAATACAGCCTTTGTATAGAGCAACAGTAGTCAGGTTGCCGTTTTCATAGGTAGGAAGGTAACATATTCCGCTGTCATAATCAGCAAGACTGTTGTCAAAAGGTCTACTCAAAGGGTTATAACGTCGGCAAACAATTTTTGGCTTGTTGTCTTCAGTGATTGTTTGTTCTATATAGTTGAATTCTTCAGCACAACCGCATTTTACTAATTTTCCGCATTTATCAAGAACTATGTTTGTGCTTTCGCATTGTAAGGTATATTCGGCCCCGCAACATTTTACCCAATTGTTGTCATAAGGGCAATAATCACCGATTTGTTGCGGAGAAACGCAGTCGGTTTTACGTGTTGTATAGCCATCGACTACACATTTACTGGCAAGGTCATCAGGGTTTATATCTATGCCGGAAACTTCAGAGTCTGCGCAATTGCCTCTGGGGAGAAAACATACATTAGCGTTGGCTGATAAAGTCCAAAAACAACCGCAGGCAAACAGCATTGAGGTTGCTATATATTTGAGTGATTTTGTCATGACCAGTCTCCCCAATAATACCACGTGCGCACTATAGTTCATTATACGTTAAAAAACAGTAAAAGTCAATATGAAGCGGTACAGAATCGAGAAAATGAAACAATATTGTAATTTTTTTTGAAAACACAAAAATCGCTTGAAAATGAATCTATTCGTGCTAAATTAAGGGCGAAAATTTTTTTAATGCCCGTGCGGGGCGTTCCGCACAAATATTTAGGAAGGATAATAATATGACAATTCGCGTCGGTATTAACGGGTTTGGCCGTATCGGTCGTTTGGTTTTCCGTGCCGCTCAAAAAAGAAAAGATATTGAAATCGTTGGCATTAACGATTTGATTGATGTTGAATATATGGCTTATATGCTGCGTTATGACACAATGCACGGCCAGTTCGACGGCACAATTGAAGTTAAAGACGGCAAATTGGTTGTTAATGGCAAAGCTATCCGCGTTACCGCCGAAAAGAACCCTGCTGATTTGAAATGGAATGAAGTAGGTGCTGATTATGTCGTTGAATCTACAGGTTTGTTCCTTACAAAAGAAAAAGCTCAGGCTCATATTGATGCCGGTGCAAAATATGTTGTTATGTCTGCTCCGTCAAAAGATGATACTCCGATGTTTGTTTGCGGCGTTAATACCGACTCTTATGTTAAAGGTACAAAGTTTGTTTCTAATGCTTCTTGCACAACCAACTGCTTGGCCCCGATTGCCAAAGTTTTGAACGATGCTTTCGGTATCAAAGAAGGTTTGATGACAACCGTTCACTCTACAACAGCTACTCAAAAGACCGTTGACGGTCCGTCCATGAAGGACTGGAGAGGCGGTCGTGCTGCCAGTGGCAATATTATTCCGAGTTCTACCGGTGCAGCAAAGGCTGTCGGTAAAGTTATTCCGTCTTTGAACGGCAAATTGACAGGTATGTCTTTCCGTGTTCCGACTTTGGATGTTTCAGTTGTTGACTTGACCGTTAACCTGAAAAAAGCCGCTACATATGATGAAATTTGCGCTGCTATGAAAAAAGCTTCAGAAGGCGAACTCAAGGGTATTTTGGGTTATACCGAAGATGCTGTTGTTTCTTCTGACTTTTTGGGCGATGCTCGTACCTCTATCTTTGATGCCAAAGCCGGTATCCAATTGACACCGACTTTCGTTAAAGTTGTCAGCTGGTATGACAATGAATGGGGCTATTCAAACAAAGTTTTGGATTTGATTGCCCACATGGCAAAAGTTAACGGATAATTCCGATTGTTGCAAAATGAGACCGGCAGTAATCCTGCCGGTCTATGTTTAAAAAGATTAAAGGATAAATAATATGAATTATAAAACTATTGATGATTTGGGCAATTTGCAGGGCAAAGTCGCTATGCTGCGTGCTGATTTGAATGTGCCGATGAGTGAGGATTTTAAGGTTACAAATACTGCCCGTATTGATCGTACGGTTCCGACAATCAAAGAATTGATGAGCAAAGGGGCAAAAGTAGTTGTGATTTCGCACTTCGGCCGTCCGGAAGGCAAAGGCGACATGAAAAATTCCCTGCAACATATTGTCGGTGATTTGCAGAAAGCCTTGGGCAAAAAAGTTGTGTTTGTTGACGACTGTATCGGTGAAAAAGTCAGCACCGCTGTTGCCAAAATGAGCAATGACGAAGTTTTGTTGCTTGAAAATCTACGTTTTTATGACGAGGAAAAGAAAGGCAATGAAGATTTTGCCAGAGAGTTGGTTAAACCGGCAGATGTTTATGTTTCAGACGCTTTTTCAACCGCTCACCGCGCCCATGCGTCAATGGTTGCTGCCGCAAAAGAACGCCCGGCGGCAATGGGTCGTTTGATGGAAGAAGAAGTTAAGGCTCTTGAGGGAGCTTTATCAAACCCGACTCGTCCGTTGATTGCGATTGTCGGCGGTTCAAAGGTTTCTACCAAATTGGATTTGCTTAATAATTTGGTTAAGAAAGTTGATAAGCTGGTTATTTCCGGCGGTATGGCTCATACTTTTATGAAAGCCAGCGGAATTGACGCCGTCAATGAGGCAAATTCGTTGGTACAAATGGATATGATTGATACCGCAAAAGAAATTATGTCTGTTGCAAAAGCTAATAACTGCGAAATTGTTCTTCCGGATGATGTGGTTGTTGCTAAAGAGTTTGCGGTTAATGCCGAGCATAAAACCTTCGGAGTAAATGAAATTCCGGCCGATGGCGGTCATTTGCTTGATGTCGGTGAAAAAACCATTGCTTCAATCAACGCTAAACTTGATGAGTGCAAAACTCTGGTTTGGAACGGGCCGCTCGGCGTGTTTGAGATGAAACCGTTCGACAATGCCACCAACAAAGTTGCTCAACATGCGGCAGAATTGACATCCGCCGGAAAACTTATGTCAGTAGCCGGTGGCGGTGATACGGTCTCGGCTTTGGAAAATGCCGGCGTGGCCAATAAATTTTCCTACATTTCTACTGCAGGCGGAGCTTTTCTGGAGTGGATGGAAGGGAAGGAGTTGCCCGGAGTTGCCGTATTAAAACGCGCATAACCGCTCATCTAAAGCCAAAATTTCAAAGAGGAAAAATTCATGTACTACTGGGTACACTAAAATTTTTCCTCTTTTTATTTTGACTTTATCTAAACGGTTCTTCGCGTTTTAAGGTGAGGAGTTTCTTATTATTTGACTCGTTCTCCGAGTTTTTTGAACTAAAGAAAAATAAAAAAAGCACCGTGTTGAAACGGTGCTTTTTTTGATGCGAACCTTGAAAGATTATTTTTTCAAGATTGATTTTCCGGCGTAAATGGCAACGTCGCCCAATTCTTCTTCAATACGAATCAGTTGGTTGTATTTTGCCATACGATCAGAACGAGACATAGAACCGGTTTTGATTTGTCCGCAGTTGGTGGCAACAGCGATGTCTGCGATGGTGGCATCTTCTGTTTCACCTGAACGGTGAGACAAAACGGCTGAATATTTGTTGCGTTGAGCCAAGTCAACAGCCTTTAAGGTCTCGCTTAATGAACCGATTTGGTTTACTTTTACCAAAATTGAGTTAGCAACTCCTTTTTCTAAGCCCATTTGCAAACGTTTCGGGTTGGTAACAAAAAGGTCATCACCAACGAGTTGGATTTTGTCACCAAGAGCGTCTGTCAACATTTTCCAACCTTCCCAATCATCTTCGGCCATACCGTCTTCAATTGAGAAAATCGGGAAACGATTGCAAAGGTCTTTATAATATTCAACCATTTGTTTGTTGGTGAAAGATTTGCCTTCACCGGTCATTTCGTATTTGCCGTCTTTGTAGAATTCAGAAGAAGCGGCATCCATTGCCAAAACAACGTCTTCACCAGGTTTGTATCCGGCATCTTTAATTGATTGAACGATGAAAGACAAAGCCTCTTCAGCTGATTTAAGGTTAGGAGCAAAACCGCCCTCATCGCCGACATTGGTGTTGTGGCCAGCGGCTTTGAGGTTCTTTTTCAAAGCGTGGAAAATTTCTGCACCCCAGCGAATTGCTTCACGAATCGAATCTGCACCAACCGGCATAATCATGAATTCTTGAATGTCAATCGGGTTGTCAGCGTGTTTACCACCGTTTAAGATGTTCATCATCGGAACAGGCAGAGTGCGTGCCATGGTGCCGCCCAAGTAGCGATAGAGAGGCAGGTCGGCTTCTTCAGCCTGAGCTTTAGCAACAGCCAAAGAAACTGCCAAAATAGCGTTTGCGCCGAGTTTGCCTTTGTTTTCGGTGCCGTCTAAGTCAATCATGGTTTGATCGATGGCAATTTGGTCTTCAGCCTCTAAACCGGCCAATGCGTCATAAATTTTGTCGTTTACATTTTCAACGGCTTTTAATACACCTTTGCCGCCGTAACGTTTTTTGTTGCCGTCGCGGAGTTCAACAGCTTCGTGAACACCGGTAGATGCTCCGCTCGGAACAGCGGCACGACCAAAGGCGCCGGACTGCAAAACAACTTCAGCCTCAACGGTAGGATTACCGCGAGAGTCCAAAATTTCGCGGGCATGAATATCGACAATAGCACTCATTTTTTTCTCCTTGTTAAAATTATAAAACTAGAATAGTAGTCTGCTATTTTGCGCCATTTGTCAATAGTTGCATTTAGTTTTTGTTAAAACTTTGCAAAAAATATTTGCTCTAACCATAAGAAGTATCTAGAATTTTTGTTGTAATAACCGAAAGGAGCAAAATATGTTTTCGGATAAATGGCATTATCGTTTTATGGAACTGGCAAAGCTGATTGCCAGTTGGTCAAAAGATACAAGTACCAAAACCGGTGCGGTGGTTGTCGGTCCGGATAGGGAAATTAGGGCAACCGGATATAACGGGTTGGTTCGCGGGGTTGATGACAATATTCCCGAAAGGCTGGAACGTCCGACAAAGTATGATTTTTTTGAGCACGCCGAGCGTAATGCTATATACAATGCTTGCTTGACCGGAACCAGTTTGAAAGGCTGTGTACTTTATGCGACTCATCCGCCTTGCACCGATTGTGCTCGGGCGATTATTCAGGCCGGAATAAAAATGGTAGTTACCAATGAGATGAAAATTGACGGTAATACTCCGAGCGGAACCTGGCGTGACAAACTGTGCTATTCGGAACAAATGTTCAAAGAAGCCGGTGTCGAGTATAAAATATTAAAATAAAGTTCTTAAACCTCTTTAAACCCGAACTCTAAGTGATTACATCTGTTGAAGATTTTAGAGCAGATAATAGAGTTTTGAGGAGGTTTTATGAAAGTTTTAATTGCTGATGATCATGCACTTTTTCGCGATGCGTTGGGCAAGTTAATTGAAAGTCTTGATAATTCGGCTACAGTGATTCAGGCCGCAAACTATCTTCAAACACTAAAAATTTTGGATACGGAACCGCATTTTGATATGGTGGTTGCTGATTTGGAAATGCACGATTTACCGTCGTGGGAACAGGGAATCGATGAACTTAAAAAGTCAGCCGGTGATGCCAGATTAGTGGTGGTGTCAGCGGCAGAGAATCCGAGAAATATTCGAAATGCCCTTGAAAAAGGGGCAAGCGGATATATCAGCAAACGTGCAGAAAGCAAAATTTTATTAAATGCCTTAAAACTGATTGCCGAGGGCGGAACATATATTCCACCGACTTTACTTAATAAAAATTCTCCGGTTTATCAGGGGCGGCAGTCCAAAATGCTGACAAGCCGGCAAAATCAGGTTTTAAATTTGGTGGCGCAAGGGCTTTCAAACAAACAAATTGCCTATGAAATCGGTGTTTCTGAGGCAACCGTTAAATTGCATATAAATGCGCTGTTGCGTTCGGTTGGCGCCAATAACCGCACTCAGGCGGTTATAACGGCGCAAAAAATGGGAATTATCTGATTACCATTTTTCCCAATGAATTTTGGCAGGATTGTAGCGGTCAGCCGGTTGTGATGGTTGTTCGTCAGGATAACCCATAATGATGATAGCAACCGGTCTGATGTGTTGTGGCAAGTCCAAAAGTTTGCGTAATCCGTCAACGACTAAGGGCATGGGTGAGGCACCGCAGAAGCAACTGCCGATACCCTTGGAATGAGCGGCAAGCATGAGATTTTGTGCAGCAAGTGAGCAGTCAATATCGGCATAGTCCCATTTTTCGCCGTCTTTGTCGCGTCTAAAAGTTTGTTCGGTGTTGCCGCAAACAATAATTGCACAAGATGCATCTTTAGCAAATGAGGTCCAGCGCTGAACCGAGCGTAATGAACTCAAGGTTTGACGGTCTTCAATAACCAAAAATTCCCACGGTTGTTTGTTATGAGCAGACGGAGCGTATTGCGCCGCTTTAATTATCTCTTCGAGCTCCTGACGAGGAATTTTGCGGTCTTGATATTTGCGGACAGAACGTCGGGTTAGAAGTCCTTGATATAATTCCATGTTTTACTCCTAATTTGTTTTTGATTGTATTTTTTCAAAGCGTGGTAAGACATAGTTTTCAATTATAAAAGCGATCGAGCGATTGACCATTTTGTCGGTATGGTTGACAGTTTTGACCAGATTGTCAAATTCCGAATTCTTGAGGTTGCGAGTGGAAAGTTGTCCATACAAGGCAGCTAAGTCGGCAAGAGAATCGAGAATTTGGGCAATGTAGCTGGGGCATTGAATGTTTTCACATCCGCCCCAAAAACCTTCAAGCCAACCGTTTTCTACTAACTCACGGCGACCGGCACAGGTCGAAATAAGGTCTTGCTCATTTTTAATTTTGAAAGGCGGAAGCTCAATTTTGTTGAGTTTGACCTGTTCAAAAATTTCGTCCCATAATCCCATGAAAAATTTGAAAAACAGCTCAGCTTCTTCTTTGGTTTGAAGGCGAGGTTGTTGGTTTTGCGGCCACAGGGAAGATATGACATCAGTAGGGCGTAAATCAAGATTGGGGCTGCAGATAGCTCCGGCAAAACGAAGTTTTATCAAAGGCAGTTCCGCCGGACACTGGTAATGTTCGAGCAGTTTTGTGAATTTATCATCACCAATATATTTATTTTGGCTTTGCATTTTTTACTTCTTCATATTAAATTGTTAGGCAGTGTTTTTAATGTAATGGAGATTTTAAAATTGTCTAGGGTAAAATTTAGCGTTTTATGGATGCTGTTATTTGTAGCCACAGCTTGTTCGTTGACTGAACCTTTTGTGGACCGACGACGAGAAGCCGGAAGACCTAAAGACGATTTGTATGTCGGAAGCTCAACGACTGAGGCTCCCGTAGTATGTTATAACGGTTGGAAAACAAGTTTTGAAGAAGTGCAAAAAATGGCTGATGTCGAGTGTGTTAAATATGATACCGGAATAGTGGCAAAACTTGATGAAGAAGAGCATTTTTCATGCCGAATTATGACTCCGACCAAAGCTAAATTTCAATGTGTAAGATAAAAAGAGAAAAAATAATGACTTGTATTTTAGATGAAAAAATAAATAAAAAACTGGAAAAGATATTTGAAGAATTGGGGTTTGATACCAAGTTTGCAACGGTGAAAAATTCGGATCGTCCGGATTTAAGTGATTTTCAGTGTAATGGTGCATTGGCATTGGCAAAGATTGAAAAAAAGAATCCTCGTCAAATCGGCGAGATGATTGCCGCCAAATTGTCAGAAGATGGTGATTTTGCAAAAGTTTCGGTTGACGGTCCTGGGTTTTTGAATTTGACACTTAAAGATGAAAGTATTGCCAAAGTTATGGACGAGATGGCCGGTGATGAGCGTTTCGGTTGTGCAAAAGTTAAAGAGCCTAAAACTGTCGTGATGGATTATGGCGGGCCGAATGTGGCAAAAGAAATGCATGTGGGACACCTGCGCTCCGGCGTTATCGGTGAAGCAATGCGCAGAATCGAGGAATTTGTCGGAAATAAACCGATTTCGGATGTGCATTTCGGCGACTGGGGTACACCTATCGGTATGATTTTGGCTGAAGTTATCGCACATGATGGCAACCTTGATAAAATGGAAAATTATAATATTGCGGAGATTACGGCATTTTATAAAAAGGCGAATATTCGCTGTAAAGAAGACGAAAAAGCTAAAGAAACAGCCAGAATAATTACCGCTAAGTTTCAGGACGGAGATGCTGAATATACAAAAGCGTGGAAACATATCAGAAAAGTGTCGGTAGATGCGGTTAAAGAAAATTATAAAGAACTTGGAGTGCATTTTGACCTCTGGTTGGGAGAATCTGATGCACATAAAACATGTTTTGAAATTAAAAAGATTGCCGAGGATAAGGGGCTGCTTGAATTTGATGACGGAGCATATATTATTCGGCTTGATGAGGAAAATAAGCCTAAACCACCGGTAATTATTGAAAAATCAGACGGGGGTTTTACATATCAGGCAACCGATATTGCAACGATTAAGATGCGTGTTGATGACTTGAAAGCTGATGAAATAGTTTATTTTGTTGATAAGCGTCAATCTCTGCACTTTGAACAAGTTTTTGAAACGGTAGAAAAGCTCGGGATTGCGCCTAATGTAAAGTTGAAACATATCGGTTTTGGCACGGTTAACGGTGCTGACGGAAAACCGTTTAAGACACGTGACGGCGGCGTGATGAATCTGTCAGACATGATTAAGATGTCAAAAGAAAAAGTAGCGGAATCTATGCCAAAAGCCGGTGCTGAAAGCGGCTTGAGCGAGCCTGAGCTTGATAAACTGATTTCACAAGTGGCAATAGGAGCGATTAAGTTCCAAGATTTGAAGAACAATATTGCTTCGGGATATGTGTTTGAGTTGGATGATTTTGCTAACTTTGAGGGCAAAACCGGTCCATATATTCAGTATGCAATTGCCAGAATAAATTCGGTTATGCGTAAAAATAGTGACATTAAAGCGCATAAGATAATGATTACCAATGCTGAAGAAAGAAATTTGGCGTTGAAAATTGCACAACTAAGCAACGTGGTTATGCGTTGTGAGGCAGAAAAGGAGCCGAGTATTATTTCGGATTATGTATATAATTTGGCGCAGGCTTTCAGCAGTTTTTACAATGCATCGCCGATTAAAGGTGCCGATAGTGCAGAGGTTGCCGGCTCACGTATGGGGTTGGCCAAACTGACCAGGGATATACTGGTAAAACTTTTGTACCTTTTGGGAATCGAGGCTCCGGAAGTTATGCCCAAGGCTTAGGAAAAAGACTTTATTAAGCCGGATATTATATTACTATAAGTCATTATCGTTGAGGAGATATAATGTTCGAAACACAGGAAACAGGACCGATTATTGAATTGGAAAAAGTCGGTATCCGGTACGGGCGAGGACCGGAGGTATTGAGCAACATTGATTTGTCGTTGCAACGCGGGTCTTTTCATTTTTTGACCGGAAAAAGCGGAGCCGGTAAAACATCGCTTTTGAGTATGATGTATTTGTGGCAAAAGCCCAGCCGCGGGCGTTTGAGTATTTTTGGCAATAATGTGAATTTTGCCAATCGTAATTCGTTGTCGCTGTTCAGACGCAGAATCGGTGTAGTATTCCAAGATTTCCGTTTGTTGGAACATGTTTCAGCATTTGATAATGTGGCGTTGCCATTGCGTGTGAGCGGTATGAGTGAAAAAGAAATCCGTAAGCGGGTTAACGAGTTGCTGAAATGGGTTGAAATTGATCGCAGTACTTCGGCAATAACCTCCACGCTTTCAGGTGGCGAAAAGCAACGTGTTGCGATTGCTCGTGCAGTAATAAACAGACCGGATATTTTGTTGGCCGATGAGCCGACAGGTAACGTAGATAACGGCATTGCAACAAAATTGATGAAGTTGTTTGTTGAGCTGAACAAACTGGGTACAACGGTGGTTATTGCTACTCACAATGAAAATTTAATCAATGAATTTAAATATCCGTGTATTTGTCTGAAAAATCATAATTTGACAATTGTGCCGGCAGGGGAGAAAATACATGATATGGAAATTTAAGAGTTCACGTCATCAAGAGTTGCCGCTGTCAAAGGACAGTTCAAATCTGTTTTTGAAAATTATGATTTCAATTTCGGTATTTTTGTTTGCGGTTACGTTGGCCGGTGTTTTGGCTATTAATTCAATGTTGGTTAACTGGAATGCCAGCATTTTGGGATCTCTGACTGTACAAATTGTCCCGATCAGCAATTCTGATCGTCAAAAAGCGCATGATGAAATGTTGGAACAGGAACAAAGAGCAGTGGCGTTGTTGTCGGCGATGCCTGAAGCCAAAAAAGTTACGGCTTTAAGTGAGGATCAGTTGCAACAGTTGTTGCGCCCGTGGTTGGGAGATGATGTTGATATAAATGAGCTTCCGATGCCGAGGCTGATTGATGTAAAGTTGAAGTCCGGTGCTGAAGTTAATTTTAAGCAATTAGCAGAAAAGTTGGCAACAATTGCTCCGCAAGCATCGCTTGATAATCATAAGTTGTGGCTCAATAAACTGATAAATTTTGCGGCCGGACTAAAAGTTTTGGCATTGGCGGTTTTGCTGTTGGTAATCGGCGTAACTTCAGGAGCAATTTTTTATACAACACAAACAAGTTTGGGATTGCACAAAGATGTAATTGAAATTTTGCATATTATGGGGGCAAAAGACACTTATATTGCTCAACAATATGCCGGAAGGACTGCATGGTTGGGGGCGATCGGAGGTATAATCGGTGTGATGGTTGCCGTGCCGGTTATATTTTTGATTGCGCATCTGGCCAGCCAGATTGAGGGGGGAATTATTGATGAAGCGAGACTTTCAACGGCTTCATGGTTAGCAATTATAAGTTTGCCGGTATTTTCGTCATTGATTGCAATGCAAACCGCATATTATACGGTAAAGCGTACTTTAGAAAGAATGATGTAGCTTATGGTTAAAAGACTGCTTGTTTTGTTATTGACTGTATTTTGGGCGTGGGTAATCGGATTTGAAGTTTTTGATTATCATATCAATCATTTTGCATCCGCAGGGGAAAATAAGGCTGATGCAATAGTGGTGTTGACCGGTGGTCGAAACCGTCTGAAAGAAGCAGTAAAATTATTGAATGCCCAAGTTGCAGATAAACTTTTTATTTCAGGTGTTTTTAAGGGGACATCGCTTAAAGAGTTGCAGAATCGTGAAGATGTGGAGATTTTTAATTCAGAGTTGGTAACACTTGATAAAAGGTCAACCAATACGGTAGAAAATGCCAAAGAAACGGCAGAGTGGATCAGAGAGCACGAAATTAAATCAATATATTTGGTAACCTCAAATTATCATATGCCCAGAAGTATGATTGAGTTTAGGCATTATAGCCCCGAGCTTACAATTATTCCATATCCGGTGTATTCGGACAGAGTGGCAAAAATTTGGTGGAAAAATTGGCACAGTTTTTCGTTGCTGGTAAGCGAATATAATAAGTTTTTGTATGTATGGTTTTTTGATGGCGTATTACAATAAGGAGACTAAGATGTTATTTGTACGTTCGTTGTTAAGTAATATTTGGATTTATGGGGTCATCGGTTTTGGTGTAGTTTTTTGCAGTATATTCGGTTGGTTTTTGCCCCGCAAATGGCATATCTTTTGGTGGGGAAGAATGATGTGTCCCGCCGTTATGTGGGGTATGAAAGTATTCGGAGGTTTGAGCATTGAGGTTCGTGGTCAACAATACATAGGAAAAAAAGTAATTTATGCCTGCAAGCATGAGTCCGCTGCCGAGACATATTTTTTGGCTGCCATAGTTGATAAAGCAACAATGGTGCTTAAAAAAGAACTGACATATATCCCGTTTTTCGGTTGGGCACAGGCAATGTACGGACTTATTCCGGTTGATCGTTCTGCAGGTGCAAGTGCCATGAAAAAAATGTTGGCAGGTGCTAAAAAAATGATGAGCACCGGTCGTTCACTGATTATTTTTCCGGAGGGGCACAGAGTTCCGGCCGGTACCAATATAAAATATAAACCGGGTTTTTTATTCCTGGCACAAAATCTTAAGTTGCCGGTGGTTCCGGTGGCGTTAAACAGCGGTATGTTTTGGCCACGCAGTTCGTTTAAGCATATACCGGGTAAGATTATTGTTGAATTTATGCCGCCGATTGATGTAAGCGGTGATAAGAACGAAAGCATTGAGAAAATTCAGAAATGCATTGAAGATAAATGCTATGAACTGAATCATGAGGCAATGCGTGATTATCCTGCATGTAAGGTTAATTATTTCGGAAAAGACTAGTTTTTGAACGTCAAAAACCAAAATTTGGCAATGCCGTAACGGCGCTCGTCAATCAATTTGAGAGGTTGCGGAACTTCAAGTGTTTCATCGGCGGCGGTTTCAATTACGCATATGCCGTCGGGAGCCAGCCAGTTGTTTTTGAGTATTGATGACAATGCCTGTTCGCTTAAACCTTTGTGATACGGTGCATCCATGAAAATGATGTCAAACTTCTGTCTTGAGTGAGGTAGTGATGAAGCATCGGCACGAATCAGCGTTATTTTATTTTTTTCGTTAGGGAAAAGAGCGATATTTTTTGTAGCAGAAGCGGTATCTATATCAACCAAAGCAACACTTTTGGCACCACGAGATACGGCTTCAAGCCCAAAAGCGCCGCTACCGGTAAAAATATCGGCAAGGTTGATTTGATCCCAAGTTTTGGTGAGTTTTGAATATAAAATATTAAATACGGATTCACGGGCTTTGTCCGAAGTCGGGCGGATATTGCCGGTTTGGGGAGACAGGAGGTTTTTGCCTCGATATAATCCGCCAATAATTCTCATAGCTCAAATTTCCCGCCTAGTTGTTCTTTTAAAACTTTGTGAGGTACCTCTTTGACTTCACCTTTTTTGAGGCTGCCAAGTTGAAACGGACCATAAGACAAACGGATTAAACGGGCAACTTCAAGCCCGATATATTGCATAAGACGGCGAATCTCTCGGTTTTTGCCTTCAGACAAGGTAATTGTCAGCCATGTGTTGGTGCCTTGAGTGTTATCAATGGTAATTTTTACCGGTCCGTAGTTGACACCATCGATGGTAACGCCGTTGGATACAGAATCAAGTTTTTGTTGAGTAACCTGACCATGGACTTTGACCTTATAGCGGCGGCTCCATCCGTTTTGGGGTAACTCAAGCAGACGGGAAAGTTCTCCGTTGTTGGTGAGCAGTAAAAGCCCCTCAGAGTTGAGGTCAAGTCGTCCTACGGAAATAACACGGGGCATGCCGGCGGGCAGATTGTCAAAAACGGTCGGATGAGAAGAATCCTTGTGTGATGTAATAAGTCCCGTCGGTTTGTAGTAGAGCCAAAGTCGGGTTTGTTCGATTGCCGGCAGTTTTTCTCCATCGATGAGGATTTTGTCGGTGGGCTCAACGTTAACAGCCGGAGAGTTTATGACTTGTCCGTTCAGGGTTACACGTTGTTGCAAAATCAGTTCTTCGGCAGCGCGGCGTGAGCAGACACCGGAACGGGCAATAAATTTGGCTATTCTTTCACTCATTTTAAGCAATCCTCAATAAATTTGTGCCTATCATATATTAAGCAAAGGAAAAAATAAAGATGAATTGTTACGATTACATGAAAATTGCCTTAAAGCAGGCAGAAAAAGCTTTAGAAAAAGATGAAGTGCCGGTCGGTGCGGTGGTGGTTGATCCGGTCTCGGGGAAAGTGGTAGCTAGAGCCGGAAACTGCGGAGAGCACGGTAAAGAAGCGTTTGCTCATGCAGAAATGGAAGCTATGAGAAAAGCGTGCAAAAAATTAGGAACAAACCGGTTATACGGCATGGAACTATATGTTACATTGGAGCCGTGCACGATGTGTGCGGCGGCAATTTCGATGATGAGAATTTCAAAACTGTGTTTCGGGGCAAAAGATGAAAAAGGCGGGGCTGTTGTTAGCGGTGTGCGTTTTTTTGAGGCGGCAACATGCCATCATCGGCCGAAAGTTGAAAATGGCATTCTGGAAGAAGAATGTTCGCAGATTTTGAAAGATTTTTTCAAGTCCAAAAGGCAAAAAAACTGTAGAAAATAGCAATAAATATGTGGTCTTGAGCAAAATATGTATCTAACATAAGGTATGTGTTTTGAGAGAGGCTCCATGAAATATAAAAAAGTTGTGTTTACTAAAGTTTCTGCAGAAGTCAGTAAGGCTAATCGTCGTTTTTTTGAGCGGAATGTACGCAAAGCGTTTGTGAAATATTTGGCGTATTCACATATGTTTGATGATGTCCTTACGGATATTGAAATTGAGCAGGCAAAAGAGGGCTTTTTGCCCAAAGATTTAGATGTCCATCACATTTTTCCAATTTCGGGTACAGCTGATGAAAAAGTTAATTCTTTTAAGAATTTGACGGTTTTGCATAAGGCTACGCATATAATGATAAATCGCCAGATTTTTGAACCGCAGCTTAAAGATGTCAGCAGTATGCAAGAAGGAGAAAAGAGAGAAATTGTTATTCCGGTATTTAAGCAGGTTGATGCAGGAAGGATTGTGGCGCTCAGATCCGGACAAATGAAGCGTTCTAAATCAGCAATAAAAAGACCGCCTTTAAGAGGCAGAGATTTAGGTCGCTGATAAAAAATTTCGGAAGTTACCAAATATTAACAAAAAAGGTCTTATAATGCACGTCTATGGAGATTGTGTTTATTATGGGACTGTTACAGGATTTAAAATATCGTTTGAGAAAGTCAGGGTTACTGATATTTTTTGTAATGCTGTTCTTTTATTTTTGTTTTAACGGTTTTTACGGAGACCGCGGTTTTCAAAAATATATGTATTTGAAAAAAGAAGTAGCATATGCCCGTGATATAGCCAATCAGTATCGTTTGAAAAAAGAAGCCTTAAACGAAGAAGTCAGACTTTTGTCGCCGGGAAGCCTCGATTTGGATATGCTTGATGAACGTGCCAGAGAGGTATTGAATATGGTCGGGACCGGCGAATTGATTTTGTTGGACGAGTAAATCCGCGTTCTATGCTGTAGATAGTATAAAAAAATACTGTATTTTTTGTTTTTTTCTTGATATATGTAGTTTCTGATAGGAAATTATGTATTATGAAAAAGTTGCCTAAAAAAATATCCAGAGAGCCAATGCATTACTCTGAAAAAAAACCGCTCTTTTCAACTAAAGAGATTATTTTCAGAAGTAACGGACGTGCGCGTGTCTGGCATATTTCGTCGAAAATGCAAATCATTGTATTGATATTGATTGCATTGACGGCGTTTTGGAGTGTGCATTCTTCACATATGTATCATCGTTCGTGGCGTATTCTCAGCCGTAAAAATAATGAACTGACGGCAACTCGTGATGCTTATATGGATCTTATGGGCGATTTTGTAGCGTTGCAAAGCAATATTGCAATGATGATTCAAAATCTTGATAAAGCCGATAATAAAAGCGTTAATGTCGAAGAATATAAGCAGCAGGCTTCAATGGTCGAAGAACGGGTTAAGCAGATTACCAGTCATCCGGAGTTGATAGATGCCGAAAAATTGGAAGAAAAAACCAGCTTGAATGAGGTGTCTCTGCAAAGAGATATTGCCGTGTCGGAACGTAATGAATTGCGCAAGCAGTTGGTTGATTTGCAAAAGATGGTCGAAGATATGCGTTCGGCAGAGATGAACGTGTTGGATAAAGTATCACAGATTGCCGAGAGCGAAATGAAAAAAATTAAAGATGCAATCAGCTCTATTAATGTTTCACTCAAAAAACGCGGAATGTATTTTAATGCATCGGCTAATAACAAAAAACAACAAGGCAGCGGTGGTCCGTATATTCCGGAAGAAAATAAGTTTTTGCAGGAAAAAAAGGTTAATGATAAAGTCAGCAGTCTGTATAAGACGGTTGACGATGTCGCTTATTTGCGTGAGGTGCTGAATTATGTTCCTCTGGGTAAGCCGGTATCGTGGAGTATAGTGTCATCTCCATACGGATCCAGGAGCGACCCGTTTAAGAAGACAAAAGCCTATCACAAGGGCGTTGACTTGGCCGGTCGAACCGGTAATAAGATAAAAGTTATGGCCAAGGGCAAAGTAATTAAGACGGAATATAATTCCGGGTACGGCAATTTGGTTGAGATTGACCATGGTAATGGTTTTGTTACCAAATATGCGCACCTGAGCAAATCTTATGTGAAAAAAGGTCAACGATTGGAAATCGGTGATGCAATAGGTGAAATGGGGTCAACCGGTCGTTCTACCGGACCGCATTTGCACTATGAAGTATTATATAAGGGTAAAGATGTTGACCCGATGCCGTTTATTAGGGCAAAATCGTCTTAAAGGAGATTGAAATGAAAAAATTGAGAAGAATTGTGTACTTGAAAATTGCCCGTCTGATGGGACGAGGCAAAAACGGCAATGTCGTACCGACAATTATTGCTGAAAACAGTTCTTTAAAAGGAGATGTCGTTTCGGCCGGAACGTTGCATGTGGACGGTAATATTGACGGTGATGTAAATTGTGATGAATTGATTGTCGGGCTTAAGGGAACCATTAACGGTTCGGTAAATGCTCAAAGTATATATTTGTACGGTTCTCTGAACGGAGAAGTCTGTACTGACAGCTTCTTTATTGCGCAGACAGCCCATCTGGTCGGAGATATCAAGCACAACAGCATAGCAATTGAGCCTGGTGCTTATATCGAAGGGCGTTGCATTAAAAATAAGCCGACATTGATGGTTGTTGAAGGAACTTCTCAGCCTCAAAAGCTGAAAGCAGCAAAGTAGTATGCCGGTAAAAAAGAAAAAATCAGATTTTATTTCAACAGGAAACGTGGCACAGAATCGCCGTGCCACGTTTGATTATTATATTACCGAAAAATTTGTTGCCGGACTCCAATTGACAGGAACAGAAGTCAAGTCTTTACGGCAAGGGCATGCCAATATTAATGATGCTTTCGGTGTTGAAAAAGGCGGAGAGCTCTATATTTCAAATATGTTTATTGCCGAATATAGCAACAAAGGTTACGCCAGCCATGCCGAAAAAAGAGACCGAAAGTTACTCCTAAAGAAAAAAGAAATAAATGATATTATCGGTTCAATTGCTAGAAAAGGTACGACGCTGGTGGCTATCAGACTGTTTTTTAACGATAAAGGACGAGCAAAATTGGAGGTTGGGCTCGGCGTTGGTAAAAAACTTTATGATAAACGTGAAACAGAAAAAACACGTGATTGGAATCGTGAAAAAGCCAGAGTGATGGCGAGATTTTAGTCGCCATTTATATACATGGTGTTGTCATAAACGCGCATAGCTAATAATTCAAGAGATTTGATTTTATCACGATAAATAACAGCTTGCTCGAATTCGAGGTTGGCAGCGGCTTCTTTCATCAGCTTGGTGTATTCTTTTATTTGTTTTTCAATGTCTTTGGCGTCGCCGGCGCTGATGGGCTCTTCTTTGGCAAAATCGGTTTCACTCATCTCACGCAGGGTTGAAGATATGCTCTTTTTGATAGTTTGCGGAGTTATTCCGTGTTCAATGTTGAATTTGAGCTGTTTTTCACGGCGGCGAGATGTTTCTTCAAGAGCTTCTTTAATGGAGCCGGTCATTTTGTCGGCATATAAAATTACACGACTTTGAGCATTACGTGCGGCACGACCGATGGTCTGAATCAGCGAGCGGGTTGAACGAAGAAAACCTTCTTTGTCGGCATCAAGAATGGCAACAAGAGAGCATTCAGGAATGTCCAAACCTTCACGCAAAAGGTTAATTCCGACCAATACATCAAAGACACCAAGGCGTAAATCACGAATGATTTCAATACGCTCCAGGGTATCAATGTCGGAGTGCATATAGCGAACTTTTATGCCGTTTTCATTAAGATATTCGGTTAGGTCCTCAGCCATTTTTTTAGTAAGAGTAGTAACCAGAACACGCTCTTTTTTAAGAATGTTTTTGCGGCACTCCTCCATGAGGTCATCAATTTGATTTTCAACCGGACGAACCAAGCAAATCGGGTCAGCTAATCCGGTCGGACGAATAATCTGTTCGGCAAAACTGCCTTTGCTTTGCTCGAGTTCCCAGTCTCCGGGGGTGGCAGAAACAAAAATAGTTTGCGGGCGCATTTTGTTCCATTCTTCAAATTTTAGGGGGCGGTTATCTAAGCAAGATGGCAGTCTGAAGCCGTATTGAGCCAAAGTTGACTTACGGTTGCGGTCACCACGGAACATTCCGCCGATTTGAGGTACGGAAATATGGCTTTCATCAATAAAAAGCAGTGCATCGTCGGGCAGATATTCAAACAATGTTGGCGGTGGATCGCCGGCGGCACGTCCGGTCAGATAGCGTGAGTAATTTTCAATACCCTTGCAGTGTCCTGTGGTTTCAAGCATTTCAAGGTCAAATCGGGTGCGTTGCTCCAAGCGTTGTGCTTCAAGCAGTTGATTGTTTTCACGATAGATTTGCAGTTGTTGTTGCAGCTCTTTTTTTATGTTTACAATGGCTTGTGAAAGAGTGGGACGAGGGGTTACATAGTGGCTCGCAGGATAAACGACAACTTTGGGCAAATCAGTAATACGTTTGCCGGTTAAGGCATCAAATTCATAAATGCTTTCAATTTCATCGCCAAAAAAAGATATGCGCCAGGCCCGATCTTCAAGGTGGGCGGGAAAAATGTCCAAAGTGTCGCCCTGAATACGAAACGTGGTGCGGATAAAGTTTTGTTGGTTGCGTTCGTATTGGAGTTCGGACAGTCGGCGGCAGACATCGGGCATTTCAATATTATCGCCAACATTGAGCTCGCAAGTCATGGCAGAGTATGATGCTACATCACCCAAGCCGTAAATGCAGGAGACGGAAGCAACAATGATAACATCGCGGTTTTCCAAAATACTGCGAGTGGCAGAGTTGCGCATACGGTCAATTTGTTCATTTATGGCAGAGTCTTTTTCAATATAAGTATCGGTTTTGGGGACATAAGCCTCAGGTTGATAGTAGTCGTAGTAGGAAACGAAATATTCGACGTGGTTGTTCGGGAAAAACTCTTTCATTTCACTATATAATTGAGCGGCGAGAATCTTGTTGGGGGCCATAATCAGGGCCGGACGCCCGCATTGCTCAATAATTTTGGCCATAGTAAAAGTTTTGCCTGAGCCGGTAACACCGAGCAAGACCTGATCTCGCAGACCTTGTTCTATGCCGGTACAGAGTTCAGAAATTGCTTGCGGTTGGTCGCCGGCCGGTTCAAACGGACTGACAATTTCAAACTTATCGCTCATGAGATTGTGTGTCTTCCAAAAGCTCTAAAACGCTGGTTTCGGCGTCACGAAGAGCTTTTATTTTTTCATCAATTGAGTTGCTTAAGGCTTGGAGTTCGGCTTTTTTGCGTTCAATTTCCTGAAGCTCTAGATCAAAATTGCCGAAATTTTTTTTGTGGTTTTTGCGTTTGAGAACAATGTGTTCAGGGGTGGCATCAGAAGACTCGGCTATTTCGTATATAGTATTTGCTTTTATGCTTGGGACATAAAAGTGTGAGATTTTAAGAGCAATCAAGATGATTGCACAGACCGTAAAGGGAATAAAAAACCAAGTTTTATATTGCGTTAACACCTTGAAATCTCCTATCTGAGGGCACGCAATGCTTCAATAAGCTCAAGTTCTGCCTCGGATTTAGGCTGGTCGTTGTCCGAGGTTTCAATATCAATAAAACTGTTTAGGCTTTTACCGGTATGCTCGGCTTCTTCAACTATGTTGTGGAGGTTGCGAGCAGTTTCATGGGCGGCAGCTTTGAGACTGATGACTGCATTTTCAGCTTTGGCAGAGGCTTCGGTGAGCGACTGGGCAAGTGAGGCAATGCTTTCCTGATTGTTGCGGAGAATGTTAATGTTGCGGTTGAGTCGCCAAATGTAAATGATGGTCAAGACCAAAAGAGTTATGACTGCAAAGTTGATAATTATTTCAAAAGTACTCATTTTATGACACCTTTCGGGTTATTTTGACGGCAATATGGCGGGATTTTTGCCCCATAATGCCTTTAAATATCATTTTATTGTTGTGCAGTATAGGTATTTCTGCGTTTTTTTCAATACCTAAGGGTAAAAAACTACCAACTTTCCACTCAGCAAGTTGATTTAGGGGTATTGATGCCTGTCTGATGACGGCTTTGAGTTCAATCGGCATGTCAGGTTCGGGGTGTGCCGGACAGCATGACGGAATATAGACCCAAAAATCGTATTGGCCGGCAATTTTAAATGTAAAAGCGGAGTTTGTATCAAAATCAGGCGGACATTCGGTGGTTATGTGTTGAACAAAATTGATTCCGAGAGCCTCGCTCATGGATGCAGACAGCTTGCCGATGACGGCGGTTGTTGCAGAGGTGGGGGCGGAAAGCGGCTCATAATCAAATTCGGCTTGTCCGAGCGACATGTTGACAAGAGCGCTTACAGCCGGTGCCGAAAAAGCAATACAGCCGCTGTTATCAGCAAAAATAGCGTATAAGACAGGGAAAGAGTCGGAGCCTTGAACAGCGGTTATTTCGGCATCAAAACGATAGTTTTTGAGCAGAGCAAAATTAAGACGGTCAGCAATTTCAGAGCCGTCGCTACATGAAAATATATTTATCGGGTTTGTGTTCTGCATTTTTATATTCCGAGCATAATTTATCAGGATTTTTGCGACATAACAACGATTTTTTGTAAATAAACCACTTAAATGCGTTTGTTACAGATATGTGAATTTTGGAGTTTGAACGGCGTTTGCTCTTTTTTTTGCACCGAATTTGTGATAGTTTATAAGAAGGAAATATTATGCTTTGAGGTAACTTGTTATGTATTTGTGGGTGATTATAGCAACATTTTTGGCAGCACTGGCAGCGATGGGAACATCGTTGCGTGCTGATATTAAACAGTTGTATATTGAACCGCAGGCTGAAAATGTAATAACCAAAATTTATACTCAACATCGCAGTATGTTGACTTATGCGTATAAACATTTGCGTAACAGCGACGGTACAACAGATATAAGCCAAGGGCAGTGGAAACCGGAAGATCACCCCGGATATGTTCCGTATGGTTTTCAGCCGAACAGCGGGACTTCATCGTTTACATCAAAAATATATTGTTTGGATCGCAACAGCGGTCAGCACAGTGCAGTACCTACGGATTGTTATAATGTAGCAGCCCCCGGGGAAGAACCGGTGATGAATTGTTGCACGGCACCGACTGCGGTAATCTATTTGATTACATACGGCAATATTCCGGCAAGATGGCGTGATTTGAAAACCGGCAAACCTCGTCCGGAATTGATGAATGCAATGAAGACTACTTTAGGTTTTATTGACGGGTTTGGTTATGTGGTTAACAAAACAACAGATAATCCGAATTTGGGCGAGAATAATAAGTATGATACACTTGGTACCAATTATGGAATTTCGTGCCAAGGGTTACGTTCGTACTTTTCTATTCCGCAGTATGTGATTAATGATGGCGATTTTAAGGATACATGCTTAAAAGCAAATAATTATTGTTTGATTTATATGTCGACAATCTAGCAGGGAGACACAAAAATGAGAAACGTAATTAAAAAAATTAATGAAACAGGTACATTGCTGGTCGAGGCATTGGCAATGTTGGGCCTGATTTCTATGGTTACGCCGGTGCTGTATAAAAAAGCATCAGAGCGCACGGTTGAACTGCAGGATATTAATGCTTCGTCACAGTTGCGAGCATTGTCGACGGCAATGGATTCTTATTTAAAAGACAAATTTGCCGATATCTCCCGTGGTGAGACGATTAATGGCATAAACTACAGCGACTTTAAGGACAGTGAAAGCGCTAGTATTGATATTCCGTCCGGACAAATTGCTGATGTTCTCAAGGATTATCTGCCGTACGGATTTTTGGATAATGCCGGCAACCTGCGTGAGACCAAATTGTTTAATGACTATTCAATTACTATTAAGTCTGAATCGGAATTAAAAGACGGAAAAGCAATAAGTCAGGTCTTGACCAGTTTTATTGTAATCGGACCGAAAAATCCTGATGACTTTAGCACCAAACGTGCGGCACGTGTTGCCAGCATGGTTGGTAGTAACGGTGGTTATGTAACCGATAACGTAGCTATGGGTGCGCAAGGTATTTGGAGTGTGCCGGGGGCAGAATTAGGGGGCAACTTGGCAGATAATACTTTGGTTATTTCGTCTTTGCAGCCGATTTCATCGCAAGGTTTGGCAAATGAGGATGTTCTGCACCGACATGATGAGCCGGATGCTTCTGATGAACTGAATAGTATGACAACAGACTTGTTTATGACTTACGGTAATGAGGAAGGAAACCCTGTAGGACATAATATTCGCTTGGTTAACCAGATTATTATGACTCCGAACGAGGCAGGAATGGTTGATAAAGAAACCGGAAAACCGGCGAATAGAGATGATGCAACCAGACACAATGATCATTTAGGAGAAAAATATACAACTTCTGTTGATAACGCTTTGTATATCGGTAACAAGGGTGGTGCTTATTTGGAAGGTGTCTTGAAAGCTATGGATGACCACTTTACCGTAACGGCTGATGGTATTAAGTATTTTAATGATAAAACACTTGTGCCTGCCGGAGAAGATCCGAAATATTCCGATGCTACGTTTGCGGTTTCGGGTTCGCAAATGGTATATGGAAATCCACAAGGAGGAGCTAATGCTCTGAAATTGGTTGTAAATAGCGGATTTGGCGGCGGTAATAATGCTTCGTTGGATTATGCTATTTCTGAATATGAAGGAACCAATGCAACAGGTGCTCCGATAATGATTCCGGGGAGGAGCGTTTTACACGCTGATATTGACCGAGTAGGAATGGGCGGTATTGGAGGTTATGCAGCAGGCAGTGGCATTTATTCATTTAATGTAATCAGAGATCCAAGTGGCGGTGCAGATACTCCCTGGAATGTGGTTATGGGCGATAGTCAAAATGTTTGGAATGGTACTGTAACCAAATATGTATGGAATGGAAATATGCCTGATGGCGGGACAGATGATGCGGACCATAACTATGAATTGTCGGTTAATGGATCGGCTTATGTTAGAGATACTATCCTGACAGCAAAACTCAAAACTTTTGATGTCGACGCGGCAACATTGCGTGCCGGTGTGCCTCATGAAGATTTTAATACGGCAGAAGACGATAATTTCTTCTTTAAGGTCAGAAGTGAGCTTGATGGAGCTGATCAAGCTGGTGCGTTGATGGTCGGGGCAAGTGATGCACCGATGATTACGGTAGCTAACTCAAATAATAACCCGTACAATCTGCCGAGCGGTGTGGTTATTCATACCGAAGATGTAACCGGGAACGGCGGTATTAATATCGTATCAGGGACAGAAAAAGTTCCGATGGTTAATACCAATTATGATGTCAGCAGGACGACTGCCGCCGATGCATATGAGACACAAGAAGGTATGGTAAAAATCGGCGGTAGTGAAGGTGTATATTTAACTGCCAGAAATGATGACGGTTATACTTTGGCACCTGTATCAATCCAGGGCGAAATGTTTAGGGCATATGCGGATTGGGGAAACACTGACCGTACTATTGAGGAAATTGTTGATACATCGATTTTGAGTTCAAACAAGATGAGGGGTTCTGGTGAAGGAGCCATGGGTGAACGTGAGATTAATGATATGCATGTTACGGTCAATGATGAGAATGGTAGGATTGCAATGGAGATAATGCCGGAGTTTCCAGATAGTGGAGATACTAGTGCGGACGATGGCGCAGTGGTCAGAATGATTGGTCGTACAGCAATCTATGATTGGGATTACAATCCGAACAATGCAGATGATAGTCCGTCTTTTGTAGCTGAAAAAGGCAAAATTATGGTTAAGGCTACGGCGGCAGCAGATCCCGCCTATGGAATAAAAAGCGGTGATGATATTTTGGTAGTTGATAATAACGGCGATGTGTCTGATGCCGACCGTGGGTCTGTGTATATCAGAAAAGGTGGTATTAATATCGATACATCCGGTGCTGATCGAGAACGCCTTTTCAATGAAGAAATCAGAGGTAACTATAGAGATCCTATGAATGCTAAAGGGTATGTTGCTGCTGATAGGTTTGTTGCACACTATGGTAACCCCGGTCACTTGACGGATTTATTGACGTCCAGTGGTGGAAGCTCAACAAGTAGACCTCTTGTTACATATGAAGGATATGAAGTTAACCCGGCGTACACTTCTGTTATGCACGATATTAAGTTGACAACCCGTGGCGGCGCTCGCTTGAGCGATATTTTGCCTGACTTTATCAACAAAGGTATTTATGTAGTTGATACAACTTATGCTCCGGGCTTTAACTGGGAAAGCGGAAGCAATATGTTAGGCCATGAAATTACAGAGGCCGGTGTTGAGGTAGGTGAATATCTGGGCTTTGTACCGACACCGAAATGTCCTCCGGGATATGCTAAAGTAGTAACCCTGACTCCGGCAGGTTGGGCGATGGCGCAAGCCGGTACTCCGGCTGCCGCAAGTGCCGGTACGCTTGGATACGATATTTATTCACCAAGTAATATACAAGATTATATAAATGATGTTAATAACAATCAAGATGTTTCAAATTATGTACTGAGATTTCAGAAGAGTACATGGTTGAAGTCTTTGGTGAGACAATATTGTGGTGGACAATTTAAGGATAGTTGCTCAGGAGATAGTTCGTTCCAAGGTTGGGGGGCAGTGATGGGCTTTATTTATCCTGCTTATATGTACGGAGGGAATGAGGATGATGTTGCATGGAATATCTTTCCTGTATATTATAAAGAACTGGAAGGATATGCTACAGTATATTGCTATTTTGACCGTAGCGGGTTTGACTCAGAATTTGTATATACGGGATATGATCAACTCAACCAAGTAGGTACAGGTCATCTGAATTCATGGGATAAAAATAGTGATGGTAATGCGGATGATTTAAGATATCTGCAACGTTTGGATGATCCGGCTCTAAATTACCAATCTCCGTGGTAATCGGTGGAAGGAAAGAAAAAGCCTCGCAATTGCGGGGCTTTTTGTTGTGGGTTGTGGCGCTGCAAGAATTTATTTGTAGTACCAATCACGCTTGGCTTTGGCGTTGCGCATTGCCAGTTGGACATCGGCCGGCATGCTTTGATATACACGATGACGAATCGAACTGCACTTGCGTCCGTATTCTTGTCGTCCCCATTCGCACTCCATATAAACCGGATGCATGGCACGCATGAGCTCAATCGATTTTTGGTAGCGTACCGTGTGGGGAATTTTCATTAAAACGGTGGCAGCCTTGTCAAAGGCTTTGATGCGTTCGGAATAGTTTTTGCCATCGTCTTTAAGCTCAACGGCATTTTTGAACAGCTCGTCATAGTAAGGACGTGCTAAATGTCCGAGGAGCTCGTGTGTCTTGGGATGATTCTGCAGGTTGGTTCTCATTTTTTTTATGGCTTTTTCCGCATAATCAAAGCTCTCTTTTTTGGAGGATACATCGGCAGTTTGAATAAGGTTGTGCAACATAAAAAACAGACCGTTGTCGGTGTTTTGGTTTTGGTCGGTGGTGCCATTGATATATGATTTTATTTGTTTGCGCCAGTCTTTAAGATAGTCCTGTTCTGTCGGCATTTGAGTGCGGTACCAATAAGCATAGCAAACAGCCAGACGATCACTCTGGTCAGGTTTTTTGGGAAAGGTAGAACGCATGCCGTCAAGAATTTTGACTATGTCAAGGTTGGTGGCAGGTGCACCGGGCGACTGAGCTTTGAGGTAGTCGCGCATTTGTTGTTTGTAGTGCGAAAAATCAAATTCGGCCATGAGACCTCCTTGTTATATTTTTTTCACCATTTTAACAAAAGTTATGCCGTTTTCTTCAAAAATGTCGCCTTCAGCTTTAAACCCAAGGGTTTCGTAAAAATGTACAACAGAAAGCATGGCGTGCATAATCAGTTTTGAATAGCCGGCTTTTCTGGCACGCTTTTCGGCGTAGTCAACCATTAGATGTCCGACACCCTCACGCTGATATTTGGCATCAACGGCAACTTGCATAAGACGGATTTCTTTATCGTTTAAGGGAATCATCATCAACCCGCCGACAAGCTTGTCATCAAGGCTCTCAACACAGCCGATATGGATATAGCCGATTTCTTTTTCACGATAGCTATCCAAAAACTTTAGTCCTAAAGGCTCAAGAAGTACTTTGTAACGCAACTCAACCAACTCGTCGTAACGGGCCGATCCAAAGTCTATATCAATCATTTTTTTCATCATAATTCTCCTCAAACTCTTCAGGTCATATATTCAATTATTAGCATATTTCATCGTTACAATCAATAATATATTGATAAAAGCTTTTTTTTATTTTATGTATAAGGCAGGAAATAAGAAAGATTGAGAATGACACAAGATTTAAGTTTGATAAGAAATTTTGCAATTATTGCTCACATCGACCACGGAAAATCTACGCTGGCCGATCGATTGATTGAACATTGCGGTGGGTTAAGCTCACGTGAAATGCAAGAACAGGTGCTCGATTCAATGGATATTGAACGAGAACGCGGAATTACTATTAAGGCGCAAACCGTGCGGCTGAATTATCATGCAAAAGACGGAAAAGATTATCAACTTAACTTGATGGATACGCCTGGACATGTGGATTTTTCGTATGAAGTGAGCAGATCTTTGGCTTCGTGCGAGGGGTCAGTGTTGGTCGTTGATGCAACGCAGGGTGTTGAGGCGCAGACGTTGGCAAATGTATATTTGGCAATCAATAATAATCATGAAATTGTGCCGGTGTTGAACAAAATTGATTTGCCTTCAGCAGATCCGGATAAGGTACGTCAGCAAATTGAGGACGTAATCGGGCTTGATGCTTCCGATGCAGTTGAGACTTCGGGCAAGAGCGGAGCAGGGGTGCCGGATTTGTTGGAGGCAATTGTTAACCGCCTGCCGGCGCCAAAGGGCGATGAAAACCAACCGCTGAAAGCGCTGTTGATTGACAGCTGGTATGACAGCTATTTGGGAGTGATTATTTTGGTGCGAGTGCATGATGGCGTTATTCGAAAAAAACAGCAAATTCGTATGATGTCAAATAATGCAACTTATCAAATCGATAAAGTCGGTGTCTTTACTCCGAAAATGCAAGATGTTGATGCCCTTTATCCCGGGGAAATAGGTTTTATTACCGCAAGTATCAAAAGTGTGAGTGATTGCCATATCGGAGATACGATTACCGATAATAAATTGCCGTGTAGTGAGCCTTTGCAAGGGTTTAAGCCGTCGGTGCCGGTGGTGTTTTGCTCGATTTTTCCGGTGGACAGCAGCCAATATGACAACCTTAAAGATGCCTTGGCAAAACTAAAACTGAATGATGCCAGTATTGATTATCAAAATGAAAACTCTGCAGCTTTGGGACTGGGGTTCAGGTGCGGATTTTTGGGGTTGTTGCATATGGAAATTATCCAAGAGCGTTTAGGACGAGAATTTGACTTGGACTTGATAACAACAGCTCCGTCGGTAGCGTATAAAATCAATTTAACATCGGGACAACAGATAACACTGCATAATCCGGCAGATATGCCTGATTTAACAACGGTGTCATCGATTGAAGAACCGGTAGTAAAAGCAACAATTTTGGTGCCGGATGAATATTTGGGGGCAGTGCTGAAACTGTGTAATGATCGACGCGGAGAGCAAGAAGAACTGACTTATGTAGGCTCTCGTGCGATGGTGGTTTATCGTATTCCGTTAAATGAGATTGTATTTGATTTTTATGATCGTCTGAAGTCAATTACTAGCGGATATGCAAGCTTTGATTATGAGTTGGTGGGACATCAGGTTTCGGATTTGGTCAAGGTGCAGATTTTGATTAATGAAGAGCCGGTTGATGCATTGGCGTTTTTATGCCACAGATTAGAAGCCGAATCGCGTGGAAGACAGATTTGTGAAAGATTAAAAGATCTTATTCCGCGGCATTTATTCAAAATTCCGATTCAAGCAGCAATCGGCGGAAGAGTTATTGCTCGTGAGACAATCTCGGCCTTGCGTAAAGATGTAACCGCAAAATGTTACGGCGGCGATATTACTCGTAAGCGTAAGTTGTTGGATAAGCAGAAAAAAGGAAAACAGCGTATGCGCCAGTTTGGAAAAGTAGAGATTCCGCAGTCGGCGTTTATTGAGGCGTTAAGAATAGGAGATCAATAAAAAAACGGGATAAAATCCCGTTTTTTGTTATTGTAAACGTGTTTTGAGTTTGTTCCAGCCGGTGTTTTGCCGTTTGATTTCTTCATCTTGCTGGTCAACTTTTTGTTGAGCTTTTTCTTCCCATTTACGAATCGGCTCATTGTTTTTGCTAATCATTTTGCGCTGTTCGTTATTTTGAATTGCACCGTTCGGAGCAAGTTGTCCGAGTAATGCCGGTGATATAAATTCCTTATGCTGTGATGCACGTTCTTTGATTATGTTGTCAATTACCTGTGCGCCGGGACGGAAGTTATATGCAATGGCTCGGTCGGCGTAAAATATGGCAGTAGCATGGCAGGGAGAAGACAACATTACGTCGGTGTAATCAACCCCACGGACAAAACGCAACATAATTTTTGGTTGAATTAGACATTCTTCAGACGTGGTAAAATCAACCGAACGTGATGAAGAGAACAAATTTTGGCGTGTGTTTTTGATTTGCTCGGCACTCAATGTTCCGCAATAGCCCTTAATCGGGTAGCCGTTTAAGGTATAGCCGTTATAGTCATAATCTTGCGGAAAAATTTCATAGCAAAAGACCTGTTCGGCTTCAAAAATGTTTTTGATGGCAAATTTGCCGATTTCTTCCTCATAGCGAGGCAGAGGCTCATCGTTTAGGATTTCTTCCTCTTCTACCGGATTTTGTGCCTGCCAGGCTCGGCTGAATGAAGGAATCGCATCCTGAGGTATTTGAGCGCATGCATCGTGTGTAATCAATAACCCTAAAAGCAACGATAAAAACATTTTAATATGCATGAATTTGTCTCCAATAATTATGTTTATTCTATTATAAATCCGTATAGAAGTTTTACAAGATAATTATTTACGAACCAATGGTTTATATCTTATGGCGTGAGGATTGCAGGCGTCATCACCCAAGCGAGCACGCTTGTCTTTTTCGTATTCCTCAAAGTTGCCTTCAAACCATACGACTTTGCTGTCGCCTTCGTATGCCAGAATGTGTGTGGCCAAACGGTCCAAGAACCAGCGGTCGTGTGATGTAACCAAAACACAGCCGGGGTAGTTCATAATGCCTTCTTCGAGTGAACGAAGGGTGTCAACGTCTAAGTCATTTGTAGGTTCGTCAAGCAAAATTACATTTGCGCCTTTGCGCAACATTTTTGCCAAGTGTACACGATTGCGCTCACCGCCGGAAAGTTGTCCGACTTTTTTCTGCTGGTCGGTGCCCTTAAAGTTAAATTGTCCGACGTAAGCACGAGAGGGGAATTCTTTTTTGCCGAGATTAATCATATCTTGGCCATCAGAAATTTCTTCCCAAATGGTTTTGTTGGGGTCAAGCTCATCGCGGCTTTGATCAACATAACCGAGGTCTACGGTTTCACCGATACGGATAGTGCCAGAATCGGGTTTTTCCTGTCCGGTGATCATGCGGAACAGGGTAGTTTTGCCGGCACCGTTAGGTCCGATAATGCCTACGATAGCGCCCCGCGGAATTTTGAAAGATAAGTCATCAATTAACATACGATCACCGTAGCCTTTAGAAATATGATCGGCTTCAATGACCAAATCACCAAGGCGGTCGGTCATCGGAATGTTGATGTTTGCGGTGGTAATCTTGTCTTTGGTAGCTGCCTGCAAAAGCTCATCATAAGCATTGATACGAGCTTTTGACTTGGCTTGTCTGGCTTTAGGATTTTTGCGAATCCACTCAAGTTCGTTAGCAAGGGTGCGTTGGCGAGCAGATTCTTCTTTTTCTTCTTGTTCAAGGCGTTTTTGTTTTTGTTCAAGCCAAGAAGAATAGTTGCCCTCATAAGGTATGCCCTGTCCGCGATCAAGCTCCAAAATCCAGCCGGTTACATTGTCCAAGAAATAGCGGTCGTGGGTAACCATGACGACAGTTCCGTTATAATTTTGCAAGTGTTTTTCAAGCCAAGCTACAGATTCCGCATCAAGATGGTTGGTTGGTTCGTCTAACAGCAACAAATCAGGTTTTTGCAGCAACAGACGACAGAGGGCAACACGGCGTTTTTCGCCGCCGGATAACTTGGTAACATCACTGTCTGCAGGCGGACAGCGCAAGGCATCCATGGCGATTTGGACATTGCGTTCAATGTCCCATCCATTGCAGGCATCAATTTTTTCTTGTAATTCGGCTTGTTTTTCAATAAGGGCGTTCATTTCGTCATCAGTCATCGGTTCGGCAAAACGAGCCGAAACGGCTTCAAATTCTTTGAGCAAATCACGCGTTTCACCAAGCCCATCCATAATGTTTTCCATAACATTTTTGGTAGGATCAAGTTTGGGCTCTTGTTCGAGATATCCTACTTTTACACCTTCTGCAGGCCAAGCCTCGCCATTAAATTCTTTATCAACACCGGCCATGATTTTAAGTAATGTTGATTTTCCGGCGCCGTTGACACCGAGAACACCGATTTTGGCTCCGGGAAAAAATGATAAAGTTATACCCTTGAAAAGTTCTTTTCCACCGGGAAAGACTTTTGTAAGATTTTGCATTACATAAATATACTGGTATGATGCCATAGTGCAGATTGCTCCATATTATAAATTAATGATTAGAATTGCGAATACGTTTTATGCCGCCAACTTCACCGGGGGCAACCGAGGACGATTGCACAGCTTTTGATTGTACGGTTGTGGCGTGATTATCTGGTGCTGTCTGAACAGGAGGTATTCTTTTTGCTTCGGGTGGTATGTTTGTTTTGTGCTTATCCTTGAGTTTGTTATATATTTCCATTACTTCTGCGCGGTTTACGTTTTCGTTGTCAATAAGCAGATTGGCATCATATGGCTGACGCGGGTGGAATACTTTGCCGTCATACATTTTGATGGTGCCGTCACGATAAAGCGTGGTTTTGAATATTTTTTGCTGATCAAAACGAGCATTAATTTCGTTGCAATCATCAAGATGGCGGCGCTGACGGGAAACAAACGCACGGGCTTTGGCTTTGTTAAAGGCAATCATGCCTTGTTCCTGCATGTCATCGCTTGCAGCTTTGGTTATCAGAATGGCTCGAGCCAGCATTTCAAACGTGCTGTATTTGGGGGCACCACAGGCCATGGCAATTCCGGAAACAGTTCCTAAAGCGTCCATTTCGTCAATATAGCCTAAAGAAGTGCTTTCCTGTGCCGGAGCACGGATGCTGATTAGCAAAGCGAGTACAAATAAAACAAATGTTTTTTTCATATATTTATCCTGTCCGATTAGGGCATATTATATGTAAAATATTTTAGTTTGCAAATAATCTTTATTTGTGTTCTAAAAAATATGGTTGACAAATGTTATGTTTTATCATAAGTTTCAGCCAAACATTGTGTAAAGGAAATGTGTTATGAAACTGTTTAGCTCTTTAAAATCTAAGAAAAATCGTGATAAAGATTGCAAAATCGTTCGTCGTAAAGGACGTATCTTTATCATTAATAAAAAGAATCCTAAGTTCAAAGCTTGCCAAGGATAAAACGCATATAACGGCTTGTCCAAAGCTTTGATATGCAGATATAAAAAACGCTCTCAAATTTTGAGAGCGTTTTTAGTTTGTTTGTTCTTACGGTAATAACGGTGACCATGCCGGATCAGATGCATCTGCAGGTGTTACAATCATGCGCTCGTTGTATCCGGTAAGGTCGATGGTGTATAACTTGACAGGAGCAGAGTTTTTGCCGCTACCACGATCTTGGCGGAAGTACATTAAAACACGTCCGTTCGGGGCCCATACCGGAGCCTCAACCAAGTAACCGCTGGTAATTAAGCGTTCTCCGCTGCCATCGGGATACATTACACCGATATAAAATTGCCCTTCTGCCATTTTGGTAAAGGCAATGTAGTCACCACGAGGCGACCATACCGGAGTGGCGTAACGACCTTTGCCAAAGCTGATACGGTGAACATCACTGCCGTCGGCATTCATAACATATAGCTGTTGATTGCCGCCACGGTCAGAGTTGAAAACAATTTTTGATCCGTCCGGCGAGTAGCTCGGCGAAGTATCAATGGCAGAGCTGGAAGTCAGTTGTTTGTGCTTTCCGCTCTTTAAGTCCATTTCATAAATATTGGTTACACCATTTTTGGCATAGCTGAGCAAGAGTTTTGAGCTGTCCGGAGAAAATACCGGTGCAAAGGTCATGCCCTTGAATTGTCCGACCAACTTTT
Source organism: uncultured Rhodospirillales bacterium (assembly GCA_902761715.1). Classification (GTDB taxonomy): domain Bacteria; phylum Pseudomonadota; class Alphaproteobacteria; order RF32; family CAG-239; genus JAFUYI01. The sequence goes on along the minus strand of CACWLK010000004.1, from coordinate 3,155 downwards.
GATTGCCGCTTTCAATGTCAAGCATATAAACACGGGGAGTGTTGCCGGCATATGAGAGATAAGTAATCTTTTGGAGGTTGGGAGAGAATCTCGGGGTAAGTGCCATTGAGGCGCCATTGGTTAAAAATTTGTGGTTTTCTCCATCTTGGTCCATAATGGCAAGGCGTTTAATGCGGCGAGTGGCTGGTCCGCTTTCGGAAATGTAAACAATGCGGGTGTCAAAATAGCCTTTTTCACCGGTCAACTGTTCATAGATTGCATCAGCAATAACGTGAGCAACACGACGCCAATTGTCTTTGGTGGTAGTAAAAGATTGTCCTTTTAATTGTTCTTCGGCAAAAACGTCCCAAAGCCTGAATTCAATCTTCAGGCTTTTTTCACCACTTTCGGAAATAGCACTCTGGACCAATGCAAGTGCGTTAATGGCTTGCCAATCGGTAAAAGCGGGCATTTCGTCAATTGATTTGAATTTTTGAATGTAGCTTTTTTCGGAAATGATGCGGAAAAGGCCGGAACGTTCCAAGTCGGCAATTACAACCTCACGAATCTGTTCGCCATAGCTTGTTGCACCGCTTGAACTGCCGACCATCGGAGAGATGGCAATAGGCATGGGATCACGCATAGCACCATTCACGTCAATCAAGAGTTCGGCGTGTGCGGTAGCGGTAAACAGCAACATTAGCAAGGATAACAGAAATATTTTTTTCATTTTACGACTTTCCAAATTTAAAATTTTACTTAATGTAGAAGTTAGTATAATATTATTAAAAATTGATTACAACAAAGGATTTTATTTTATGAATATAGCGGATTTTAAACAAAAAACAGCTCCTAAAACGGCTATTATCGGTTTTGATTTCGGTAGCAAAAGGTTGGGGGTGGCCGTGTCTGATTTGACACGGACGATTGCTTCTTCATATACGATCATTGAACGTAAAAGCAAGGCCTCGGATATTGAGAAAATAAAGAAAATAATTGTTGAAAAAGAAATCGGCGGAATGGTTTTCGGTCTGCCGTTGCAAATGAACGGGGAAGAGGGAGAAGTTGCCGCTGAAACAAGAAAATTTGCCGAATTCGTAGCTGAACAGACCGGGCTGCCTTATACGTTTTGGGATGAAAGACTGTCGTCAGCGGCGGTTGAAAATTTTTTGATTGATGAAGTTGATATGTCCAGAGCCAAGCGGAAAAAAATATTAGATGCATCTGCGGCGGCTTATATCTTGCAGGGTTTTCTTGATGCATTAAAAAAAGCCTGACATTGTGTCAGGCTTTTTTAGATTTAATTTTCTTCGCCAACGTACATGCCGGTGAGGCGTGCGGCTTTGACGTAATCACTCTTGGGGTTGAGAAGGGTGGTACCTTCTTTTACAACCTGATCGATATCGTAGTCGCTGAGTGCGCTGTTTTTCCATACAACCATGCGGTTGGTTTTGCCGGCCTCAAGCAGTTCAACAGCACGAGCACCGAACATGGTAGCCAAAATACGATCAAAGGCGGACGGGTTGCCAGAACGTTGAGTGTGTCCCAATGTAGTAACACGGGTCTGGAATTCTTTGTAGCGTTTGTTGATTTCGGCGCTCAAATATTGACCGATACCGCCATAGACTGTCTCACCGATTTTGTTGGTTGCGGCTGAAACATGTTGTCCGTCCTCACGCTTGACGCCTTCAGAAACGACAATCAACGCATGGTTACGACCTGATTCTTTGATTGATTTCAGCTTGTTGATAATAGAATCGATTTTGTAGGGGATTTCAGGTACGAGACAAACATCGGCCATGCCGGCAATGGCTGAGTGCATAGCAAGGTGTCCGGCATCACGTCCCATAACTTCCAAGATGAGAGCACGATTGTGTGAGCGAGCAGTTAAAATCAAACTGTCGAGAGCCTCACTGCAGACTTGGCAGGCTGTGGCAAAACCGACTGAAGAATCGGTAATTGGGGTATCATTATCAATGGTTTTCGGAATACCAACCATTTTAATACCGGCTTTGTGGCAGTAGTTGCTGACAATGTTCATTGAGCCGTCGCCACCGACAACAACCAAGGCATCGAGCCCGAGCTCACGTGCGCCTTCTCCAAAACGTTTGGACAGAGTTTCCATTGATTCGAGCTTTACACCGCTGTTTAGGGAGCCTAAATAAGAACCGCTAAGACGGGGCCACGGAGTGTTAGAGAAATTGTCAGGGGTCAAAACTTCGTACTGAAGCGGTCTGTTGGTTAAACCGTCAGTGCCGAATTTTATGCCGTAAATTTCCCAACCTTTAATGGTGGCAGCGTTAACAACAGCTCTGATGACAGCGTTTAAGCCGGCGCAGTCACCGCCGCTGGTCAAAATGCCAATTCTTTTAATATCGCTCATAGTAAAACTCCCATAATAAATTTATTGGTTGATTAATTATCATAAATATGGTACATTTCAATAGAAATTTTGTAAAAGAGTATAACTTTTTAAGTGTTAAAAGTTATTAAAAGCAAGGTAGGTCAGCATAAAATGATTAAGAATGATAATCTCGGAAAGCTTCAACATCAACTCTGTGAATTGAAGTTGGAAGAAAGAAGAGTTTGCTCAGATATAAGGCATTTGGTGGCACGTAACAATACAATTGATTTTGCTACAGCCAGACAATTAAATGCTTTGCGCAGCGGTGTAAAAAAGAAAATTGCAACAGTTGAAGCTAAAATTATGCCGAATATTATCGCATAAAGTTCTTGCATTTGTTTTTTTTGTGTGATATTTAGCACGCAATGTTTAATTTTTTAGAAGTTGAAATGAGGTGATTTAAGTGGTTCAAGTTACTGTTATCGGTAATGATGTTGGTCAGTCTTTGAAAGTTTTGAAGAAGAAAATGCAACGTGAAGGTATTTTCCGTGAAATGAAACTGAGACGTTGCCACGAAAAGAACTGTGAAAAGAAGGCTCGCCGTCAGGCTGAAGCTATCCGCAGATCTCGTAAACAGCTTCGTAAACGTTTAGATACTGAAGGATTCTAGTTCTAAACCGTGAATTTAATAAAAAAGCCTCCCGATTGGGAGGCTTTTTTGTTGGCTATTTGTTTACCAAGCGTAGCTCATACCGGCACCCAAGGCATAAGCATCATAGCTTGAGCCGAAGGTGTAGTTAGCCCAGGCATAGCCGGACAGAGCATCGGTAAA
>CACWLK010000003.1 GCA_902761715.1 uncultured Rhodospirillales bacterium | reverse complement strand
AGGATCAAACTCTCAAATTAATTCAATCCTGTCTGTCATTACTTTACTCTAAAGAATTTCCTTAGGTTCCTTAATATACAGACTTTATATATCTATTATAAGAAATATACCGTCCGCATATCCTCTAGTCTTATTTACTATTATCTTATAACCGGTCTTTCGACCGCCAACATTCAAACGCTATTCATCAAACGTTGGTGAGAGGGTTTATAAAATGATATTGGTTAGATGTCAACACAAAATTTTCATTTTTTTTGATTTTTAAAAAATGTTTTTCCAACTCATTGATAAAACGTGATTTTATTTTAAAGGCGAAAAACATCTCACCGCTCTGAAAGCGATGTTTTGTGCCGCGAGTCGCAAAATATATGTGCCAAAATCAACTAACCGCTTTATCTTTTTTATTATAATGTTATAATATGCGTGTTTAATTTGTGGAGCGCACATGGCTTTTGCTTTTTTTACATTGGGCGGCAAGCAGTTCTGGGAAGATCGTTTTTTTTATAACGGCTGGCGAATTCAACGTAGCTGTCTGACCGGAAAGTATCGGCTTTTGGACGAATGGGATATTCGTCGCGAATCAGGGACACTAGTGCATTGTCAAAATGCATTTTTGCATTTTATAGAAGTATATCAACTTCTGCGCCCGAAGCAAAAGGCTGTTTTTTTGCTACACGGATACGGACAAAGCAAAGACAAGTTCAATAAAATGACCAAACAGTTTGAGCAAGCCGGTTTTATGCCGATCGCCGTCAATATGCCAACTCTCAGGGTGGGTTTTAATGCGTTGGTTGAGCAAATTGATTTCCTGCTAAAAAATCTGAAAGATATTCAAGAAGTTAATTTTGTTGTCTATGGTTTTAGCGGTTTGGTGTTGCGAAAGGTGTTGGCAAAATCGTGGGGCTGGCGCCGCAAAATGAAAATTGGTCGCATTGTTGCCATAAATGTACCGAATCGAGGCGCTTTATGGGGACAGAAACTAAGTCGTTTTCCGATTATATCTAATTTTTTGGGCAGTGCTGTACAAATGTATATTCCGGATTTGGCAGCAAATTTGCCCGATTTTCCCAAAAGTATTGAGATCGGTGTATTAACATCGTGGAATCCGTTGATAAGGACAATTTTGAAAATTATGCCACGCTCACTGCAACGGCTTTTACCCGAGAAAAAAGAATCTTTTGTGGATGGAGCAAAAGAAATTTTTGCAGTAAAATTTTGGGGATTGAATTTTTGCTCCAGTCAAAAGGTTATAACATATTGTATTAACTTTATAAATACCGGAAAATTTAAATCCGCACAAAAAATAAAAAAACTGTAACACTTTTTATACTCTTTTTGTGATACACTATTCTAAATGGTGTTGTGGGAGCAAAAGATGAAGAATTTTTTCATTAATATCATAGTGTTAGCAGTTTTAGCGCTCATGTATTATACAAAATTCTGGTCTTGGTTCGCTTTTGAACACTCCTTTTGGTATTCTCTCATACCTGTCGCCGTGCTACTGTTAATCGGATTGAAAGTGTTTGGCAATCCCTTTGATCAAGGAAATAAAAAATGACTGGAAACATAGCAAAGAAAATTGGTTTTAGCCTTTTGGTTTGGGGATTGCTGATAGCAAGCTCATCAGTTGCATTAGCACAGAAGCTTTCCGCCACTACAAACGTAGCGAGCGGTACAGCTAACGTTGTAGGTGGAAACTGGCAGGTAGTCAAGGGTGTTGCCACTCTTAACGGAAACGATATTAAACAAGGAGCGCAGCAAGCCATTCAAGGTGCTGCTCAGACTGGGTATGGGGTGGCAAAAGGTACTCAAGCAATTTTAAATGCAGATCTCCCTATAGTTGGTTCGGTTACCGGAAAATTAGGAGATAAGATCGCCGGTGGAATGATAAGAGATCTTGGGGATGATGCAGCAAAATGGGTTGCCCAGCAAGAGGGTATTTCTGCAGAGAATTTGGATAAAGTAAAAGCCTCTACGGAAGGAAGCGGGCTTTTTGGAAACCGAGCCGCAATAGAATATACCGTTACAAATCCAGATGGAACAACGTCAACTGTTACTATGGATGCTAACTTAAAGGCAATTGATGGTATTATGGAAGGTTGTATGCCTATACCTGTAAAATTGGACCAATTAAAAAATTGTATTTTCTGTCCGTTGTTTAAAATATTGTATGATGCGGCAAGAGCTATGGCTGTTGCGTCTTTCGGAACTCTCTCCAAAGCTTTCACAATCTTATTATTGCTAGGTTTTGCGCTATATATTGCTTATTTGACATTACGACAGGTCAGTGCATTTACAAAGCAAGATGCGCCTAAATATATAACTACCGGATTAACTATGGCATTTAAGGTGTTTTTTGCTTGGTTGCTTTTGGCAAACGGTATGGAAATTTATCGTTTGGGCTTAGAGCCGATATTGTCCGCAGGAATCGAGATGGGGTCTGAATTTATGCAACATCAAGGCAATACCGGTGGTGCAAGTGTCAGCGTAACGGACTGTGGCGGATCAGTATCAGGAACAACCACTACTTTTTATTCAGACTCATTATATTCTAAAGTTGACTGCTTTTTGAAAAAAGTAACGCAAGAGATTGCCGTATCACAATCTATTGGTGATTCTTTAATGTGTGTAGCCCGCCACAAAGCCAGTGGCTGGATGGGAATGTGGGATTTGACCATGTTTGTAACCGGATTGATTATGTGGGCGATGGCGTGGTTGATTTGTTTGGCTTTTGCTTTCTATTTGATTGATACAATTATTCGACTCGGGGTTATCGGGGCGATTTTGCCGTTCTTGATAGCGGCGTGGCCTTTTGAACTAACAAAAGGATATACAGCAACGGGATGGAAGATGTTCTTGAACGCATTCTTTACCTTTGTGTTCCTCGGGTTAGTAATCAGTGTTAACGTTGAGTTAAGCGCTCAGGCTGCAACAGGTGGTAGCGGCGGCACAGAAACTATTATGGGATTTATAAATGCCAACGATATTAACGGCCTGATGGAAACTATGGGTATCGGGCTAAGCGGACTGTTGTTTATGTTGGTATGCTGTTTCTTCGGGTTCAAACTGACCGGACAGGCTGCGCAACTTGCATCAGAAATGAGTGGAGCAAAATCTCCTGCTATAGGTTCAGCAATCGGTGCCCTTGCTGCTGGCGCAACCAAGGGATTAACCAAGCGTGCAGGTGGCGTGGCTTTAGGTGCGACAAAAGTTGCCGGAGAAGCATTGCCGTCAGTTGGTGCAATTACGTCAAAGGTCGGCGATCACGGTTCGCTTGCGGGTGATTTCAGAGCTATCGGAGACAGTGTAGCAAAAATTCCAGGCAGAATTAACCGAGCTATTTACAACAACTTTACTCCGGCCGGTCGCAAATTGAAAAATGCAAAAGCCGGCGACGAACAAAACGAGGAGCAAAATGCTTTGCCTGAGAATGAGGCACAAAATGCTTTGCCGGACGATCAGGCTCAGAACGGTTTGCCAAATAATCAGGCCGGAAACAGCAATCAAAATCAGGCAAATGAGAACAACAGAGCTGATGCCAATGACGAGGCTCGCACAGGTACAGAGCCAAGCAGCGGAGCTGCTCCGACAAGCCGTGCAAACAGCCAACAGACAGGTGGCGCTGAAGAGCAAAGCACTTCTTTGGCTCAAGATGCAGGCCCACGTGATGAAGGTGACTCTACGGCAGAGGCTATGGCTGAGGCTAACAATATTGTAAGTCAAGCCAAGTCCGAAATGGCAAGTCAGGCTCAAAATTCGGCAAATAGTGTTGATACCGAACGTAGCAAAGAGCAAGAAGAAGCCAGAGCTCATGCGGCTCCGTCTCCACAGCCGAGCGCACCGAAAAAAGAACCTCCGGCATTCGGTGGCAGAGACGGCACTCCGGCTAATCAGGAATCAGCTGAAAATCAGCCTTCAACTACTCCGGCAGAAAATGTTGCACCGGCAACAAGAGAAGAAGTCGCTCAAGCTAAACATGATTTGTCTGAAGGAAAGCAAATATCTCCTGATACCGTTGCTTCAATCGTAAGCGCTCAAAATGTTGTATCAAAAGATATAAGAGATGAGATGAAGCGTATGGTAGAAAATGCGGCAGCTAATGGAGTTGAACGCAAAGATATTGCTGCAGTTTCGTATGTAATTGCCGAAATGAAAGGCGAACATGTCGCTGAAAAGAAAAACGGCAGTGCTGTTCACGAATATCGAAAAGGCATTGATGACGAGACTTTCAGAAGAGCCGAAGAACAACTGAGAGCTGCTCAGGCAAAGGCAGCTCAGGCTCAAGCCGGTCAGCAACCAGCAGGAGACAATAAAGGTGCTCAAACAGGGCAACCGACCGGAACCTCACAAACCGAATCTGAGAGTAGTGATAAACCCAGAGGAATGGTCCGCGGTCAGTATAACGACACAATCGGACGCAACAATAATAATGATGATAAAAAGGACAATGGTAAAAACGGCAATCAGCAGGAATTAGATGCCGCCAAACAAGAAGCGATGTTGCTTAACAACGCAATTGACGGCTATAGAAAACGAATCGAAGAATTGCAAAAAATGGTCGCAAGCACCGGCAATACTGTAGCTGCTGCAGAAATTAAGAGATTGAAAGAAGAAGTCGAAAGACTGGAAAAATCTCGTAAATAATTATGGCGGGGAACTATGATGAAAATTAAGTTTGACATAAAAAAGATATTAAAGCTGGCGGCTATATTGTCCGTTATAGTTCTCATAAGCGCCTGCGGTCGTCTCGGAGAACCGACGACTTTGTCCGAAAATCCTACTGATTCGAGCGGTAATAAACAAGTAAGCCAACAAGAAATGTTTGACACTCATAAAGAGTGTTGGCAGGCTTCTCTGGTCGGTACAATTTATGAAACAACCGGCAAACTGACTATGCAGATGTATGGTGATTTGAGCCACGGAGCGATGGCTTTGATGATGACGGCATTTGCGTTGTGGTTGGCATGGCAAGTGATGAAACATGTAAGTTCTTTTACCGAAGAATCGCCGGCTGAACTGTGGACAGAGGTATGTAAAAAGTTTTTTGTCTGCTTTGTATGCGGGTTGTTAGCAACATCAACCGAAGGGGTTTTGTTTGTTCTAAACTCAATTATCTTTCCGGTCTATAATGCCTTTTTGGAACTGGGCAGTGAAATGTTGAAACAAAATAACGGCGGAGCTTTATCTGAAATGGACATTCCGTTGATGGGAACCGTTACCATGAAAGATAGGGTTTGTGCATTGAATGGAATTGAAAAGGCATCATTAAGCGGTTTTCCTGACGGACCACGAGCAATGATGGAGTGTTTGACCTGCGCCGTTAATGAAAGATTGAATTTCGGTATATATCTCGGATGGGTTACGATTCAACAAGGCGTATTGGCGGCTTTGTGCGGAATACTTTTGGTCTTGTCGTTCTTTATCGTAAAGCTGGCGTTTGCTTTTTATGTAATTGATGCGATTTTCCGCTTTGCTCTGGTAACCATGATGTTGCCGCTGTTGATTATGTCTTATGCCTTTAAGAGTACTTCAAAATGTGCAAAAACCGGCTTTTATGCAATACTTAACTCCGGTGCTTTTATGATGATGATTGCAATTATCATAATTATGCTATTTTCGGCAATCCAGAATATTTTGAGCAGATGGAAAGGCGAATTTGAAGATGTAGAAAGTTACAATGATGTCGGCGTGCCGTTGTTGTTGATGCTGCTTATGGTATTTTTGGCAGTGGGAGCTTTGCAGGTTGCAAAGACCGTTTGCGACAGTTTGGTCTGTGCCGGTTCGGGCGGTGAAACAAATATGGCCAAACAATTCGGAACTTTTGCCGCACAAAGTGCAAAGGGGCTTTTCCGCCGTGCGGCAATGGCTACCGGCAACTTTGCATTGGCTAATTCCAAATTTTTACGTAATACCAAAGCGGGTGCCGATAACGCAATGGCAAGGTTAAACCATTTGGCAGGACGTCAATAGACAGGAGCAGAAACATGATGGGGCAGAAAAAAATATATAGGATTATTAAAGCCACGATGTTTATGCTCTTGGCGGTCGGGGGAATGTTTTGTGCTTTTCCGACGCAAGCGCAGTATAATAATAATTGGGGTTATACCGGCATCCAGACTCCTACATTCAACTGGGGAAACATTGTAAGAACCGATCAGGGCAGTGTTACTAACATAAAAAACATCGGAAGCGGATCTTCCGTATATAAGCCTGAGCCGTCGGATACAGGTCCCAGTACGCCGTTTAGCGATAAAACCAAAAATAATGAAAAAGACGGCATTTTAAGTAGCTTTGGAGAATTTGTAAGTGATGCAGCAGGTGCTATCAAAAATGGGCTAGATTCTGTAGGTGATGCGGTAAAAAGCGGATGGGAAGCAATTGGAAATGCCGCGCAAAGCGTTATGAATTTGGCTGTTGAGGAAGCTAAAAAGTTACTCGGTTACTCTAACTACTCGTGCCGACAAGATCGCATGAATAAGATATATCTTAACGGGTGTTACTCATGCACTGTAATAAGAGAGCTGATAAGTGCATTTTTGAACGGATGTGCTCATTTGGAAAGCGTGTCCAAAGATGCCGGTAAAAAGATTTTAATTTTGGGATTTATACTTTGGATTGTTTTTTATGTATTAAAACAAATCAGTTCTTGGAAAAATATTGAACCTGCAGCCATGGTAAACGATATGCTGATTATGGCATTTAAGGTGTTGGGAGCCTGGGTGGTTATCGCTGCCGGATATGAACTTTGTGTCGACTTTGTTTTAGTACCATTTTTGCAATGGGGTGTCGACTTTGGAAACACATTGTTGGCATCAATCGCATCTGCCAGCGGTGTAAATATGGGCGGACAGCCGGTAGAAACAGTGTCAGGACCACAAGGATTTTTGCCGGCAAGTTTCTTAAATGAGTTAGTTAAATATGTATCCGCAATTAATGAGGTAACAATTCAGCATATGAAACTCGGTCATATGATAATGTGTCATAGTTGCCATGCCGGTAAATGGGTAATTATTCCGAACTTGTGGCTGATGCTTTGCGGTTTTGCAATTTGGATGGCCGGACTTATGATGGCGCTAGCTGTAATGTTTTATATTGTTGATATGTCATTCAAGTTATCTATTGCATTAATTGCCTTGCCGATAGTTGTCGGATTATGGCCGTTTGGTATTACTCGTGATAGATTCGGCGCCTGCATTAAAATTATTTTGAATGCTGCCGGTATATTTGTATTTTTAGCAATGACGGCTTCTGTAGGTTTGGCTGTGGTAGCAAAAGCTATTGATGTCGGAACAGCAGTTGACGGAATTGGCGGAGGTTTGCAAACGCTGTTTACTGCTGTCGATGAAGGAAATGCGGATTTAGTTGCAGATTCGTTGGCATTTTGGAGCGCACCGCTGCTTTTGATGTTATTTGCTTATCTTTTTGCAATCAAAACTATCGGCTCAACAATGAATGATTATGTAGACCCGTTTTTCTCAAGTATTGTCGGGGGTTTAAGCCCGATGCATCACAAGTTGACTCAACAACTTGATTTGGCTAAGCAAAAAGTTACCGGTGTTGCAAGTTTGGGATATGATATTGTTAGAACGCAAACTTCCCTCGGATTAAGTAAGACGGCGCAAAAACTGGCCGGACGTAAGGACGGAGAAAATGATAAAGACCTTACGGATAAAGTCGGAGATTTCAGTAAACGCATGGAGAACCTGTCAAAAGGTAAGCAATTCCAGCCTCAAGAAGAAGAGAAGGAAAAATCTAAACTTGATACAGCAAAGAAGACAGCTAACCTTGAGGCTAAAGATGATAAGAAAATTACTGAACAAACAACCGGTACAAAATCTGATTCGGCATCTGGCGGTAGTAGCACCAGTGCATCTCAACAGGCTATGGAGGCGGCCGGTGAAGGGCTGACTGCTGCCGGCGAAGCCGTAAAACAAGGAGCAGAAGCTGCCTCACAAGGTGTTAAAGCTGCCGGGCAAGGTGCAGCCGCATTGGGTGATGCGGCTGCACCAGTAACTTTTGGTGTAAGTGCGGCTGTCGGTCACGGAGCACAAGCAGGTGCTGAGGCAAGTGCCGCAGCGATAAAAGTTTCGGGCAAAGTTGCCGGTGAAGCGATGAAACAAACCGGTAAGGCACTTAAAAAATCTGCAAAAGTTGCCGGAAAAGTAGAAAAAGGTATTAAAAAAGCAGCAAAAGCAGCGAAGAAAGCCGGAAAAACCGCAGAAAAAGCCAAGAAACGTTTAGATCAGGAAATGAAAAACAATAAGAATAATAAGAACCAGAACAACAATAATAATGAGAATACTCAAGCACCTCAACAGCAGCAAAGTACTCATAGCAATGATGCTGTTGAAAATATGATGGATTCAATCACGGGAAGCAAAAAGTAGCAAAAGAGGTACACCAATGACTAGTATGATGAGAAACATAAAAATCTTTGGCATGATGACAGTAGTGTTATCAGTTTTGGCCTGCTTTGCTACAGATGCTGCGGCACAAAAAAGTGCTACTTATGATTCTCCATACTTAAAAATTTCGGGTAAATTACCGGAGTGCAGCTATCCGCAAAAAAGAGGCGGAGGAGATTGCCTAAGGAAGATGAACTCAAATTCTTGTATGGACACCACGCCTTTTCAAATGAGTGGAAAGGCCGCTTATGGTGTATCTTCTGAGATGTGTGCTCGCGGTCATGAATGGTGCGAACATAACAAGTCAGGCGGAAGATATGTGAGTTCGGCACGATGCCCTATTCCACCAAAGTCGGCAAAAAATCACCAAGGATATGATTACAGTGCGGCGTGCGGAACACCGATTTATGCTCCATGTGACGGAAGAATTACTGTTGCCAAAAAGAATGGTATGCACTTTGTATGTCAAATGTGTGGCAAAACATTTGAATATACATTTTACCACAACCAAGCGTTTAAGCCTGCCGGTTCTTATTCCAGAGGGCAAAAAATCGGCGAAGCCGGTAACTTGAACGGTTATCCGTGTCACATGCATATTGAAATCAGAGAAGGCGGAGTCTTGCTTGACCCGATGAATAAAGGCTTTGATGCCTATGCCTGCAGTTGTCAGCAAAATAAACAGGTAAACCGCATGAACTGTTTTACCGGTGGAAATGTTCCGCCTGAAAATACGGATAATGTATACAAAGGAGAGGATGGTTCCGGTGGCGGTGAAATAGCCACAACAGCCGAGGATACCAAAATTCCGCAAAGCGGACCTTGTAAGTTTGAGGAAATTTTGGCTAACTACATGCAGGCCGGTTGTATATTCTGCACTCCATTCAGAATCCTGTTTAATACTGCCAGCATAATGGCAAAATCGGTATACGATATTTTTGCTCCGGCAATGGTTAAAGTGGTGGTTATCGGGTTTGCACTTTGGTTGGCGTTTATAATTTTGCGCTTTGTTTCTCATTTTGAAACACGCGAACCGAGAATATTGGTCAAAACATTGCTAAACCAGGCATTCAAGGTTTTAATTATTGTATTGTTGTTGCAGGGGCCGTTAGAAGATATGCTGTCAATGACACTTGATCCGGTATTTTCAACAGGGCTGAAAATTGCACAAATCGGTGGTGGGTTAGCCGGAGGCGGCAACCCTGCCGAATGCAATATTGAGCCTATGCAAAAAGCAAATGTGGGAGCGGGTGTTATTGATAAGGTGGTCGGCGGAGCTGTCGATTTAGCTCTTAATACTGTGGCTCCTGCCGGTCCTATCCCGAGTGTAGTCGGTTCTGATGTGGGCGGTTTGTCACCGGAATTGGGTAATGGAATCCAGTGCACCATAAAGGTCGTACAAGATCGGATAATTGAAATATTGGCAATGGGACGTATGTGCCACTGTCTGGCTTGGGAAAATACAATTTTGGTATTTATCCCGAATATGGCTTATTTAGTAACAGCTTTTGCTTTCTTTATCTTTGCCTTTGTGATGTTATTGTCGTATCCGTTCCTGCTGATTGACAGTTTGCTAAAGATGGCAATTTCAATCGCATTGTTGCCGGTTGCATTGGGAGCGTTTGCATTTAAGGCAACTTCGCAATATTTAAGCAAAGTATTCGGAACATTTGTTCATGCAGTACTAACCTTTATATTCTTGTCGCTCGTGATTATGATTTTGGCAACCATCGCAGGACAGTATAAAGACGAAATACTATCAGAGGACGTAAAATTAGGTATTCGTGCCATTACCTGGTTTATGGTCCCTGCTCTGAAAATGATGTTTGTACTCTTCCTCGGTTGGGCGACATTAAGCGAAATTCAAAAATTTGCCAAAGATTTTGCCGGTAATATTTGGGGCGGAAGCGGAGTTGCTTCCAGCATGACGCCAATCGGCTCACCGGTCGGAGCTGCCGCCAATGCCGCTTTCAAAAACAGAGTTGCCAAACCAATCGGCAAGACTGCCGTCAAAGGCTTAAAATATGCCGGAGGAATTGGCTATGAAGGACTTAAGCACGGATATCGGGGGTTGAAAGGAGCTGCATTTAACTCGTACGGAATAGCGGCAACAAATGCTGACGGAACAGCGATGCTTGATGATGAAGGTAACCAAATGTATGAAAGCAGTAGACCTAAAATAGGAACGGCTTGGAATGCGGCGGTTGACAAACTTGAAAACAAAGCCGGAAAATCAGGAATCGGTAAACTGGTCAGCAAAGGTCTGAATAAAGTAAAGGTTAAGACTCACAACAATTACCGAAGCTACAATAGAGACGAAACCGGAAATATTGTGGAAACCAAGACAAGAGTAAACAGCGATGGCTCAAGAACGGTTACGAGAAGCGATGACTTCGGGTCTTCAACCATGATTTATAATGCCGACGGACAAGTTGTCGGAACGTCGTTTACATATTCAAAGGCAATGCAGCATATGATTGATGCTAAAGGAAGAGTAGATACTGCGGCTATAAATGCGTTTGTCCAAAGCTCATTGCTTTCTGAAAAAGAGAAACAGCTGATGGTTGTTGACATGTTGGTTAAGGCCCGCATGAATCAGTATCAAGGCGGTAAGATTGATGGTCGTTTCCAGACACGAAACGTTAGAAACGGTGTTGATGCTCAGGGCAATAACTTTATTGAAGTAGAGCAGATAAATGAAGATGGAACCATGACCAGCTTTAATGTTACTTTCAAAGGCGATAGAGCAATGACAACCGTGATTACCGTTGACAAAAATCGAAAGGGAGTTGCCTATGCTTCGGACGGAATCGTCCAGCGTAAAACGGCAATAAACGGGGATACGGTACGGCACCAATATTCTATTGCAAAAGAATACTCTGATCAAACGGCTCGTCCGGTATTTATGGACGGAAGTTTAGCGTCAAACATTAAGCGAGAAGATATTATGTTCAGCAGCGAAGATATGAAACGCTTTGCGGAACAAGTAAGAGACAAGGGAAATAAAGCTTATACCCTACCTGAGTTCAAATAGTTAATGAGCCAAAAATAGCGAAAAAACGGCAGATACGAAAAAGTTTCTGTCGTTTTTTGCACAATATTGTCATCTTTTGTGCAAAATTCTTGATTAATGCCAAACTTAGATTATTATAAACATAGTTGTTTATAACATTTTCAGAGGTGGCATTATGGAAGAAATTATTTTCCCAAATCAAATCAGAATGTACAGAAGATTACGCGGTCGCTCCATGCAGGAGTTGGCAGACCATTTGGGTGTCAGCCTTTCGGCTATTTCAAAAATAGAGAAAGGATATCGCAGAATTGATCAAGAACAATTGGTTCGCGTGGCTGAATTGTTGGATTGCCCGATGCAGGATTTGTTCGTAAATGAGCAAAACTCACAAGAAGATGTTGTGTTGTCTTGGCGTAGAGAACAAGAAAGAAGAAACAAAATTAATGAAAAAGCCGGTCTTAAGACCTTAGGTGCCGGATTAAGACAAATCCGTAATGAAAAGAATCTGACTTTGATTGAAGTCGCCGAAAGCGCCGATATGACATTGTCCGTATACCACCGCATTGAAATGGGACAACGTGAGGTTTCCGACAAAGAAATGAAAAACATCGCAAAAGCATTGTCAATGTCGGTTGACGAGTTAAAATCAAGCATTAAAAAACTTGAAGAAAAAGGTATGCTTGAAGAAATCATTCAACGTAATGATTCAAAGTATAAGCTTCTTTCGAATCCGCGCGGTGCAATTTCGGCATTTGAGGCGGCTCCGAGAGACAATCAGAAAGTTCCAGTGTACGGTGTTGCCGGAAAAGACGGAAATGTGCTGATTGATACCGAAAATGAAACTAAGACCGTGGCTCGCCCGAGTTCTTTGTTCGGCAAAAAAGATGCCTATGGTCTAAACTTGTGCTCACGTCGTTTGGGAAGTTTGTTGCCGGCTCGTTCAATATTGCTGATTGACCCGCAAGAAGTTGTCAGCGTTGGCGATATTGCCGTTTATTACATTAAACCGAATGAGGTAAAAATCATCAGCATTCGTGAAGATGATAACGGCAAATTGTATGGCATCAGATGGAATCCGGACGAAAAAATCGAAATTGATAATAACGATTTGAGCAACTTGCACAAAGTTGTTGCTATATATTTGTAATTTACTCTTTATCAACTATATTCAGTATAGGTAAACAGGAGTAAGAACGTTGGCAGACAATGTTATAAGTACTGCAGCTTTCGGGCAAAAAAAAGACAGCGATCAAGAAGAAGAGCCAATCATTATCGCTCAGCGTTTTTTGAACATTTTCCGTCAGTTGCATATTTTCAGCCAGGAAAGAAAAGATGAGTTCAATCGCATGATTTTGGAACAACCGAAATCTGTGAAAAAGTGCTTAAAAACTCTGCCTGGCGGTTCCGTCTTGCTTGAATATATAGATGAGTTGCAATATGGCAAACAATCAGATGATGATGATGATGATGACGATATAGCGCCGGCACCGAGCATTGATGTTCCGGCACCGGTGGAAAACACATCGACCGGTGCGATGCCAGCTCCGGCTCCGGTTGCGGGCGCCCCAATTATCAACGGTGACAATTTTGCCAAAATTTTAGCTAACAGCTTGGCACAGTCAAATGCGCAAATAATTCGTGAATTACAAAATGACCGGTCTAAAAAAGGCTCGGATAAAGATGACCACGGACAGCTAAAACTGGTTGCCGATGACACTTTCACACAAACAATTTCGGCGGCGTTAGCCGAAGCACTGGCCGCGTCTGAACAGAAACGACAAGAAGACAACAAAATTATAACTCAATCATTTTTGGAAATGCAGGAAAACCTGAATAAAATGGTTGAGCAAAACAACCAGCTGAAAATTATATCGAACAGTGATGCGCCGGCAGAGGCGGCATCAGCCTTTCAGATAAAAAATGTGGTTGATGATTTGGTCAAAGCGCAGTCAAAGTTTTTGAAAGAAACCACACAGGCACAAAAAGAAGAGTTATCCCAAATTATATCTTTGGCCATAAAAGACAGCATAAAGATGTCTACTCAGTCGCTGGTTGACAGTTTTAAGCAAATGGAAGACGGACCTACTCCGATTACTTATGCTGCTTCATCGCCCAAAAAACAGCTCTTGGTTGATAATGTAACTGAAGTTTTAAAAGCGCAAGGAAGAGAATTTTCTTCGATAATTGCCTCAACCCTGAAAGAAAGCCAACAAAACTCAGCTCAGACCATTATCAAGACAATTGAAGGACTTAGAGGAAGTGCAGCAATAAACCCGGAAAACCAGCCTAAAATGGAAGATATCATCAAAATGCAGGCTGATTTGTTCCGCGAAATTGCACGTACCCAGAATCAGGAGTTTTCGGCAATTATAGCTTCGGCATTAAAAGAGAGCCAAAAACAATCTACACAAACCATATTGACAGCTTTGTCAAAAATGCAAGGACAAGGCGGTATTTCAATAAACAGCTCTTATCCTTTTTTGCAACAAACTTATGAAGAAGCGGAAGCAGAACCGGAAATCAACATGGCTGTATCGCCGTCATTAGAACCTGAACCCGTAATTGCACCGGAAAAAGATTATGAGGTAAAGACCGAAAGCGAACCTGTTGCCGAAAACGGCAATGACAGTTCTACGTCAAAGAAAAAAAAGAAAAAGAAGAAAAAAAATCGTGATGAAAACGGGCTGCCCAAGGCTGAAGAAACAGCAGAAAAAACGGCTGTAAGTCAACCTTCTGCTCCGGTAGTAACCACAAAGAAAAAGAAAACCATAATATCTGCCCTGCCCCAAATGCCGGTAATCGAAGACAAGCCGATTGATAATTCTTCGGATTGGGGGTTCGGCGCAAATGAGACTCCCGTAAAAACAAGTGCGCCGGAGCCGGCAACGAGCAATTTGCCTGAGGATAATACAGTAAAAGATAGTTCCGGCGAAGGTGAAGAATGGGCCTGGGAATATCAGCCGGAAGATGAAGCATCACAAGGGACAGAAGAAGTTTCAGGAACGGAGGGACAAGATTGGGAGTGGGACTATGAGGAAGTTTCCACTGATCAGTCAGCATCTGCAGATGATGTACAGGGCGAAGAAGGACAAGACTGGGAATGGGACTATGAAGAAGTTCCGGAGGGCAGTGATGACAGTGAAGCGCAGACTATCCCATCGTCCAACGTATTTGACGGCACCTCGGACATTGTTGTTTCCGACGATTTTGAGCTTGTTCTGATAGGATTGGAAGACGAATCGAGACCTGACCCATATTTAGAACTCGCTAATACCGTGGGATAAAATACCAGTAAGTAATTTACAATCATTGTTACCTAATTTAGTATTGTAAATGTAAGGAGCGCAAGATGGCACAGCAGAACAATCAAGAACAAAAAAACGATATCGCCGATGTTTGGTTTGTCGACAATTATATTTTGTTGAAAGACTATTATGACCGCACCATATCAAGGATTGCGGCACGCTGTGTGCGTAAGGGTAACATCGCATTGGAAGATTATCCGTTCTATGGCTATATTCTTGATGTGTTAGAAGAAATCAGCGAGACCGGAGATTATATTATACGGCATAAAGACTTGTATCCTTATGTCGAAAAGAAGGTCGCCGGCGGCATGAACGGTTTTAGAAAAACTCTTGATGAATACAAAGAAGAGCTGCGCAGAAATTCTACTCCGGATATGATTAAAAGCGATGCCCGTGAAGTAGAGAAAATGAAAAAAGTGTTGGAGGTTCCGGATAAAGCGGACGATCCGACCGTAGGTGCCGGAATGGGTATGGAGCAGTTGATGGAAAAACTTCTGCAGCAGGATGCCGAGGCTAAAGCGAAGGTAGAGGCCGAATTTAAGGAAGCAAAAGAACGTGCTAATGAAGAGCAAGGCAAGAAATAGGGGTAAGATGTTTAACTATACTAAATTTTTATCATTGATTTTTGCAGTGTTGGGGGTTTCGGGTTGCCTGTTTTCAGGTGATGACGTGTTTGCCGCAAAAGAACATGAAACAATTACAATTAATCCGGCATCAAATGCAAGAATTATTAACCCGATTGACCCGAATATGATTAGAACAACCGAGGGAGCAAGTTCTTTTGATTTGGAATCCCCTCTGCGTTGCTACGTCAATTGGCATACACAGCAAATGATTACAACTTTGCCGTACAATATAAAAGCTTTTAATTTGACCAGAAACGGAATTGATAATCCGTTGCCGCGTTTTGAAGTAACCGGTTTTTCGTTTAAGACAATGCCGGCGGAAAAGGCTTTGCTTAAACTGACTAAGGAAGCCGGGATTAAACTGGTGGCAAAAGATGCGCCCTATCCAAGTATTTCTGCTGAAAATCTGCGAGGTGAGCTTTCCGAAGTTGTTAAAATGATTACCGATGCTGCGGAAATTTATTATACATATGATGCCGAGGCAAAAACGTTGACCATCGGACGTAAGACTAATTTTACGCTGTATGTACCGAAATCACGTCCGATTATTTTGGCATTGCTAGACGTAATGCGTGGTGCGGGAATAACCGATATTACTACTGATTGGTCTGATTATTCTTTAACGTTTAACGGTGATTACGAATTACAGAAAAAAATTCAAAAGTTGTTGGCTTATTTTGAAAGTAACCCAAAGCTGATTGCCTATGATGTCAGCATCTTCAAAATTACTCCGCAGAATGGTAAAAACGACGTTGATTGGCAAGGATTGTTGAATGTTTTTGATTTTGGCTCCGTAAAAACCGCAAAAACCGGTGTTATCGGCAGACTGTTGACCACTTCAAATGAAATAAACATCGGGAGTTTGAGGAGCTTTTTACAAGGACAAGCAACCGTTGAACAGATGGCAGAAGGAAAATTTATTGTGCCCAACCTGTGGATGGCTCGCTTTGACATTGGCAAATGCGCCGGAGCAAAGCAACCGGAAACTCAATTATCATTGTTGGCAAAGTCATCTTTAATGCCACAAAACAGGCTTTTTTCTGACATTACTTTAGAAGGACGCGACGGACAAATTACTCAATTTGATTTGCGCAGCAAACTCGGCGAAAATTATCTGATTATTGGTATTCCCGACAAGATTATCGGCGCTAATCCGCAAAATTCTCAAATTGTGGTGTTTATTGTGCCGAGAATTATAAAGACCATAAAAAAACAAGTTTCTAACGCAATGTAGTGTTATATGAGGTAAAAATGGATAATACTTCGACTAATCAACCCAGATTTAAAAAAGTAAAACGCCCGATTAAAAGAACGACACAAGCGGCGGACAATAATATTGCCGTGCCGGCAAAGGCTACTATGGACAGTCCTTTCAACAGCACAAGCTCCAAGTCCGGTAGTTCTAATTTTAACTTTAATGACTATCTCGGACAAGATAACTTGCCGCAAATACAGCAAGACAATAAACTTAATCCGTCGTTTTTGTCGGATGAGGACATTGATTATCAGTCGCCGGAATTAAAGGAGCGTTTTGTTGTCGGAAATTCTTATACAGGAACGGCTTTGGTGGCTGCTATTTTGGTATCGTTTATTTTAGGTATCTTTATTACAAAGATGTTCTTTTCGGCTCCGGCAACCGTACAAAACGGTCTGCAGGGCGTAGTTATCAATGCCGAAGTTCCTCGGGGGCGTGCTCGTTGCGGCACTACTGAAAAGACACAAGGCTGTGTTTTATATATTATGAACCCGCAAAGACAAGAGCTTAACGGACGTGATTTCTATGAATGGGCAGCACAACTGACTGACCGACAGAGATTTATTATTGAAACGGCGAACATGAGATATGCAAATGTAAGAGTTCGCCCCGGAGAAATTGCTCAAATTAATGTTCCTCCATTGCAATAAAATAAAAACTCCCTTTCGGGAGTTTTTATTTTAAGTAACTTCTGTAACCGCACGCAGGTTGCCGTCACGATTGATTTGTACCACACGTAACTTGTGGTGCATTTCTTCAATTGTTTTGCGGCGATCAAGAGTGGGATAACTATGCAAAATACGGTCAACAAAGGCTTCGTATGCTGCAGTCGAGCTCTCAGCGTGGATAGTAGCCAGGCAGTTATCGTGTCCGGAACCCATCAGCTCCCACAATGCACCGGCGTTACCGGTTGAAATCTCACCGCCGATAATTGCATCAGGAGTAAAACGTACTACCAAGTCGATAATACCTTTATAATCAAACTGGTTGGTTTGTCCGGTACGGGACATTACAATATGAACACGGTTGGGGTGCGGAACCAACAACTCGCGTGCATCCTCGATGGTGATAACACGTTTGTGAATATCCAAAATTTTGAGCAGGTTGTTCAAAAAAGTTGTTTTACCGGTGGCGGTTGCACCACTGACCAAAATGTGGTCTCCTCGTTTAATACTAAGTAGCAATCTTTCATACGGGTCATCAGGATCTTTAATATTTTTCAGCGGGTTAATCTGGTGCAGTTGTTCACCTTGTTTTAAGCCGTAATCGCCTAATCCGAATGCTACGTCATCACTATGAACACGAATGGCAATGGCAACACCTCCGGTGATATCGCTTTCGTCATACATAACGTTTTTGCCGCAAATGGCAGAAAAACGGTGTTCGCCGGGGATTGTTGCGTAAACTACCGGAGTGCCACCGATGGGATCAAACGGAAGCTCGTAAGTGTTAGCAACAATATAAAGCAAATCGGTAAGATACTCTTTGGTAAGTTTTTCATCTTTATACATTACCCACGGATACGCCCTTTTGCCACGCAAACGCAACCAAACCTGACCGGCACGATTGATGGCCACCTCCTCGATGTTTTCTTGGTTGTACCAATAGGCCAGAGGGCGCAAAACTGATTCTAATACTTCAAAACTCATATTTATCTCCCTCTAAAAAAGTTGTGGCACATCATTGTTGTTATTGTTGCTGTTAGACTGCGAGTTGTTACCACTCGGTCGTTGTGTATTGACCAAGCCACTACTCGGTGGAGGTGGAGGCGGCGGTGTACCTACTCTGTCTCTTTGAGTTGTAGAATTATCGCTAGCCAAAACAGATGAAGTTTTAACATCCGTATCTTTCGGTGCATAGGTAACCGTGGTCTGAGGATTGCTTTTTTTGTTCTTGACGCTTTCGTTATAATCAGCTGCTTGCTGGTCATCAGTAAACCTATCGTCACTATTCTGCAAATTCGCTTTTCCTGTTGCTTCACTGGAATTATCTTCCGTGCGCAACCACAAATCAACATTAGGATAAATGGTAACACGGGTACCGGCCGGAACAAACACAACCGGCTGAGTTTGCATGTAATCGCTCACCAGTCTTTGGAACATTTGTTGAGTATCACTCAAAAAACCTTCTCGGGCATCATTCATAGCCTGTTGTTTTGAGGTCTCAGTACTGTTTTCTCCTCCTTCAGAAGAATCATTTGTAGAAAACAAAACAGCTAAGCCATTAGTAATAAGCGAACTAGCTAATGGGGCTGAATATGTTTGAACTATACGGCGATCAAGATATCCCAAAACTCCGCCTCGTCCTTGAGCATCACCTGATTTTGCTTTGGACAATTGGAACATGGCGCCGTTTGGCCAAATAATTCTCTTCCACGAGATGGTCAAACGAGCAGAATTGGTTCCACCTTTATTATTATTTTCTCTTCCGCCGCCGCCGCCAAGTTCCCCAATAACATGACTTCCTGCCGGTATAATAATATTACGCCCGTCTTCAGTATAAACATTTCTTTCAACATAAGCTGTTATCGGGGGCTGGTCTTCGGCTTCTGTATAAATAGGACGAGCAATTACAGCCGGTATCGGTTTGTCTGCCAACATCATCATGCTCATATCAACCGGATAAGTAGATATGACTTTTGGCAACCCCCAGTCGTTTTGTTTTTGCTCAAAGTCTTCTTTATTAAAATTGCTACTGATACGGCCGACAGCAATGCCTTTACGGCGATAGTACTGCGCTACCTTTTTCGCTTGTTCTCTCTGAGGATCTTCTTCCGTTATAATTTCAGGAATATAGCTATCAATTCCTCCAGGCGAACTCGGTATTTTATCTTTGGTACCGCCGGCAGTTTCTTCAATGCCGATTAGCGAGCCTTCAGAATCAACAACCAGACCATCCGGCAAAACTGTTCCGATTTTGTTACCATTTTTATCTATAACGCTACCGTCCTCGGTAATCTCTCCCAAATATTCGCCATCCGGTGTAAGAGCAATATTGATAGAGCGTTTATATTCGCCCTGATCCAGTTTTCGGCTACCGACTTCAGGAAGTTTTCCGCCCGGCTGTTTTTTGTCTGTAGGAGTATACCAATCAAGTTTGGTATTGCCGATAACTTCTCCTTCGGGATTAACTACCGAGCCGTCATTGTTTATTTGGCCGATGACATTACCTTTTTCATCAACAACTTGGTTGTCCTCATTAACGTAACCAATAGGGTTGCCCGCCGAATCATATACAGTTTTTCTCTGTTCAGGTTCATAATATTGCAAAGGTGTAGCAACGGCAATTACATCCCCGTCGGGGGCAATAATATTGCCGGCTTGCCCCAAGGTTCCGACCTGCTCTCCGCTACGTGAAACTACGGCTCCGTTAAGCTGAAGTTCACCGATTATCTCTCTTCCTTTGGCGCGGATATGAAAATCTCGGTTTCCACGTCCTAAAACTTTGCCTTTGCTATCAATGGCAAAACCATGAACCGAGCGTCCGAGCTTTTGGTTAGAAAGAGAGACTACACTACCGTCTGTAGTTATTCTGCCGATTGCCTGATGGCTGTTATCGTAAATGTAGAGATCATACAAGGCATATCCGCTCTTTTTGCCGCTGATAATTACGTTACCGTCAAAATCAACCGTTCCGATTTTTTTACCCTGAAAGTCGAGTACTTCACCGGAAGAAGCGACAATGCCAATCTGACGGTTGCTGTTGTTAAATGCGTAACGGTACATAAACAACATTCCGAAAGGGGTAGATGTTTGAGAGTTAACACTATCATCGGGAGATACAAAGCCGATGTTTTTATTTCCGCTGTCAACGACACTGCCATCAAGTAAACTGCGACCGATGATTTTGCCGTCAAAGTCAATTACGGTAGTAATCGGTATAACTTTACCAATCAGAGCTCGCTGAGCATTGTAAATGCGGTTTTGACTATCAACGCAACCGAGATTTTCTCCGGCATAGTTCAAAACTTTGCCCTCTGAGGTTACGGTTCCGATTGTTTTTCCACCAAAATCGACAACACTTCCGCTATTGACACCGTAACCAACGATATCGCCGTTGTCGGAAACCACCTGTCGGTTAGGTAAAATTTTACCCATGTTAACTTCTCTGTAGTTTCTGACTTCGCCATTAGGGGTAACAACGCCGGTAAATTCACATTTATCATTAATTACGCTCATAAAATTGATCGGCTCACCGATACTTAGTCCGGAGTTATCTAAAATGATATTTGATGAGCTGACTTTACCGATTGTGGTGGCTCCGCTGTCTCTGACTAAGCCTTGGTTATCAATGGTACCTAAAACAGTGCCGTCATAGCCTACCGCCATTCGTGCAGAACTGCCGCGACCATTGAAAGGCATGTAAGAGTTGCCATCAGACCATGCGGTAATGCTACCGTCAGGCAAAATTTTGCCAATCGGCTTAAAATTCTTGTTTAGGACTTGATTGCCATCGGCCAAAATACCTAAACTTTCTCCGGTTGAGCCAACAGCATAAATGTTGTTAATTTTTCCGCCGGAAATGGTATTGTTCTCTGTAATATTATATCCATGTTGAGTAATAATACCGCCTTGAGCTGTGCCGTTATTTATCAACTCACCATTAGGAGAAACTGTTCCAACCGGAACGCCACCAAGACTGTAAATGCCACCTAACGAAATTGCATTACCGGCTATACCGCCTTCAGAATTGTATACATATCCAAACGGGGAGACAATGCGACGGTCGTCGCTGACGGACAGATTTGAACTGATACCGCTGACTCCGACAACCTGGTTGTTCTCGCTGATAACTACTTTATGCGGTAGTACCGCACCGACAACTTTGCCCATGGTGTTAAAAGCTAAATCATTGCGTACTGTTCCCAACGGGGCACCGCTCGGCATTATAACCTGCCCGTTTTTAAGAGCATGACCTTTCAATGCACCTTTATAGTCAAAAACGGGACCGGACGAAACAATTTTGCCCAGTTGTTTGCCGTCTGCGTCATAAACGACATTCCATGGTCCGATTTGCCCGATAACGTTGCGCCCTTTGGCAATTTTGCCCTCAGGCATAATACGTCCCAAATATTTGCCGGAACTATCTGCTGCAGTAGCGGCAATGTCGACCATATAGCCGATGATTGTGCCTTTGGAATCTGCGATGCTTCCGTCTACTTGCAGATATCCGACAATTTTTTCACCATTTACAACTTCACCGTTAAAAGTAACAATGCCGATATATTTTCCGGCAATATCAAAGGCATACCCCGAACGAACAACGCTACCGATAACTTTGTTATCAGAATTATAGGCAAAACCGTTGGCTTTTATATGACCGATTTGTTTGCCGTCAAAATCAGTGATTTTACCTCCGGGAGAAATGCTTCCGACAAAATGTCCGACAGAATCAATGACCATTTTTGATGAAATCAGTCGACCATCAATAATGTAATCGTTACCCGAACGGCGATATGCGTAACCGTCGGGAGAAACAAACCCGATAGTTTGTCCTTGAAGGTTGGCATATACACCATCACCGGTCAAGCGACCGACGGTTTGCCCCTCATCAGAATAAATAAGACCGGGAAACAATACGGCTCCTAATACATCAAATTTATCATCAACCACAAGTCCGTTCGGCAGAACCTTACCAATGATTTTGCCGGTTGAAAGACGAACCGTGCCGTCGTTGCTGACTTTTCCCAACAGGCGGTTGTCATTGCCGATGGCAACGCCTTGCGGAACAACGCCTCCAATAAGTTTGCCGGAAGAATCCAAAATCAAGCTGTCGGCGGTAATATTGCCGATGAGGCGGTTATCAAAGCTGACAACTTTACCATCTGGAATAACTTTACCAATCAGGTCTCCGTTAAAGTCAATGGCAGTAATTTCCTGCGCAGATACGTTTTCCATGCAGGCAAACAGTGCTACTAAAGCAATACAAAGTTTTTTTGTTATTCCGCCATTAAGTTTTGATTTCAACTTTAGTTCCTCCGATTTTTAGCAACTTCCTGTAGGGCATATCCGGCTACTCTTTTATCTAAATTAATAAACGAACCGTTGCTCTTTAGATAACCGATAATCCGATTAGCGGTGTCAACCACGTTACCGTCAACTGACAAGCGTCCGATATATTTTCCGGTATTGCCGAGAATTGTGGCTCCGATTTTGTATATGCGCCCTAAAATACCGTCTTCGCTATCAACTGCTAAGTCTGTTGACAAGGCTCGACCGATTACGGCGCCGGTTCTGTCAATGATTGAACCATCAGAGTTAATGTAGCCGGCAATTTTGTCTTCACCATTAATTACCAGATCTCCGTCTACAATTTCTCCGATAAGTTTGCCGGAATTGTTCAAAACATTTCCGTCAGACAAAGCACGACCGATTTTTATGTTTAATGTATCAATAACCGAACCGTCAGGCATTACTGAACCGATTACTTTGCCGGCAAAATCAATAACCGTGCCACGTTTTAACAAACTCAAATTTTTATCTGTAGAGCCTCCCGGTAAAATTGCCGTAATATTATTGCCGTTTAAGTCTATGACATCGCCGATAGAGTTGGTGTGCCCTTTATATGTTCCCCAAACATCGGTTACAATGCCTTCGGGGATAATTTCACCGACAATAACTGACTTTTGGTCCATAACTTTGCCGTCAGGAGTGCTACGCCCCGAAACTTTGCCGTCCAGATTGATAATGCGACCATCAGACAAGCTGTATCCGAGGAATGAGCCATCATAACCGATTGCCGTGCCGCGTCGAATCAGCCCTCCTTTGAGGGTTCCTTTATCGTCAAAATAATGGCCTTTGGCATCAAGTTTGCCGAGACGCTCACCAAAACGATTGACTACCTCACTGTTATATCCGGCTGTGCCGAGAATTTTGCCGCTGAAATCAGCAACTTGTCCGACAGGAATGGAATAACCGCTTGACTGGTTGTAAAAGCCGTTGCCGTCTCCGTATATTTTGCCTATAGACACACCTTTGCCGTTATAGACATTGCCGTCAGGGAACAAGCGCCCCATAACTTTACCGCTTGCATCAATAATTGCGGATTTTGCAGGAAGCACAACACCGATAATTCTGCTGTTTTCATCAATAATTACATTATTGGGAAGCAGACGACCCGAGGGTTGTCCTTTCATCGGAACACGAGCGTTGTTGTTAACTATTCCGATAAAATTGCCCTCTAAATCATAGGCATATGTATTTTGTAAAACTCTGCCAATATATGCGCCTTTTTTATCAAAAATGTCTCCATAAGTGCCGACACAACCGACAGGTTGTCCTTGCGGGGAGAAGACTAGTCCGTTCTCAACAATTTTACCTAAAAGATTGCCGTCGTAAGAAACAGCAACACCTGAACGAGCAACACCGCCGATAATATCACCTTTTTCGTTCAAAACGGTTCCGTCCGGATTTACACAGCCGACATAATTGCCGTTTTGACGCACAATGCCATCGGTTTCGACTTCACCGATTTTGGTGCAGGTATCATCAAAAACCGGACCAGGGGTAACAACTTCACCGATATAGTTGCCGCTATCATCAATAATGACACCGTCAGCGTTAACTTTATACCCGGTTTCCTGATTAGACTTGCGAACAATGCCGTCTTTTTCAAGGTAACCGATGTTTTTGCATCCTTGTCCGACGACAAGACCACCGCGAACCATGCGAGCAATTATCTTTGAGCCACTCGGACTTTTTACCAAACCGTTTGACTGTATGCGTCCGACAATTTGCTTGTCATCGTTTTCTATTGTTCCATTGTTGTTGACTGTGCCCAAAACTTCGCCTTGAGGTGTGACAGGGATCATGTACTCCTGAATCAAACGACCGAGAACTGTTTGGGTATTACTGGTAATATTGCCGTCAGCATCCATATAGCCGATGGCGTTGCCTTCAATATCAAAAACCTCTCCGTCCGGACCGATGTAGCCGGTTATTTTATTGTCTTTATCCAACAACATTTTTGCAAATCCGCCTACTGTTCCGATTTCGTCGCCGTTGCTGTTAACAAGTTTGCCGGAGGGAATCATCTTACCGATGGCATCACCATTAAAATTGATAACATTACCGTTTTCATCAACATAACCTATAACCTTGCCATCTTTGTCATAGGCCAGCTGACGAGTGGCTGAGCCGGCACGACCGATAATATTGCCGTTTGCATCTATAATAGTGCCATCAGGGAGCATACGACCAATAACATTGCCGGCAAAATCTTTAACTGTGCCATCATCTTCAACATAGCCGATAACCCGACCTTTCGGGTCATAGGCTAAACGATAACCATCCGCCTTTGCCGGACCAGCTTTGCCGATTATTTTACTGTCAGGATCAATTACCGTGCCATCGGAAAGAACTTGTCCGATTTTATTGCCGTTAAAGTCATAGACATTACCGTCCTCACCGACATAACCGATTACGTTGCCGTCTTTGTCATAAACTAATTCTGCCGGTAAAACACCATGACCGATGGTGTTACCGTTTTCGTCAACAATGGTGCCGTCTTCAAGCATTTTGCCGATTTTGTTGCCGGCAAAGTCATAAACATCATTGTTGTTGTCGACATAGCCCATCAACTTGCCATCTTTGTCATAGGCCAAGCGTTCCGGAGCTCTACCGATTACATTGCCTTCTTCGTCAACAATAGTGCCGTCTTCGAGCATTTTACCGATTTTGTTGCCGTTAAAGTCATAAACATCGCCGTTTTCATCGACATAACCGATAAGATTGCCATCTTTGTCGTAGGCCAGTTTGTTGGGCTGAACAGCGAGACCAATGGTGTTACCGTTTTCATCTACAATAGTACCATCTTCAAGCATTTTGCCGATTTTGTTGCCGGCAAAATCATAAACCGTACCGTCATCATCAACATAACCGATAAGCTTGCCATCTTTGTCATAGGCTAACTTTTTACCATTTAAGGCTTTGCCGACAATAGTTCCTTCACCACTGACAATGGTTCCGTCAGGCATTACTTTGCCGATAACATTGCCGTTAAAATCACGGACTACGCCATCATCATCCACATAGCCGATGACGTTGCCGTTTTCATCAAAAGCAAACGCCTTAACTCTCGAGCTATCATCATCATCAGGAGCGGCACGTCCGATAATATTTCCTTCGCTGTCGATAATCATTCCGTTAGAAGATACGGTGCCTAAAGATTTTCCGTCTTCGCCGATAACATTGCCGTCTTTATCGACATAACCGATTACTTTGCCATCCTCGTTATATGCCAACACAGCACCTGATGCAGAAAGTTCATTACCTTCATTGTCAACAATTGTGCCGTCAGGACGGGTTCTGCCGATTGTGTTACCACTAAAATCTCGAACAGCACCGTTTTCATCAACATAACCGACAACCTGTCCGTCAGCATTGCGAACAAGGCGGCGATTAACACTGCGTGAGGGGGCATTGGGGCTGGCAATAACATTGCCGTCTTTATCAACATTACCGATTACATCACCATTAGCATCAACAACTGAGCCATCCGGCATTACGACACCGAGAATATTGCCATCGTCATCAACAGCTACTCGTCCGGTTTTGGTAACATGTCCGATGACATTGCCATTGGAATCGACAACTTCACCTTTTTCGTTAAGACGACCAATGACATTGCCGTTCATATCAACGACCGTACCGTCAGGCATTACCCGACCTATAATATTGCCATTATCATCGTAGACATATCCCATATCAACCGCATGACCGATTACATTGCCCTCATTATCGACAACAGTACCATCAGGAAGCATGCGGCCGATTACATTGCCATTTAAGTCTACAACAGAGCCGTCAGGATTTACATAACCGATAACGTTGCCATTCGGGTCAAACACCAGTTTACGGTTGTTGGCGACACCAATGATGTTACCATCACCGTCAACAGCCAAACCGTTTTCGTTAATACGACCGATTACATTATTTTTCTGGTCATAAACATAGCCTTCGTCATCGGCATATCCGATTACCGACCCGTCCGGACCAACGATTGTTCTCGATAAGGTCTCACCTTTTCGACCGGTGGCTTGTGAACCGGAGCCCGATGTTCCTCCGGTGGCAGTATCGCAGAAATTGCAGTCTTCCTTGGTTACGGCGTTGCCAAACACAGGAACTTTTTCGGATTTTGAATTGCTTTTGGCAATATTGCTTTCGTGCCAGCTGATGATAAAGTTATTTTGCACGTTTCCGGTAACAACCGGGGTCCATTTCATGGTGATATCGCAGGTTTCAGAACCACGCAAGTGTTTTCCTGTACAATAGTCCTCAAAACTAAAGCCGTCAAAAGCAGGCTCAGCCAACTGAACAGATATAATACTGACTGTAGCTTTGCCGTTTGTACCAATGGTTAAAACGTTTTTGGCATCAGAACCGATTACGACCTGCCCTAAAGGAACCGGATTAGGGGTAGAAGTGATGGGGGGCACTCCGTCATCAATCGGCTCAAATTCAATGCCGGTGTCATCTGACGTGGAAGTTTCGACCTGGAGCGGATCATCATTGTCGGTAAATGAGGGGTCAGTGTATTCACTACCTTTGTCACCGCTTGAAAAAAGAAGATATAACCCGAGTATAAAAATAACAAAAGAAGTTATACCAACCGCAAGAATTATGCGGTTGGTTTTTCTGATATAACTTTCTGAATGTGTTAATACTTCTTTACTCATTGGGTTCTGACCACACTACAAAATACACCGTTTCGACCAAGTCTGCTGCAGACCCCATCACCTTCTTCGAGTGATTTAACCGGTCCGACACGCAAATGGAACAGTTCTTTACCTTGACCATCGGCAGGAGCATCAACCGAGAAGAACGGATCATATTTTTGCAAAATCTTAGAATGTTTATCAGATAAATTATCCCACAAGCTTTCCAGATTTTCGACATTAGCATCCGTACCAAGCTCAATTGATATATTTGAACCGGAGCTGTCGCTAAAACCTGAACCGTAGCGATACTGGTTTGCAAAATTGCTGGCCGCCGGATCAAATTGTTGAGTATTTTGAATTCTGTGCATTTTAGAATAATCAAAATCCCCTCCGGCACCATAATAGCCACCTTGTCCGCCACCGGCACCATTACCATAAGCACCACCGGCGCCATTGCCATAGCCTCCGCCGGCACCGTTGCCATATTGCGGAGCAATAATTGAGCTACCATCAACATTAATATCAACTTCTCCGGTCGGCATGTTGGCTGCACCATTAACAGTTCCGGCGCTGAAATCAGGATAAGAAGCAGCACCGGCAGTGCCACGACCTCCGGACGGGATTTTGTCGCCTCTATCCCATTCTTTATCCGTAATATCTTTGGCATAGCTTACATCTTCAAGGCCGGCATCATCAGAACGACGCATTTTGAGGCATACAATTCTCTTGCCGTTACGCAAAACCATGTCGCCGATTGCTTCGACAATAATTAAGCGATTGTTAGGCCCCTTGGTTCTGAAACCGACAGGAACTTCCATTCTTTCAACAATAAGGCTGACAATCGGACGCTGTGTCATATTGAGCGATTTGTTACCTAAATCAATATAAGTAAATATGTCATCACGCCAAACTCTTTCCGGTGCGATTACGACGTCATCGGGGTTGGGGACATAAACTTCAATATCAAAACGAAATTTAGTCGGATCGAGAGGGATACTCTCAATCCAATTATTTTTTTGGTTGCGTTTGGTAAAAGTCGAATCTACTGATTTTCCGTTTCCGCCGTAATAAGAAGTTGCATTAATGCGTCCTCCTCCGGAAGCGGACCCCCCGTTTCCCATTGCGCCGGCTCCGCCTACACCATTATTACCGCCGACTACTTCAATATCAACGATTGCATTAGTCAGCCTTTCGGTATTTACCCCCTCACTGCGAACATAAAATACATAACGGTTGCCGGAGCGTCCGAACACAATAACGTTGGTATCAACGCCGACATTGGCACCTGAGCGGGGATACAACAATAAGGTATTAGGACCGGAAATTTGCCCGTCAAAAGTAGAGTTATCACCGATATAGATGTCCTCAATCATTTCCCACTCCGGGAAGTTAATCATGGTAATCATCCCCTCACGCAGACGCAGGGGCAAAACCAAATCAGGAGACCAGTAATATTTTGAATAAGCCGGCTTGGTTTGTCCCTCTCCAAGGTTTTGCAAAGGATCAAGCCATGCGCTTTGCATCATACCTAAAGAGTTGAAACCGGCATAGGTCATATCCATCGGTTGATATTGCCCATTGCCTTGCGCTTGATCCATGCTGTTAACCGCGGCCTGAGAAAAAGCGTTTGTTGAGAAGAAAACTCCAAACAAAGCGATAAGACTTATTTTTACATATTTTGACAACATAGTTTTATCCATCTTATTGTACCTTATTGTGACTCAAAGAATAATTTGTAACCGTAAAACCAATCGGATTTTTTAGGCGCTCTTTGTGTTTTACGGTTTTATGTCTGTAAGCAACGCGCAAAGAGGCGGTCCAATAGTTAATCTCCGGGGTTTTGGAATCAGGGAACATATCACGAGTTTCGTATTCAACCTGCCAAATCCCTTGGCTCAGCTCGTTAACAGTCATAATGCGCACATCACGTATCATTTTGCGAGTACGAATCAGCTCAAGAGCACGATTGGCGGTGTTTTTTACGAAATCATCGTACACGGTTTGGGCCGACATTTCCTGGATGGCGCCACCGGGCATCCATCTGGCCTCGACCTCCTTGGTGTCGCGATTAAACGAACTGCGCATCAGAACATATTGGCGCACAAACACCTCGGTTACATTTTTGGCTGACGTCATATTTTTATTGAGCGGAACCAAGTTATAAACCTGCTCCTCTTTATTCTGAAAAGTGAGCAGAAACGGCTCAACACGATAGAGCGGAATAACTTGTGCTACAGCCAAGAGAAGAATTATATTGCAGCAAAAACTTATTGCCGTAATGATTGCAAATGCACGAGCCGTCCACAGATATCTTTTTTCTGCCACATTGGCAACAAAAACGTCGCCGGAAGCAGACGGCGTATTTTTACGAACCGTGGCATTTCCGGGCAGAAGCCGCTGATTGTTTGGGGTATTTCCAATTTGCGTGGCCATGTTTTTTGATATCTCCGAATGTATTAAATTGTCTCGACAAACCAATCAGGCAGGGTATGCGGGAGCTCAACCTGCATGCACGCACAAGGAGAAAGTTTTAGTTCATCAGAAGCCTTACCAATTTCGACCGGCTCCGGTTCATAATAAGAACCGAAGAGGCCACAACCAGCTAATAATACGACGAAGAAGAGAAGTATTACTTTTTTCATCATAAGAATATTCCTTTGCTAACTATAGTTAGTTTGACTTTAGACTCTTTTTTTGTAAAAGTCTAAATATAACCAACTTATTAACAGGAATATTAAAATTGAACTTTGGATTGATCGTATTTAACAACCGTAAAACCAAGCGGATTCATAAGACGACGTCCCATGAATATGCGTTCAGGGATAAAAAATGCGGTGATTGAGGCGGTCCAATAATTTGTGTTAAGGACGAGATATCCTTTATTGGTACTGCGTTCACGACTTGAGATTTCATAAGTCTTAAAGTTTACTTTCCACACAGCGCTACGCTTTCCGCCAATACGTTGTGAAGATATGATCTCAACTTCTTGAGATGAGCGGCTCTTTTGGTTTCTTCTTTCAGTCTCTTCAAGGTCTTTATAAAATTTATTGTAGACGTCAGGGCTGGACAGAAAGTTGATTATGCCCCCGGGATACCAGCGCGACATCATTTCCAGTTTATCGTCTAGCACAGTATTGCGGTACATAACGTATTGTCTGACGAATGTCTCCATAAACTGCTCGCGCGATGCCATGTTTAGTGCAATCGGCTCGTAACGCGCAATATCATCAGAACTGCTTTGATTGATGATTAAAAACGGCTCGACAGTAACCATCGGAGCCAGTTTGAACAAAGCTAGTGAGGCGGCAACAAAA
Source organism: uncultured Rhodospirillales bacterium (assembly GCA_902761715.1). Classification (GTDB taxonomy): domain Bacteria; phylum Pseudomonadota; class Alphaproteobacteria; order RF32; family CAG-239; genus JAFUYI01. The sequence goes on along the minus strand of CACWLK010000003.1, from coordinate 59,281 downwards.
ATCGCTAAAGAGATGGCGGCTGTAAAGATGAACATGCGCGACAGCCACAGGTAATAATACATTTTAACACTGTGTTTTTCTTTTTCGGCCTGACCGAGAAAGTGGTATATTCTACCACTTTTGTCGGTCAATGCCATTACTTTAGTGTTTTCAAGTATATTACCTAATTTACTCATCTACCAGCGTTCTCTAATACGGCATACATACAGGACGTTCATAATTGTCAATCTGTTCTTGGATGGAATCATATCCTTCCTTACGAGATTTTTCAATTACTTTTTCGTTTGTTTCCGCAGTCTTTATGCTTTCGGTAAGAGAACTGCCGGCTTGAGTATTGGTCGTCAGGTTGACTTTATACTTGTTGTCTTGCAACAAAGCCTTATAGGTATTGTCTAATCTCTGATAACGTTCATTTACGGTAGCATTACCATGATTAATTGACTTCATAGAACTTGAAACCTTGCTCATAAGAGTATTTTTCTGTTCTTCAAGTTTTTTAACAACGTAATTAAAGTCGCTTTCTGATGCAAAATCGATATCATCTTTCAGCTTAAAGTTTATCTTGTCAAACAACTCTGTTAAGCTTGTTTTCAAGTTAGCCAAGTTGGCTTCGATTTCATCAAGGTTTTTCTTGACGTCAAGTTCTTTGTCGACAAAGTGCAAGAATTCTCCGATTTGGTTGTCGGCAAGCATAGAGCGCTGATAAATATTGTCATCAGCATTAATTTTATATTTGCCATCCTTTTCGGCATCCTTTTCCTTTTTAATCAACATGGTATAACCATAATACGGAAGTTTGTTCATGGACAGGGTTCCGTCGTTATACTTCAAGAACATACCAAGCTCACTGGTAACCGGATCACTGATACTTCCGGCAGCATTGCCAAGAGTAGTGCGATCTTTTTTGTTCTCGATATTGGCATCGTATACAATAAACGTATTTAAGACGTTTCCAATGCCGGGGGTCTGTCCGGTAATACGCAAATCTCGGCATTCATACAAAGTTTTGAATCTTTGCAAATTGCCGGCTGAAGCGTTTTTCTGCATATCAACAACCGAGTATTTACCGTTGTTGGACATATCAATCATGTAGTTGCCGGTGCGACACGGAAGTTGTATGCCGCGAGCAAAAGCTTTGCCTTCGCCGCCCTTTTCAAGAACAGCTTCGAGATCAACACCTCTCTCGATGAAGGCTTTATCAGAAAGGAGCAACTGCCAAATGTACGGCTGTTCCAATCCATACTCAAGGAAAGCATTACGATTGAGTCTTCCGTCTTTGCTGACGTCCATATGTTTGTAGTCAGTTGTATCCAAGTGAACCATATCACGAACCGGCGGATAGTGTGTAACCAGCGCAGCTCGAGGCGCCGTAAAGTCGCGTTCTTTTGCCGGAAGGCCGACAAAGTATTGTGTATCCCCGGCATCACAGGTGTAATTGGTACAAATTTCAGTCAATGGCATTGTAAACAATCCCTGCAGCAGCGGAATAATGCTTTGAGGGCTTACGCTTAATGATCCGATTGTTGCGGCAACTTCTTTTTCGAAACAGTTGCCCGGCAGGGCTTTTAGTTTTTCAATCATCTCGGCGTGTTTGCTAACGACAGCGCCGTTGTTCTTGTCCAGATATAGAGCATCATCAGCTTTCATCGCTGACAAATCACTTTCGAGATCTTCAACAAACTGAATTGCACAAGAACGAGCGGTGTTAATCAAGCCGTCGGCCTGACTTATAAACCCGAGGGCGCCGATGTCAGTTATATTAGCACTTTGGGCAATGCTTGACAATAACGGGGCAATATCGGGATTTTTTTGCAAAGCAATTATTTGAGCATCGTAATCGCTTTCAATTGCAATTATTTCATGTTGATATCTGCTTTGTATTTCCTCTATTTGCTTATTTAACTTATCAAGAGCCGTTTGTACCTTATCACGCTCAATCTCATATTTTTTAAGAGTAATGCGTTTTTCTCCGAGTTCTTCTACGTTTTCAGCATAAGATTCCGTTGCATTGGCAAAGGTTTCTTTGGCTTCAACATAAAGAGTAGACTCTGTCGGTGTACCACGGCTGTCCATAAGTTTGATTTGAGTGTTTGCGCTTTCGGCGCGTGATTTGTTGTACGAAGATTGTTGGTTCAAACCATTGATTTCTTCCGTAATTTCAACTATGGCATTGCTCCATGAGTCCAGTTTCTCATTCAGGCTATCCTTAGTTTTTAAATAAGGAGCCAATTCATCGGCCTCTTTTTGACGGATGGAGGCAAGCGATTGAGTTTTTTCCTCAAGAAGTCTGCTGGTTGCTTTGACCGGAGGCTCCATCTCAGCCATGGCGCTCTCAAGTTCGCCTAAAGCTGTAGCGGTATTGTCTTTGTCTTCACTTTCTTCCTGACCGCTGTTAAGCGTTTGAGCGATAGAGAGTGCAGCTTTGGTAAAGTCAAGCTCACGCAGATATGCTTTGATACTTTCATATTTACCACTGATGTACTGATCATAGTAACTGCGTTGGTCGTTCCAAATCGGGAACGGATGTTCGGCGGCGCCATAAACTTGTTTGTTATATTGGTCTTCTACCAACAACATTGCGGCTTTGCGTCCGATTATCCAGTTCAGTAATTCAACCTCACGAACCGAGTTAGAATATTCTTGATCATGGCTCGGTTTTACATATGACTCATCGACAGGCTCTTCGGCATTTTTCTTTTCCAAAGCCTCAACATCAGGGTCAACCAAAGTTTGACTGTCTCCGTCTGTGTCAATGTCGTAGTTTGCAAAAGAATTTACATCAATTGCGTTACCGGCATCATCATTTGCAGCCTGATATGCGGTAATTGCCCACTGTGAGAGACCTTTACGAGAATTATAGTCGCAGGCGGCAACAGGCGGTGTCGCCTGACCGAACCATACTTTGTTCGGCTCGGAATAGCGACGTCCCAGGTATCTGGTAACGCAAACATCTGCCTCTTTTACACCCTCGACTGCCCTTTCGTGAAGTTTCTTATAAAGGCTGTATTGTTTATACATTGACTTATATTCAGGCATGCGTTGCAACATATTGTGAACATCAAGTGCAGAATTGACAATTTCTTGAGTGTTAGCAACACGTTTTAAGGCATCCAGTTCGGCTTCACTACCCTCGAGCGGAGCTGAAGTGGCAGGAGCAGCAGGAACAACGAAGCGGTCTGAAGATTTGTTTTGTGAAACCGTTTTTTCTTCAGTTTCGCCCTCGCTTGGAGCGGCGGGAGCAGGAATAGCACCCTGAGTCATAAACTGACCAAACATCATTTTGCTGACGCCGCTCAGTTCTGAAGTTTTTTCTGACGGTTCTGCTTTAGGCTCTACCTTTTCAGCCGGCAAAACCTGTCTTCCGCCATGCATCATGCTGGCAGCAAAGTATTGATTACGCATAGCGACCAGCTCTTCGGTAATCTTCAGGATATCATTCATTTTGCGAGCAGCCATATAAACGTTGTAATCAACGCCGTTTTCTTCTTCGGAGCTAGCAGTTGAACCTGAACCGTCTGAGGTCAAGGCTTCTTCACTAAATGCTTCTACTTCCTTGCGATATTTACCCAACTGAGTTTCGAGCTCAACCAATGCGGTTTTTACCTCAACCAAAGTATCATAGTAGAACTGCTCGGCTTTTTGCTCATAAGCTTTCTTTATGCGTGGCTCTGTTGACGGATATTGTAAAAACAGCTCATTAAATGCGGTTTTGACGGCTTCGTAATCGTATACGTCAACCGAACCGGCAACATCAAAGTCTTTGGTTCCCGGAATTTTGCTGACCAGTCTGGTAATTGATCCTTTATATTTGTCGACGGTTGATTTTACTGCGGTTAAAGCTTCTTTGACCTTGGCAACAACTTCTTCTTGGACGGTGGCCAAATATTGTTCAACCTGCTGTATGGTCGATTTTACATCGCCTTTGGCGTCAAAAGATATACCAAACAAAAGCTGTGCATCTGCCGGCTTACTTATAAGAAGGCCGCCCGCTACGACACAAACAGCTAGAAAAATACGGCTAAAAATCTTTTTCATTTGTTTTCTCCTTTACTACTGTCAATGTCGACACGTTACTCTGTTGTTGCAGATGCCGAAATATCAGCCAGCCCGGCGGCAACTGCCGGTTCTGATGCGGCGGCGATGGAGCTGTCTAATGCCTCTCCTGCTGCTGCCGGTGATAATGTTACACTGTCAACATCATACACCGGATCTTTCGGGTTAAATTTATAGTTATCAAAGTTAAAGTTATTGACTGCCGTGGTAGAATTAATCTTTTGGAAACCACTAATCGACAAATCATAACTTATGTCTAATTTGAGTTTTTGCAATACCAGCTCTGTATAGTTAATCAGAGCTAACATGTTGGCTTTTCTCAGTTCAAGAGCTCCGGCGGCGTTTGCGGATATTGCACCTTCAAGGCTACCACTGGCGGCTTGATTGATGGTCTGAGCTTTTTCGTTGTCAGCAACAAGTTCGGCTCGAATGGCGGTTGCACGTTGCATTGCCGTATTGATATCCTGCCAATATAAGGAGTTGTACACTTCTTTATAAGCAAAGATAATGTTACTGGTAACTTTGGTTTTTTCGTCCGGAGACAGAATCTGCACGGTTTCACGCAAATCCTGAAGTGAATTGTAGTTCTTCGGAAGCGGGTTAAATGACGAAAGTATGGATGTTAATTCGGCACGTATCGAATCTTTCATATCATTAAAACCTTGTAGTGCTGAATTCAAAGTATCGTTTATGCTGTTGGTGTTGTTCTGCGCCTCGGCGATTATTTCCTCTTTTTGTTGGATTAACGCGCTGATTTTAGCGGTGTTGGCAACAGCGTGATCAGGATTAAGCAGGCTGTCTTGCGACAACTTGGTGATGTTTTTACTGATGCCTTTTTCTTTTTCAGCTGCTTCTTGAGCGATAGCCGCGGCCTCTTGTGCGGCCTTATCTTTAGCGGCACTCTTTTGAGCATCTATTTTTTTGATTTTTGAGGACAGTACTGAAATTTGCTTGTAATCAGCTCCCAAAATACTTTGGATTGAGCCAAAATTTACGCTTTTTACAAAATCATAGGCCTCAAAAGCGCCTTCACCATATTGAATAATGGTTTGCATTACGGTGCTTTCCATTACCATTTTATAAGCTTTGTCAACTTTAGTTTTAATGGTTGTAAAAGACTTTTGCAGACTGTTTACAACGTCCGTCTTAAACGGAGGAAGCAGGAAAAACGCTTCGCCTTTAGAAGGAAAAAGCGAAAATGCAATGGAAATTGCAATTAATATTGATTTGGTTTTTCTCATTGCTTATCTCCTTCTTCTGTTGTGTCATCTTCATCAGATTCCGGAACTCTCAAGTTGGCCGCAATCAGACGACGTTGAAACTCATTAAGCGAGCTTTGCATATCCAAAATTCGGGTAAAACGACGAGCGGTTTCCATGGTTTCTTTTTTAAGCATTTGCTTGGTTGCACGGTTGTTTTCAAGTATGGAAGGCGAATCATTCTCATTTTGACGGTCTCTTGCCATGCTGGTACGTAAGGTAAAGGCGTAAGCATACAATCTGCTCAGGTCTTCACGCATAATGTCCGCATTGTTCTTCTCATTGGCGGCAGAAAGGATTATTTGATTTTTCTTGCCAAGGTTGGCCATTGTACCTTTTTGAATAGCTTTTTCCAAATTACGAAGATTGCCGATGTTTTCAGATACTATCGGGAGAGTGCGAACAGAAATATTCTTAAAATTGAGTTTGCTCGAGATAGCAGTCAACTTGCCTAAAGGACCTTGGCGCAGGGCATTAAGTTGGCTTTCAATCTTTTGGTATTTTTCTTGAACAACCTGAACTTTCTTTTGAATATTCTCAAGGGCGCTGAGGACTGTTTCCAATAGCTCAAAGTCAGCTCTGGCATCGGGAATAACCGACATCCAAAAGCAAAGCGCCATTAATGTCAGCAGTATTTTTTTCATTATTTGCCTCCATCAGAGCTTTCGGATTTTTCACTGTCAACCAAAACATTCTTTGACATAGCGCAAATTTTTTGTACCCCAGAAAGAAGAATAGCTCCGGATTCAAGCATATTCATTTGGTTTAACAATTTTTGAGTTTCTTCCTGACTAAGTCCGATTACACCGGTATCGTCACGAGTGGTGGAGCTCTCGGCACCGAGTTCATCTTGCTTATCAAGAGTGTCTGTGTAGTTGGAAGCCTCATACTTGGCCTTTGTAGCCTCAGAAAGCAGAGCCACAACGGTTTCAAACACCATAGTCTCACAGTCTTTTTGGCTGTTAATGGCATCTTCCTGATCTTTAGCATTGTTTTCTGCTACAATTTTGGTCAGACAGGATTTCATGCCTTCATATTCAACCAGATCTTTTACACTCAATCCGCAGCGTTTGGCAAACGGGGTAACGAATGTGCCTTTTGAATCGTAATTAACACCTTTTACATCGCTAATCTCGTCGGCAAACGACTGGTGGCTTATAAAGCTGACCTCGTTGACCGAAACTTTGTCAAGTTTAGCCGGTTCTTCAAGTTTTAGAGGAGAAACTCTAAAACGAGGCTTAATCTCATTCTTGAGAGTATCAGGAGAGAGGGTTTCGGAGACTGTCTCTGAAGAAACAGCATCAACTGCAGCAGCTGCAGCTTTATCAGCAGGAGTTGGTTGCTCTTCAATAACCGGTTCTACAGGAATTTCATTTGAAAAAGAGAATGGGCGGCGACCGGTTGATGATGTATTGTTGATTACTGCCGGTTTGGCATTAATCACACTTGGAAGTGCAACTTCTGAAGATGGTTTAGCCTCAATAACGCTAGGAAGCGCCGGACTTGATGGCTGACCAGAATCAACCACACTAGGAAGCGAAGTGTCTGATGATTGAACAGAATTGGTGTTTTCGGATAAATTGTCCGAACTGTTTTGTGAATTTTTTGATGCCTCAATAGTAGAGGTGGTATCTGGATCGTAATCGGCGTCTTCTTGCGAATCATAATCTGCAGGATAGCCGCCGTCTTCTTCTTCCGCATTATCGGAATAGCTTTCTTTGTTGACATTCAGCTGATCAAGAAGTGCCTGATATTTGGCTTTACGAGACTCAATTTCACTTCTATATTTGTTATAAGCAGCTTGACCTTCTTGAATACGAGCTTGTGCTTCTTGTGCCATTTGTAAGGCTTTTTGAACGTTTCCACCGAATGTATCGGCAAATTTTCTTAATGTTCCGGCAGCATCACCGATTACCGAGTTTAATAAGCTGCCGTTGGTAATGATTTCAACACTTTGCATAATACCGGTTGCACCGTTAATAACAATACCGATTGTACCGGCAATGTTACCGGGGTCCAATGTAATTAATGCCTTGGCCGGTGATGATGTCATAATAATCGCTGCACATGCCGAAACCATAGTAATAAACTTAATATTTTTCATACCATCCTCCCTAATGAGATTCTCCCTCATAGTATATGATAGCACAAAAAATACTATTTATAAACTTATTTTGATATAATCAGGCTAAATTTAAATATTTTGTAACAAAGTTTTCTTCGCCATATTGTCTTATGAGATCCTCAACCAACAAAACATTCTTACGGCTGGAGTTGTAAAGCTTAAGATATGGGCCTAATCCGCTCAAATTTACATCCAAAATTACCGACTCACCGGTTGCCGGACGAGAAAGCAAAATGGCATATGGAAATTCACGATAAGATTTACCGAAAACAAAGTCAATTTCACGTTGATTGAGGTTCCAGTTTTCATAGTCCTCAGGGCGGGCCTGCGGGTTGCGGAAAAAGATTACTGTTTGGCATTGACCGCGGATAACCTCACCAACGCCCAAAGAGTCAATAATATTAGGCTGTTGGAAAGCGCAGAGATAAGCCTGACGTTTTTTACGTCCTTCTTGCAGACCGATAATAAAGTAATCACGGAACATCGGGTGCTTTAACATAGGCGCGGTCTCATCGATCATAATCAGTGAAGGAACGCCGGTTTCTCCGGTTTCGGACTGAATACGGTGCATGATGTAGCTGATGACCGCCGGAGCCAGAGTATCATCCTCAAAAATGTGCGTAAAGTCAAATGCCATAAAGCGTTTGCTATGCAAATCGAGGCTATCATTGGTCGCGTTAAAAATTTTGCCGTATTGATCAGGGTTGACCCAACGATAAAGCTCACGGCGCATATTACCGGTCGGAGAAAAACAGCTTTTATAAAGGTTGCTCATAACCCGCTCTTCAGGACGGAGATAATCAAATGCCGTAGTTACCGCACGAGCAATTTCTCTTTCGGAAAGAGCATCATCGACCATGGTAATTGATTTCATCCAACGGCGTAAAAACGCACGGTTGTTCGGTGTCGGAGAGGTATCAAACGGGTTAAGAGACACATTTTTTTCATCGCCGTCAAAGCCAATATATGCACCACCGACAGCACGAGTGAAAATTTCCGCACCCAAGTGACGGTCAAAGAAGAACACCTTGAGGTCTTTGTGACGCATTGCCTGTCCGGCCAAAAAAGTAAGCAAAGTTGTTTTACCTTGACCGGTAGGTCCGATAATACAACAGTGCGCAACGGCAGCTTCTTCTGAAGAGACATGGAATTGGAAGCGGTATCCCGAACCGGTGGTGGTGCGGAAGGTCGTAATTGCTCCCGGGCCCCAGTCGCTCTTATTAAAGCCTTCCGCCGGTTTATCAAATGAAATTGCCGCCGTTACGACACGCGACAAGTATAAGTATGCCCGCGGATAAATTTCATAAGTAGGAAATTGGTTAAAGAATGTCGCTTGAGCAACCCAGCCCTCACGAACCGGAGTAACACCAAACAGACGGCAAATTCTTTGAACTTCACTTTCGGCAAAATCAATTTCTTCCTTGCTATCGCCACGCAAAACCAAAGACATTGCGTATTGGGTCAAAGCTTGATAATTGGCATCACTGTCTTCAATCGCACTCATGGCATAGCTATATTGATCGACAACATCTTGAGAAAAACTGGTCATACGTGCCATATTGCGCTGTTGAATAAGCAAACCACGAGCGGCCGGACGATAAATAGGTTTGATGTTATGCAGAAGAGTCAACTCACAGTCAATTGCCAGCAGAGATACAATCATTGACTCATCCATGTAATCACTTGAAGAGCGAATACCCATTGTGATAGCTAATTTTTCTTTGTCGCCGGAAAAGAAACGAATCAGACCGTTTTCACCCGTAAAGTGGATATGATCCGATGTAAGCAGTTCGTTGAGTTGTGAGCCCTCTGCGTTGCCGACTTTGGGGTCAGGCTTAGATATAGGACTACACAAACGGCTGAACACGTGAAACGGGCTGTCCAAAGCGGAGCTGTCCTCGCTCTCAAACATGGCACGAACGCCATATTCACTAAGTGTTGCCAACAGAGATTGGGAAGCATAATTCAAATCTTTGAGGGCATCAGGACGGTCAGGAACAGACACTATTATATAGTGTGAGTTAGTATAAACTCGATTTAAGGTTGACTGCCATGTATATGCAACTTTTTCAAGAATTTGATTATCAAAAGTATTTTCAATAACGTCGGCAGGAATACGCTCACGCAGAGTAATCACACGAGCGGTAACCTGCAAATCCGACATACTATCAATCCATGATTTACGCGCTTCAGCCATGGAGATTATTTTTTCTTCAGTCGCAAAAGCCAAATCGAGCCCCTCAACTTGAAAAACGCGGCAGAACGAGCCATTGTAGCAACGGATTGTCATTCCATCGGGCATAAGTTTATTAAAAGGCAAAAAGTCAGAAACCCGAGATTCATTCGGTTGAGGCAAAAGAGATCGTCCGATTTTGGTAATCCACAAACCGGCAAAAGCTGCGGCCGAAATAAAGCCTAATATTGTTACAAAAACCTCTTTGTTGCTTAAGCCCTGCACAAAGACGCTGAAAAAATCAAAATCAGGGTGCAAACTTATTCCCCTTTTCTTTATATAAATTGTTGGTTACGCGAAATGTCGTTCCAAAAGCCTGTATCATATTGGAAATGTGCGGTTCCTTAGCTCCCCACAAAACAATTCCTGTATGAGCAAGACCTATTGTTGCCACAAAAAACAGCGGATTGATTTCAAACATCCCAAGTCCGGCAAACATCATCGGAAATTGTAATCCGAGGTTAAGCAACACCGGAAGATAGGGACCCCATAAAATTTTCGGAGGATTGGCAACTGCTTTTAGTATCGGCTCTCTCATAAAATCTCCACTATAATATGATGTATGATTCTATTCAAAAAGTTTGGGTATTGCAACAAAAAAACAAGTAATATCATCACAAAAAATGCGCCTTTTGAAACAGCGCACTTTTCGTTATAAATTAGAACGTTAGTTATTTCATGGGGTTTTGTTAGCGCTCTGATTTTGAGACTGGGGGCATTCCCCGCCACTGCATTTTCCTCCAGTAGGACTGTCATTTGGTGTCTGGTTGTTTGATGCAGAAGTGTTATCTTTGTACTCCAATTTAGCTGATGGCGTGCCATCACCGGTAAAATGACTGATAAACAGCCCCATGGCGGCAACCAAAAACAGGCTGAAGCTGATAGTCGCCAAATGCTTAAAACTGATACGTCCGAATATAGCGGCAAAGGTGAAACAGATAAGACCCAATCCACCAATAATATATATAATACCACGCAAATCTTGTAAGGTGGTGTAAACTTTATCTTTAACAGTTTCAAAAATATTTGCCGCAGCGGCATCGGACACTACCGCGACACACAAAACAGCAGAAATAATTGCTACAAATGAAATATTTTTACTAAATTCATAGAATTTTTTCATAGCCTCCTCCTATTTTAATGTGTCAGTTATATTAACCACATTGGAACCAACCATGTATTGTATAATGCCTGACGTTAGAGCGATAACCATAAGGCCAATAATGATTGCACCAAGCCACTTCCAGTTAAAGTTACCAAAAATACCTCCAACTGCAATTGCAATAATACCAAAGCCGGAAACCGCAAAAATAATGTCGCGCATTCCCTCAAATATTTCCGTTCCCTTATTGATTAAATCAGAGAACAACTCAGCTGCATATGAATCGGTTGCAAATAAAATTGAAGAAACTGCAAACACTAATACAACAGCTAAAACAATTCTCTTTAATTTTATGTACAACATATTCTCCTCCATTGAAATGCGGTAAGGGGGCATAGCCCCCTTTTTTTAAATACCGCCAGCTGCGCCATCAAATGTATCCTTGACACCAGTGTTGCCAAGGCCGTCACCCATATTGCTACCCGCAGAGTATTGAACGACTGCGTTTGCGGCAGCTAATACAGCCAAACCAACAGCCAAACCGGCAAACCATTTCCAGTTTACTTTACCGAAAATTGCAGCAAAAGCTACGGCAACCAAACCAAAGCCACCCAAGATGAATACGATGGTTCTAACGTTTAAGAATAAGGTTACCATTTTTTGGGATGCGGTATCCATAACCGTCGCATTAGCATCGCCGGTCATGGCAACAAAAGCTACCAAAGCAAAGGCAGCCAATGCCCACATATTTTTACTAATAAATCGCATAGTTTTTCTCCTTAAATTAATTTAAAGTGCTTCTTATACATTTTCAGAATACTAAATTTTTGCCGAAATTTCCAGCAATATCGACGCCGCAAAAACAGCACTTACTGTATTGATTCAGCACAACTTTTTAAGTCTGTAACAAAAAATTCATAGTCATGATAAAGCAAATTTGGGCATTTTTCGCAGGTTTTTAAAGTGATTAAAAAATAATAATTCGATTTTATTAACAGCCCCAAATAAGACCTTGCCAAGAGTCATGCTTTATTTTACTTTAGTTTTCGGATGGGTTAACAATGAAAAAAACACTTAAGGGATTTTGCATAAGTTTTACGCTCTCTTCGTTTGCAATTTGGGTTGCAAATGAGGTGTTTTCGTCTGTTGTTCCGGTACCGCAAAACAAAGTTGAAATTCCGCAGAAAAATATTGCGCTCTTCTTTCAAAAAAATGATTTTGCCGCTCAACCATTAAAAACCGAGCGTGTTGCCATAACCCGTCTTTCAACCCTTGCCCCGAAAAACGAAGAAGAGGGTCTGAGTGATAAGGAAATCGCCGAACTTACCTCCGATGTTTTGTATCCCATCCAGATTGCATCGGTAGAAGATGTGGCTGATATACCTATTGAGCATATGGCAACCTCGGCAGAAAATGTCCCTATCTATGATGGCAATGCGGAAGAAGTAAAACCGCAAAAGCTTGCCAGCAAATCTCGGGTTCCTCCGGTGTCGGATATTAAGCCGAAAGTTTCACCGACCAGTGAAGAAAAGCAGGTTATTAAGATTGCTGATGCCAGCAAGGAAATTGCAACCGCCAAAAGTATTGCCGCAAAAGACGATGCCGACACAGACATTATTCCGCTTGAGAACAGTCGTACCGGCATGAGCAATAATAAAGTCGAAGTAGTTGACAAGGCTCCTGAAACGCAAATTGCGGCGGCAAGCCGTCAAATATCCGTCGACACCATGTCGATTGAGGTAAATGATCAGATTGACGAGCCGGAGCAACGTGAATGGCAAGAAATGAGCGAAACGCAAGACAATCCATGGATTGTGGCGAAGTCTAACAAGTTTGCAAAAAATAACAAAGCCGTTGAAGAATATTCAGATTTAGGAAAAGAGAGTGAAGTCGAAAAGCTGCTTGCCCCATCAAAAATGGAAGAAGAGGGGAAAGAAATCCAAACCGCAGAAAAAATGGTGAAGAACATTCTTATTCCTATCCCAGAGGATATTTTGAATGACGAAAACTTAACTCCACAGTTGGTTTCGCCTAAAAAAACGCCGGTTGAGCGTGTCGGTTACGAAAATGACGTTGAAGACGAAAGTCTTGATGGTGAAGTATCGGAATCAGGTAAGAAGAAAGGATTTTTTGAGAGCCTGACTTCGCTGTTCAGCGGCGGCAATAACAACGATGATGATGGCGTTGAAGAAGAAGACGAGACATCGCGTTCAAAGAAGAAAAAATCACGTAAAAAGCTAATCGGAAGTCTGAGAGGAGAAAACGGCGGAACGAAAATTTTGCCGGCAGAAATGCGACTTTCATTTCAACCGGGAAGAGCCGAAATTTCCGGACAGACATTGCGTTGGGTGCAAGCTTTTGCCAACAAAGCGGCAGAAGATCCGAATATAATCTTGGAAATAAGAATTGATAAAAACAGTTCTTATGCATTGCAACAAAGAAGACTTGATTTGCTACACACGGTGCTTGACGGAAACGGCATTGATGCAAGCAAAATCAATACGGTATTTACATCACGCGAGCCTAATTCCTTTATTATAAGGACATTAAAGATCGGTGAAGATGAAAGGAGCAAAATGATAAAAAATAGTCCGAAACCAAAAACAAATTATCAGACATGGTAATAACTTTTTGAGCGTGCTTGATTATTTTTTTTCAGATTGTATGATGGTATAAAATTATGATTAAAAACAACTTGGAAAGCATGGAAAAAATGAGCTATAAAATTCTTTTATCAGCAAGTTTCTTAGGGGTTCTACTGGTGTCAGGCTGTGCAAGTTTTGACAGACGCCACGGACAAGAAGAATATGCTGCACTTCACGGACAGCAACCGGCTGTTGAGAGCAGACAAACCTGCCCTGCCGCACAATATCCCGGCGAATACAACACCAAATGCGCCGCTGAAGATGAATTTGTTAACTACACCAAAGTTGCTGCCGACTACAGAGAGTTCGGCGAGCGTACACCGCGTGATTATATGGTAGTAGACGGTGGTGCCGGCAGCAATATGTCAGCCACAATTCCTCCCATGCTGGAAGGCGAAGTTGTAGATTATGAAAATGCAGTTGCCGCAAACACCGGCGATATTATGGAAACCTATGATGACGGAACCGAGGGTGGTGAATATGCCGCCGATGATCCCGTTCAAGACTGGTTGGCCGAAGAAGGAAAAAGCTTAAAAGCTATTTTGACTGACTGGAGTGAGCGTTCCGGTTGGAGATTGGTATGGAACACCAATCGTAATTATACATTAACCGCAGGGGCTATGTTCCGCGGACGTTTTGCTGATGTAAGCTCTGCTTTAATCAGAGCTTTTGCGAGAGCACGTCCGGCACCTATTGCAACTTTTTATAAGGGAAACCGCGTCTTGGTAGTTGAGACTATGGAGGATGAAAATGCTTATGAATAAATGGATAAAATATAGTTTAGGCTGCGGCGTGGTCGCCTTGATTGGGGCGTGCACGATATCTACGGATTTAGATGCTACTCTGGAAAGAGAAGTTGAAGCAACAACCGAGTTAAAAGAGCGTGCAAAAGTTCCTACAGAAATGATTTCTAACGATGTTGTGCATGTAAAAGACGAGATTTGGCTCGGCGACAAGAGCGAAATTGAGTATGAAGGATCTCCGGTTCCAAGTTATTTGGAAACGAAAGAGGGCATTACTTTGATCAGTAATCGCCCGATTACGCTTTATGAAATCGGCGATATGATTACCAAAATTACCTCAATCAAAGTAAGATATGCATCAAATTTGGAAGAAGAAGTTAAAAGAGATGCAGAAGGTAACGAACCGACACCGGATAAAATTAATGCCCATTGGGCGGCACCGGGAAAAATGCTGGTATCGTACCGCGGTCCTTTGAGCGGATTGCTTGATGAAGTTGCTGCACGCTTCGGCTTGTGGTGGAAGTATGACAAGAATGAAATTCACTTTTATAAATTTATAAGTAAGACTTTTGTTATTTATAGCTTGCCGACAACACAAAACTTGGCTAACAACATCGGTGGATCGTCCACAGATTCAGGTAGTGGCGGTTCGTCAAGCCTGACATTGTCATCGTCAGCCCAGCTGCAGATGTGGAGCAATATTGAAAACACTATCAGATCAATGATTAGTGATGATGCTAAGATGTCTGTTGATCAGTCAAACGGAACTATTTCGCTGACGGCAACGCCGACTGATATAAAGAAAGTGTCTAAGTATGTCAACGAACAGAATGCTCGTTTGTCAAGACAAGTAGCCATCAGTGTAAAGGTTTTGCAGGTTAATGTCGGAGACTCTGACACATTCGGTCTTGATTTCAGCGCTGCATTCAAACCGCAACACGGAGACATCAGAGGACTGCAAATTCTCAGCCCGAACACTGGCATAAGTGATGATGTGGCTAAAAACCTGACAATGCAGATTATGCCCGGCGACTGGGATATCAACGCCAGCATTCAGGCTTTATCAAAGAAAAATACCGCAAATATCGTAACCAGTGGTACGATTACGACAATGAACAATAAACCGGCACCAATTCAGGTAGTTAAGAAACAGAACTATATTTCTGAAATTACCAAAACCAATAGTGGTGGTGATGGCGATAACTATGATATTTCTACAGAAACAGAAGAAATCGAAACCGGTTTTACCATGAGCGTCTTACCGAGAATTTTGGAACACGGTCGTATGCTGTTGATGTTTAATTTGACGCTGTCTGATTTGCTAGAATTGCAAAAAGTAGATTTGTCTGAAGAAGGCGGTGAGTATATTCAGAACCCGATTATCGAATCTCGCGGTTTTTCACAAGAAGTTGCTCTTAAATCCGGTGAATCTTTGGTTTTGACCGGCTATGAGAGAGTTGAAAATTCTGCAGAAAAAATCGGTACCGGTTCAGCTGAAAACTCTTTGCTCGGCGGTGCTGCTATCGCTTCAAAATCAAGAAGTGTTTTAGTAATTATTTTGACACCGGTAGTTTTGGAATCTCCGCTTAACCCTGAAACAAGAGTACACGAATAACCATAAGGAAAAACCATAGTGGCAGAGAATACAGACATAAACGAGGTTAATGACAACAGAACATGGGGCTCAAGTATCGTTGTAGGCGGTGTTGAGTATGCCACCAGCTTGTTCTGGCAGTCATTACAAAATCAGGACAATCCGCAACCCGAGGTTATAGAATCATCGCAGGGTGTGTTGGAAGGTGCTGACCTGTATTGTATTAAAAAAGGTAAAACACCGCAGTTTGGTATCTGTGTGTCTGCCGATGGTTATAAGCAGAGTGAGTTTGTTGCTGCTCCGGCAGTAGCCACGGCATTGGCTGATCAACCGTCATTTGTTGCCGTCTTTAAGGTTGATAACGGATGGTGGTATATCTGCGTTCGTGATGATGTTATTTTGGCAAACGGCGATATGCTGTACAAAAACGAAGAAGATGCCAAAAAGCAATTTATGAGCATGTTAATGGTGCCGGATTGGCGTTTGAAGATTGCCCCGCCTGAATGGGGAATTGAGGAAACGCTGTACCCGACGTTGACCGATATTATGCAACGCGGAAGCCGTGTAAAGCTGCAAAAAATTGATACAAAAGGCAAAACTTTTTATATTGTGGCGGCGGTTGTTGCATTTGTTGTTCTGTACTTGGTTTATAAATTGTTTATGATGCTGTTTTCGGCTCCGCCAAAGCCGGTTGTGGTACCGATACAGCCGAAAGTCGTTGCTCAGCCAGAGGTTCCGCCGGAGCCAAAACCATGGGAAAATCTGCCGCAACAGGACGTTTATATGCAGCGTTGCTATGCAAATGTGCTGAGTTTGGTAAAAATTATGCCTCCGGGGTGGAATATCGGTTTGGTAAATTGTTCTTTGAGCAGTACCAGTACCTCTTGGGGCAGAGAATTCGGACGCATTTCAACCATTGATAAAGCCTTGAGCGAATCAGGCGTTAATCTTTCAGGTCGTTCAATCGCTCCGGACGGAAATATGGCTATGGCCGCAATATCAATGGGCGAAATTGCTACCGAAAATTCAGAACCGACCAAAAATATGGTTGATTTGAAAAACATTTTGAATAACTTTTTCCAGTCTATCGGACAAACGGTTGAATTGTCTGACTATACTTACACTTCACCGCAACAGAATGTTTATTTTTCTGTAAAATTTAAGTTCATGTCAAACTATAATCCGAGAATTTGGAGCAATTTGTTAACTAAATTTTCAGGACTTGAGATGAATACAATACAATATAACCCTGCAAATGGTGTTTGGAGTTATGAAGGAGCTATCTATGCGTTATAGTTTTAGAAATACATTATGTGGTTTGGCTGTTTTGGCTGCGGCAGGTTTGCTGGCTGATTTGGCTAATGCGCAAGGAACCGTTTCATTGTTTGATGATGATAGCGGTGCAAAAGTCGATTTGTCATCAAATAGCGACGATGTTTCGTTGAATGTAGATGTTTCGTTGCCAAATAGCGGTTTGATTTCGCCGACAGCTCCGGAAAAAGATAACTCAAACACCAGTACTCCGTCAGATGTTATTCCGGTGGATGTTGATCGCGGGGCAAATCAGGTCTCAATGAGCTTTGACGACGTAGCTGACGATATTGATATGCAAATCGATGCTACTCCGCATCAGGTCTCACAAGCCCAAGGTGGACAGACTTCGCCTTTGGGACAGCCGCAGGCTCAAAATGCAACTCCGCAACCTGACACCAGCATTGCTATGGTTTTGTCGGACAATATCAACAACGAGTTGTTCATGAGAATGTCTGATTTGGAAAAACAGACAACCTTGTTGAATTTGGAATTGAAAAAGGAAAAAATTGCCAATGAAATTGCCGCCGTTAAGGCTCAACGCTTAAAGGCTCAACAGGAAGAAGAGGCTCGCAAAGCTGAAGAAGAGCGCAAACGCATTGAGTGGGAGAACGAGCAGGAACGCCTGATGGTAGAAGAGCAACGCAAACTGAAAGAAGTTGAAATGGCTCTTGAAAAACTCCGTCAAGAAAAAATTGTTAAGGCGTATAAGGCTACTATGTTGGCATCTACCCAAAAGTGGATTAAGAAAAACGCCGAAATTTATGCTGAGATTGCCAAACGCGATGAGCAAATTAAAGAAATGTTGAAAGACTATAAAGAAAAATTCAATATTGTTGCTCAAAAAGCCGAGGATGTTCGCGGCAAAGCCGAAGTTGCAAAAGTTAACCACGATAAAAAGGTGGCTAACCTCGAAAATCAAATTTCAATCTTGAAGACAAGATTGGAAGCAGAAATGGAAAAAGCAAGACAAGCCGCTTTGTCCGGAAAAGCCAAGAAGAATCCGTTTGCTGACGGAACATCTGAAGCAGTGGCTCCGGAAAAAGTAAAACTGAGCAGAGAATATGCAATTATGGAAATTCTCGGTTCGGGTGATGACTTGGCTGCAAGATTGATTAATGAAGACGGCGATGTCTTTATGGTCAAGGTCGGTACAACCTTGCGCAACGGTTATACTGTTGATGAAATTACCAAGACTTTCCTGAGTGCAGTAAGAGAGAATGATAAAGATTATCTCTATTTTGCTGCCGGTGGTATTTTGGATCGTGAACCGACCAAACCTGCCGTAAATATTAAAGAACCTACACACTCGTCTTCTTCTGCAAGCGACGGCGGAGCTGACGGTGGAGCCAACGGAACTCCGGCTGCACGACGCAGATTTAATGTTACCAAAGGAATTCCGAGCCTCGGTAAAGGAATGATTGTTAAATAACCGTTGAAAAAAAATGGCGGAAGAAGAAGAAAAAAAAGAAGAATCTCAAGCAGAGGGAGCGGAAGAAAAAGCCGCTCCCAAAAAGCCTTTTGACGCAAAGGCTTTTATTGAAGGATTGTTTGCCAACGGCAACTATCTGTGTACGCTTCCCGGCGCAAAACTTCCGGACGGAACAACCCTGAATATTAACGACGAAACCAGACGCCGTTTGGCGCTGTTTTCGGACGGTCAATTTTTGGTATCTTTAGAGCATAAGTTTGATGGTCCGGTGCTCAACTTCCAAACGATTGCGGCCAAAAAAGGGCTGGTTATGCAGCAGCCGCAATATATTTCGCAAAACGAGCTTAATACCATTTATGCAATGGCAGAGCGCAACAAGACGATTTCGGGCGATGATGTTGACTTGGAACGTCTGCAAATGCAACAAGACTTCGTTAATATTGTAAAGCGCGCTTCATCAATGAAAGTGTCGGACGTACACGTTGTGGTTTCCGACAATTATTCGGAGGTAATTTTCCGTACCAACGGTATTATGGTAAAAGAGATGGAGTACAGCAAAGAATGGGGCGATTTGTTTGTGCGTGCGGCGTTTGCGTCAGCTGATATTTCCGACTCAAACTATGCGCAAAACGAGTTCCAAGGTGCACAAAAGCTGGGCTCTACTCCGTTGCGCGGATCAAAAGGTAAATTGATGTTGCCGCACAACGTGTTGGCTATTCGTTTGCAATTTAACCCGATTGCGTTCGGCTCTCAATATTTGGTTATGCGTATTTTGTACGCCGATGATAACCCTGACGGTAGTGATGACTTGTCAGCTTTGGGATGCGGCGACTATGAGCAGGATTTGTTTTTCCGTCTGCGTTCGGCTCCGGTCGGACTGAATGTTGTGGCAGGGCCTACCGGTTCGGGCAAATCTACATTGTTGCAACGCAACATGATTAAGCTGATTAAGGAAAAAAATAACGAGGTTAACCTGCTGACGGTGGAAGACCCGCCGGAATACCCGATCCCGGGGGCAAGACAAATGCCGGTTACGAACGCTAATACTGAAGAAGAAAAAGCCGAGCAATTCGGCTTGGCGCTGAATGCGGCATTGCGTTCCGACCCTGACGTTTTGATGGTTGGTGAAACTCGTTCATTGTCAGCCGCCAACTTGGTGTTTAAGGGAGCATTGTCGGGACACTTGGTATGGACAACATTGCACGCCAACTCGGCGCCGGCAATTGTTACTCGTCTGCGTGATATGGGTGTGCAGTCATATATGTTAGGTGATCCGGAGTTGTTAAAAGGTTTGGTTTCGCAACGTTTGTTCCGTAAACTTTGCCCTTATTGCCGTATGCCGGCAAGAGAACATCTTGATAATCCGGCAGTGCAAAGGCTGAGAACCGCATTAGGTGATTTTGGTATTGAAAACACTTATTTGAAAGGTCCGGGCTGTAAATTCTGCGGCGGTCGTGGTATTAAAGGACGTTTGGGCGTGCAAGAGATGATTTTGCCTGATGCTACGTTTTTGGAACTGATGATTGCCGGCGAAACCCGTAAAGCAATTGACTATTGGACCAGTGATTTGAATGGTCGTCCGTTGAAAGATGCGGCATTGGAAAGAATGTTAAAAGGTTTGATTGACTTGGATGAAGTTGAACGTTGGTGCGGTTTGTTAGACCAACGTCCGGTATATTAGTGATGGAGAAGTTTTATGGCAAATGAAAACAGACAAATAAACTCCAATTTAGCCAAAGCTATGCGCAAGCTGAACACGATTGAGGTTTATTATGCCAAAATGATTTGTAATATGTCGGGTGAAACGCGCTTAAAAATGTACCGCAAAATTGCATCTTTGATGTCAAACCGATTTTCATTGATGAATGCTTTGGATATGTTGCATGCAACTGTTACCAATGACGGCAAAAACCCAAGCGAACCGATGGCGATTGCAATTGCCAGCTGGGCAAACGCCCTGCAAAACGGTCAACCGTTTTCGGAAGCGTTGCGCGGATGGGCTCCCGACCGTGAAAGACTGATGTTGTCAGTGGGCGACGTTTCTGACTTGGAAAGTGCGTTGCTGAACCTGATTAAGGTTACGGAAGGTACCACCAAGATGATTCGACCGATTATCGGTGCAATCAGTTATCCGGCGTTTTTGTTAATGATGGTAACCCTTATTATTTATGGTATCGGTGCCTATATGGTGCCGCCGATGATTGAGGCTGCGCCAAATGTGCAATGGACAGGTATTGCTAAAAACTTGGCTGATTTGTCAGACTGGATCAGAGTTTATTGGCCGATTGCTTTTTCGATTGTGCCGGTATCAGGTATAATTATTTATGCCACAATCGGGGTTTGGACCGGAAGTATCAGGGCTATATTTGACAAACTCCCGCCATGGTCTTTGTATAAGGTATTTGTAGGCATTACGTGGCTGTTGGCAATGTCCGCATTGATCAAAGGCGGTACGCCGGTGGCCAATGCTCTGCGTGCTTTGCGCCGTGACTCTACCCGATATTTGAAAGAAAGAATTGATAAAACCTTAGTGTTCATCAACAACGGTGATAACTTGGGACAAGCTTTAGCCAAGACCGGACTGGAGTTTCCTGATCCGGAAATTATCGGCGACCTTAAGATTTATTCAGAAATGGATAACTTTGAAGAGGCTTTGGACAAGCTGGCTAATGAATGGTTGGACAACTCCGCTTATACCATTGAGCAAAAAGCCGGAATTTTGAACATGGTGGCTTTGCTGTTGGTTTCAGGCGTTATTGCCTGGGCGGTTATGGGTACATTTGTCATGCAAGACCAAATTACCAGTGCGATGGGAATTGGCTAACATGGTTAAAAAAAATAAAAATAACAATAAAAAATTATTATGGATTATCGGCATAATCGGTTTGGCGGTTGTGGTTATGTGTTTGATGTCGGTTGGTAAAAACAGACATTCTGACAGCAAAAACGCCGCCGAAGATGTTATGAAAATTGCCGCTGACGTGCATAAAATTTATGCAAATAAAGCCAGTTATTGGCAATTGAGTACAAAATCTTTTTTTGGTAACGATATATTAACCAAATATCGTTATAAAAATAATCAGCTGATTAATGCCCTGGGCAAACCTATTCTGATAGGAAAAGGCGAGAACGGAGACGTGATCATGCCCGGCGAAAAAAGCTTTGACGTTGTTTATACTGATTTGTCTGCGGAAGAATGCGTAAGTGTTGCGGCTTATCGGTTTGAGCAACCGGAAAACTTGGGACTTTTGCAAATCACGATTGTGAATGGCGAAAAAAGCCAAACATTTGAGTGGGGTGC
The DNA here is from genome assembly GCA_902761715.1 of uncultured Rhodospirillales bacterium. Taxonomy (GTDB): domain Bacteria; phylum Pseudomonadota; class Alphaproteobacteria; order RF32; family CAG-239; genus JAFUYI01. Next base: position 37,483 of record CACWLK010000003.1, on the reverse strand, counting down.
AGAAGACCACATGCTCCCGATAAGTCGGGTCGAAGCAAAAAGTTTTTGCTCGAGCAAGGCAAAGGTTATTTGGACTTTTGAATAGCGACGGCAAAAGGGTTTTCAGAACAAAAAACGCTTGCTTATGTTGTCAAAATGCAATATAATGTTTAAGTGGGATGTGATATTTTTTGAGGAGATTCAAATGATGAAAATGAGAAGTGAACAGACCGGACGTTCAATGGTTGAAATGCTTGGTGTGTTAGCAATTATCGGCGTTTTGTCAGTTGGTGGTATTGCCGGTTATTCAAAAGCTATGGCAAAATATAAATTGACCAAATGTATGGATCAGGTTTCTACCACTGTTACCAACATTCGTACCTTGTATTCTGGTCAGCCGAACTATGATGGTTTGACAACACAAACTATGATTCAGATGGGTGCTGTCGGTGCCGAAATGTTGAACGGTAAATCACCGACAACTGCTACAGCTGCTTATAACGCATTTAATGGTGCTGTTACTATTGATGGTACACCTGCACAAACTTTCAAATTGAAATTTGCCGGTTTGTCTAAAGATGCTTGCGTAGCTATTGCTTCTTCTGACTGGGGTTCTGGTTCAGGTTCAGGTTTGGTATCAATCACAGCCGGAACTAAGTCTGGTACAACAGCTGCAGGTACTTTGCCTTTGAAGTTGTCTGATGCTGCTGCCGGTTGCAATGCCGTTGGCGATGCTAACTCTGTTACTTGGGAATACTACTAATAAGCACTTCCGTAACGGAAATTTGATTAAAGAGGACGGTAATTACCGTCCTCTTTTTTTGTGCGAATGTCATTCATCGCACAGCGTGTCTGTTTTGGATATTATTCCTAAATCAAATATGTCATCGCTCCAAAAGCGCAAGACTTTTGGTCAAGCGATCTTCAAAATTTTTAAGAAAATTTGTTATCTTCAATATTTTAAAACAAGGTAGATCCCCTGACGTTTTCTTGCGAAAACGAGGGATGACTGTTTTTTGACTTACTCTTTTGAAGCGACGACGGGTGTTTTGGGAATTGACAAGTCGCTTACTGATGAGACGGGGGAATACAAAACAAAAAACATTGCAGACCAGTCAAAAAAAATATAGCCTGTTGGTGAGGGAAAAAATGAAAAAAATATTCAATGCCATATTAAGTTTGTTGATGTTTGTTGCCGGCGGGATTACCGCCGTGTGCGGGTTAACGCTGTTTTTTTGGGGAAGAGCGCGAATTGACCATGTTTTTGCATATGTGTTGACCTGTGCCGATGTCGGTCCCAGTCTGAAATTTGCTTTTGGGCTGTGGATTGCGTTGGGAGCAATTTTGTTTGCAATTGCTTGTAAGTATTATAAAAAATTTGCTCTTGTTGCGCCGATAATTGCAATCGCCATGTTTGTTTATACCTTTAAGGCGGTTGATTATTGGTTGGGAGCTGATGATGTCTCAACCCTGTATGAAGACGAGTACAAAACTTTTAACGCACCGTCAGCGGAAGCACCAAAACGCAATCTGATTGTGCTGTTTTTGGAATCTATGGAAAGCGATTATTGTGATTATGATGGAAACGGCGGTAATTTGTTGCCGGAACTGTCGGAAATTGCCGATGAAAACCACTTTTTTAAAAACTTTAACCAGCTGGAATATACCAAGGCCACGATTTTGGGGCAGACCTCGGCGCTTTGCGGTTTGGCATATAAATTTGAGTTTAAGAACTATAATTTGCAAAATTTGTTAGACAACACCTTGCCTAATGCGGTGTGTGTTTCTGATGTGTTGGCAAAAAACGGGTACAACACTTATTTTTTGAAAGGGGCGTCGCTTGATTTTGCCATGACCGGAAAATTTATGGCACAACACGGTTTTAGAGAACTGCAGGGATTGCATGAGCTGTCAGGCAACACCAAAGGTAATGATTGGGGGGTTAAAGACAGCGAATTATATGGCGTGTTTAAGCAGAAAATCACTTGGTTGGCTGCACAAAAAAAGCCGTTTTTGGCGGTTATGACAACCCTTGATATGCATTATCCCAATGAGTATTTGGACGCTCAATGCAACAAACAGTTCGGTGATCGGCGTGATATTGTAAAATGTGCCGATAAAATGGCAGCGGATTTTGTGCGTTGGGTACAAAAACAGGATTTTTATGCCAATACGACGATTGTTGTCATGGGAGACCATATTTTTGTAGGCAAAAATGATATTTATCCTGATAAAAAAGAACGGCAGATTTTTAATGCCGTTATCAATCCGGTTGAAGGTTTGAGCGAGAAAAAACACCTATGGACAACTTTGGATATGGCACCGACAATTATGGAGGCTATCGGATTTGAGGCACCGGCGTTCGGTTTGGGGCGCTCGTTGTGGAGAAGCGAACAAACATTGTTTGAAAAATATGGCAAAAACCTTGATTTGGAGTTTATGAAAAGTTCCGGCTTTTATAAAAACCTTAACGGTGCCGAAAAAAATATAAAGCTCGCTTTTGAAGATTTGCCGATCGGAGCCGCATTGGTCGGCAACCAAATTAAGCCTTATGCAACTTCATTGATTGAGACAAAAGACAATGTTTTCGGTGCAGTTTGGAGCGACGGATTGAACTTTGCGGTCGGGAACGAAAACGGATTGTGTCTTAAGGCTAAATTTTTGCTGATTAAAAATAAATCAGATGAAAAAGTTGAGGTTATGCTCAACGGCAGAAAAATCGGCGAATGGGAATTTGCCCAGTTTGAAAACGCTCCGTTTGAGAGAGAAATATGTTTGAGCAAAAAAGATATTCCGACAGACGGAAAAATTGCACTCAAATTTGTTCGAAAAATGGAATCGGGCAATCCGTTCTCTTATGCTTTGGGGTGGCAGAATGTCAGCACAAGGATGTGGACAAATACAAAATAATGTTCTAGATTAATGTCAGTTTTTGGCTTGAGGGAGAGAAATATTATGAAAGACTCAAAATATCGTGCTTTTTCCGTTAAAAATCTGCTGATTACTTTTGCATGTATTGCGATTATCGGGGCATCGAGTTTTTCGATATATTTACACCTGATGGAACGGGCAAAAATCAATAATACATTGAACCAAATTGCCACCCTCATTAACAACACATATTCTATTTATAATTGGCGGGCACCGTACGACGGACTGGGAAACCTGAGCGCCGTGCAGATGGGAATTTTGCCCAAAGATATGATTGTGTCGCCGTTGGTATTGCATAACCCGTTCAAGGGAGATGTGCATTTGAGTTCTGTAAGCAATGGCGAAGGGTTTGCCATTTTGTATGGTGGGTTGCCACCTAAGGCTTGTCAGGCAATTGCTTCTGCCGATTGGGGCAAAAGTGAGTCTTCGGGGTTAAAATATTTAATGATCAGCCCAAGCGGATATTTAATGCCGAAGTTCTTCCCCGAAAGATTGAGCGACGGAGAATACGAATCATCAAAACTGCCGCTTAAACCTGAAGAGACCTCAAAGCATTGTATTTGTAACGGATCAAAATGCGCAGTGCTGTTTTTCTTCCAATAAAAATCAGCGGCTGACTTCAAGTAACATGGAAGAAAATTTTTCTTCAGACGGATTGCAGATATATGCGCCGGCTTTGATTTCGGCGTATGAAGTCGGAATTTGGAAAAGGCGAACACGTATATAGTCTTTGCTATTGAGAGAATAAGACAGGCAAAAACTGCCTTGGTAAGATTCGAGCCGATATGACATTTGGTCAGAAATCAAAGCCAAAGGTACCAATGACAAATCGGATATCCCCTGACGGCAAACGGTGGCGGCAACTGCCCAGCTTTGGTCAGCATTGCGAACAAGGGAAATTTTGCACCAATTACGCTCATCAAAACGCCCCATTAGGCCACATTGCGCCCCGCAGGGTTGCTCGGGGTTAATTTGCCATTTAGCGGTAAGAATAAAATCACGCAAGTAGCGAACAAAAAAGAAGTGCCCGTTATCACGAGAAACATTGTGGTTTACGTCTTGCCAAAAGTCGGTTTTGCAAGACGGAGTAATTTCAAAAGCGTCGTTTACAAGGCAAAAGTCCGGCTCATTAAGCCATTCAAAGTCACGTATAGCCTCTATCAGCATCAAAAACTCCTGACGTTTTCATCGGGCAGGTTGGATACTGCCTTGTCCAGTTCAGCACTTTTTTGGGCGGGGGAAATTATCTTTAAGGTCATTATTTGGTCGCCGGTGCCTTTAAAGTTTTTCAATCCTTTGCCTTTTAAGCGCAATTTTTCGCCGCTACGAGCGTATGGAGGGATTTTTACCGCCACACTTCCGTCAATGGTCGGAACGACGATTTTGGCGCCTAAAATCGCTTCTTTGAGGCTGATGGGCAAATCCATAACCACATTTTGTCCGTCAAGAGCAAAATAAGGGTGTTTGGTAACGTTGAGAGTGATTAGAACATCTCCGTTTTCTCCGCCCATATGTCCGGGGTTGCCCAAACCCTTAAGGCGCAACGTCTGCCCGTCAACAGTGCCGGCCGGAATTTTGACATTGATGTTACGACCGCCAATTTTGACCTGTTTTTCCGAGCCTTTTACGGCAGACAAAAAGTCAACTTTCATTGTATAGGCAATGTCCTCGCCTTTGCGAGAACGTGTCTGACGACGTCCGGCTCCGCCAAAAGCAGAGAAAATGTCGTCTCCGAAAATTGATGAAAAATCAAAGTTGGCACCCTGCCCGCCTGACGTTGAGTAATAAAAACCGTTGTCCCCGCCAAAGGGGTTGCCGTTTTGACCGAATCCGGCGCCAAAACCTGTGGGTTTGCCGTCCGAATCGATTTCGTTATTGTCATATTTGGCACGCTTAGACTCATCACCCAAAATGTCATAGGCGGCAGAAATTTCTTTGAACTTTTCAGCCGCCGAAGGATTGTCCTTGTTGACATCAGGGTGGTATTTGCGAGCAAGCTTGTGATAGGCGGATTTGATATCCGTCTTGCTTGCATTTTTGCTAACACCTAATATTGCATATAAATCTTTGCCCATTTGATACTTTTCACGACCTTTCAGTATCTATATAGGGTTTATTTTCGGTGATTACAAGTTTACGCAATCAAAGGTAACACGGCGGTAGTAGCCGTGATAAAGATTGATTTTGCGCATGATGGCAGTACGGTTGCCATGTTCGCGGCAGTAATGTGCGGCCAACGGCATCATCTCGTCAACCTGAATATCACGATATTCATAGGTAACGGTGTTGCCGTTCTGCTCTTTTACGGAGACACGATCAGAAAATGATTTGTATTCGTTGGCATCAACTTTTACATCTTTGCTGACGGTCGGGGCTTTAATTACGGCGCTTTCGCTGACACAGCTTGTGTCTTGCTCTACAACATAATAAGTGATTTTGTCTTGAACAACCGGAGCCGGAACAATGACCTTTTGCGGCTGAACCATAGTAACTGTCGGCTGAGCCATGGCTATGGTCGGTTGGCGACGAGGTTGATTGCAGAACAATGCATAGTAGTTTTCACAGTTCCCGTGGTTGCAACTTACACAATGGCAAGCGCTCAAAATAAAGCATAATCCGAGAGTTATTAAGTTGATTTTTTTCATGGTATGTGCCCTTTTCTAAAATTATTTGGCGGGAATTTAGCACTTTTTGACAAAAATGGCAACTTGTTTTTTAGTCAAGCAGGTCATTGAGCTCTTTGCCGGTGCGTTTTAAGATTTGTAAAACTCGCTGATTGGTTGAGTCTTTGGTGCGTTTGTTGCTGAGTTTGTCGAGCATTTTTTGGAGTTTGTTATTAAATTTTTCGTTATCGCGCAGTTCTTCAACCTGACGCAAATTTTCTTCATCGTCAATTTTATAGTTAGCGACTGCCTTTACAACCGCAAGGTATTGGGCATCTTTGCTGGCGGCAAACTGAGCATTGGCAACACCAGTAAACAAAAAAAGTGCAAGCATAGTCACGGATAATGTTTTCATATTGTCCCCTCATTGTAAATTAATGATTGAGTTTGCTATCGGTAATAATATAATACAAACAAATTGTTTGCAATTGTGTAGTGAGGTTTTTATGAAAAAAACTATTTGGGTATTGCTGGATAACCGTATGGGAAGTGTCGGTCAGGCAAAAGGAATTTTGCAGGAACTGGATAGTGATTTTGATATTGTAGAAAAGAAAATTGTTTATACAAAATATGCAGCCTTGCCCAATGCTATCAGAGGTCGTACTTTTTTGATCGGCGTTGATACAAAAAAATCAGATTGTCTCAAAACAACAGATTATCCCGATGCCGTGCTGTCAATCAGCCGCAGAACTGCTCCGATTGCTCTGTGGATTAAGCGCAAGTCAAAGGGAAAAACCAAGATAATTCAATTGATGTTGCCGGGAAAATATGGTTTGTCCGACATGGACCTGGTAATTGTTTCCAAGCATGACCAAGGCAAGGTATCGGGTAAAAATTTGTTTTATATTACCGGCTGCCCACACCGCATAAACGACAAGACCTTGGCCGAGGCAAAAGAAAAATGGCACAATGAATTTGCCAAGTTGCCCCAACCTTTGACTGCCGTTTTGGTCGGCGGCTCAATTAAAGGCAAACCTTTTACTGATGATAATGCCTCAATGTTGGCAGAAGCTATCGCTTCGGTACAGAATCAGGTGAGCGGCTCGATATTGATTACGTCTTCTCGACGGACCGGCAAAAGCGCCGAAAATATCATAATGAACAAGATAAATGGTATTCCGACATACACATATTTGTGGGGAGAGGAAAAAGAAAACCCGATTATGGGATTTTATGCCTGTGCCGATCGTTTTATTGTTACGGGAGACTCGGTCTCAATGACGTGTGAGGCCTGCGGAACCGGAAAACCGGTAATGGTGTTTACCGGCAAAAAATGGCTGACACGCAAGCACTTGCGCTTTGTTCAGTCGTTGGTTGACGGCAAATACGCAATCAGTACCGATGCAAAGGATATTGTTGATTTTGCACCCGAACACAAGTTGCGCCCCTCAATTGAAGCTGCGGCAAAAATAAGAGAATTGCTTGCTTAATAAAGGCTACCCTTGCGAGTTATAACTACTTTTTGGTACATTTTTCCAAAGTAGGTGGTTTTATGCCATTCGTAAGAGCGACGGTTGGAAACATAGTCCTTGATTTCGGTCTGCCACATTCTTTCGGCAAAAGGCTGATAAAGCCGATTGAACATTTTAACCAACCATTTTAACGGGTGCCACCATACCGCATTGTTATAATCAATAAACACCGCTTTACCCTCAGGGGCAAGGTTGCTGAGGATTTGGTTTATGAGCTTGCTCTTGGCCGGAAAAGGCAGTTCGTGGAGTAGCATATAACATATAATTACATCATATTTACCACTGAACGGAGCCGTAGCATCACGGTTAATAAAATTCATAAACGGATATGCAAAGCGGTGTTTGAGGCGAATATAGCGTAGCTGAGTTAAGCTGACATCGACCACGTCAAGACTGCCGTAAACCCCGATTTTTGATGCCAGTTGTCCCAGCTGGGTGCCAAAAGTTGCTCCGAGCTGTAAAACCTGTTGCCGAGGTTTGACTTCTGCGGCGCAGGCATCTGCAAGTTTTTGGCTGTATCCGAATGTCAGCAGATTTAGAAGCCATTGGTGGTCAAAAAGTTTAGTCAGACGTTTGCTCTCATACAAACGACTGTAAAACTCCTGCTGATAAGGGGGAATGATGGCCGGATTTTGAACAATTTTTTGCTTTGCCATAATTTACTCCTTTTTCCAATCACCACAAATTGCCTGAAAACATGAAAGTGCTGCAACTACTGCTGTCTCTGCACGCAGAATCCTTTTGCCTAAACTAACTGAATGAGCGTATGATTTTGAACGCAGCAAGACCAATTCTTCTTCACTAAAACCGCCTTCGGGACCGACAAGTATGGCTGCAGGCGCTTGCGACGTTGCAAAGGTGGAAGCAATGTCAGTTCCGGCTCCTGTTTCATCCATAAAATAAAGTTGACGGTTCGAATCCCAGTTTGTTAAAAGTTTGTTTAGGGCTATCGGCTCTGATATCAAAGGAAGATCAACGCGGCGGGATTGTTCAGCAGCTTCAATTGTTTGAGCTTGCCAACGTTCTATCTTTATCTTGTCCGAAATGGTGAAGCGTGTAATGACCGGAACAATGCGAGAAGCACCAAGTTCGGTGGCTTTTTCAACAACAAAATCTGTGCGGTCTTTTTTGAGCGGAGCAAACATCAGCCAAATATCAGGTACGCATTCAAAATCACGAGTTTTGCTATTAATTTTAAGCAAAGCAGATTTTTTATTTTTTGGGGTGAGTGTGCAGTCAAATTCTCCATCACGATTATTAAAAACCAGCAATTTGTCACCTGACTGTAAGCGCATTACGGTAAGCAGATAATGGCTCTGTTCTGCATTCAATTCGGCAACAGAATCGACAGATAAATCAACATCTGCGTAAATACGGATTTTTGAAGTCTTCGGCACGTGGCTCTCCCTAACAAAATTCTGCATAAATGACTCAATAAACTTGAGTTTTGATGCTAATTATTATAACTCATGGTTAGTTAAGTTTTAGTTACAGGCAAAAAATATGATTATAACTATCGACGGACCTGCTGCTGCAGGTAAAGGGACTCTGGCGGCCAGCTTGGCTAAAAAATATAATTTGGCATATTTTGATACCGGTATGGTGTATCGTGCCGTCGGGTTGGAAATGTTGCTCAACGGATATGATTTGAGCGATAATAAAAAAGCAGAAGCTTTTGCCGAAAACTTAACTTTTCCAAAAATGATGGAGTTGTCAAAAAATCCGGAATTTCGCTCACTGAACGGCAGTCGAGCAGCGTCGGCAGTGGCAGCTATGCCAAAAGTGAGAGAAGCTTTGTTACAAATGCAACAAAATTTTTCGCATAATCCGGTTTTTGCCGACGGAAGTAAGGCTGACGGGGCGATTTATGACGGGCGTGATACCGGAACGGTTATATGCCCGCATGCGGATATTAAGTTTTTTGTGACTGCCTCACCGGAAGTTCGGGCAATGCGACGTTTTAAGGAATATCAGGAAAAAGGACAAGCCGCTAATTATGAAGAAGTGCTTGAGCAAACCATCGCACGCGACAAAAATGATTATGCCCGTGCCGGAAGCCAGCCGGCGGCAGATGCCATACATTTTGACACATCAGACCTTTCAATTGATGAGGTTTTTAACCAAGTATGCGCAATAATCGAGAAAAAACAAGCGGCTGTTTAGACTGCATTTTGAAATGCACTGATTGGAAATACTAAATTAAATTGCAAAAAAATCTTGAAAAATAAATATTTGTGTGTATAAAAGACCTGACTCTGAAAACACGGTGCGTTGTTTTTTGAGGATTGTAACACGCACAAGTCCACCCTTTTTTAGTTCTCGGGTTGGCATTTTTTGAATTGATTTTTTATATGAATACAGAATTTCAAGTTCCAGAAACAAAAGAAGTATTTGCCGACTTGCTCAATGAGCAAATGGGCGACCAACATTTTGCCGGTTCAGTAGTAAAAGGCACTATTGTCAAAATTACTCCTGACTTTGTTATGGTTGATGTAGGGTTGAAGTCTGAAGGACGTATTCCTCTGCGTGAATTTGGTCAAAATCCGGAATTAAACGTCGGCGATGTTGTCGAAGTTTATGTTGATCGCTATGAAGACAGAGACGGAAACGTTGTATTGTCTCGTGAAAAAGCTCGTCGTGAAGAAGCTTGGCAAGATCTGGAAAAAGCTATGAACGCCGGCGAACGTATCAACGGTGTTATCTTTGGTCGTGTTAAAGGCGGCTTTACCGTTGATTTGAACGGTGCTATCGCTTTCTTGCCGGGGTCTCAAATTGATATCCGTCCGATCCGCGATATTTCTCCGTTGATGGGAATTTCTCAGCCGTTCCAAATTTTGAAAATGGACAAGGTTAGAGGCAATATCGTTGTTTCTCGCCGTGTTGTTTTGGAAGAAACTCGTGCCGAATCTCGCGCCGAACTTATCGACGCTATTAAAGAAGGCTCTGTTCTCGAGGGCGTTGTTAAAAACGTTACCGATTACGGTGCATTCATTGATTTGGGCGGTGTTGACGGCTTGTTGCACGTTACCGATATTTCATGGAAGCGTATTAATCATCCGGCAGAAGTTTTGTCAGTTGGTCAAACCGTTAAAGTTCAGGTTATTAAATTTAACGAAGACAACCAACGCATCAGCTTGGGTATGAAACAATTGGAAAACGACCCATGGCAAAACGTTGAAGAAAGATTCCATGTCGGTGATGTATGCAAAGGTAAAGTTACAAATATTACCGATTATGGTGCATTTGTTGAATTAGAAGACGGAATCGAAGGTTTGGTTCACGTTTCTGAAATGAGCTGGACTCGTAAAAACGTTCATCCGGGCAAAATCGTTTCTACTTCTCAAGAAGTTGAAGTTAAGGTTTTGGAAGTTGATCCTGAAAAGAGAAGAATCAGCCTCGGTATCAAACAATGCACTCCTAACCCTTGGGCTGCTTATGTTGAAGAGCATCCGGTCGGTTCAGTTATTGAAGGCAAAATCAAAAATATTACCGAATTTGGTTTGTTCATCGGTTTGAACGACGAAATCGACGGTATGATTCATTTGTCTGATATTTCTTGGGACAAAGCCGGTGAAGAGGCCGTTAAGGACTACACCAAAGGTCAGGAAATTCAAGCCAAAATTATCGACGTTGATGTTGAAAAAGAGCGTATCAGCCTCGGCATTAAACAGTTGACCGAAAACGCTAATGCTACAGCATTGGATAACTTCAAAAAGGGTGACAATGTTAAAGCCACCGTTGTTGATGCTGCCGATGATGTATTGAACGTTGAAGTTGACGGCGTTGCCGCAACAATCAAAAAAGCCGATTTGGCAAAAGACAAAGCCGGTCAGGATTTGAACAAATTCAAAGCCGGTGATGTTGTTGAAGCTAAAGTCAGCACCGTTGATAAGAAAAAAGGCAAGCTGACTTTGTCAATCAAAGCATTGGAAATTGAAGAAGAGAAGAAGGCGTTGGAAGAATATTCCAACACAACTTCAGGCTCTACCCTTGGCGATGCTTTGGGCGAAGCTTTGAAAAAGAAATAATCAGATTTGATTGTTTGATTTTGGCAGAGCCGTCCGTGAGGGCGGCTCTGTTGATTTTAAAATAATTCTTGCCAATTAAAATAAAAAACGCTAAACAATAAGCGTTTTGGATAGATGGCCGAGTGGTCGAAGGCGCACGATTGGAAATCGTGTGTACGTCTAAAGCGTACCGAGGGTTCGAATCCCTCTCTATCCGCCATTTACAATAAGCCCTCCCAAGCGGAGGGTTTTGTTGTATAAATGCAAAAGGGATTTGAACCCTCGAAAAAGAGGGTTCGACTACAAGCGAAAGGCGGACGGAAGTACGCCGGTCGGCTCTGCCGATGAGCGCAGTGGAACAAGCATTGCGTTAGCAATGTCGCGGACAATCCCTCTCTATCCGCCATTTATAATAAAGCCCTCCCTTGCGGAGGGTTTTGTCGTATTTAAAAATAATTTTTATAATTATCTTAACCTTTGAGGACTTATAATATCTGGCACAACAATAAATAAGGACATTAAAAATGCATTCAATCAATTCGCTCATTTTGGATTTGACCTTAATTACAATTTATGCCGGTATTACCACTCTGATTTTTAAGAAATTAAAACAGCCGACAGTCTTGGGTTATGTGTTGGCAGGTATTTTTGCCGGTCCTTATTTTAGTCTGGTACCAACGGTAACCGACCGGGCTAACCTTGAGGTTTGGGCCGATATCGGAGTGATTTTCCTGCTTTTCGGATTGGGACTGGAGTTCAGTTTCAAAAAAATGATGAATGTCGGTAAATCTGCATTGATTACCGCAAATACAAACATTTTGTTTATGTTGTTTTTGGGATATAACACCGGTTTGTTGTTGGGCTGGTCGATAATGGACAGTTTCTTTTTGGGAAGCATGATTTCTATGTCATCAACCACCATTATTATCAAGGCTTTCGAGGATTTGAACATTCGCAAGCAAAAATTTACGGATTTGGTGTTCGGGGTTCTGGTGGTTGAAGATATTATGGGCATTTTAATGCTGGTTTTGTTACCGACAATTGCTTTGAGTAGTACCATAAACGGAAAAGAGTTGGCACAAAGTATTGCAAAGTTAGCTTTTTTCCTAGTACTGTGTTTTGTTATCGGGATTTATTTGGTACCAAGCTTTTTGAAAAAGATTGCTTCGTTTTTGAATGACGAGATGTTACTTTTGATTTCTATCTGCCTGTGTTTCGGTATGGTGCTTATGGCAACCGCTTCGGGTTTTTCGGCGGCATTGGGAGCGTTTTTGATGGGATCAATTTTGGCTGAAACACCGATTATTGACAGGATTGAAAAAAATATTAAACCGCTAAAAGACTTTTTCGGGGTAGTTTTCTTTGTGTCGGTCGGAATGATGGTTGATCCGTCAATGTTTGTAAAATATGCCGGTCCTATTTTGGTAATTACGCTGATTGTTGTTGTCGGTATGGTGTTTTTTTCGTGTCTGGGATTTTTGTTCTCGGGAGAAACCTTAAAGACAGCAATGCATGGCGGTTTCTCGTTAGCGCAGGTCGGTGAGTTTGCATTTATTATTGCAAGCCTCGGCATGAGCATTAAAGTTCTGAGCCCGCAGGTTTATCCGATTATTGTGGCGGTGTCGGTCATTACCACGTTTTTGACGCCGATGATGATTAAAGCCGCTGATCCGGCTTATAAATACGTGCAAAAAATTCTACCGGATGCAATTTTGAAACGAATTGAAAATACAGCAATTGCGCAGGAAACAAAAATTGAAGAGCAACGCTGGAAGTTGCTGTTTAAGAACTATTTTATACGCTTGGTCTTGTTGACAATGATTTCTTTGACTATTTTCGGTTTGGCAAACTATTTTGTTAAACCATATGTCCATAAGATTTTGCCTAATCTGGCGGCAAGAATTGTGGTTACAGCAATAACGCTGCTGATGATGTCGCCGTTCCTTAAGGCTTTGATCGGTTGGAGAACCATTGTGCCGCCGGTAGTCAAAGATAAAATCGTTGAAGTTATGGAGCGGAGAAGAAAAAATAAGGGCGAAACAAACACCACAAAAAGTCTGCCTAAACGGATTGTCAGTAACGCAATAAAAGTAAGCAATCTGTATCTTCAGGCTTTGTCCGACAAGAGTTTCTTTATTTCGAATCATAAAGCGTCTGCGGTATATTATAAATTATGGAATGCTAAGAAAATCAATCGATTGCCGTTAATTTTAATGACAAGTTTCAGGTTGCTGGTGGTGCTGTTTATTATTTCTACCGTGGTACACCAATTTTTAACCGAGAATGCAAAAGTTACCTGGGCTTTGGCAATCGGGTCGATTGTGCTTTTAACCCAGTCAAGCTGGCTGTTTAAGCAATATCTTAAAATTGAACACCAGTTCCTTGATAACCTTAATGGTGAAAAAGAAGAAGTTCCGGCCGAACAGGGAGAATAACTAATCTTTGCCTTCAAGCAGAGCGGCAGCGGCAATGTAGTCAAATTTTCCGCTACCGAGAACCGGCGGTTTGGCAACATAGATGACCTTTTTAGGCATCCAAAGTTCGCTTAATCCCTCTTTTTTAAAATGTTCTCTGATGGTTGTAATGTCTGCGTCATCACGGTCGGTTATCAATACCAACTGTTCGCCTTTTTTCTCATCAGTTACAGTCAAAATACCTTGAGTTGACTGCGGATACAGGCGGTCTAAAGCTTCTTCTACGGCGGTCAGAGAAACCATTTCTCCTCCGATTTTGGCAAAGCGTTTTGCCCGCCCCTGGATAAAGATATAACCATCGCTATCAATGCTCACAATGTCTCCGGTATCGTACCAGCCATTGCCGAGCGGTTGCAAAACATCGGGGCGGTCGGCTTTCATATACCCTTGCATTATGTTGTCGCCTTTGACCAACAGTTCCCCACCGTTGTCAACACCGGCAACTTTTGCCAGTTTATATTCAATGCCGGGAACAAAGCGCCCTACACTACCCTCACGGTAGTGCATGGGGGTATTGAGGCTCAAAACCGGTGATGTTTCGGTAGCACCATAGCCTTCCAAAATACGGACACCGAACTTTTTCATCCATAAATCGGCAGTGGTCGGTTTCAACTTTTCTCCGCCGATAACCGCATATTTTAGGGCAAAAAAGTCATATGGGTTAGCCATTTTGCCATAGCCAGCAAAGAAAGTATCCGTGCCGAAAATTACGGTTGAAACAGTATCATAACATAATTCGGGGACAATGCGGTAATGAAGCGGTGATGGATAGAAAAATGTTTTTACACCAAACAAAAGCGGCAACAACGTGCCAACACTCAGGCCAAATGAGTGGAACATAGGCAGAGCGTTGAAAACCTTATCGCTCGAATTAAACGGAATAATACTGGCAATTTGATAGCGATTGGCTTGTAAATTGCGGTGAGACAGAAAAACCGCTTTCGGGGTTCCCTCTGAACCGGAGGTAAACAAAATTACGGCAGTTTTATCCGCTTTTTTATGCGGACGGCGGTGTTGCAAATATTCTTTAACCCCTTGTAACTTGGTAAACAGACTGATTTGATGGGCAAAATCTTCCAAATAAACCATGTTGATGCCGGACTCAATCATTGCCTGTTCAAGGCGTAAAAGTTTGGCTTGTTCAATAAATGCATGTGAAGTAACCACGGTTTTTAAGTTGATGGCTTTAAGTGAGGCCAAAAACGGCTTTGTGCCGAGGGTAAAATTGAGCATGGCCGGTGTTTTATCAACATATTGCAATGCAAAAAAGCTGATAATATTGGCCAAAACATTGGGAAGCATAAGCCCTATCTTGTCCTGCTTGGCAAAGTGCTTACGATAAGCTGCGCCCAAGATGTAGCTCTTCAAAATAAACGATTTGCAACTCTGAGGTTTGCGGTTAACGTCTTCAGCCAGAACGTGCTTTGAACCATAAATGTGTTGTATATCAAGCAACGAATTAAAGATGTTTTGATTGATTTTTGAAGTATGATAAATCATAGAAGCCATTATGTCATACAGCTTTTGCGAGACCAAATGACGATATTGGCGACGAGAAACATTTGTATCAATTTCAAATTTTTGCGGAGGCAAAATCTCAAGTTTTATTTTGGGGAACCAACGGGTGCGAATCTTGTTTTTAAGATATGAAAATTTTGAATATTGCGCACCGTTAATGCGAACAGGCAGAATTTTGGCGCCGGCTTTTTGGGCAATGACGCCGGCTCCTTCATAAACTTTCATCATCGAGCCGGTAACGGTAATGCGTCCTTCGGGAAAAATCATTATCTTTTTGTTTTTCTTAAGTTCGTCAATTAAATTACGCAATGACATAGGGTTACGCGGATCTATGGCATAAAAGTCGACCAATAATCGGGCAATCGGCATAAACCATTTGTTGGCCCAGGTAGTGTTGATGGCAAAGGTTATGCGTTCGGGCATAAAGGCAGCAATAAGTATGCCGTCAAGCAGAGAAACATGGTTGGCTACAATCAAAACTCTTTTGCCGGCCTTGCGGAAATTGTTAAGACCACGCACCTTGCTGTGAAAGAAAAAGCTCAAAAGACTTTGCACCAGTGAACGAGGTAGCGCTTCCGGTAAAAGTTTGCATATAAAAAACGCAACGATTGTGCTGATGATTGCCATGCACAAAAACAAGTTGGATAATCCCAGTCCCATTGATAAAAACAGTGTAGCAAATATTGCAATCAAAGCCATTCCCAAAGCATTAAGAATATTGTTGCCGGCGATTACCGTAGCAACATAGGCTTTTGGGGCACGCGACTGCATTAAAGCGTTAAGCGGAATAATGTATAAGCCGCCGAAAAAAGCTAACATAAACAGGGAGGCGCTCAAACCAAAAGCATGCGGCTGAGAAAAGAATTCGGTAAAGGATATTTGTGCTGACGGTGTGGGATAGTGATTGGTAAAAACATAAATCAGATATAAGCAGATTGCCATGCCTATGGCACCAAGAGGCACATAGGTGGTATGAATAAAGCCTTTGAGGATTTTGTTACAAGCATAAGAACCTACAGCAACACCAACAGAAAAAAGCACTAAAAACAAGGTGATGACACCTTCAGATGTGTTAAGAATTTGCGCACATATCGGATAAATTTGTACGGCAACCAGCGCCCCGATGACCCAAAACCATGTTGCTCCGAGAATGCATTGAAATACCGTTTTATTTTTGCGCAAAAACAAAAAGTTAGATATTGTAGAAGCAAATATATTATACCTTACCTTGAGCTCTGGACGAGGTGCCGGTGCATGGGGAATATACCAAGAGGCGCAAAGCCCTGATACTGCAAGGATAATCAACAGAATTATGGTAGCATCGGTGGGTAGCAATGTACCTAAAATAAGACCGAGCAAAATAGCCAGATAAGTCGTGCTTTCAATATAGGCATTGCCGGTAATAAGCTCTTCGGTCTTAAGGTGTTGAGGAAGAAGCGAATATTTTATAGGACCGAAAAAGGCCGATTGTGTTCCCATAAGCGCCAAAATTACGATAAGCAGCGGCAGGCTTCTCGTATGCCAGGCAACAGCAACGGCAAGCATTAAAACAACTTCGGTAATTTTGAGAATGCGGGCAATGACGTTACGGGTATATTTGTCAGCCAACTCACCGGCAGTTGCCGAAAATAAGAAAAACGGCAATATAAAAAGACCCGCAATTACGTTTGAAAGAACATCAGATTGAGATGACATTTTGAGAGCCACCATGGTTAAAAGCGCATTTTTGAACAGGTTGTCGTTGAGAGCACCGAAAAATTGTGTAATCAGCAACGGTAAAAAACGTCTGGTTTTGAGTAGTGTCATTGGTTGCATCCTTTGTTTTTTATAAAAATAAACTTTGGATTGATGATGTGTCAAGTGCTATAAACAAAAAACAAGAGCAGACTTTAATAAGTCTGCTCTTGTTTCTAAGATTGTTTCCGTCAATCGCCGTTTTCCGGTTTTTCGGGATCCGTGTCTTCGTCGTTTTCGTCAGTTTCTGCGGCGGGCTCGTCCGAAACTGTTTCGGAGGTTGTTTGGTGTTCGCATTTTGGGGTTTGAATTGAGATTTTTCCGCCAAGCAGTTTGACACCGCTAAGAGAAATATCTCGTCCACCCGAAATGGCCAACAAGGTCAATAATGCGATTGCCAAATTATCCCATTCGACGACGGTAATGGTCGGTATAAGAGGCCACATGACACAGTTCATGAAATAACCTCCGGCCAATGCCCAACCGACGACAGGAATCCAGTACCGCTTTACGGCTTTGCGAAACGGCTGGCAGTCCGGATCTTCACACTCGGTGATGTTCTTGATTGAGATACGTCCACCGATGAGCTTGATCCCTTCAAGGGTGATGTCGCGTGTGCCGCTGATTGCCAGCAAGATCAACAATGATTGGTTAAGATCTTTCCAGTCTATCAAGCGCACAGCCCCTTGGCACGAGGGTTCGATAACACAGTTCATTATGTAGCCGGCGGCTATCATAAATCCAACTGCGGAAATCCATAACTTTGAAGTCATGAACTTCTTTGCTTGTGTTTTGTTCATATAATATAATCTTAATTAATAATTTTTTTATTAACGCTTATAATGCCCTAAATAGACTTTTTTGTCAAGTTTTTTTGTTTATAATAAAAAAAGGCCTCGTATTTGAGGCCTTTGGCTTATTTTGCGTCTTTGAGGTTTGGTCCCTCTTTGACGTAGTTTTCAACCATTATTGCAGCTTTTTTGGCTAAGGCTATGCAGCCGGGACCGGCAACACACCCGCCTTCGCAGGTCATGACTTCTATCATATTATAATCACAGCCTTTGGTAGCATATTGTTTCAGCAATTTAATGTTGGCTTTGTTCAAACCGTTTATGACAAACGGGCGATAATCGGCCTTGCCTTCGACCAAAGACTGAACAGCGCCGGCAACGCCACCACTGACCGGAAAACGACGTCCTTGAGCACAGGAGATTTTAGTAAATTCCTGAGGTTCGCAATCCATAACAAAGACACCGCCGGCAACCAGCATTGCTCCGACTTCTTCAAAGGTCAAAACATAATCAACATTCGGGTTACGTTCGGCTTCTATTCTCTTGGCTAAGCATGGTCCGACAAAAACGGCGATGCAATCAGGCTGCTCTTTTTTAAGCAGTTCGGCCGTGTAGTACATCGGGGGTTGAGTGTGAGAAACAAACGGCTTGATTTCAGGAATGTGAACCTCTGCCGCTTTGTAGTATGCCGGACAGCATGAAGTGGTCATTAATTTTTCGCCGTGCTCCATTTTTTCTACAAACTCGGCGGCTTCGTTTTGAGTGGTTATGTCAGCGCCGACAGCTACCTCAACAACGTCAGAAAATCCAATCTTTTTCAAGGCGCTGATGAGTTGATTTATGGTTCCCGGAAATTGTCCGATAACGGCAGGAGCCAACATGGCTACAACCTTTTTGTCGCTGTCGTTCAAGGCTTTAAGGACATCAACAATTTGCGACATTTCGACCACCGCACCAAACGGGCAGGAGTGCAAACACTTGCCGCAGAAAATGCATTTTTCCGGATCAATATGCTCTTTGCCGGTTTCGTCTTTGCTGATTGCGCCTACCGGACAAGCTTCTTCACAGGGAATCGGCACACGGATAACCGCATGGTACGGGCAAACTTCCTGACAACGTCCGCAAGCTATACATTTGGTCTCATCAATGTGTGAGCGACCGTCAACAATGCTGATTGCCTGTTTGGGGCAGTTAACTTTGCAGGGTTGAGCAAAACAACCGCGGCAGGCATCCGTAACCATGTAACGAGATTTAATGCAGGCCGAGCACGCATCTGTAATAACCGACAATTTGTTGGGAGCGTGATGAGTGCGAGCCATGGCTTGTTCGCCATATTCACGCAGAGTGGTCAGTTCATCTTTTTCGTCTTCGGGAGCAAACCCCATGCCGGCCATGCAGCGATATTTTAGGATAGCACGGTCTTTGTATATGCAGCAACGATTGAACGGCTCGCCTTTAGGGCGTAATTCAAGAGGAATGCGGTCAGCATCGTTAAATCGGTTTTGCAAAAATTTCTCAACTATTTTGACCAGAATGCGGGTGCGCATCTGGTTAGCATTATTTTTTGGGGTAAGCATTATTAGTTAGTCCTTATTTAGTATTTCCCTGATTTTGTTTACAACTTTTTCAAAATTTGCTTCTTCAATAACCTCGCCGTTGACCTCAACAAAAGGTCCGCGGTTATATTTAGAAACATTGGTATGGCAGTGTTCCATGCAACGAGATTCCTCAATTTCAATCTTATCCTTGATGTCAGCAGGCGGGTCAATTTCTAAAATCTGAATTTGAGAAGCTCCCATGACAAAGCACGAAGTTCCGCAGCAGATTTTGACTTTTATTTTTTCCATGGTTTCTATCCTTTAGTTAGACGTATCGAACCGAAATTTCTTTAAGATATTTACTCTGAAGCAGCCTAAATATCTTTTTGACAATGTTGCGTCTGATTTCCAATTCCATCGGCAAGCTCGGGTCTTGGTGAGCAACATTGATTTTTGTACCGACAACAAAATCTATTTTGTCACTTTCCAAAAGCATTTTTGCCAGTCTGACCGATGCCGTGTTGGAATTTTTATCTATCCCTTCTTTTAGCATACGATACACATCGGTCAAGGTTAAAATGCCTTCCGTAACCAAATCAACACCTTCCATGGTCGACGCCATCGGGATTTTACTGTCAAAACTGGTTTTGTCAATCTCACATTTTACACAAAGTTCTCTTTCGATAATATTGGCCGTGGTACCACCGCAAATGGCTATTCGACCATCATAAGTCGAAACAAGCTCGGCAATTTCTTTGTCTTTTTCCTCATCAAAGGGTGGGCCGGTAACAATCAGCAATTTGCGAGGATTACGAAAATACAGGCACATACAACTTATATCATCGCCGGCTTTGCGACCGTTTTCCTTGTCCAGAGCTTCGTTAACAATCTTTTTGGACAGCGTAAATGAAGAAATATGCGGATCTTGTTCAAGAGTTTTGAGAACAAAATTTATACAACCGTCTCGCCCCCACCCGAGAGGGTATTTGCGGTTGCCAATGCCTGCCTGAGTAACTCCGTCAGACATGACAATGATGCGGTCTTCAGGCAAATTGTTGACTTGTGAAACAAATATTTTGCGGTCTTTCCATTTAGGAGATGAAAACTCGCGTCCTTTAATGTCAAACAAGTGATTGTTGCGAATAAAAATATAGCGAGGATTGTCCATCTCAAAAATACGGGTTTTCCCTTCCAATTCGGTATCGACAATCGAAAATGTGGCATAGCTGATTTTACGAATCTGACAAATCGGCAGGGCATCCATCATGGTTTCGGAGGCAACCTGTAAATCAGTATTGTCTTCCATAAACTTCATGGCCATGCGGGTTGTCATGGAAGACAAAATATTAGCTTTTACGCCACTGCCGAGGCCATCGGATAATATACCGATAATTCGCTGTTCTTCCGGTATTTTCTTGGCATACACGGTATCTCCGAAGCAGTCTTCGCCGTTTTTTTGAACCTGATAGGAGCCGATGTCAATAAACAGAGAACTATCCATTCTTGTCATCCTCGTTATCAGAATAGTCGTGAGCAATTGAACGCAAAAGAATTTCTGTTTCAGCCATGTGCTCACCCAATGTGCAAGCAATCTGCTGAACGGTTGCCAGATTTTTCTTGATTACATCACGGGCTTTGGCAGCAATCTGTTCTTTTTTCATTTCCATGTTGGTTACGTCTTGGATTATACCGCCAACAATCTGTTTTTCATCAATATTAAAGACAACGACATCATACAAACTATCACGGAAACGGACGTGTTCTTTATGGATGTCCTGCTCCAAGTCAAGCGAGGCAGAAAACAGGTTAGTAAAGGTGATGAAATCACGCAAATCCGCGCCACGCAGGTCTTCTTGATTATACTTTTCGGCATGCTCTTCTTCTGACCAGAAGGTCTCAACGAATTTTTTGTTGTACTCTAAGATGTTGAGCTGACTGTTCACAATGACAATCGGCGAAGGAATACAGCGTAACAAAGCATTGGCCTTGCGTTGAGCCTGTTGTTTCATGTTTGAAACACACATCTCGGGTTCAGCCTTGCCCAACAGCATGGCACAAGCAAAATTGCGGCAGGTATCATAGCCGCAGCCGTTACAGTTGAGCTCGTCCTCAATATTATATTTGCCGATTTTGGCAAGCGCTTTGCGAATTTCAGCTTCTGAAAAATCAGTCTGTTTGACCTCGATTTGGTCATAGCTCTCATATATATTCGACAATGGTTGGCGTTTGCCTGCCGAAACCGAGAAATCGGCATTTTTAAGGATTTTTACGCGCTTATCCAAACCTGATTGGTTTGAACTTACGCACGGACCGCTGACACAACCTCCGGCGCAGGCAAGGCACTCAATAAATACTTTGCCGGACAATTTTTCGGGATTAATATTTTTGAGTTCACGTTTAATGTTAGAAATGCCGGATATTTGTGTCATATATGTGCCGGCAACCTCATCTTTGTAGGGACGAAGGGTTTCAATCATTCCGCCTTCTATCGGATAAGCTGTGCCTTCCTCCGCTTTTTGAACGGCAAATTTGTCATACACACTGGTTCTAATTTCAGTAGGATTAATGTCGGCATCTTTAAACCATTGGCGCAAATCGCCGAAAGTCAAGCTCAAATTCAGCAGATCGGGATGGCGATCGGCTTCAATTTTTTTAGCAATGCAAGGACCGACAAACACAATTTCGATATCGTACCCGAGGCGCTCTTTCATCAAACGACAGTGAGCGAGTAATGGTGATGACAACGGAGTTAAGTATTTGTTCATATCCGGCATATATTTATCGATATATTCAACCACCGCCGGACATGCTGTTGAAATAAACAGTCCCTCGCTTTTTTGTTTGAACATTTTTGCCAAGTTGGCTGAAACTTCTTCAGCACCGACTGCGGTTTCGCTCACTCCCTTAAAGCCTAATCGACGAATTGAAGCAATAATTTGTTCTGCAGTCCAGTCCGGAAATTCGGTAATCCAGGACGGAGCCAAAGACACATAAACATCTTTGCCGGATTTAAGCAGGTTTTTGGCTCTGACCAAGTCGTTGCGAGGTTGTTTGGCTTTTGCCGGACAGACACGATAACAAGTTCCGCAGGCGATACAAAGATCGGGAACAATTTGGGCGCTGTTATCCTCAATTTTGATTGCTTTTACCGGACAGCGACGAACGCATTTGTAGCAGTCCTGACAGTTGTTTTTGATTGTATATAGGGGGTATTCGCGATCAGACATAAAAAATATCCTATTTATTAAACTTATGTTCTAAAATATCGAGAACGGAGCCTTGATCAAGATTGTTAAATTCTTCATCATCAATGGTAATGTTGGGTCCCATTGAGCAACGATTGCAACAGCGCAGTCCGGTCAGCTCAATTTGAGCATCAAGCCCTTTTTGCTCAATATAATTTTGTATAATTTGCAAATTCTTGGAATTGCCTCGTGCAAAACAAGAGCTCCCCATGCATACTTTGATAACGTGTGCCATTGATTATCCTCCGTTGGATTTATGCATAAAGTATAAAGTAAGATAGTAAAAAAACAACAAATTTTAATAAAATATTTCTTTAAGATAAAGCCCATGCGCAGGCGCCGTCGGACCTGCAGCAGAGCGGTCTTTGGCTTCAATAATCGATTTTATGTCATCAGGGGCAAGGTGTCCGTCCCCAACCATTTTGAGGGTGCCAACCATGTTGCGAACTTGGTGATGTAAAAAAGATTTGGCTTTTACATAGCAGATTATTTCTTCGTTATTTTGCGTAATTTCAAATACATCAAGCGTTTTAAGCGGAGATTTTGCCTGACATTTGGCGGCACGAAAAGAGCTGAAGTCGTGATGTCCGAGCAAGTGTTGTGCGGCTTGGCGCATTTTTTCAATGTCGAGAGGAACATATACCCACCAACTGCGATATTTGTCGAGAATCAGCGGAGAACGGCGGTTGGTAATGCGATAAACATAGCTGCGCCCTTTGGCCGAAAATCGAGCATTAAAGTCGTCATCAACCGCATCTATCGATAACACCGATACCGGTGCTTCGAGCTCACGCAGGTGGGCATTCATAGCCTCGCGAATCCGAAAAGTATCAATCGGAGAATCGAGATCAAAATGTGCGACCTGAGCCAAAGCGTGAACGCCGGCATCGGTACGTCCGGCGCCATATACCTCGGTGTTTTGACCGCAAAAATCAAAAATCGATTTTTCAAGAAACTCTTGTGCACTCGGACCATCGAGCTGTTTTTGCCAGCCCAATAATGTGGTTCCGTCGTATTCGACAACAGCTTTATATCTTTGTGTCATTAGGCTGCTTTTGAATTTTGTTTTGAGCTCGCAACTTCTATAGATGAAAGCCCGAGTTTGCGTTCAACTTCCCAAATAACTTTAAGAGCTTCAAAAGCGTTTTCGCCGCTAATACGCGGTGTTTCTACGCCGTTGATACATTTAATGAAGTGTGTCAGTTCGGCTTGCAAAGGCTGATTGGTCGGAATAAACAATTGTTCAACACTACCTTTCAAACCATAGTTCATCCATTCAGGAATTTCTTCTTGATTTACATAAGGCATACGACCTTGAGAGTGTACATTAATGCTCTGGTTAATGAAGTCCATGTCGATGTAGTTGGTGTCGGTGGTAACCGTCAAAGTGCGTACACGAGCCTGTGTAATGCGGCTGGCGGTAATGTTGGCAGTAACACCGTTTTCAAACTGCAACAAAGCTGTAATATAGTCCTTGCCTTCTGGGTGATCAGGGGTTTTGACTGCAGCAGCTTGCACGTCAACAACCGGAGATTTTACCAAAGATTGAATAACTTCAACATCGTGAATCATCAAATCCATAGCAACCGAAACATCGGTAATACGGCCGGAAGCGGCTGACATTCTTTGAGCGGTCAAAGAGCGGATTTTTGATGTATCGGAAAGAATTTTTGACATTTGCTCAACTGCAGGATTAAAACGCTCAATGTGTCCTACACACAAAACAACGTTGTTTTTGGCGGCGGCGTCAATCAAACGGCGGCAACCTTCAGGCGATGTAGCCAAAGGTTTTTCCATCATGCAGTGAATGCCGTGGTTTAAGAAAAATTCACCAACATCGGCATGGGTTACAGAGGTAGTAACAACGCTTACGGCATCAACTTTTTTGGCGACTTCTTCCATAGAAGTAAAGGCTTTAATGCCAAAAGTTTCCGCAGCAGCTTTAGCGGCCTCGGGAAAGATATCATAAACACCGACCAACTCTACATCTTGCATGTTTTTGTAGGTTTTAATGTGGTTTTTGCCCATCATGCCGGCACCGATAACCGCAACTTTAAGTTTTCCCATATTATTCAATCCTCATAAATTGTTGATATTAAATCTGGGCGTAATATAACAGAAACGGCACAAAAAATCCGCTAACATCTTGTTACAGATTGTTACATGTTTTTTACGCGCTTTTTCAAGGCAATAAGCGGACTGAAGTTATTGAATTTTGCTGAAATTTATACGAGGATCAACCAGTGAATAAGTTATATCGCTGACAAGTTTTAAGACCAAGCCGAGCAAAGCAAAGATATACAACGTGCCGAAAATTACCGGATAATCACGGGTAGTTATTGCTTCATAACCGAGCAAACCCAAGCCATTGAGCGAAAAAATAACCTCAATGAGCAGAGAGCCGGTAAACAACATTTTGATTAAAAGCGCCGGAAATCCAGCAATTACAATCAGCATTGCGTTACGGAAAACGTGTCCGTATAACACTTTGCGCTCGCTTAATCCCTTGGCACGAGCGGTCAGGACATAAGGTTTGTTTAGCTCTTCCAAAAACGAATTTTTGGTCAACATGGTCAGGCTCGCAAATCCGCCGATTACCATCGCGGTTACCGGCAATGTTATGTGCCAGAGGTAATCCAATATTTTGTAAAACCAATTTAAGTTTTCCCAGTTGTCAGACGTCAAGCCACGCAACGGAAAAATATGAAAATAGGTGCCGCCGGCTAAAAAAACAATTAAAAAAACTGCAAATAAAAACACCGGTATGGCTGAACCGATAACCACCGCAACCGAAGTCCAGACATCAAATTTTGAACCGTCTTTTACGGCTTTTTTTATTCCCAGAGGAATGGCGATGAGATAAATAATCAGCGTTGACCACAATCCTAAAGAAATTGAAACCGGCATGCGCTCGACTATCAACTGCCAAACCGTTTTGTCTTGGTAGTAACTTTTACCGAAATCAAAAGTTGCATAGTCTTTAAGCATTTTCCAAAAACGTACATGAACCGGCTTGTCAAAACCGAATTGTTTTTCCAAATCGGCAATAAGATCTTCGGGGACGCCTTGTGCGCCTTGATAACGACTTGTGTTAGAGTTCATTTGCACCGATGATGTAAGTTGTGATTTTGCGTCAGTGTTCATGCCACGGTATTGCGCCAAAACGTGTTCAACAGGACCGCCGGGAGCCATTTGGATTATGGCAAAATTTATCAGCAAAATGCCAAACAACGTGATTGGAATCAGCAATAAACGTTTTATGATGTAACTGCGCATTTATTTGTCCTCTTTTATCCACCAAGTGTCCGGTTGAAAGCCGATTTTTAATTTTGTTTTTTTATGATCAAAGCGGTTGCGGTAGGCAATACGCTCGTATGGAGAATACCACTGCATTATCATATAGTGACCATTGAGCAACACTCGATCAAGTGCTTTAATATGGGCAACATAGTCTTCTTTGTTTTGGGCGGTAACTAAGCCATCAACAATCTTGTCAACCACCGGATTTTTGATGCCAAGCAGGTTATAGCTGCCTTTGATATCGGCAGAAGCGCTGCCCCAAAACTCTTTTTGCTCATTGCCGGGGAGTTGGCTGATCGGAAAAGTTAAAATGGCCATATCAAAATCAAAATTATCAAGACGGTTCTTAAACACGTTGACTTCAACATTGCGAAACTCGGCTTTAATGCCGATTTTGGCAAGATTGCTGATAAACGGCAACATAACCCGAGTAAACGAACTGCCATTTGCAGAATTGCTAAGCACCTCAATTTCAAGCGGTTCTCCGGTTTGGAGATTGGTCATTTTGCCATCAACAAAGTCATAGCCAGCCTCTTGCAGGAGTTTTACGGCGTGGCGCAAATTGTCCCTCGACGATTTTATATCGGCATAAATCGGGTTTGAGGGAGCTTTTGTAAATACACTTTCAGGAAGTTCTTTTTTATATTTATTAAGGATTTCCAGTTCACGTCCCTGCGGAAGTGCGGTTGCTTCCATTCCGCTGTTAGTAAAGTAACTGAACAAGCGTGAATATTGGTTATAAAACAGATTTTCGCCGGCCCACTCATAATTGAAAGCCCAATCTATTGCTTCACGCACACGAGGGTCCGAAAATTTAGCGCGGCGGAGGTTAAAACCGAAATTTTGCAAACGAGCCGTGTTATTGTGCGAGATGTTCTCTTTTATGATTTGTCCGCTTTTAACCAGTTCGTTGTTGTATCCGGTTACCCATATTTTGGCAATGTATTCCTCGCGCATATCAATATTGCCGGCAAAGAGAGCCTGAAGCGTTACCGTGGTATCTTGGTAATAGTCATAACGGATTTCATCAAAATTATAAAAGCCGCGGCGAGAAGGTATGTCTTGCCCCCAATAAGCAGGATTACGCTTAAAAATCAAATATTTATTAGGAGAGTAGCTATCCAGAACATATGAGCCGCTACCAAGCGGAGCACGCAGTTCCGGTTTGGAAAAATCCCTACCCTGCCAGTCTTTTGCCGAAAATATCTTGATTTGAGAAATAATCAGAGGAAGTTCTTTATTGTTGCTCTCGGGTTTGAACCAAAAACGGACATGGCGATCGTTGATTTTTTCTACTTTTTCAACATCTGAATAATATATTTTGTAGAAGGGCGAGCCTTTTTCTATCAGGCTGTTGAAGCTAAAAATAACATCATCAGCCAAAACCGGAGTTCCGTCACTGAACTTGGCTCTCTCATCAAGAAAAAATCCGACATATTCTTTAGTCAGCTCAAAACTCTTGGCCAAAAGAGGATAAGCAACGGTAACGTCATCAGCAGGAACAAATGCCAGCGAATCGAGAGTCAAATCAGCCACCTGCGGGGCGGCTATCCCCTTGAATATGAACGGATTAAAGTTGTCAAAAGTACCATATGCCGGCAGCACAACCCGACCGCCTTTGGGGGCATCGTGGCGTACATATTCAAAAGATTGCCAATTTCCGGTATATTTAGCATCACCATACAGCGCTATATGATTCAGCGGACGAGCCGAGGCAATTGTCGGCAAAAACAAAAAGCAAAATATCAGGCAGATTAACCTATTCATCTGCGGTTTTATCCTGAATTGTCGGAGCAAAGTTGTTTTTCTTCATATCTTCCCACTCTTTTTGCAGGTTTTTTATGGTTCGAGTGGTGCTGTCAAAAGCAAAACGATTAGATGTATCTTCTTCCTCTTCGGCCGGTGCCGGAGAGTGTATTACTTGTTCAACAACGTCATCAGATTGTGGCGCAGATAAAAATGACGGAGCCTCAATTGTCGGCTCATCCCCGAAACTGCGTTCCAGTGCTATACTGAGCGGATCGTTGTGCTCTTTTTCGTCCTCAACATTGTCATCTGCCGTCGGTTTAAAACGGGCGATAATTTTTTTCAGCAGATTCAGGTGTTTGGTGGCAGTAACGGGAGCCTCAGAAACAGACGAATCTTCGTTATCAGATGTGTCGTCGTCCTTAAAGAAGCGTTCATCATCACGCAGTTCGGGACCGGTGTCACGATATGCCTTGATATCAATGACCTCTTTTTCAATTTCCGGCTCATGCAGGTTGCGGACAACGGCGGCAAAAACCGCAAAAACTTTACCAAGAGCTCCGGTCTCTATAATATCTTGCAAAATATTGTCCTCGTCGTGGTCTTTCAAAAGGCGCAAAAGTCGGGTATAATTGGCACAAAACTCAGTTATACTGCCGGCCAGTAACGGGTGGGAGCGAGCAGATTTAGTAAGTTTCTTTTCAAATTCGGAATCTTTATTGTAAAGATCAACTACGGCTTTGGCAAACCCCCAGCGATTGCCCTGCGCAACCGTTCTGATTACGGTATTATAATAAGTTTTATCCAAAAATTCATAACGTTGGAGAACATCGGATAAAATTTCGTTCATCTCACTGATATATAAATCAACCTTGCTTAAAGCAAAGGCATGCACCTGTTGTTGGCAATTTTTAAGCATAATGCGGGCCATAACATCAGAATATTCACGGTTTTGAGTCAGTTGCGAGGAAAGAATATTAAGCTGTTTTTGTAACTTTTTTTCGTGGCTAAGGTTATAAAAGCGTCCCCAAATTGACCAAAAGACGGCCAGCGGCAAAAAGATTATTGCCGTGTACAAAGCGGTATCAACCAGTCCGAGCGACGTTAAATCAATTCCGGCAAGGCGGACACTAAGGTAGATGCAGACATAAACCAGCCACATTATGCTGGCAAACATAGTAGCAAAAAAGCTGAAAGTAAGCACGTTTTATCTCCGTAAAAAACAGTTTTGTATTATGCTAGTAATTTTCGAAGCAGATTTCAACCAAATATTTAAGGTTATCACCCTGAAAACAAAGGCTATTCACATATAGCAAAAATAATTGTCGAAATTTGAAAGATTTTGTGCTATTGCATACACAATTGAGAACAATAAAAGAGTTGTAAAATGAGTGATGAAACAAATGTAGTTTTGGATTTTGAAAGAAAAATTGTTGAAATTGAGGACAGAATCAAAACCGTAACCGCTTTAGCCAAAGACAGCGATGTTAATATAGATAAAGAGTTGAATCGCTTGCAGCTTAAACTTGAGCGGCAAATTAAACTCTCTTATGCAAACCTGACTCCGTGGCAAAGAGTGCAGATTGCCCGCCACCCCAAAAGACCACAATGTCTTGATTATGTTAAATCTTTAATTGACGACTTTGTACCGCTGTGTGGCGATCGCATGTTTGCCGATGATCCGACCATGATTGGCGGTATCGGACGTTATCACGGTATTTCGGTAGTGGTAATCGGTCAGGAAAAAGGCGTGGATTTGGAAACTCGAGTAAAATATAATTTTGGAATGGCTAAGCCGGAGGGTTATCGCAAAGCACAGCGGCTTATGGATATGGCCGAAAAATTTAATATGCCGGTAATTTGCTTTGTGGACACGGACGGAGCTTATCCGGGTGTAGAATCGGAAGCCAGAGGACAAGCTGAAGCAATTGCCGCATCAATACAAAAGTGTTTGCAGCTGCATGTACCGATTATTTCCGTAGTTATCGGAATGGGAGGTTCCGGCGGAGCAATCGCCATTGCTACGGCAAACCGTATTTTGATGATGGAAAACTCTATTTATTCGGTTATTTCTCCCGAAGGGTGCGCATCAATTTTATGGCGGTCCGCCGAAAAAGCCAAAGAAGCGGCCGAAGCTCTGCGACTGACAGCTCAGGACTTGAAACATTTCGGGGTAATTGATGAAATTATTACCGAACCGGTAGGCGGTGCTCACAGAGACATGGTCGCCGCAATAGAAAAAGTTGACGAGACTATTTATCGCCACCTGCAAGAGCTTATGACACTAAGCGGAGAAGAGTTGAAAAAGCAACGTAATGATAAAATTTTGGAAATGGGACACCATATTGAGGTTGAAAGCACCAAAGGATAATCATGGAAATATCGTTGTCTGATGAATTTTTGTTAACATCTGCAGTGGCTTTGGGCATGCTTGCGCTGGTGGTCATAGTTGCAGTATTGGTCAGAAAAGGGACGATTTTCAGTGCAATGGAAAGGTATCAGTCGGAATTAATCGGACGATTGGCACAAATGTCGCAATATGCCTCATTGGAACAAAACAAAATTTCCCAAGCAATTGCCGAGCAGAAACTTTCGCTCTTAAATATGATTGACGAAAGACTGTTTCAGGTTACGCAAAATGTGGGAAACGGACTGCAACAATCTGCCTCAAAAACTAATGAAACACTGTCAAGCCTGCGCGAAAGACTGGTGGCGATCGATGCGGCACAACAAAAGATAGCATCACTTTCCGAGCAGGTTGTCTCTTTACAGGAAATATTGTCCAACAAACAGGCAAGGGGGGCTTTTGGCGAAATTCAGCTACATGATTTAATTGTATCAGTCTTGCCGGCATCGGTATATGCTTTTCAATGCGTTTTATCCAACCAAAAGCGTGCCGATTGCGTTATCAGACTACCTAATCCGCCCGGCACAATCGTTATTGATTCAAAATTTCCGCTTGAGAGTTATCAAACGCTCAGAAAAGCTGAAAATGCCAGAGAAAAAGTTGAAGCCGAAAGATTGTTCAGGGTTGCAGTATTAAAGCACATAAAAGATATTGCCGAAAAATATATTATACCGGGAGAGACAGCCGAATCGGCGCTGATGTTTATTCCGGCCGAAAGCGTATATGCAGAGCTGTATTCAAACTTTGAAGACGTAGTACAAGAATCTTATAAATCAAAAGTATGGATTGTTTCACCGACAACGATGATGGCTTTGCTTAATACGGTGCGGGCGGTGCTGAAAGATGCGACCATGCAGCAGCAAGCGGGAATTATACAAAAAGAAGTCGGACTGTTGGCTGGAGATGTCAGCCGATTGAGCGAAAGAGTAGATAATTTGTCGCGACATTTTGAACAATCGGTAAAAGATATTGAAGAAATAAAAGTTTCGGCAACAAAAATTGTCAACAGGGCTGAAAGAATAGAAGACATAGAGTTGGAACAGCGCTCTGCACAAGCAGAATCTCCTCAACGGGAGGCTGTATAATTTATGGATTTTTTAAATACGGCTATTGATTTATTAAAGAAAAGCCGCTAACTTACGTTTATCACATATAACAATAACAACTTGATTAAGAAAAGGATAAAAAAGTGACTAAATCTGAATTGATTGAAAAAATTGCTGCTAAAAACCCTAATTTAACAGTAAAAGACATTGAAAAAATCGTATCTGTAATTCTCGACAGCGTTATCAAATCTATGGCTAGCGGTGAGAGAGTTGAGTTCAGAGGTTTCGGTGCATTTTCGGTACGTTCTCGCAGTGAACGCATTGCCAAAAACCCGCGCACCGGCGAAAAACTCAAAGTTGAAGCACGCAATATTCCTCACTTCAAGGCAGGTAAGCGTTTATACGATATGTTAAACAAGTAAACTTTTTGAAAGGAAAAACGCCATGAGTTTTTTCAGATTTATAATCGGACTGGTTTTAGTGGTTGCCGTTGCGGTGTTAGCGGTAATGAACAGCGATATGGTCGTAATAAACTTGTGGCCGTTTTACATTGATATCAAAGCCAAGATGAGTGTTGTAATTATTGCTTTGGTATTAATCGGTTATATTGCCGGCAAGTTTGATACTTGGGCAGCTTATTCTTCTTTGCGCTCAGCTTTGCGGGCGCAAAGAAAACAAAACAAAAAGTTGAATGTTGAAAAACAAAAATTGGTAGAGAAAGTTGAAGGTTTGAACGAAAACATCGAAAACCTTAAACATTCAGAGCCAACTGCGGTTACGGAAGCGAATCCCACGAAAACCGCAAAGTTTAAACAAAAATTGTCATCAATATTTAAGAAAAAGCCTAAACAAGAGGACTTTTGGTGTTTGTAACAATCTAAAGGAATAAACAATGAACTGGCTTTCGGATTTTGTTCGACCAAAAATTAAAAAGACGGCTCAAAAAGAAATTGCCGATGATTTGTGGCTTAAATGCCCAAATTGCGGCAAATTGCTTTTTACTAAAGAGCTGAAAAAGACTTGGTATGTTTGTCCTGAGTGCGATTATCATCTGCGACTTTATTTGGACAAGCGCTTAAAAATGTTGTTTGACAACGGGTTATATGCCGAAGTTGCGCTCAAGCAGACGCCAGAAGACCCCTTAAAGTTTAGAGACAGCAAGCGTTATACCGAAAGGTTACGCTCGTATCGCAAGGCCACCGGTCGTGATGATGCAATTGTCGTAGCAAAAGGCAGTATCGGCGGCGTAAAATGCGTGGTTGCGGCGCTGAATTTTGCTTTTATGGGCGGTTCAATGGGCATGGCTGTCGGAGAAGGCATTGTTAAGGCGGCGGATATTGCATTGAAAAGCAAAATTCCGTTGGTTACGGTGGCCAGCTCGGGCGGTGCACGTATGCAAGAAGGCATTTTGTCTTTGATGCAAATGGCAAGGACGGTTTCGGCCGTAAACAGCGTTAAGGAGAGCGGTCTGCCGTTTGTGTCGATTATGACGGATCCGACAACCGGCGGTGTTTCGGCGTCGTTTGCGATGTTGGGAGATATTCATATTGCCGAAAAAGGCTGTTTGATTGGTTTTGCCGGACCGCGTGTTATTGAGCAAACAATTCGCGAAAAATTGCCGGAGGGTTTCCAAAAGGCTGAATATTTGCGGCAACACGGTATGGTTGATATTGTGGTTCATCGCTCCGAGATGAAAAACACTTTGGCAACCGTATTGCAGATTTTGACCAACAAAAGGCCTTCACAGGCTGAGCAACGGGGCGAAAAGAATAAAAAATCGGCATAGTTGAAAAGCCTAAACTGTGTCGATATGACTACTATTTAATGGAGAAGGCTATGCTTGTACTTAAACATATTCCGGTTCGTTCGTTTAACGAAAATATTGCGTATATCAATAAAGATTGCACGATTTATAAAGTTGATAATATTAAGTCGCTGACCCGAATTGAAATTCACGGCGGAACCAAGCCGGTGTTTGCCTTTTTGCAGATTGTTGACAACAAAATGGTGCGCCCCGACGAGTTAGGGCTGAATACTGAAGCATTTGCACAAATGGGACTGCCGGAAGGCTCAAAAATTACCCTCACGCTCACTCCGCCGGCTCCGTCATTAAATGCGGTAAAGCGCAAAATTTCGGGTAATGTTTTAAGTGCAAAAGATTATGCCGCAATTGTAAACGATATTTCGGAAAATCGGTACTCAAACATGGATATTGCCTCTTTTTTGGTGGCAATGAATTCTTTTATTACGCCAAACGAAATTTTGGATTTAACTGAAGCCTTGCGCGGTGATAAGAGTATTGATTGGGGTTCAGAAGACATTGTCGCTGACTATCAGTGCATGGACGAGATTCCCGGCAATAAGGTTGATTTGATTATTACGGCGATTGTGGCGGCTTATGGTTTGCCGATGCCGAAAATTGTTTCGTCATCGTCGTTGTCAGGCGCAACAATTCTTGACACCATGAAAACTTTGGCCAATGTCAGCATTGATACCCGCAGTTTGAAAAAACAGGTTTTGGAGCGCAGAGGAGCTATCGTTGATGCTGAAAAAATTGAAATTTGTGAAGCAGACAGAATAATTTCGCGCGTTGAACAACAAAACGGGCTGTCAACTCTTGAGCGAGGTGTGGCTTCACTGCTCGCAAACAAGTTGGCTACCGGAATTACGCATTTATTGATTGATATTCCGGTTGGACCGAGAGCGAGAATTAAAAATTCTGCCGAAGCGATGCATTTGCGTAAAATTATCGAATATGTCGGTGATATGTTGGGATTGTATGTTGATGTTACCATTACCGACGGAAGCGAACCGATAGGTGCCGGTGTTGGTGCCGCACTTGAGGCGAGAGATGTTCTAAAGGTGCTGAAAAATCGTGAAGATGCCCCTGACGATTTGCGTGAAAAAGCATTGTTTATGGCCGGACGGATTCTTGAGTTTGATCCCAAATTGCGTGGCGGACAAGGATATTTGGTGGCAAAAGAGTTGCTCAAGAGCGGAAAAGCGTTTGATGTATTTGATATGATTTTGAAAACGCAGGGAAAAGTTGAGTCTTCTCAATTGGGACATTTGACACGTGATGTCGTCGCCGAAAAAGACGGTACTGTTGCCAGAATTAATACTGCATTCATCAGCCGTATTGTCATATTGGCCGGTGCCGGTCAATATGCCGGAGCCGGGGTCGATATTTTCCGCAAAAGCGGAGAATCGGTTATGGCCGGCGATATTTTGTATCGTATTTATTCGTGCAACCAAAACGACTTTGCCTTTGTTACATCAATGATTGAAAACGGCAAAAACGGTTTTGATATTGAATAAAAATAATTAAAATTATAAAAAAAAATTGCCGGTGCACTTGCATCGGCTTTTTTTGTTCCCTATATAACGAGGTAGAAAAGATTTTAACAGGTTTTAATGAAGGAAACAAATTATGAGCAATAAAGTTATCGGTATCGATTTGGGTACAACCAACTCTTGCTTTGCCGTTATGGAAGGCAAAGATGCCAAAGTTTTGGAAAACAGTGAGGGTGCAAGAACAACCCCTTCTATTGTTGCTTTTACGGACAATGAGCGTTTGGTCGGTGCGGCGGCAAAACGTCAGGCTGTTACCAACCCGGAAAACACATTGTTTGCAATTAAACGTTTGATCGGTCGTCGTTTCGACTCTCCTGAAGTTGAAAAAGACAAGAAGTTAGTGCCGTTCAAAATTGTTTCCGGCGACAATGGTGATGCTTGGGTAGAAGTAAAAGACCAAAAATATGCTCCTTCACAGATTTCAGCAATCGTATTGCAAAAAATTAAGGAATATGCAGAGGCTTATTTGGGTGAGCCGATTGACAAGGCGGTTATTACAGTACCGGCATATTTTAATGACTCTCAACGTCAAGCCACTAAAGATGCCGGTAAAATTGCCGGACTTGATGTTTTGCGTATTATCAACGAACCAACTGCCGCTGCTTTGGCCTATGGTTTGGACAAGAACACCAGCGGAACAATTGCAGTTTATGACTTGGGCGGCGGTACATTTGATATTTCTATTTTGGAAATCGGCGACGGTGTATTTGAGGTTAAGTCCACAAACGGTGATACATTCCTCGGTGGTGAAGACTTTGACCAACGCATTGTTAACTATTTGGCTGATGAATTTAAGAAAGAAAGCGGTATTGATTTGAAAAACGACCGTTTGGCTTTGCAACGTTTGAAAGAAGCCGCAGAAAAAGCCAAAATTGAGCTGTCTTCGGCTACTCAGACAGATGTTAACCTGCCGTTTATTACTGCAGATGCAACCGGTCCTAAACACCTGAATATCAAGTTGACCAGAGCAAAACTGGAATCTTTGGTTGATGATTTGATTGAGCGCACTGTTGCTCCGTGCAAAAAAGCTTTGGCAGATGCCGGATTGAGTGCCGGAGAAGTCAAAGAAGTTATTTTGGTCGGCGGTATGACACGTATGCCGAAAGTCCAAGAAAAAGTTAAAGAAATTTTCGGAAAAGATCCGCATAAAGGTGTTAACCCTGATGAAGTTGTTGCCGTCGGCGCCGCTATTCAGGGCGGTGTATTGATGGGCGATGTTAAAGATGTTTTGTTGCTCGATGTTACTCCGTTGTCTTTGGGTATTGAAACTTTGGGCGGTGTATTTACACGCTTGATTGACCGCAACACCACCATTCCGACCCGCAAGAGCCAAGTTTTCTCTACTGCAGAAGACGGACAAACTGCGGTTACAATCCGTGTATTCCAAGGTGAGCGCGAAATGGCCGCTGACAACAAGTTGCTCGGTCAGTTCGATTTGGTCGGAATTCCGCCAGCACCACGCGGCATGCCGCAGATTGAGGTTACATTTGATATTGATGCCAACGGTATTGTTAATGTTTCGGCAAAAGATAAGGCCACAAACAAAGAACAAGCAATTCGTATTCAGGCCAGCGGCGGTTTGTCAGATGCGGATATCGAAAAGATGGTAAAAGATGCAGAGGCAAATGCCGAAGCTGATAAGAAGAAGAAAGAAGTTGTTGAGGCTCGTAACCAGGCTGAAGGTTTGGTTCATGCCACCGAAAAGACTTTGAAAGAAAATGCCGACAAGATTTCTGAAGCCGATAAAAAGGCTATTGAAACCGAAATCAAAGCTCTCAAGACCGCTCTTGAAGCTGATGATGCAGCGGCAATTAAAGAAAAAACCGAAAGTTTGATGCAGGCTTCATTAAAACTCGGTGAGGCTATGTATAAACAAGCCGGAGCAAATGCCGGTGCTCAACAAGGACCTGACATGGGTGCAACCGCCGGAAACAGCGGCGAACAGCCCAAAGATGACGGTGTTGTTGATGCCGATTTTGAAGAAGTAAAATAGCTTACTCCTGTTAAAGCAAAAACCGCTCTCCTCTGAGAGCGGTTTTTTGTTGGAAATTAAGGCATTTTTAACAGTTGAACAGGTATACTGTACAATATATTATAGTCTAAAGTTGTGAGGTGTGTTATGAAAAACCTGCCATCTGTTGTGATTGCATTGTTAAGCTCAACGTTTTTGTCAGCGCCGGCGTGGGCGGCTGATGTAAATGTTGACGTTGACTATCTTAATGGTCTTACCGGTTCAAAAACAAGCTGGTCAGAAAATGAAGGTACCGAGGTTACAATCGGGGACAAAACTTTTTATTATAACTATACCAAACCCACGGATTACGAGGAAACATCTACTGCAATTGGCAATAGTATCACGGCTGATAATGTTTATCACAAGCTGTTTTCTAATATTACCGGAACCGGAAATGTCGGTGCCATTGCAGCCACCAGCTTAAGCGGAGCTGATATTAACATAGAGTCAGATTTTGTGAACAATACTGCTACTGCGACAAACAGCTCGGCAAAAGGCGGGGCTATCAGCGCTGTCGGTAATGTTACTATCGGAAACATCAGCGGAGATTTTTTAGGCAACCATTCAGAATCAACTTCCGGTTATTCTTTAGGGCCGGCAATTTATTTGGAATCAACAGCAAGCGCAAGTGTTGTTGTTGATAAAGTCGGCGGCAATTTTGTAAACAATTACGGGTATACGACAGGTCGTAACTATGTCCATGGTGGCGCAATTGATAATCATGGAACCATAAACGAAATTGATGCTAATTTTATCGGCAATCACGCTAAAGCCGCAAATGCGTATATTTTGGGCGGTGCAATTAATAACGGAAAATATAATTCCGGCGGAAATATCGGTAAGTTAAGCGGTACGTTTGTAGGAAACACCGCCGAGAGCACCACTAATTATGCCTATGGCGGTGCTATTCACAACAGCGGAACAATTCAAGAAATTGAAAACGCTAATTTTATAAATAATGCAGTTATCGGTAATGATAGTTCGCATGGCGGTGCTATCTATTCTTCGAAGGATTTATTAATTACTGCTAATGATGGTACGTCATTGTTTGAAGGTAATACGGTTAATGGTGAGAGTAATGCTATTTATATGGCAGGTGCGAGCGACTCAAAGCTTGATCTCAATCTTGCCGGCACAAACAATGGCGCAATAACTTTCAATGATAATATAGACGGACAATATTATAACATAAATGTTCTTGGTTCAAACGAAGGTGAAGTCGGATTTTTCAAGACGGTTGAGAACTTTGACAATTTGGCTATAA
>CACWLK010000002.1 GCA_902761715.1 uncultured Rhodospirillales bacterium | reverse complement strand
GCATAAACTTTAGAGTTCAAGCCCAAGTGGGTGATAGAATTTGCTCCCAAAGTAAAGTTGGTAACGTTTTTGACCAAGTTGTTGAACTTGACAACGCCGCTGCCGTCGCCCGAAACGTTGATATTGTATCCGTCGCCGTCAATAGCATCATCAAACTGAATTACACCTTTGTCTGTAGCACTTA
This sequence comes from uncultured Rhodospirillales bacterium, assembly GCA_902761715.1. Taxonomy (GTDB): domain Bacteria; phylum Pseudomonadota; class Alphaproteobacteria; order RF32; family CAG-239; genus JAFUYI01. The sequence goes on along the minus strand of CACWLK010000002.1, from coordinate 111,444 downwards.
AATTAAGGTTGGAAAGTAAATCAGGTTCTACCTCTGCTGTATGGTCATCATAAGTAACGAAATTAGATGATCGCATATAAATAGCATTGCTTTCATCATTAGCAGTATTACCGGAGAACAGTGAAGTTTTACCATTGTCAGCAATAATATTAACATCACCTGTTGAATAAATAGCACCTCCAAAAGCTCGGCCGCTGTTAGAATTAGCGTAATTATTAATAAAATTTGTATTAATTAAATTTAATGCTACATCACTTTTAGCGTCAGCAAAATCTACACCATCAGCTTCTGAATATCTGCGTACATAAAAATCATTATATATAGCACCACCATATGCATTGTCCCCTGTAGAACTAACATAATTACTATCAAATGTTGAATCTTCTATATTCGTACTTTTTTTACTATCGTTCAATGGTTTTACAACTGTATTTCTGGCTATTGCACCTCCCAAAGCCGCCTTACCGGAAGCGTGGTTATCTGTGAACATTCCGGATATTTTTCCGAACGTTGCATTTCTTCCCTCATCAGAGCTGGCAATATAAATGGCACCTCCCGAAGCTGTTCCATTTGCCGCTTCAACATAGTTGCCAATAAAATCAATTGAAATATTATTTAAACTGCCCGTGCCAACATAAATAGCACCACCAGAAGCCGAAGCATCACCTTGAGTATAAGCATGATTATTTATAAAATTTCCAAATATATCGCCAATTTGTGACGGATTATAGATAGCACCACCTGCTACACTATCATAGGTTGAATAAGCATAATTGTTAATAAAATCTCCGATTATATTGCCCATTTCTCCAGCATTATAAATCGCACCACCATTAACAGTACTCCCGTAGGCATAATTGCCAACAAAATTACCTTTTATATTACCTAGCGTTCCTTGATTATACACAGCACCGCCATCTGCCCAAGAAGAACTTTGAGAGTAATTACTAATAAAATTACCGCTTATATCACCAATTGTAGAATTATAGGAATTATAAATTGCACCACCATATGTTTTAGGATAATAGCCGCCTTGAGATGTTACTTGAGCATAGTTACCGACAAAATCACCTGTTATATTACCAATTGTACCATAATTATTATGGATGGCTCCACCAACAGCTTGAGTACTATAACCGCTACTATTCGCTTGGGTATAGTTTCCGATGAAATTACCTATGATATTTCCAACTGATGATTGGCTGTTATAAATGCCTCCACCATAGCTTGAAGTATATGTAGCAGAACCCGCTCCTTGGTTTGAAGAAATTTGTGAAACAGTATTGTTTACAAAATCAGACATTATATCAATACTATTGTAATCTTGTCCGCTGAGATAAATAGCACCGCCATATCCACCACTTCCCGTAATATCTTTTATAACCTTTGAAGATACATTATCTTGTGTTAATGAATCTAGCCGAGCACTAGTTTCGGTATAGTCATCGGGTTTGTTATAGTTATAATAAAAAGTTTGTTCGCCAATAGTTACCGCAGTTCCTTCGCTATCTGACCAGCTAATTTTCGGACCGGTTAAAGAGTTCAAGTAATCAGCATTTACATCAACCGCCCACGCCGGCGCTGACAAAAACGTTGAACTCAATAACGCAACCATAACCGGAGATATTTTTTTCATAACACACCTCATGCTTTAGACTATAATCTATCGTACAGTATAACCTTTAAACCGTTAAAAGTACATTAATTTCCAACAAAAAACCGCCCTCGAAGGAGAGCGGTTTTCAAAAAAACAGAGGTCGATTAGTCCTCAAGACCGAGCTGGCGATATTTTACACGGACGTCGTATTTGTCGCCATAGCTGTTGATAAGCTGAGAAGCAGCTTGTTGGCTAATGTCAAGGTTGAGACGGCGGTTGATAATATCCATATCCTGTTCGGTCATTTCGCGCGGAGCAACGCTGCGATCGGCAACGGCGATGATAGTTTTTCCGCCAACGGTAAATTGTTTGCCGTTGCTGTTGTCGTTAAACAGTTCAACCATTTGCGCTTGTTTTAAGCCGGCAAAGGTTTGGCTGCGGGTGAGGGCGTCAGTCGTATTGAGTTTGAGATGATAACGACCGGCAACTTCATCTATCTTGTCTCCACCTTCCAAATCATTGGTAACGTCATTGATAATCTCCTGCGCAATTGCCGATCTTTCATTCTCTTCCCAGAGTTGTTTGATTTTTGGTGTAGCAGCGGCAATATCTTGCGGATGAGAATCGACAACATTGTCAACACGGACAAAAACAAACCCGTTGTCTGTTTCCTCAGCTTGAGAGATTTCTCCCTGATTGTATGAAAAAGCAACTTCGGTATAAGGGCTTTGAGCGGTGTCGGTCAAACCTTTTACGGTTTTGAGGGCAACACCAAGCTCTTTGGCTACGTCTTCGAGAGATGAGCCGGATCCGATTTTGTCATCAATTTCTTTGGTTATTTCATAAGCATTTTCATATGCCTTTTCGGTACCGATGGCATCAATAATTTGGGCACGGGCAAGTTTGGGGTCCATTTTGGAGCCGGGTTTGATGTCTTTTACTTTCATAATATGCCAGCCGAGTTCGGATTCTACCGGACCGACAACATCATTTTTGCGAGCGGCAAAAACATCATCGGCAATTTCCGCAATGAGCATATCTTTTGAGACATAGCCAAGTTCGGTATCTTCTTTGCTTTGGTCAGCCAGTTCTTTAGCGGTGGCATAAAATTCTCCTCCGGAAGAGAGGGCTTTTATTGCTTTGTCGGCGCTTTCCTGATCGGCGAACAGCATTTGCAATACTTCACGAGTTTCAGGCTTTTCAAAGCGCTCAATGTTGTTGTTGTAAAATTCGTTGATGTCTTCTTCGCTGATTTCTGCTTGTTTGGCAATATCATCAAAGGTCAATTCCAATACGGTAATGTCACGAACTTCGGGTTCAACCAATTCAGTGGCAAAATCATTATAATACTGCTCGATTTCCTCATCGGTAATTTTGCGATCAATTTTGACCTTGTCGGCGTCAACTTCAATGTATTTGAATACTTTGCGCTGGCTTTCGGCTTTGGCGGTCAGGTCGACCAGAGTTTTGGACGGTTTGATGCCGCTGACCGGAGTGTTAATGAGGAAACTTTTCATCAGGTCGTTGCGAATGCTTTCAACATAGCGCTGTTCTGTAAAGTTTGATGCGGACAAGAAGTTTTTGAAACGAGCCGGATTAAAACTACCGTCTTCTTCTCGAAACTGTGGCTGCGACATAATGATGTTGCGAACCAAGTCGTTACCAACATAAATATGTTTTTGGGCGGCAACTTCTTTAACAATCAATTCGCTAAGGTCTTTTTGAACCAATTCATTGGCCATGGCGTTGCGCATTTCATCAGTGATTTCGATATTGTCGCCGAAAAGTTTGCGAGCCATGCGAATCTGTTCTTCAAGTTGCATATTAAATTCGGCAAGACTTATTTTGTTGTCGTTTACCCTGATTACGGCAGGGTTGGCGGCAGCACGATTAAGATATCCTGAAATTCCAAACAAAGACATAAAGCTCAATGCGGTAAGTGCAAAAATGAGCTTTGCAATCCACGAATCTTGAGCTTGGCGTAATTTAGTAATCATTCTTCATTGTCCTTAAAATTATATACTGGGTGTCAATATAATAGATTTGTCGTTTTATGCAATTACAAAATATTGGTGTTGAAAAGTTTTTTAAACTGGAAAATATTTTTTTAGTATGCTAAAAGAGGGGCAATGTTAAATGATTGAGGATTGAATTATGACAAGAAAAATCTTAATTGCCGGCAACTGGAAAATGAACGGTATGCTGGAAGACGGCGTTAATTTGGCCAAAGAAGTCGCTACAGAGGTTAAAAAACTCGGTCGTCCGCAATGCGAATTTTTGGTTTGCCCGCCTTTTACTTTGTTATATTCGGTTAAAAAGGCTCTGCGCGGAGCAAAGGTCGCTCTCGGTGCACAAGATGCCCATTTTGCCGTTAAAGGTGCGCATACCGGCGATATAAGTCCGGCAATGCTCAAAGATTTGGGTTGCAGTTATGTTATTTTGGGACACTCGGAAAGAAGAGCCGACCACAACGAAAGCAATGAGTTGGTGGCTAAAAAGGCTGCTGCCGCTTATGAAAACGGGTTGAAGACGATTATTTGCATCGGTGAAACAGAAAAACAGCGTGATGAGGGCAAAACAATTGATGTTTGCTCAAAACAGATTTTGGGTTCGGTTCCGGAAAATGCCGATGCATCAAATACAGTTATTGCATATGAACCGGTTTGGGCCATCGGTACAGGTAAAACTCCGACTGCCAAAGATGTGGAAGAAGTCCATGCCGCAGTACGCGCAGTTTTGGCCAAAAAATTGGGCAAGTCTGTTGCCAACAAAATGCGTATATTGTATGGCGGTTCGGTAAAACCGGCCAATGCAAAAGAATTTTTGTCTTTGCCTGATGTCGACGGAGCTTTGATCGGCGGCGCAAGTCTGAAAGCTCAAGATTTTATGGCAATTGCAAAATCAGTTTGTTAATGAAAGAGGATAAAGATGAGCACAGTTTTATTGGTACTACATTTGATGATTGCAATCTTTTTGGTTGCGTTTATTTTGTTGCAACGTTCTTCAGGCGGTGCTTTAGATGGTCTCGGCGGCGGTAATGGTGCCTCGAGCTTTTTGACAGCAAGGGGAACAGGTAATTTCTTAACCAGAGCAACTGCTATATTGGCAACATTGTTCTTTATTACCAGTATGTCGTTGTCTTTATATTATAAAGGGCATATGACACAGACTGCGGCAAAATCTATTGTGGAGCAGGTTCCGGTTCAACAGAGTGCACCGGTTGCTCCGGTAGCGCCAACCGCAGAGAAATAATAATGAACGGATTTTCAAAAATATGGGACACCTTGAATTGCCAAGGTGTCCCTGTCGCTTTTTAAATGAGTAATGGTGTTTGTAAAATGGCTGATAAAACAAGTAATAAAACAAGATTTATATTTATTACCGGCGGTGTGGTCTCGTCACTCGGTAAAGGTTTGGCTTCGGCTTCGTTGGCAGCTCTGCTGCAAGCAAGAGGCTTTAAGGTAAGATTGCGCAAGCTTGATCCTTATTTGAATGTTGATCCGGGAACAATGAACCCTTGTCAACATGGTGAAGTATATGTAACAGATGACGGCACAGAAGCCGATTTGGATTTGGGACACTATGAGCGCTTTTCGGGAATTCCGGCGACAAAACATGATAGTGTAACCAGCGGTAAGATTTATCAGCGCGTTTTAGATAAAGAGCGCCATGGTGATTATTTGGGCGCAACAATACAGGTTATTCCGCATGTTACCAATGAAATCAAAGAGTTTATTTTGGGCGATGTAACTGATGAAGACTTTGTGTTGTGTGAAATCGGCGGAACAGTCGGTGATATTGAGGGGCAACCATATTTGGAGTCAATTCGTCAGCTGGCTTATGAGCTGGGACGTGATCGTACAATGTTTGTGCATTTAACTTTGTTGCCGTATATTCCGACTGCAGGTGAGTTGAAAACAAAACCGACACAGCACTCAGTCAAACAGTTGCAGGAATATGGTATTCAACCAGATATATTGCTTTGTCGTTCACAGATTGAAATTCCGCAAAATGAGAGAAGAAAAATTGCATTGTTCTGTAATGTTAAAGAAGAGTGCGTAATTGCAGCATTAGATGCAAAATCAATTTATCACGTACCTTTGGCGTATTCGGCAGAAGGCTTGGACTATCAAGTCTGCAAGTATTTCGGACTGGAGAGCAAGAGCGAACCTGATCTGGCAAAATGGCAGCACATCGAAGAGGTTATGCAAAATCCGGAGGGTGAGGTAAAAATTGCGATTGTCGGCAAATATCAGTTGCAAGAGGCATATAAGTCTTTGGCAGAAGCACTGACACATGGTGGATTGGCTAATCGCTTTAAGGTAAAAATTAAGTGGCTTGATGCAGAAGATGTTGAAAAACAAGGTGCCGATGAGCTTCTTAATGACGTCAGTGCAATTTTGGTTCCGGGCGGATTCGGTAATCGTGGTACTGAAGGTAAAATTGCGGCCGCTAAATATGCCAGAGAACACAATATTCCTTATTTGGGAATTTGTTTCGGTATGCAGATGGCAGTGATTGAGACTATGCGAAATGTTGCCGGAATTAAAAATGCAAACAGCAGTGAGTTGTCTGATGATTGTGAAGCTGTTGTTGGTCTGATGACCGAATGGGATAAAGACGGGGCAAAAGAAATTCGTCATAAAGGCGGAGATTTAGGCGGAACCATGAGGTTGGGTGCTTATCCTACCGTGTTAGACGAAAAGTCAAAAGTATATCAGATATATGGCAGTAAAAATATCAGCGAGCGCCATCGCCACCGTTATGAGGTTAATATTAAATATGAGCCGGTATTGAAAAAAGCAGGAATGGTGATTGTCGGAAAATCTCCTGATGGTAAGTTGCCGGAAATTGTTGAAAGACCGGAGCATCCGTGGTTTATTGGTGTCCAATTCCATCCGGAACTGAAGTCAAAACCCTTTGATCCGCACCCGTTGTTTGTGGCATTTGTCAAGGCGGCAATTGACAACAGTCGTTTAATATAATCAAATATAAAGGACGATTATGAAACTAAAGACTTTTATTTTTTTATTTGTATTGTTAATTTTTTTGCCGAAACAAGCTCCGGCTTTTGAGTGGAGTAAATGGTACGGCAATTTGAAAGAAAATGTCGCTGATACATGGAGTTGCGGACGTTTGGATGCTTATGTGCCGTTTTATGCGTGGCACAATCGCCTGACTTATGATAAACGACATATAAACAAATATAACGAAGAAGCTTGGGGATTTGGTCTTGGTAAAGGTTTGTGGGACGGAAACGAATGGCATGGTCTTTATGCAATGGCATTCAAAGATTCCAATTTTTATTTGGAGACTATCTTCGGCTATGCTTACCAGTATAACTGGAATTTGTCTGATGACGGAAAGTGGAAAATCGGGGCAGGGTACACCCTGAGCCTGACACAACGCCACGAATACAGCTATATTCCGGTGCCGTTACCGTTGCCGATTGCCGGTATAAGTTATGATCGGTTTGCATTGCAAGCGGCTTATGTGCCGGGAATTAAAAATGACGGCAATGTGTTGTTTATGTGGATGAGATTCTCATTTTAATTTGAGGAGTTTTGAGATGGAACAGAAAAAAATTAAAATTGGTAATTTTGAAATCGGAAATGAGTTGCCGATAGCAATCATTGCCGGACCGTGCCAAATTGAGAGCCGCCAGCATGCGGTTGATATTGCCGGTCATTTGGTAGAGATTACCAAAGAGCTGGGAGTTAATTATATCTTTAAGGCCTCTTTTGATAAAGCGAATCGGACATCAATAAATTCTCCTCGCGGTGTCGGTATCGAAGAGGGAATGCGTACTTTTGAAGAAATCAAAAAACTGTACGGTTGTCCGATTTTGACCGATATCCACGAAAGAGAACAATGTGCAATTGCTGCTCAATATGTTGATATATTGCAAATTCCGGCTTTTTTGTGCAGACAAACCGACTTGGTAGTAGCTGCCGCTAAGACAGGTAAGGTTATAAATATCAAGAAGGGACAATTTTTGGCTCCGTGGGATATGAAACACCTGGTGATGAAATCCGTTGAATCAGGAAACGATAAAGTTTGTTTGACTGAAAGAGGAACATCGTTCGGATATAACACCTTGGTTACGGATATGCGGGCTTTTCCGCAGATGGCTAATGATACAGGTTGCCCGATTATATTTGATGCTACACACTCGGTACAACAACCGGGAGGATTGGGCGGAAAGTCAGGCGGTAATCGTGAGATGGCACCGGTTTTGGCACGGGCGGCTGTGGCTGTCGGAGTCGCTGCGGTGTTTATGGAAACCCACGAAAATCCGGAAAAAGCTTTATCTGACGGGCCGAACAGTATTTATTTGAGCGATATGAAACGAATAATATCGGAATTAATGGCTTTTGATAAGGTTAGAAAATCAATTATAAAATAATTGACAAAACTGATAATTAATAAAAGAGCCCTTAAAATAGGGCTCTTTTTGATAATGTAAAATAATTTGAAAAAATATATTGACAAAATAAACAAAAAATGTTATCAATGTTTTCAGAAAAGAATTATTGTTTCACTATTAAAAATTTTTTAGAAATGAAGAAGTTAGAAAAGAATGCAAAGGTCGTGAGTTTGATTTCATCCATCTCTCAATGGGGCGAGAAAGTTGATTATGGGGAATATAATAATCCTCGTATTACGGAGGTTCGCCCGGCGATTGTCTCAGAAGACGGAAAGTACACTGATCTCCGGACCGGTGAAGTCATCGAGCGCACACCCAGCATGCAGGAATGGACACTCGACCCAGGCAATGTGATTGAGTACCCCGACGGCAAGTTGTTCTTGATCAGCCGCCTCGTCGACAAAGAACGCACCCGCGTGATCTTCGCTGAGGATGAAGGCAACTGGCGCTACAGCCCGACCTCTATGGTCAAGATCAAGGCCTTCAAGCGCGAGCTGAAGAAAGAGAACCTCTACTAACCGCGGCGGCGCTTTGCGCCAATTAATAACCAACTAACTAACAACCGGAAGCCCCGTCTCAGCAATGAGACCGGGCTTTTTTTATTTTAAACTTGCTAAACGATATAATTGTATTATCAATAAAATATGCAGTTTAAGGATGAAGGATATATCGTAGCCTTACGCAAGTATGGCGAAAACTCACTGATAGTAACGGTGGTTACAAAACAGCACGGTTTGCTGTGCGGTTTTGTGCGCGGGGCTATGAGTAAGAAAAATTTAGGCACTTATCAAATCGGTAATTTGATAAGTACTGATTGTTATGCCAGAGTTGATGAAAATATGCTCTCGATGAAATGTGAACTGTTGATGCCGACGGCAATTAATTTTATGAATGACGGGGCAAAACTGGCGGCTTTGTCGGGGCTGTGTTCGTTGGTGGTGGCATGTCTGCCGGAAAATGAAAATCTGGAAAGGTTTTATTATTATATCGACAGTTTTTTTCAGCTTGTAAATGAGCCTAATTGGCGAGTTCATTATGCTTTTTTTGAATTTTATTTGTTGGAATATTTGGGAGTAGGGCTTGATTTGAGTGAGTGTGCAGACACGGGAACAACCGAGAATTTGGCTTATGTATCACCTAAAAGTGGTAAGGCTGTGTGTGCAGAATCGGGTGAACCATATAAAAATAAATTGTTTATGTATCCGCATTTTATTGTGGATAAAAATTATAACCCAACACCGTCGGAAGTGGCGGATTTATTAAAGATGACAGAATTTTTCCTCAATAAAAACTTTTTTCAAATCCACAACTTGAAATTTCCGCCAAACCGTGCTAGCTTGCTAGAAAATCTAGCATTATAAGAGAAATTATGTCGGAAACTGAATTAAAAATAAAAGATGTTCAACTGGCTGAAGAACTCAGCAAGCGCTATTTGTCGTATGCAATGTCAACAATTGTGTCTCGCTCTTTGCCTGATGTGAGAGACGGTTTGAAACCGGTGCACAGACGTTTGATGTATGCAATGCGTCAGCTACACCTTGATCCAAAATCAGGTTTTAAGAAATGCGCACGTGTAGTCGGTGATGTCATCGGTAAATATCACCCGCACGGAGATAGTGCTGTTTATGGTGCAATGGCTCGTTTGGCACAGGACTTTTCAGTTCGCTATCCGCTGGTGGACGGGCAGGGCAATTTTGGTAATATTGATGGCGACGGTCCGGCAGCCATGCGTTATACAGAGGCCAGACTGACTGATTTTGCTATGGCCTTGATGGAAGGGCTGAATGATAATGCTGTCGATTTTATGGATACGTATGACGGAGAGGAAAGTGAGCCTCTGGTTATGCCGGCGGCTGTTCCGAATTTGTTGTGCAACGGAACATCAGGTATTGCCGTTGGTATGGCAACCAATATTCCACCGCATAATTTGAGCGAAATCAGCGATGCCTTATTGTATATGATTGATAATCCGCAATGTGAGATAGAACCGCTGGTCAAAAAATTAAAAGGACCTGATTTTCCGACCGGCGGAGTAATTGTTGACAAGTTCCAAACTATTTTGGATAACTACACAAGCGGAAAAGGCGTTTTCAGGATTAGGGCTAAGTGGGAAAAAGAAGATCTCGGCCACGGACAATATCAAATCGTGGTTACTGAAATTCCGTATATGGTGCAAAAAGCCAAGCTCGTCGAAAAGATTGCTGAGTTGCTGATTAATAAAAAAGTTCCGTTACTTAATGATATCAGAGATGAATCTGCGCAAGATGTTCGCATTGTATTGGAGCCTAAAAGCCGTACAGTTGATGCAAATTTGCTGATGGAGCATTTATTTAAGCAGACAGACTTGGAAAGCCGTTTCAACATGAATATGAATGTGCTTGATTCTGACGGTGTTCCAAGAGTGATGAGCATAAAGGAAGTTTTGCGCGAATATTTAAATCATCGTCATAATGTGCTGTTAAGGCGTACAAATTATCGTTTGGATAAGATAAATTATCGATTGGAAATTTTGACCGGATATTTGACGGCATATCTCAATCTTGACCGAATTATTGAAATTATTCGCGGCGAAGATGATGCCAAGGCTGTTATGATGAAGGAATTTAAGCTGACCGATAATCAGGCGGAAGCGATTTTGAATATGAAACTGCGTTCTCTGCGCAGATTGGAAGAAAGCCAAATTCGTGACGAATATGATGAGCTGAGCGGAGAAAAAGCCGGACTGGAGGAGTTGCTCGGCAGTGAGAGTAAACAATGGCAAGCTATTGCCGAAGAGATCAAACAAACTAAAGAACGTTTTGGCAAAAAAACAGCTCTTGGACGACGCAGAACCGAGTTTTCGGAAGTGGCTGATGTGGTAGAAGTTCCGATTGAAGCTTTGATTGAAAAAGAGCCGGTAACCGTAATTTTGTCGCAAAAAGGCTGGATTAGAGGACTTAAAGGACATGTTGATTTAAGTACTGACTTTAAGTTTAAGGATGATGATGAACTGGCGTTTGCAATTCATGCACAAACTACTGACAAATTAGTGGTTTTGGATAGTTCGGGTAAGTTCTTTAATATATCAGCAAATGATGTGCCGACCGGAAGAGGATTTGGTCAGCCGTTGCGCTTGATGATTGATATTGCAAATAATGACAGCATTACTGCAATGTTTGTGTTTGAACCTAAAGCTTCCTATTTGTTGGCAACCAATAGCGGCAGAGGTTTTATTGTTGATGAAAATCATATTTTAGCGCAAACTCGCAGTGGACGTAAGATTATGAATGTTGCTGCCGGCGAAAAATCGATATTCTGTGTTAAAGTAAGCGGAAATATGGTTGCAACTGTAGGCGAAAACCGCAAGTTATTGATATTTAAGACGGAAGAAATACCGACAATGGCACGTGGACACGGCGTTTTGTTGCAAAAATACAAGGACGGCGGATTGTCAGATATTCAGTTCTTTAATGAAGCAGACGGGTTTAGCTTTAGTCGTTCGGGCGGTGTCGGCGTGGAGACAGAGCTGATGACCTGGTTGGGACATCGAGGACAGGTAGGTAAGCTCGTGCCGTTCGGATTTCCGAAAAATAACAAATTTTTCAGTTAAACGGAGCAGGTAGTTGTCAAAATTTAAATATAAAAGTTACGGCAACACGCTTAACCCTAAGAAATTGGTCGTTTTTATACATGGCTATAAAAGCTCAATGGACGATTTGTCGCCGGATATGGGGCTTTTATCGTCTTTGCTTCCGGAATGTGTTATTGTTACGCCACAATCAGATAAACACCATAAAAACAGCAAAGTGCTTGAATGGTATGATGTATCAGCTTATGACGTCGAGCGAAAAAGGCGCAATCCGCAGACTTCTGTGGAGGAAATTGTCGAAATATATAACAAAGCCGGAGAACAATTGACCATCAGAGCTCGTGAGATGAACGAGTTTATTGATGAAATGCAGGCTTTGTACGGACTGGACGATGAATGCACGTATGTCGCCGGTTTTTCACAAGGAGCAATGATGGCGCTGTTTACGGCTTTGAGTAGGAAAGGTCGGGTAGGCGGCTGTTTTGCGTTGTCAGGGATTGTGGCCGGTAAAGATTGTTTGGCAAAAGAATTGGTCTCAAAACCTGATGTTTATATGCTGCATGGAAAATCAGATGTAACCGTGCAGTATAAAACTTTAGATTTTTCGATTGACTGGTTAAAAAATCATGGTGTTGATGTTCGGGTTCAAGAATATGAAAATCTGACTCACAAAATAGTCAATGACGAAATAGTTTTTATGAGTCAAATAATCAAAAAATAATCGTTTTTTGTGATATTTTGCAGCATATTATAAATTAATAACAATACGGTATAGATTTTAATTAAACTATACATAATATAAATTATGCGACAAATATATGTGCTTTTTTAGCAATTGCCCTACAAGTTTACGAATATCAAAATTTATCATTTTCTAGCAAGCGGCTCTTATAAGGTTTTTGGTATATTCTTTTTGCGGGTTGTTATAGATTTGTTGTGCAGATCCTTGCTCAATGATTTTTCCATCTTTCATGACAATTATTTTATCTGACATGGCTCTAATGGCTTTCATGTCGTGAGATATAAAAATATAACTTATGCCGCGATTGTTTTGAATTTGTTGTAACAACTTGATAATTTGAGCTTGTATGGTAACATCAAGCGCAGATGTCGGTTCGTCAAGAACAACCAGCTCCGGGTTTAGGATTAATGCTCGAGCAATTGCAATGCGTTGTCGTTGTCCGCCGGAAAATTGATGAGGATATTTTTTAAGGTCATTTGCGGTCAGACCAACCTCCTCTATTGCTTTAATAACCCGGTTATGCAATTCTGCCTTTGATAATTTAGGACAATTTACAATAAGTCCTTCGCTGATAATTTGTTCAACATTCATTCGTGGATTCAAAGAGTTATAGGGATCTTGGAATACCATTTGGATTTTACTGCATAAATTATGTCGATTTGAAGGAGTTATGCGTTGATTTTTATAGATAAAATCACCCTCATATCGATTGATTCCTACCAAAGAAAGTCCAAGCGTACTTTTTCCGGATCCGGATTCTCCAACAATTCCAAGTGTTTGACCGCCTGATAACACGAAAGATACGTCATTTACGGCTTTTATAGATGATGTTACCCTTCCCCAAAAGTTCTTTTTGAGTGGAAATGTTACTTTGATATGTTGAGCATCAAGGATTGTTTTGTTTTTAGAATTAATAATATTTTTCCGTATGTTAGATGAGTTAATTAATGTTTTGGTGTAATCGTTTTTAGGTGCGGTGAAGATTTTTTCGGCTGGTCCCTGCTCGACTATCTGTCCGTCTTTCATTACAAGTACTCTATCAGCTATTTTGCGAATTACAGAGAGATCGTGGCTGATAAATATGATTGCCATGTTCATTTTTTTGCGTAATTTCAGTAGCAAATCGAGTATTTGTTCTTGTACAGTAACATCTAATGCGGTAGTCGGTTCATCGGCAATCAAAATTTCAGGAGTGTTGGCGATGGCCATTGCAATCATTACCCTTTGCCGTTGTCCGCCAGACAATTCAAAAGGATAGGCTTTCAAGCGCTGAGCCGCATTGGGAATACCGACGGTTTTAAGGAGCTCAAGGGCTTGTTTTTGCGCAGAAGTATGGGAGCACGGGTTGTGAACGAGAATGGCTTCGGCGATTTGTTTTCCGATTGTATGTAGTGGGTTGAGTGAAGACATAGGTTCTTGAAAAATAAATCCGATTTTTTTGCCGCGGATTGTTTGCCATTTATCTTCACTTAGACCGCAAAGTTCTTGATTATTCAGCAAAATAGAGCTGGTTTGGCGACACGGGAAAAGACCTAATATTGATTGTGCGGTTAATGATTTGCCGGAGCCGGATTCCCCCACTATTCCCAATATTTCACCGCGGTTTAGTTCAAAGCTGATGTTGTTTACAACTTTGCGCCCGTTGTTGACTGTAACACTTAGTTTTTGCACGTTAAGTAAACTCATCGCTGCACCTTTCTGGTATCAAGAATATCTCGAACACCCTCGCCTATAAAAATAAGCAAAGTCAAAAGTGACGAAAGGACAATGAAGATGGAAACGCCAATCCATGGGGCTTGAAGGTTGTCTTTGCCCTGTCTGACTAAATCTCCCAATGACGGGTAGTCTTGAGACAGTCCCAGTCCTAAAAAATCGAGTGCAGTAAGGGCAACAATGGCTTCTGAAATTAAAAAAGGAATAAAAGTAATGGTAGCGACTAAGGCGTTGGGTAAAATGTGGCGATAAATAATGCGCCAGTTGCTTACGCCAAGTACTCGTGCCGCTTTTACAAATTCAAAATTGCGGGTACGCATAAATTCGGCTCTGACCATGCCTGTAAGTGATGTCCAGGAAAACAACAGCATAATAATCAGCAATGTCCAGAATGTCGGAATAAAAAGGCTGGCAACAATTATGAGGATAAACAGTTGCGGCAGAGAGTCCCAAATTTCAATAAATCTTTGCATGATAATATCGGTTTTGCCGCCGAGATAACCTTGAATAGCTCCTGCGAAGATTCCGATTGCCGACGAAATTAATGTAAGAGCAAAAGCAAATGCAACAGAAAGCCTTATTCCATAAAGAATTCGTGCCAGAATATCCCTACCCTCGTCATCGGTGCCGAGCCAGTGAGTGCGGTCAGGAGCCGATGGCGTCGGAGTTTTTAGTTTGAAATCAACCGTGTTGAACGAAAAAGGGATAATCGGCATAATCATCCAGCCATTTTTATTGATGTTGTTGATGATAAACTCATCCTTATAATCAGCCGATGTCGGAAAATCTCCACCAAAATCTAGGTCGGTGTAAGTTTTGAAAATCGGAAAATAAAGCTGGTTGTTGTATGACATAACAAGAGGTTTGTCATTTGCTATAAACTCGGAAAGCATACTTATAAGCAACAAAGATAAGAAAACTATTGCTGACCAATAGGCACGCTTGTTTTGTCGGAAAAGATGTATGGCGTTACAAATTTTCACCACTGACCTCTTCTACGGGTTCACGGCTCATTTCTGACAGAGATTCAACTTTGGCTTCGGGGGCAACATTAATCTGTCCGCTCATAACTTTGCTCTCTCCAATACTTTTTTCTTCCAAAGGCAACATTTTGGGTTCTTTATGTATAATTTCATCATCATTGCCTTCGTTCAGAGGTTTGGGCTCTCCCTCGGTAGAATCGGCATCTTCTATCGGTTGCAAATCAGGTTCTACCGGTTGAGTTGTGGTGTTCGGATAGTTGTTTTGTTTCCATGCCTTAAACCACTCTACGTATTGTTGATATGATTTTTGAGCAGTGTCATTGTCATAAACAATAGCTTCCATTTTGGCGAGAATGCTGTCTTTGGTGCTCTTTGACGGCTTTTCACCATTGAACTCAACACATTTTTGGTCGTTCATAGTTTGGTTGATGATGTCAGGTGTAGAGCAAATTGACTTGTTAATGGTAAATTTGCGACTGTCCGGAGCAGATATAGCAACGTTGGTGGTTCTGCCGTTAAGAAAAGCATCAGCTTGAGAAATATCAGGCATGCCGGAGAGGTCGTTCATTCCGCTCAAACCTTGGATAACAATGGTACTGTCGGCAAGCAATCCTGCGGTTTGCAAGTTTTGCATAAGCTGGCTGAGTTTGCCGTATAGGCACATGGTTTGTCTGAATTGAGCACTTCTCTTTTCCATGCTAAAGACTTTTTTGGTCCAGGGTTGACCGGCTTTGACAATCCAGTCATCAACGGGTTTGAGATTGCACATGTCATCATATACAAAGGTTTCAGCCGGCAAATCGACATAGATAAAATATGCCTGTTTGCCTTTGTTGTTGAGAATGTCCTGCATTGCTAAGTCAAATGTTTGAATGGAATTGATGACATACAGTCCGTCATAAGATGTACCAATCAGCGGGAGTTTATCGACACTAAAGAATTTGCTCAAACGATTATATATCATTGGAGCAGATTTTTCAAACCAACCTGTACTTTCAAGCCATTGCGTCAAGATAATGCCGGCTTTTTCAAACATGGAGTATTGGTTATTGTTGATTGTGTTCGGATTGCTGATTTGGGTTAAGCAGTAATCGACATTGTTTTCATTATTTTTACGACAGAGATTAATGCCATGAGATTGATAAGCATTAATTTTGTAGCCTTGCGATTTAAGTGCATCAATCATTTCTGCATTGGCAAGGTTGACCTCGTAGTCATTGCGCATTTTGAAAGTCCAATGGCTGTCTTTTTGAATTTGAGACTGAATGTTGGCATATTTGTCAGCAGGAATGGCAAAGTTCAGATTGTCAGCGGCATTCAAATAAGGATTATAATCATTTACGTATGCATTCGGGAACAATTTGAAACCGTATTGAGCATGGAAACCAAGCATGATTGAACGTAACTGATCACGGTATACTTTGTTGGCCTGATCATCAGACAAGCCGGAAAGGTAGCTGTAAGAAGGAAGCTCAGGAAGCATAATGTTTATGAAAGCTACATTTTTATCAGCATTTTCGGTTGCAGGTGTTTCGTTTCTAGTAATGGTGTATTCAGGCTGTGAGGAGTTTTGTTGCATTGATACATAACAAAATACGCCGGCAGCTATACATGCAAACAGAAAACGAATTTTCTTTTTGCCCCAAAGCAACAGGATAAAAGAAATTATGCAAGCAGCCAAAGAAATATATGTCGATGACAGTCCTAAAAATACGGGTAACGTTCCGTAATCAGAGAACTGGCTGAACATAGCTGTTGAAAATAGATAAATTATGCCTGCTGTTAGCAAACTTAAGGTAAAAGTAAAACCTGATAAAAGAAAATAAATTACTCCGGTAATTGAGGCAATGATAACCATGGCGACGAGAATGTCGGGACGAGGCATCGGAAATGCCGAAAAGATATTGCCGGCACCTGAAGACGAATACAGAACAAAATCTGTACTCAAAAGAGAAATGCCAATAATCATAAAGAATATGAGATTAAGCCAATAGTTGAGTGCTGGATGCTTTTTGATTCTGCTTCTGGGCGGACGAGGATTTGATGATAAACGATAACTGGTAATCGGTCCGCTGATTTCTCCGGAATTGTTAAAACTCGGTTCTTTTCTTTCTGTCGTATTCATGATGATACCTTTCATAATTTACAGGGCTAATATAACAGGGATAGGAATCTTTTAAAGCAAAAACCCTCAAGATTGCACATAATCTTGAGGGTTTTAAATTGTGCGCTAAAACGCTGATTATCTTGAGTAGAACTCGATAACCATGTTCGGTTCCATAACAGAAGCGTAAGGAACGTCTTCAAATTTAGGAACAAATGTGTATTTAGCTTCCATCTTCTTGGTGTCTACTTCCAAATATGCAGGTGTTTCATGGAGGTTAGATTCCAAAGCAGCTACAACCATAGCCATTTGTTTTGCGCTCTCTTTAACCGAGATAACATCACCAACTTTTACCATGTAAGAAGGAATGTTTACTCTTTTGCCGTTAACCAAAATGTGTCCGTGGTTAACAAATTGGCGAGAAGCAAAAATGGTCGGAACAAATTTTGCTTTGTATACCAAGTTGTCCAAGCGAGATTCCAAAATACCGATTAAGTTTTCGGCAGCGTCACCGCGGCGGCGAATAGCTTCGGCATAATATTTGGCAAATTGTTTTTCTGAAACGTTGCCGTAATATGTTTTCAATCTTTGTTTTGCTTGTAATTGTGCACCGTAGTCAGTTAATTTTTTCTTTCTGGCGCCATGTTGACCAGGACCGTATTCACGTTTGAGCAACGGGCTCTTGGGATCACCCCAGAGGTTGGCATTAAGACTGCGGTTAGTCTTTTTCTTTGTTGTAACAATACTTTTCATCGAATTTCCTTTGTTTTATTATTTACATTATTGTCCCGGTAGTTTTCATTACAGAAACGGGGCGTTCAATCGTCCTCTTTCCCGGAAGTGGGTGTAATTTATTATAAATAAAAACAAAATGCAAGAGTTTTTTTATGCTGTTTGTTTGGCAAACAAACGGTTATTTGTTTTTAGCTTCTTCCGGAGAGACAATGCCACCGGAAATAATGAACTTGAGAGCTTCTTCAACACTCATATCAAGATAAATTAAATCTTGCTTGGGCATAAAGATAAGAAAGCCGGAAGTTGGGTTCGGTGTGGTGGGCACAAAAACATTGACCATTTCTTGCTTCAAGATGTCTTTTACCTCGCCTTCGGTATCAGTGCTGACTAATCCCAGAATCCATATACCCTTGCGCGGATATTCAAGCAGAACGACTTTGGAAAAAGCCGAAGTTTTGTCGGACAAAAAGGTTTCAAACACTTTTTTCAACAAAGAATAAACCGTTGAAATAAGCGGTATGCGTTTAACAATCCAGTCTCCGAGACGAATGAAAAATTTACCGATAAAACCGGCTGCAAACATACCGACAAAAGTCATGGCTACAATCAGCACAATAATTCCAAGTCCGGGAATGGTAAACGGCAGGGTATCATAATATGAACGCAGTTGCGGTGGCAAAAGTTTGTTGACGCCGGTATCTACCCACAAAATGATTTTGTAAGCAACATAAAAGGTCATGGCAACCGGTGCCGTTACCAAGATGCCGGTAAAGAAATAAGCACGAAGTTTGGCTCCGAGTTTCATAAAAGCCCTATTTTCTTTTTGTCTTTTGATTTCGGCGGTGCGGATTTCCTGAATGCGCCCTGCTCTTTTGTGTACGTTTTTAGAGTGTTTTTTTGCCATGTTAAGACCTCATTGCATCATCAATTATAAATTGTGCCTGATTGCGCCCTTGCCAATTATCACGGCGCAGACTGCCGACCAGATTAAAACTTTGGCCGGAACCATTAAGTAAGGCTTTGCCCATCTCGTTGTCGGCACAGCGGAATGCCATAGCCTTGAGGCTTCCGCCGTTTAAGGAAGTCAAAAAACAACGGACATGTCCTGATCCGACTATAGTTGATTTTGTAACCAGAGCATTGGTAAGCATAAGTCTGGGTTCGGGGTTGCCTGATCCGTAAGGGGCTAGAGCCTCAAGTTTGTCAATAAAATCTACTCCGGCGGCTGATATATCAAGGCTTCCATCAATTTCTAAGACAGGTGTGAGAGTTTGGTTCTGCATTATATTTTGAATGTATTCACCAGCGAATTTGCGGAATTCTTCAATTTTGTCCTGTTCCAGAGAAAAACCTGCAGCCATAATATGTCCGCCGCCTTTGGTTAATATGCCTTGTTCTTTGGCTTTCATGATTAAAGCGCCAATATCCAAACCGGGAACAGAACGAGCCGAACCTTTGACCTCGTCAGGTTCTATCGACATAACAAATGACGGAAGATTGTAGCGTTCACGCAGTTTTCCGGCAACAATGCCGATTACGCCCTGATGCCAATCGTTACCATATACAAAAGCCATGGGATAGTCTTGCGGTGTACCTTCAAGGATTTCAATAGCTTGCAATAAGACATAGGCTTCGATTTCTTTGCGTTGGGTATTAAAGCCGTCAAGTTTTTCGGCTAAAGATGCGGCTTCAAAGTCGTCCTTACTGCATAAAAGTTTGTTCCCCAATGACGAATCTCCGACACGACCGCCGGCGTTAATACGCGGACCGAGGATGTAGCCTAAGTGATAGCTGGTCGGAGTTTCGTTGATTGATGATTTGTCAATTAATGCTTTTATGCCAATGTTGCGGCGGTGAGCCATGACAGTCAGTCCTTGGCGCACAAAGGCGCGGTTTAAGCCGAGCAACGGCACAACATCGCATACGGTACCGAGAGCTACCAAGTCAAGCCATTGCTTGAGGTCTGGTTCAGTATGATTTTGATAAAAACCTTGATTGCGAAGATTGCGGTTGACAGCAACAACCGTCATAAAAGCTACTCCGACAGCGGCCATATATTTTAAATACGGGTAGCTGTTGTCCTCATCAAGGCGTTTAGGGTTAACAACAGCATATACGTTGGGTAATTTTTCTTCGGCTTGGTGATGGTCGAGCACAATGGTAGGAAGGTTATGTTGAGTTGCATAGTCCAAAACTTCAAAAGCAGTTGTGCCGCAATCAACGGTAATTAAGAGTTCGGCACCGCAGGCAATAAAATCATCAACAGCCGTGGTACTGGGGCCATAACCTTCGTCACGCTCGGGGATATGAATTAAGGGGTTGATGCCGACACTTTCTAAAAATAAGCGTAAAACCGAGGAAGATGTTGCTCCGTCAACGTCATAATCACCGATTATGGCAATTTTTTGTTGTTTGACTACGGCTTCGGCAATGCGTTCTGCAGCCTTTTGCATGTCTTTT
This sequence comes from uncultured Rhodospirillales bacterium, assembly GCA_902761715.1. Taxonomy (GTDB): domain Bacteria; phylum Pseudomonadota; class Alphaproteobacteria; order RF32; family CAG-239; genus JAFUYI01. Next base: position 91,115 of record CACWLK010000002.1, on the reverse strand, counting down.
AAAACATACGGATCCGGCATCAGGTTTTGAAGTTTGGGGTTCAAAAAATCAGGTATATCATCACCGGTAATGTTACGTCCGGCAAGGATTTTGGCAATAAGAAAAGGAATGTTGTATTTTTGCGCTGCCATTTCAACTGTACGGTCATCAGGAGATAAAAACTTCCAGATGTTTCCGTTCAGAGATTTTTGAGAGGCAAAATCAATTTCCACTGTAAAGGCCTTTATTAATAGCTGACGTAGATTTCAGCACGGCGATTCAGACGTTCTCCCTCAGGCATTGCCTCACTGAACAACTGGTGAAGATCGGACATTGCTTCGATGGTAATGTTTCCCTTTTTAACACCGGCATTGCGCAGAGCTGCGGCAACAGCTTTTGCTCTTTTTAGTGAGGTGTTGAAGTTGATTTCCTTATGTCGAGAAATAGTGGTATTTTTGGTGCGGCTTGAAGAGTGCCCATAAATATGGATTTGAGCATTGTGATCTTTGGCCAACTTGGCTATACGTGCAATTGGATATCTGTAAGACGGAGCAATAGTAGAGCCGCCATTGTCAAAAAGAACCGTTAAAGCCAAGTAGTTGACACTGGGGGCATAGCTTTTCGGGGTTTCACGAATAATGGGAATCGACTTCTTCAGTTTTGGGGTCGGTTCAGTTTTAAGTTCGGGCATAAGCGGAACTTTTGCGGTAGTGGTAGTGGTTGTAGAATCACTATAGTTGGCATTTTTGACATCAGACGGAATGGTTTTGCTGGAAGTGATGTGGATAGGCTGGTAATGAGCCTCTTCTTCAATAGGCTGTTGTTCAACGGTTGGGGTTGAAGAACAAGCTGTCAGTAAAACAACGGCAGATAAACATGAAATTAATTTTATGCGCAACATAATCAGTAACCCTCTATATATCGTAATATCTGTTTATTCATAACTTAATTATAACAGGTTGACAAGAATAAAATCACAAAGTTGAATAAAAATTAAAAAACATTGTATTTCAAAAAATATTATTATATCATTTTGACAGTATTGTGTTTTTTGGAGGTTAAAATGCGTAATTTATTGGCTGCTGTTGTTATGGCGTTGGTTTTGGTTGCCTGCTCAAAGTCAGAAAAAGCAAAAACCGGTGAGTTGAGTGTTGTCAGTGCTGACGGCAATAAGGTTGAGTACAAAGTTGAATTGGCTCAGACTGAAGAAGAGATGAGTAAAGGTCTGATGTTCCGTGATGCTCTCGATGAAAAATCAGGTATGTTGTTTGCTTTGTGGAAAATCGGCGAAGAAAGCGCAATGTGGATGAAAAACACCAAAATTCCATTGGATATGCTGTTTGTTGATAAAGATGGCATGGTTTATTGGATTTATGAGAATGCCGAACCTAATTCAGAAAAATTGATTGTGGCACCCTATGCTCCTTATGCAGTATTAGAAGTTAATGCTGGCGATGTCAAAAAATATGGAATTAAAATCGGTGATAATGTAAAATATTCATGGTTTGAGGGTGAAAAAACTCAAGCTGTTGAAGAAGAGCCTGCAGATGTGCAACAGGTTGACACAGTTGCCGAACCCGCAGCTGTAGAAAAAGTTGGAGAAGCAACGAATACAGTTGAAGCTGCACCACAGTCTCTTGATTAAAAACAATAATCCTATAAAAAATAGGGGTGCATTTGCACCCTTTTATTTTTTGCGGAGTGTAAACAGATTTTTACAGGCTGAGGAGTTTTTCGATAAAACTGCGGATAGCTTCAAGGCGTTTAGCGTATTCGTCCAAATCACGAGCTATAAAGATTTTTTGATCTGGTCTGACTTTTATGCTCCCGCCGGAACGGGCAATCAGATCTACAAGTTTATCCGGTGATTTGAAATTGTTATTGTGAAAACCGATTACAAAGCCTTTGGCTCCGGCATCAATACGCTCAATATTGCTCTGACGGCATAGTTGTTTTATTTCAACTGTTTTGAGTAGATTTTCAACTTCCTGAGGGATAGGACCAAAACGATCAACCAATTCTTCACGCATATCAAGAAGTTCCTCCGGAGTTTCAAGAGAACCGATACGTTTGTATAATCCCAGTCTTACACCTAGATCGCGGACATAAGTTTCGGAGATCATAATCGGAACTCCGGTTACAATTTGCGGGCTCCATTCAGCAGAGGCTTTTTCTTCAAGCTTTTCACCATTTTTGATGCGCATGATTTCTTCCTCAAGCATATGATGATAAAGAGCTATACCTACATCTTTGATATGTCCGGACTGTTCTTCTCCAAGGACATTGCCGGAACCGCGAATATCCATATCATGGCTGGCCAGCGAGAACCCTGCCCCCAGGCTGTCCAGTGCCTGTAAAATACTGAGCCGACGTTCGGCAATGGGTTTTAAGTTTTTATGCTGAGGAACCGTAAAATAGCAATAACCACGGACTTTAGAACGCCCGATACGTCCACGGAGTTGATATAACTGGGCAAGACCGAACATATCGGCACGATAGACAATCATCGTGTTAACCGATGGCATATCAATGCCGGATTCAATAATGGTGGTAGAAAGAAGAATATCGCCTTTTTTATCAACAAACGAGTTCATAACGTCTTCCAGCTGTTTTACCGGCATTTGTCCGTGAGCAACCAGAATTTCAACATCAGGAGCGATTTCTTTTAGAATTTTTTGGACCTCGGGAATGTCAGAAACCCGTGGGCAGACCACAAATGTCTGGCCGCCGCGGAATTTTTCACGGTAAATTGCCTCTTTTATCATTACACGGTCAAAAGGCATTACAAATGTACGAGCGGCAAGTCTGTCAACCGGAGGTGTGGCGATTATGCTCAGTTGTTTTACACCAGTTAGTGACAGTTGCAATGTACGAGGTATAGGGGTTGCCGTTAAGGTCAAAACATGGACATCGTCTTTTAAGGCCTTAAGCTTTTCTTTGTGGGCAACACCAAAGTGTTGTTCTTCATCAATAATCAGAAGTCCGAGGTTGTTGAACTCAATGTTGTCAGACAACAGAGCATGAGTACCGATAACTATATCAACCGAGCCGTCTTTCATACCGGCTTTTATTTTACGTGCCTCTGTTACGGTGGTTAGGCGAGATAACATAGCAACATTCAAAGGAAAACCGTTCATTCGTTGCTTAAAATTCATATAGTGTTGGCGAGCCAGCAAGGTGGTAGGCACAATGAGTGCAACCTGCCCTCCGGACATAGCGACGGTAAAAGCTGCACGCAGTGCAACTTCGGTCTTGCCAAACCCGACATCACCGCAAATCAGTCTGTCCATTGGAATTCCTGCAGAAAGATCACCCATCACATCGCTGATAGCATTTAACTGATCATCGGTTTCATTATACGGAAAGCCGGAACAAAACTCGTCATATATGCCGTCAGAGGCAATATAGGTTTCGGCTTTTTTAAGTTGACGACGGGCAGCAATGGCAATAAGTTTTTCGGCCAATTCATGTATGCGTTTTTTGACCTTGGCTTTTTTAGCCTCCCAAGCCATACCGCCTAGGGTATCAAGCTGAATGTTTTCATCATCGGCACCATAGCGTGATACCATCTCAATGTTTTCGACCGGAACAAAAAGTTTGTCGTCGTTGGCATAAATTATCTTTAGACAATCATGGTCAGCACCGCCGGCGGAAATATTTTCAAGCCCCATAAAACGACCGATACCGTGTTCAAGGTGTACGACAAGTTCTCCGATATTTAGTGATGAAACGTCGGCAATAAAATCCTTTGATGAAACTTTGCGAGGAGAACGATGATTTTGTTTGGGGCCTAAAATATCTTGTTCAGAAACAAAATAGAACTCATCATTACGAAAGCCATGTTGCATGCCGGCAACAATTAAAACAATACTGTCTCTGGCTTTAAGACAAGCATCTTTCCAATTGTCAGCAAGTGTAAGGTTGACTTTGAAATTGTTGTTTGAAATAGCTTCGTTGAGTAATGTAAACAAGCGTTCTCTTGAACCGGCAGTATAGCAACAAATAAACCGCGACAACTTGCCGTATTCAACAAAAGAATTGAGCAACTCAACATAGACCTGTGACGGGGTAATGTTTTTGGCTGATGAAAAATCACGAGAAGGTATGGTTGCCGCGTCGATATTATCATTTCCGTCAGGCATATTGAGTGAGGTCATATGCAAATTGATCTTTGATAATATCTCTTGCGGGGACAAAAACATTTGTTCTGGCGGTACAGGACGGTAAGTATCAACCTCGGTTTGTTGAGATTTTAAGGACAAATTTTCAAGGCGTGCCTGATAGTGATCAATAATACTGTCATTTTTGGCCTCAATTGCGGCTTCGGCATTGCGTCCGAAAATAACGGTTGCCTGAGGAAGATACTCAAATAATGTCGGCAAGTTTTCTTCATAGAAAAAAGGCAACCAGTTTTCCATGCCCATATATTTTTTGGAGTTGGAAATTGCTTCATAAATCTCATCATCTTTACAGGCGGCACCAAAAGTTTCACGGTAGCGAGAACGGAAGTTTTTAACTGTATTCTCGTCTAATATGACTTCTCCGGCAGCTTGAAAAGTGTAGTGATTTTGCTCGCCGGTAGTACGTTGGGTCAGGACATCAAAAGTGCGGATTTTTTCGACTTCATCGCCGAATAAGTCTATGCGCAAGGGGTGTTCGCTGCCTGCCGGAAAAATGTCGAGTATATCACCACGAACAGCATATTCACCGGGTTCCATGACCTGCTCTACTCGTGTATAGCCATTCAAGGATACATAGTGCAAAAAGTCAGTAAGGCTGAGTTGAGAGCCGATTTGAATTGATTTTACCGAATTTAGAAAAACCTTTTTGGGCGGAAGTTTTTGCATGACTGCGCCGACACTGGTAATGATAATTCGAGGTTTTGCGGCGGTCGGGTTTAGTGATAGATGAGCTAAAACATCTACTCTTTCAGCAATGATGCCGGTGTTTGGCGATATGCGGTCATAAGGCACTGTATCCCATGCCGGAAAAGTCAGAACTTCTGTCGTCGGGGCAATGTAGCGTAACAATGATGCGGTTTGAGCTAAAGATGTACCATCGGAGGCTATGAAAAGTATGTCATTTTTTGAAACTTGCGACAGTTTATACAAGATAAAAGCTTCGGCGCCGTCGGCAACCGAAGATATGTTTTGAGTTTCAGGTTTTATATTTTTCAACTGTTCAAACATGGTTTTTATCTTGTTGTTTACATCTTTTTCAAAAATATATACAATTGTGCAAGAATAGCAATCAATTTTTGAGGTTTTAAGCAATGCGTCCGGCAATTTTGTATCCTCTGTTCAGCGATATTACCACACTTTCGGGAATTGGCGAAAAATATGCCAAGCTGTTGGGAAATCTGGATATTAGAAAAATCGGTGATGTATTGTGGCATTTGCCCTACTCTTTGGTTAATCGTAATATTATTCCATCACTAAAAAACGCAAAAGTCGGAGATATCAACACAATCGAAATTACGGTTATTGAACATGAGGCACCACACCGAAAAAGCCAGCCATACCGGGTTATGTGTGAAGATAATGCCGGAGAGCAATTGTTATTGTGCTTTTTTAAGGCATATCCGAGTTCTATTGAAAAAAATCTGCCTGTCGGGGAAAAGCGTTTTGTGAGCGGAAAAATTGAGAGCTTTAATAATATGTTGCAGATGAGCCACCCTGATTACATTGTCAAAGATGTGGCAGATATTCCGCAATTTGAGCCGGTGTACGGTTTGACCGCAGGAGTTACCAATAAGTTTATGAATAAATTGGTTGAACAAGCCTTGCAAAGGTTGCCTAAGTTTGCGGAATGGCAGGAAGAAAATTTTTTGAAACAACATGGTTTTGCTAGTTTTAATCAGGCTATTGTTGCTGCTCATCATCCGCACAGTCTTGATGATTTGTTGCCGACAAATCCGATCAGAACACGGTTGGCATATGATGAGCTGTTGGCTAACCAATTGGCGTTGGCGATTGTAAGACAAAAGGTAAAAAAACAAAAAGGTCGCAAGATTGCCGGCAATGGCCTGCTCCGTAGAAAAGTGTTGGATATGTTGCCGTTTAAGCTGACAAATGCACAAGACAAAGTTTTACGAGAAATTTTTGCCGATCAGGCAAGTGATAATCGGATGTTGCGATTGTTGCAAGGTGATGTCGGAAGCGGTAAAACAATTGTTGCATTGCTGACGATGCTTAATGCCGTGGAATGCGGAACGCAAGCTGCCATAATGGCTCCGACAGAGATTTTGGCAAAACAACATATGGAAACTATTGCACCGCTTTGTGAGGCGATAGGTTTGCGAGCGGAGTTGTTAATCGGAAAAGTAAAGGGAAAGGCTCGCAGTAAAATTATTGCAGACTTAGCCGAGGGAAAAATTGATATTTTAATCGGAACGCACGCTTTGTTTGTTGAAGATGTGGAGTTTAAGGATTTGGCATGTGTCGTTATTGATGAACAACACCGTTTCGGAGTACATCAGCGGCTTAATCTGTCAAACAAAGGAAACAAGGCCGATATATTAGTTATGACGGCTACCCCAATACCACGGAGTTTGATACTGACAGCGTTCGGAGATATGGAGTATTCAAAAATTGATCAATTGCCGGAGGGACGAAAACCGGTCGATACCAGAGTTATGCCATTGACCAAGGCTGATGATATTGTCGAGGCACTCAAAAACAAGTTGAAACAAGGGTCGCGGGCTTATTGGGTATGTCCGTTGGTTGAAGAGTCTGAAAAGCTCGATTTGGCGGCGGCAGAACAAAGATTTGAGTTGTTGCAGAAAGTGTTTGGCAATAAGGTCGGACTTATTCATGGCAAGATGAAAGAAAAACAAAAAGACGAAATTATGGAGCAATTTAAGACCGGTAAAATCAGTCTTTTGGTAGCAACAACAGTTATTGAAGTCGGAGTCAATGTGCCGGAAGCAACAATTATGATTATTGAACACGCTGAACGTTTTGGGTTGGCTCAGCTTCATCAATTGCGCGGTAGGGTTAAGAGAGGAAATAATGCAGCAACTTGTTTGTTGCTTTATGGATATCCAATCAGCTCAACAGCTCGTTCTCGTCTACAGGTTATGAAAGAAACAGAGGACGGTTTTTTGATTGCGGAAGAAGATTTGAAATTGCGTGGCGGCGGAGAAATTTTGGGCACAAGGCAATCCGGTTTTACTAATTTCAGATTGGCAGATATGAGTGTCCATCAAGGGTTGTTAATGACAGCCTCACAAGACGCAAAAATGATTGTTAACAGTGATCCTGATTTGAAAAGTCCGAGAGGAGAAGCATTGCGTACCCTGCTCTATTTGTTTGAGCGAGATGATGCTGTCAAAACTTATTTGGCAGGATAAACAAAGCCCCGAGAAAACGGGGCTTTGTTTTTATTGATCCAAGAAAGAACGGAGTTTGCGTGAGCGGCTCGGATGTTTGAGCTTGCGCAAGGCTTTGGCCTCAATCTGACGAATACGTTCACGAGTAACGTTAAACTGTTGTCCGACTTCTTCCAAAGTATGGTCGGTGTTCATTCCAATACCAAAACGCATACGCAAAACACGCTCCTCACGCGGTGTAAGTGATGACAGAATGCGAGTGCAAGTTTCTTTTAAGTTGGAGTGAATTGCCGAATCAAGCGGTTGTAATGCGCTTTCATCAGGAATAAAATCACCGAGTGATGAGTCTTCCTCATCGCCGACAGGAGATTCCAAACTTACCGGTTCTTTAGCAATCTTCATAACTTTACGTACTTTTTCCAAAGGCATGGACAGACGAGCTGCTAATTCCTCAGGTACGGGTTCACGTCCCATTTCGGATAACATTTGACGTGAAGTGCGAACGAGTTTGTTGATTGTTTCGATCATATGCACAGGAATACGAATTGTGCGGGCCTGATCGGCAATCGAACGAGTGATGGCTTGACGTATCCACCATGTGGCATAAGTAGAAAACTTGTAACCACGGCGATATTCAAACTTGTCAACGGCTTTCATCAAACCGATGTTACCTTCTTGAATGAGGTCTAAGAACTGCAAACCACGATTGGTGTATTTTTTGGCAATCGAAATAACCAAGCGCAAGTTGGCTTCAATCATTTCTTTTTTGGCACGTTCGGCTTCGCGCTCACCTTTTTTGATGGTATCGACCATGCGGCGATATTCACTGATAGGCAGACCACATTCCTGAGCCATTTGAGCAACGCTGTCACGCAGTTCGGTAATTTCTGTTCCGTATTTGGTAACAAATTCCTGCCAATGCTTATCTTTTTTGCGTGATATGTTTTTAAGCCAATCGGGATCAAGCTCGGATTGTTGGTATTCGTTCAAGAAATCTTCACGTTTAATTTTGCAAGACAATGCATAACGCAACAGTTTGCCTTCCAGCCCCATGAGTCTTTTATTAAGCTCATTGAGTTGTTCAACAAGCTGTTCAATTCTGCCTGCATTTAAGTGAATTGAACTCATTAACTCAACAAGTTCACGCTTTACTTGAATATATTTCTTTTCCAAAGCAGGTTTTATTGACTTGCCGGATATAATGGAAGTAACACGTTGGCTTTGAATTTTTTTCAAATCATCATAGTAGCTTGAAATTTTGTTTAATATTTCAAGAACAGGTTCCCACAAAGCTTCTTCCATAGCTGAAACCGAGGCAGAAGAATGTCCGCTGACATCGTCATCGTCCATATCTCCTGATGATGAGTTTTCGCCATCTTCACTGCTCTCTTCTTTGTCCGAAATATCGTCGACATCGTCTCCTTCGCTGTCATCAACGGTGTCTTCGAGGTCCATATCTTCTTCCAGATCTTCGTCCAAGTCGTCGAGGTCGTTTTCTTTGTCGGCTATTTCAGCGGTAACTTTGTCAAGGTCCATTACGTTTGAGGCGCTGTCCTCGTCGTCATAAACAATAGCTTCGGGGTCGTCTCCGTACATCATTTCAAGGTCGACGACATCACGCAATTGCATATGTCCGCTGAGCAGGTCATCACGCCAAGAGGCAATAGCTTTAATGGTCATAGGGCTTTCGCAAAGACCGTCAATCATAACGGTTTTGCCGGCTTCTATACGTTTGGCAATGGCTATTTCACCATCACGTGAAAGAAGTTCAACGCTGCCCATTTCTTTCAAATACATGCGAACCGGATCGTCATAGCGTCCGATATCTTTTTCATCAAGGTTGCCGCTCTCGTCATATTCTTCCGAGATTTCATCGCTTTCTTCAGCTTCAAAGCTGTCGGCGTCCGATTCGGATATGATACTGATGCCCATATCAGAAATTTCGGCCATGATATCTTCAATTTGTTCGGAAGATTCTTTTTCGGAAGGCAGAGCTTTGTTAAGTTCTTCAACCGTAATATATCCGCGAGCTTTACCTTTTTCGATAATGCGTTTTACCGCACTTCCCAAACTGTCAATAAGGGGGGCGTCCGAAGAATTTGCATCGTAAAAATCTTGATTTTCTGTGTCTGACATTATTTTTCCTAAAATCGACTTTAGTCCTCATTGCGAGGATAAAAATTTGCTAGCGGCTATTCTTTTAATGATTTTTTGTTTATTTGTCAATAAAACGTTTATACTTTAAGCGATATTTTCATACTACTGTAACATAAATATGCTCGAAACCTCGATTTTTAAAGTCTTCGGGTATTAAATATTTTTTTCATCGAGCAAAGCCTGACGATCTTTTTTGAGCATTTCGTAGCGTTCATAAATATCATCCGAGAACGACTCGGAGGTTTCCATGGTACGTAGACACTCTTTTATGTCTTTTTCTATTTGTCCGAGTTGCATTTCAAGAATTTTGTTGCGTATTTCATCGCGGACTTTGGTTACAAAAAGATTCTGCTGTTTCAGCATTTTGATTTCCCATAACGATGAAACAATTTTGCCAAAGTCGGACGAAGTCAGCTCGTCTATCATGGTCTCAGAGGTCAATTCCTCGTGCTCATGGCTGATATCGGTCATTTTTTCCCACAGCATGTTGAGTTCCGCACTGGGAATTTCGAACATTCCGAGTTGTTCCTCAAACTCAGCAATAAGTTCGGGGTTGTAAATCAGAGCTGATAAAACAAAACGGGCAACATTTTCATCCAACGATCGCTTGACTTTGGGTGTTTCACGGACAATTCTGTGGCGAGGATTCGAGTTTTTGATCGGCACGGCAGATACAGATTGGGGACGGCGGATTTCGTTATAGATACGGGTACGCATATCCTGCAGATAATATCCCCTAACCTTTTCATCAGTGATTTTGCTGATTTCTTCATAAATGTTTTTTTCAAACATAGCTTTTTGTTCAGGGGTATCGGTCGGTTGTGCCTGTAAATTTTTGCGCCACAATAAATCAGCCAGCGGGGTGGTGTTAGTGATTGCTTTTTCGTATTCTTCCGCTCCTTTGGCTTTTAAGAACTCGTCAGGGTCCATTTTGTCGGGTAAAAAGACATATTTGAGAGAGTATCCGGGTTTGAGGATCGGTAAAACTCTATCAACAGAGCGAACAGCAGCACGAATTCCTGCACTATCGCCGTCAAAGCAAAGTGTCGGTTCGGGGCAGATTTTCCATGCTTCTTGAATTTGGTCTTCAGTCAAAGCGGTACCTAACGGGGCAACGGCATATTCAAAGCCGTATTTGGACTGTGCAATCACATCCATATATCCCTCACAAACAATGATACGTTTGTTTTCGTAGGCTTTATCACGGGCATAATTCAAATTATACAGTACTTTGCGTTTGTTAAAAATCGGAGTTTCGGGTGAATTGAGATATTTGGGCTGTTCATTGCCCATAACTCGACCGCCAAAACCGATAATCCGGCTGCGCTTATCCATAATCGGGATAATCACACGGTTGCGGAAAAAGTCGTAAACTTTGGAATTTTTCTCGGATAACACCGCAAGTCCAAGCTCTATCATATCACTTTCCGAAACATTTTTGGAGAGCAGATAGGCGTGCAAGCCGTTGTTGTCAGGTGCATAGCCGAGACGAAACTTTTTGATGATGGTGTCGTCAAAGCCGCGGCGGTCGAGATATTCAAAAGCCTCATGCCCGCTCGGCAACAAGAGATTTTTTTCAAAGTAACCGGCAGCAAGGTCCATAATTTCGTACCAAGAACTGCGGTGTTTAGCTTCTTCTTCGTTTTCGCGAGTAAACTGCGGAACTTTTAAGCCGGCTTTGTTGGCTAGTTTGGTAACAGCATCCATAAACGGAAGTCCGCCGGCTTCCATCTCAAACTTGATGACATCGCCATGCGCACCGCAACCAAAGCAATGGTAAAAACCTTTGGCTTCGTTGACAGTAAAAGATGGCGTTTTTTCGTTATGGAAAGGACACAGACCGGTATATTCCCGACCTTTGCGCACGAGTTTTACTCTGGCTCCGACCACATCGGCAATCGGAACTTTGGCACGAATTTCGTCAAGAAATCTATGAAAGTCTGTGTTTTCCATCGGTTTATTTGCTCAAGGCAGCTTTAATTTTTCCGCTGGCAGAACCAAAATCCATCTGTCCGGCGTATTTTTCACGGAGTTTGCCCATAACTGCTCCCATGTCTTTCATTGAAGAGGCATTGAGTTCTTTAATGATTGAGGTAATAGCAGCATCAACTTCAGCATCATTCATTTGTTTGGGCAAAAATGAATTGATAATTGTAATTTCTTTTTCTTCTTTTTCAGCCAATTCCGGACGGTTGCCGTCACGATACATTTTGGCTGATTCCTGACGTTGCTTAATCATGGTTTGCATCATAGACATCAAATCTGCTTCAGCGGCACATTCTTTGCCTTTGCCACGAGCATCGACGTCTTTTTCTTTTATGCCGGCTAAAATCATGCGGGCGGTGCTAAGTCTGTCAGAATCGTGGTTTTTCATTGAATCTTTGATTGCATTTTGAATATCGTCTCTTAACATCAAATTTCTCCTTGTTTTTATCTGACGTTAAAAATATACCCGCATATTACAAAATGCAATAAAAAAGAAAAAAGCGCTTTTTTCCAAACCGGAAAAAGGCGCTTTTCAATTTCAGACAGTCATCGTTTCGGGACCAAGGCAGGTAATCGGCTTTTTGTCAGAGGCTGATGTAAGCGACAAAGCCGCAAAAAACGCAGAAGATTACACATGCTATACACAAAGATTCGAAAGGATGATCTCCAATCCAGTCATTAGACTTTTGTCTTTTTTCTCCCATCGGTTTAAAATAGTTTAGGTTAATAATACGAACTGTGCGGTCGGTATAACATTTTATCTGATAAAAGGCAAGAGCTTTTTAGAAATAAAAGCGAATTGAAGTCATAAATTCTTCAGAATCAACACCTTTGCTGTTGTCTTCAAATTTATATTCGCCTGAAAGTCCCCAGTTGGTTGAAAGCGGAATGTTGGCTTCAAATTTATAAGTCTTGGTGTTGGCAAACCAAGTTGTGCCAAACATTTGTTTGGCTTCAGCCAATAGTTTAAAATTGCGAAAATGTAAAAAAGCTCCGCCGGCAAAGGAAATACCGGCATAAGCATTGTGAGGCAGAAAACCGCCGTATGCGCCCTCTACCCCGCCGTTTATATATCCCCACAAATTCGGCAAAAGCTTGACTGTAGCACCGCCGTCAACATGGAGTCTGGTGGCATAGCCTTCCGTTTGGTCAGTCGGGTTAAAAGCACGCCATATATCCCAGTTGATGCTGAAAGATGTCGGAGTAAACATATAGTCTATCGGCGAAAGTGAGCGTATGCCTAAAATATTAAATTCACTCAAAACGTTTTTATGCGATTTGTCATAATGACGCCAACGACTGTTTAAAAAGTTGATTTCAGCTCCGGTCAGCAAGCCATAGTCATTATCGGTTAAGGAATGATAAGCCGGACGATAAGAGATTTCTTGAAAAGCCTCGCCTCGTAATTTGCCAAAACCAAAGGTGGTGCGCATAGCCTCGTGAGATTTAAGCGGAGAGCGACCTTTAGGGTTTTCGGTCATTTGAGCTTTTTGATTTTGCAATTTGTTGCGAGCCATAAGCCCCATAAAACTGCGACGACGATATTCTTTGAGGTCAAATTCTTTTTTGACAAATTGGTACTGCACATATTGATAAGCGGTTTCCAAGACATCAGATTTTTCATCATCAGGAACATCGGTTAAGCTGTAATCTTGATTATGAATTGCTTTGATAAAAGCACGTTTTTGTTGCTTGTCCATCTGCTTAGCACGATGAATAATTTTGGCCTGTCGTGACGGACGATAGTTGACAGATTTTACCATATTCGGGCTGCGAAAAACGGCTTTGATGGTATCTACCGGAATAGTCTGAGCCGGAAATTTATCAGCCAAATGTAATGACGGACGGATGGCATCAAGGGCTTCCATAATCATATAAGAGCAGTTTTTGGAAAAGAAATAGTAGCGGGTTTGAGTTTGCCCCATCTCCCAGAGGTGAGCAACAAACATCTCAATTTCTTGCGGGGTTAAGTCGAGGTTGAGCTCCCAAATATCACGGTTTTCAATGTTATTGTAGGTATTGATGATGTCATAATAAGGTTTAACCGTCCAGCCGCCGTAATATCCGCCGGTAAGACCGTAAACCGCAAACAATACGCTGTTTTCGCCATTGGTATATGCGCCGTAGTTAGCGCCGTGAGCCAATAATTGAGTACCCTTGCGAGCGGTGTCAATGCGTAGCAGAGTATGTCCGAAAAGTGAGGACGGATTGTTCATATAAGCATCGGTAAACAGCAAGGTTACGCCGGAGGGATTGAGGTCTGATTTGAACTGGTTATAGTCTTTACAATCTACTTTAATTTGTTTGATTAACTTGTTGTTTAATAAAAATATATATCGAGCGGGAAACAGACAGATTTTGTCCTTGTCGGTGTCTTGTTGAAACAATTTTAGGGTGGCATCAAGCTCTGATTTAGGATTGGTACGCCCGTCTTGTGCCAAAAAGAAATTATCGCTGTCTATGCTTGATTTGTAGCCGCCAAACCAACGCGGGCGATAATGGACAAGCGAGAGCCATTCGGGAGAATAAGCAAGCTCGGAATCTTCTGCCAAAGTTATTGACGGCAAAAGCAGACACAAAACTATGATAAACAGGCGCAACATATAAACAAAAAAGGCTCTTGTTATTGGCAAGAGCCTTTGTATTACTTAAAAAATTAAGCCTTCAACATAGCAAAGATTTGCTGTGTTACAAAGATGGCATCAACATTGCTGTCAGGGAAGATGGCAGCAAAGTTCTGCTGAGATTTTTTAGCAAATTCAGCCTTGTCAACGTTCAAGATACCGGCCAAAGTGTCAAGAGTTTCACCCTCGCCTCTGGCTGCATCAAGAGCATATTGTTCCATGTTGTTTTCAAGGAAGCTGAATACCATTCTTTGGGTACCGCCGCTTACACGACCGTTAGGATCGCAGCCTGATGTACCAAATGTGATACCGAATGTTTGGTTGCCGAAAGTGCCGTTAGTGGTAACAGCCAAAACTTGCGGAGCAATGCCGCTTTGGCCACGCCAAGCCATAGAACCTAAACCGCAACCGGTGCTGTCGTGAGCTTCAACCGGATTGGTGGCCAACAAAGCAGCGCATGCAGCTGACAAGATGTATAATTTTTTCATTCTAAAAGTCTCCAATTAGTGTTTATAAACATTTTGACTATATCATGATGGCTACATATTAAAAGTAAAAAAACAACTCACACACAGAATATTTAGCTTGCCAAAAGAAGAATTTTGTTTTATAAGGGACTCAAATTTGTTGAACATGACTGTGGAAAGTTTTGCTTTTCCAGTCAAATTTTTTTCGCTTAATTTACGAGGTGATGAAATGGATAAATATCCTTTGACCAAAGAAGGCTTTGCCGCTTTGGAACAAGAATTAAAGAATTTGAAAGGCGTGGAGCGCCCGAACATTATTGCGGCAATTGCCGAGGCTCGTTCTCATGGCGATTTGTCGGAAAATGCCGAATATCATGCTGCCAAAGAAAAACAGAGCTTTATTGAAGGACGTATTCAGGAGCTTGAGGCTGTTGTCAGCCGTGCACAGGTTATTGATACTTCACTTAATAAAGGCGATGTTATTCGTTTTGGTGCAAAAGTTTTGCTGGTCGATGAAGATACCGATAAAGAAAGCAAATATCAAATTGTCGGCGATTATGAAGCCGATATTGAAAAGAATAAAATTTCGGTTTCTTCACCATTGGCAAAAGCTCTCATCGGCAAAGAAGTCGGCGATGTTGCCGAATATCTTGCGCCGGGAGGCAAAAAATCTTTCGAGATTTTAGAAATTTCGTATTAAATTCCTTTAAGAACCGCTCTCGATGAGGGCGGTTTTTTATATGTGTTTTAAGGGTGCATAATATATTGTTTTAGATTGCTATATATAGTATACTATAATACAGTACTTTTATTGTTTGTGTATTGGTATGGCGATATGGCATTTAAGAAAACTTTTTTCATTGTTGTTCCATTACTTTTGGGAATTTTTTTGGCGTTTCCATGTATGGCTGGTTGGGAATTTCCCCAAATGTTAAATTTTGGTATTATAAAGAAAAAATATGAAAATAATAATGCCGTAGTTACTATTTCTCCTAATGGAAGTATGTCGTATCCTTCAAGTATTGATACCGCAGAAGGATACTGTCAGGGAATATTGAGGTATAATAATACTTCTTCCAGTAAATTTAAAGTTAACAAAGTAACAGCACCAACAACTGCTACGCTATCGTGCGTGAGTAATTGTAGTCAAACTTGTAGTATTGAGGTAAAGACATTTCGTACAACTCCATCGTTACCAGCTCAAGGAGGAACCCAAATTAACGCTAACTCTTATAAAGATTGGAATGTCGGTGGAGTAGCAACGTTACCACCAAATTGTTCTGGCGTTTTCGAGGGGACTGTTGATTTTACATGTGCAGGTGAAACAATAAGTTTACCAGCAAAAGTGATTGTTGGTGACATACCCACCATAACTATTACTCCGCAGGATGATTTGGACTTTGGGGATATATTATCAACAACGGCTTCTACCGTTTCGGTCGGAACTAACGGCGTAAGGACGTGTTCTCCGGCTTCGGTATGTGTCGCTAACCAAAGCAGTAACGGAACTTTTAGGGTGGAAAATTCTTCAGCAACAGCGCAGACCTTTACGGTTGACTGTCCGAGCGGTGCGGTCCAAATGGGAAATGGAAATAATTTTTATATTGATTCATTTATATGTTCTGCAAGCAGTAGCAGTGTGAGTTCTTCTACTCCGGCAACGGTAAATGTTGGGGCAACATTGCATGTGCCACAAGGTCAAGCAGTGGGGAATATAACGCTACATATACCATTACAGTTAATAACTAACGCTCCAAAAGCGCAAGTCTTTTGGTTAGCTTCAATATTCTTTAAAAATTTGTAGATCCCCGGACGTTTTCTAGCGAAAACGAGGGATGACTGTTTTGTTTTTTAGGATGTTACTGGCGTAAAAAGCGTTCGGCGTCTAAAAATGCCTGACAGCCTGAGCCGGCAGCAGTTATTGCTTGACGGTACTGACTATCTTTGACATCTCCGGCGGCAAATACACCCTCAACACTGGTTTTGGAGCAACCGGGTTCGGTAACAATATAACCCTCGTTGTCCAATTTGAGATATTGCTTAAATATCTCGGTGTTGGGTTTGTGTCCGATAGCAATAAACAAACCATCTACCGCTAATTCTTTGGTTTTATCGGTTTTAAGATTTTTGATAACGACGCCGGTCATTGATTTAGGTGTGTCAGTGCCTTTGACATCAGTTACGACACTATCCCACTCAATATTAATCTTCGGGTGCTTAAACAAACGATCTTGCATGATTTTGTCGGCACGCAAAGCATCACGGCGGTGAATTAAGGTTACGGAAGCGGCAATATTAGCCAAATATAAGGCTTCTTCAGCAGCGGTATTGCCCCCGCCGACGACGGCGACATGACGGTTGCGATAGAAAAAGCCATCACAAGTGGCACAGCCGGAAACGCCAAACCCACGGAATTTGGTCTCGTTTTCAAGTCCTAACCAACGAGCAGAAGCACCGGTGGCAATGATTACGCTGTCAGCCTGATAAGAATTTTGCTCAGAAATAAGCGTAAACGGACGGTGGCTGAAATCAACTTCAGTAATATGGTCTTCTATCACTTTAACGCCAAGCTTGATTGCTTGTTGCAACATGCGATCCATGAGTTCCGGACCGGCAATCGGCTCGGGAAAACCGGGGAAGTTTTCAACATCGGTGGTGATGGTTAATTGTCCGCCTTTTTGAAAGCCGGAAACCAAAATCGGCGAAAAACCTGCCCTCGCCGCATAAATGCCGGCTGTGTATCCCGCCGGACCAGAACCGATGATTATTACTTTTGATTGATATTGTGCCATAGTTGTTCTCCTTGTTGGTGATAACATACTATGTTTGAACTATAATTCAAGTGCAAAATAAACCGAGTGAATAAGCTGTTTTTTTCAATAAAAATATTGACAGCAACAAAAAAATGTGCAAATTAAGAAGCCGAAGTTCAAATGCGCTCCTAGCTCAGCTGGATAGAGCAACAGCCTTCTAAGCTGTGGGTCGGGCGTTCGAATCGCCCGGAGCGCGCCAGTTTAAAACAGATAATCCTGAGAAAGCATAATGCTGTCTCAGGATTATTTGTTTAGATGATTGAGCGGACACTCTTTTCGCCATCGTCTGCCAAATTCATGTTGAAAAAGGTGTTGATGGTGATGTCGTCGAAACGCAGAGAAAAGAGCCCGTCGTTCTCAACCAAATTTCTCTTACCGTCAAGCCAGTAGTAGTTGCCCATGTTCTTGGTTTTGTAAAAATGTTCGGGACGAAGGTCGAGAATATTTTCACTGTTCAAGATGCCTTTGTAGGCAGCTCCCTGAACCCAATGTCTTTTGAGCAGTCCATTGGCTCTTTTGCCGGCAGATTTGCGGTAGCGTGTCATCAGGTTGACGCAATAATCATCCTTTTTGCCACTGTTGACGGCGAGGAAGAACCTACTGGGATCGCCGAGCTTTTTGCCCAAGTGATTATACCCCGTGCACTCTTCTGCGCCGACATTGTACATAAACAAGGCACAACCAATGATTTGCTCATCAGTCAGCCGGCGTTTGTCAAAATGGCAGAAGAAAGGAAGCAGACGATTTTGAAGGTGGTACATGCACCACTCTTTGCCGGTTTCTTTAGAAATGGGCTTATCGTTTTCCTTGATCAAACTGCCGTCGGGCTTGATGGTTACTCCGTACCAAACAGTCCAGCGGGCTCCGCAGTAATAGGGTTTGCCCTCACCTTTATCGCCCTCAATGAGAGCAATAAACTTGAAGATGTCCTCGGTTAGCTCAGTTGCTCTTGATACGTTGTATTCAGAGGCTGAGAGACCATCACCGACAGGAGCTTCGCTTTCTTGTTTTTGACACGTTTTGATACACATTATGGCGATCAGAGATACGATAATTGCACCAATGATGCCTTTGATGTTTTTCTTCATAATAATTAATATTTAATTTTTATACGGTATATATTTTACACTTTTTTGTCTAAAGTGTCAATCAAAAAAGATCCGGAAAAACCGGACCTTTTGTTTTTATTTACTTGATTCGGCTATCAAAACCAAACCATCTCGGACTGCCGTTATTTTGACAAATGTACCGGCCTTGAGCCCGCTGGGACACTCAACTAACCATTCGCCGTCTCCGATTGCAACTTTTGAACGACCGTCAACACTGTCTTGCAACAGCTTGTAGCTGCGCCCGATGTATTGTGCCGTCGGATTGTTGAGATTGGCATTGTCATGCGGGGTTTTTATATAGTGCATGAGTTTGCGATATACATAAAGCCCTATAACCGCAAAGATTGCCGAGATTATTGAAAATATTATTACCTGATTGGTTACGGTTAAGGTGTATAAAGTAACAACAATCGACATTACAAAGGCGGCAAAACCAAACCAAATTAGGTATGTGCCGGGAACAACAAATTCTAAAAGAACTAAGAAAAGTCCGATTGATAACCACTGCATATAAGTCATGGGCGGCTCCTATTTCTTTTTAGTTTCTTTAGCTGTTTCTTTGTCATTCATAACTTCTTTGGCTATCTCGGCTATGCCGGCGAGTGAGCTCATGAGGTTTTGAGTGTCAACCGGCAACATAAGAAGTTTTTGGTTAGGAGAAGTTACAATGCCTTGCAGGGCTTCAACATATTTAAGACCTAAGAAATAGTTGAGCGCTTTGGCATCGCCCTTGCCTATTGCCTGTGAAAGCATGGTGGTAGCATTGGCTTCGGCCTCGGCAGCGCGTTCACGAGCTTCAGCAGCACGGAAAGCGGCTTCTCTCTCACCTTCAGCGGCAAGAATGCGGGATTGTTTTTCACCCTCTGCCTGCAAAATCTCGGATTGTCTGACACCTTCGGCCTCAAGAATGCTGGCGCGTTTTTCACGTTCGGCTTTCATTTGGCGAGCCATAGATTCTACCAAGTCGCGCGGAGGAGTAATGTTTTTGATTTCAACACGAGTAACTTTTACACCCCAAGGAATAGTTGCTTCATCAACAACAGCCAACAAACGGTGGTTGATTGATTCACGCTGAGATAAGAGTTCATCAATCTCCATACCGCCGATAACCGTACGAATGTTGGTCATAATCAAATTTAAAATGGCCTGATCGAGATTGCGCACCTGATAGGCGGCGTTGGCGGCTTGTTGAATTTGAAAGAACAAAACACCGTCAACTTCAACCATGGCGTTATCTTTAGTAATAACTTCCTGAGGCGGTACATCTAGCACTTGTTCCATACGGCTGATACGGGCGCCAATACGTTCCAAAATCGGCACCAAAATGTGGAACCCCGGCTCTAACGAGCGAGTATATTTTCCCAAAAATTCGACGGTGTACTCGTAACCTTGTCTGACAATGACAACAGACGATGCCAAAGCAACAACAATGACTACAAGCAATATTGCGGCAACAGTTTCCATTATTTTCTCCATTTGTTGAGTTTTAATACTGGAAGTATTGTATTGCCTGGATAATTTTATGCAACAGATTATTTGACGATATCCGCCAGTTTGTATGGAATAACTTTGGATAGGTCTTCAAGGGAGAGTTCTATTTGAAAACCAATTTTGCCGCCGCTGAAGATTATGGTTTCAAAGTCTTTGGCTGATTGGTGGATTGTGGTGGTAAAAAACTTTTTCATACCGATGGGCGAACACCCGCCATGAACATAGCCGGTCAAGCCAAGGAGCTCTTTGGACTTTACCATATCAATAGCTTTTTCTCCGACCACGGCGGCGGCTTTTTTGAGGTCAAGTTCTTCTAAAACCGGAAGAAGAAAAACATAGTTTTTGCCTGATTTAGCGACGGTTACCAATGTTTTGAAAACTTGTTTGGGGTTCTCACCGAGTGCGGTGGCTACTTCAATACCACTCAAAGCATTGGTATAAAAATACTCTTTATATTTTATTTTCATGCTGTCAAGTTTGCGCATGGCATTGGTTTTATCAACCACATCAGTCCTCCCTGCGGCAATTAAAATTGTTGTAAATTGACTGATAATCTATGTTGGGACGGCGCAACCTTTTTCCGACGCCATTGCACGCATAATTCAAAAAGTAATAAAGTCGTTTATAGGCCGGATAGTCTTTTTCCTGCCAATAGCGGTTAAGAGTATTGCGCACCATTTTTACTTTGTTGTGGCTGAGCTGATGCGAACGCACACGATAAAGCAACAAAACTTCATTAAGTCCGTGAAATTTATGCCCTTTACGCATAAAATTCATCCAAAGACGTGCATCTTCACAAAGTTCGCGGTCGTTCGGAAAAACAATGTCTTTGATTTTGCGGCGGTCAATCATTACGGTTGACATACCGATTTGCGTAGTTTTCATGTACTTATCCATGTCAACCAAGGGATCAACATTGACTTTGCCATGCTCCATGACCAAACCTTTTTCGTTCATAAAAGCATATGATGTATGGGAAAGCGCATAACCGTGATTTTCCATAAAGGAAAGCTGGCGTTCGAGTTTATGTTTTGACCATAAATCATCGCTGTCCAAAAAAGTGATATAGTCGCCGGTGGCATGTTCTATCGCCAAGTTGCGGCAATAGCTGACGCCCTGATTTTCAGCGACAGAGAGAACTTTTATGCGCTCATCGGCCGCGGCAAAACGCTCGGCTTCGGCAAGAGAATTGTCGGTCGAGGCATCGTTAACGATGATTAGCTCCCAATTGGGATAAGTCTGGTTTTGCACTGAAGCAATTGAGTGCTTTACAAACTTTTCACAATTGTACAGCGGCATGATTACGGATATTTTAGTCATGTGTTTCTCCAGGTGGAAATGTTACACTCAACCGGTTATTATTGCAATAAAAAAGCACCAAGGTCGTCTTTTTTCAGAAGAGGACAGTGGTGCCAGTGTCAACAGCGGTATTTCACAACACGGCTATCGGCGATACGTCTAAGATGTCTAATCCGACGCAATAAATTGTTTTATTATAAAAAAGCTAAAGAATGAATGAAGTGATAATACTGTGCTAATAATAAATTTGTAGTCGGAGTTATACTTGATAAATTTTGTTTGTCAAGTATTTTTTATTGAAAACAAGGGGTAAATGTAATATGAGTTTATAAAAATAAGGAGAATAAAATGAAACAGGTCATCTTAAATGTAGACGGAATGCATTGTTGCGGATGCGAAAATCGAGTAAAAAACGCCCTATCAGGACTTGATGGTGTTATAAAAGTTGAAGCAAGTCATGAACTCGGAGAGGTAAAACTTGAGGTTCAAGACGATTTTGACTGCTCTTTAGCAAGTGATACAATTGATGATTTGGGTTTTGAAGTTATAAAATGAAAAATATAATCCTGACAATTGACGGTATGACTTGTTCTGCCTGTTCTAACGGGTTGGAAAAGTTTTTGAACAAACAGGACGGAATAGTCAGTGCCTGTGTTAATTTGGTGTTGGCAAATGCTAATATTGTCTATGATGAAAATTTGCTAGATGTTGCCAAGATTGAGGCTTATGTACAAAAGGCCGGTTTTTCCAGTTTGGGTGAATTTAAGGGCTTTGAAACCAAAAGCAACTCAAATTTTCAAAAAGTCAGTTTTGGTCTGTTTACCGCTTTAGCCCTGGCAATAATGATGATTTCAATGGGCGGAATGTTTTATGGGCTCAATACCGGATATGTCCAAATGGTATTGGCAGTATGTTTTTTGTGGTACGGAAAAGATATCTTGAAAAACGGATGGAAAAATCTAATCCACCGCACACCTAATATGGATACGCTGATAGGCATTGGTGTAGTTGCCAGTTTCGGCTACAGTTTATTCAATCTCTTTATCGGTAATGCCGAGTTGTTATATTTTGAGTCGAGTGCAATTATTATATATTTTGTAAAATTGGGACGGTATATAGACGGCATTAATAAGGAAAAGACCAAATCCGCTTTGCAAAAGTTGGTTACTATTACCCCTGCTCTGGCAATACTCAAAAAAAATAATGTCGAGCAAAAAGTAACGATTGATGAAATACATGCCGGAGATATTGTAGTAGTACGTCCGGGAGAAAAAGTTGCCGTTGACGGAGAAATTATAGCCGGAAGTGCCCATTTTGACGAATCGTTTATCAGCGGAGAAAGTACACCGACAAACAAGACTGTCGGTGATAAAATTATGGCCGGAAGCCTTAACTATGACGGATATGTCGAATATAAGGCCGAAAGAATCGGAAAAAACTCGACGGTATCGGAAATTGTCGAAATGGTAGCAAAGGCAACTTCGACCAAAGCACCTATTGCCAGACTTGCCGACACCATATCCGGATATTTTGTTCCTGCGGTTATTATCATTGCTGTTTTTGCCTGGGCTCTGAATATATTTTTTGAAAACAATTTCAATGTCGCATTTATATCTTTTATAAGCGTTTTAGTGGTAGCGTGTCCGTGTGCATTGGGCTTGGCGACACCTTTGGCGGTTGTTGCGGCGGACGGGATGTGCCTGAAAAAAGGAATATTGGTTAAAAGCAGTGATATATTTGAGATCCTCCCCAAAATAAACCTTGTAGCGTTTGATAAGACCGGAACGCTTACACACGGAAGATTGAGGATTGCCAAGATATTAAAAATCGCAAGCATTGATGAAAATTATATTATGCAGTTGGCGGGAAGTTTGGAAAGTATGTCAAACCATCCGATAAGCAGAGCTTTTGTAGAATATATGTCTGTTTGTGGGCTGAACAAGCTGAAGGTAAAAGACTTTGAGAATATTGAAGGTATGGGCATAAAAGGTTGCGTTGACGGAAAAACGGTCTTGTTGGGAAATGCCAAACTGCTAAAGCAAAGGGCAATTGTCAAAAAACACGATCATGAGAAATTGTTATCCGCAGAGGCGTATTCGATTGTGTACATCGTTGTTGACGGAGAAATCAGTGCAGTTGTCGGGGTATGCGATGTGTTACGTGAAAGCGCAAAATCTGCAATATCGGATTTTAAGGCAAAAAATATAAAAACCATAATGCTGACCGGCGACAATGAACGAGTTGCAAAATCAGTCGCAGACGAGCTTGGAATAGATGAAGTTGTTGCTGACATTTTGCCATCTGAAAAATTAAAGCTAATCAAAAAATTTAAGCAAAGAGGTAACGTTGTCATGATGTGTGGCGACGGGATTAATGACAGTCCGGCCCTGATTGAGAGCAATGTCGGAGTAAGTATAAACGGCGGAACTGAGATTGCAATTGATGCGGCCGGCGTAATTTTGAAAAATGAGAACCTGAACAACCTCCCCTATTTGCTTGAAACCGGTAAACGGACGGTAAAGATTATCAAACAAAATTTGTTCTGGGCGATGTTCTATAATATGCTGATGATACCAATTGCCGCAGGAGTTTTGCGTTCGTGGGGAGTTACCATAAACCCGATGATGGCCAGCCTTGCTATGGTAATAAGCAGTACGACCGTGATTTTGAACACATTGAGACTAAGATAATAAAAATCCCCGGAGACTTTCGCCTTCGGGGATTTTATAAAACTGTCGTGAATTACTTAACAGCTTTCTTCAACAAAGCACCAGCTTTGAACTTAGGAGCCTTAGAAGCCGGGATTTTGATTTCTTTACCGGTAGCAGGGTTGCGACCTTTACGAGCAGAACGTTTAGCAACAGAGAATGTGCCAAAGCCTGTCAATTGAACGCTATCACCTTTCTTCAAGCTCTTGGTAACAACAGCGATGAAAGAGTTAACGATTTGTGAAGTAGCAGCTTTAGAAGCTTTAGCATCTTTAGCAACAGCTTCTACGAATTCAGTTTTATTCATATTAAATTCCTTTCTTAACGTTAAGTTAATAGAGGTCTGTTCGCCTCTGATTAAGATTTGAGACATATTTTATATAAAAGTCAAACATAAAAGTAAGTTATTCAACTATTCTGTGTATATTTTGTGAAAAAAAGGCAATAATTATCAAAAAATTAATATGAAACATATAAGAATCGAATCAAATTATATTTAAGAAGGGTGTACTCATGGATACTATATTAGTAATGGGAGGTGCCGGATATATAGGTTCGCATACGGTAAAGCACCTGCTGGATAGCGGTTTTGGCGTGGTTGTTGCTGATAATCTTGTCTATGGGCATAGCGAATCTGTCGATAAAAGGGCTAAATTTGTTTCTGCCGATTTGGCGGACATCAATTCATTGAACAATGTGTTTGATAACCATAAGATAGATGCGGTTATCCATTTTGCGGCGTATGCTTATGTGGGCGAAAGCGTGAGCAATCCGCAGAAGTACTATTATAATAATGTGGTGGGTACGCTTAACCTTTTGCAGTCGATGCTTGCCCATGGGGTGAAGAAAATTGTATTTTCGAGCTCATGTGCAACATATGGTGCTCCGCAATATGTGCCGATTGATGAAAAACACCCGCAGAATCCAATCAGCCCTTATGGACGCACCAAGTTGATGGTTGAGCAAATTTTTGATGATTATGAAAAAGCTTACGGGCTGCAGCATATTGCTTTGCGTTATTTTAATGCTGCGGGCTGTTCGGCCGACGGTTCTTTGGGCGAAAGTCATTCTCCCGAAACACATTTGATTCCGCTTGTATTAAAGGCTATCAAAGGTGAGCGTGCTGATATAAAAGTGTTCGGTACCGACTATGATACGCCGGACGGCACATGCATAAGAGACTATATACATGTTGAAGATTTGGCTGCGGCTCATCGTTTGGCAGTTGAAAAACTTGGTACCTATAACGGCTGTATAAATCTGGGAACGGGGCTTGGAACATCGGTAAAGGAAATTATTTCCGCAGCTGAAGAAGTCAGCGGACATCCCTGCCCTGTTGAATATACATCGCGACGTGACGGGGATCCGGCAAAATTGTTTGCCGATAATACCAAGGCAAAAGAAGTTCTCGGTTGGAAGCCCCAATATACTGATATTAAAGATATTATCAGAACCGCTTGGGACTGGGAGCAGAATAAAAAATACTGATAAGGAGAATGATTATGTTAAAAAAAATCGTTGTAGTTTTATCTTTGTTGGTAGCATTCAATGCCAATGCAGATACCCGCTGGTCTGCAGGCGATATGGATTTGTCTTTTACCAACATTTTTTTCAAAACCGCCTTTGAAGACAAAAAGGATAATTTTGTTGTATCACCTCTGTCTGTCTACGTGGCTACGGTTTTGTTGGTAAATGGAGCTGATGGTAGAACTAGAGATGAGTTTGATAAAATCCTTACTTTACGGGACTGGAGAGGCAATGAAATTGACATAGACACCACAAACCGTAAAATATCTGAATATATGAAGCAGAAAAAAGATTCTATTCAAATAACCAGTACTATTATTGGGAACGACTTTAAACAAGAATATGAAAATAAAGTTCAAAATGAGTTATTTGTAGAAATTAAACATAAACTTAATGATGACAAATTAACACTAAGAAATGAAGTTGACTTCAATGATGAATGGAAAAATCATTTTGAAGACGACCTTACGAAAATTAAAGATTTTAATTCTCTAGATGGAACGATTGATAAGGTTGATATGATGCATGACAGTAGACGAATTGTCGATTATTATCAGGACGATAAAATGCAGGCGGTGCAACTTCCTTATAAAAACGGCGATGTAATGCATATTTTTCTACCCAGAGAAGGCATTGATTTTAATGAATTTGTGCAAAATATGACTGCTAACGATTTGTTTTTAAAATATCATCCTGTTCCGGTTGATATTTCAATCCCCAGGTTCGAAATTAAATATGATAATGAAGATATGATTTCGTATTATAGAAAATGGGGAATTAACAAAATTTTCGGTGAAAATGCTGATTTAAGCAAATTAAGCGATGTCCGGCACTATGTTGAAATGATTACTCATAAGGCAGATATCAAGACAACCGAAAAAGGAACAGAAGCTCATGCAGTTACTGAAATAATGTTACCCCCTGAAGGCTTTATGGATTCCGGTTTAGAACGAAAAGATTGGAAAATGATTTTCAATGCCAATCGACCTTTTATTTTTATGATAAATAACGGGGATTTCATCGGAGCATATATAAAAGGCAAACGATTTGAAGTGGAAAGAAAATCCGATTCTGAACTCGACGCAGAATAAAAAATACTGAAAGGAAGAATGACTATGTTAAAAAAAATCGTTGTAGTTTTATCTTTGTTGGTAGCATTCAATGCCAATGCAGATACCCGCTGGTCCAAAGATGATATAGATTTATTTTTTACGAATGATTTATTCAAAACAGCTTTTGAAGATAGAAAGGACAATTTTGTTGTATCACCTCTGTCAGTCTACGTGGACACTGTTTTGTTGGCAAACGGAGCTGATGGTGAAACTAAGGATGAGCTTGATAAAATCCTTACTGTACTAGACTATCAACGGCAACGTGTTTACCGAATGTGGGGGGATGAGCTTGATGAAATTATTGTACCAGACAGGGAAGGTAATAAAACTGATATAGATGTCATAAATAGTACAGTGTCTAAATACATGGAGCAGAAAAAAGATTCTATTAAAATGACAAATACCATTACCGGAAATGATTTTAGACAGGAATACGAAAATAAAGTTCGAGATGAACTGTTTGCAAAAATTAATCATGAACCTACATTAAAATTAGAAAATGAGGTTGAGTTCAAGAATGAATGGGAAAATCCTTTCAAAGACGGAAAGACAAGAGTTGAAGATTTTGCTTCTCTAGATGGAACGCTTGATAAGGTTGATATGATGCATGGCGGAAACGAGAAGGTCAATTATTATCAGGACGACAAAATGCAGGCCATTATGCTCCCTTATAAAAGTGGAGATGTGATGCATATTTTCTTGCCAAGAGAGGGGGTTGATTTTAATGAATTTGTGCAAACAATGGATGCTAACGATTTATTTTTGAGATATCATCCCGTTCCGGTAGATATCTCAATTCCCAGATTTAAAATTGAATATGATAATGAAGATATGATTTCATATTATAAAAAATGGGGAATTAACAAAATTTTTGATGCAGATGCTGATTTAAGCAAATTAATTGATGTTTCGCAGCCTGTTGACAAAATTATTCATAAGGCGAATATCGGGACAGCTGAAAAAGGAACAGAAGCTCAGGCCTATACTGCTATTATGATATTCGATGCGGAAGGTGTTGTTATAGGTTATGCTGACGGTTTAATGCGAAAAGATTGGAGAATAATTTTTAATGCCAATCGACCTTTTATTTTTATGATAAACAACGGTGATTTCATCGGGGCATATGTAAAAGGCAAACGATTTGAAGTGGAAAGAAAATCCGATTCTGAACTCGACGCAGAATAAAAAATATTAGATTAGTAAAGTCGAACCTACTTTTCCGTAGGTTCGAACCCTAGCCCGAAGTTCAACAAAAAAAGACACCACAAAGGTGTCTTTTTAATTGGTCGGGACTATAGGATTGTCCGCGACATTGCTACCGCAATGCTTGTTCCACTGCGGCAACCGGCTTTCAGCCGACCGGCGTCTTTCCATCCGCCTTTGCCTTGTAGTCGAACCTACTTTCTCGCAGGTTCGAACCCTAGCCCTAAAGCCAACAAAAAAAGACACCGCAAGGGGTGTCTTTTTAATTGGTCGGGACTATAGGATTCGAACCTACGACATCTTGCTCCCAAAGCAAGCGCTCTACCAGGCTGAGCTAAGTCCCGAATATGAAAAATAATAATACTTTTTCTTGAAAACGCAAGATGTTACGACATCTTGTCTTGCTCCGTAAGTTTCGAGCATGGCTCTCAACAACTTCGCTTCGGTCACTCGTTTGTTAATCTCGCTGCGGTCGCTATCGCTTCCCTTGCTTGAATAAACAAACTTCGCCTCTTGCGGTAAAAAACGCCATTGTAGGCATTTTTTATCCTCGAGCCCAAAGCAAGCGCATAACCCAAGCTGAGCTAAGTCCCGAATGTGGAAGATAATAATACTTTTTCTTAAAAACGCAAGATGTTACGACATCTTGTCTTGCTCCGTAAGTTTCGAGCATAGCTCTCAACAACTTCGCTTCGGTCACTCGTTTGTTAATCTCGCTGCGGTCGCTGTCGCTTCCCTTGCTTGAATAAACAAACTTCGCCTCTTGCGGTAAAAAACGCCATTGTAGACATTTTTTATCCTCGAGCCCAAAGCAAGCGCATAACCCAAGCTGAGCTAAGTCCCGAAAAGTGATTAATGATTATCATAAAAAAATATTTTGGCAACAGTTTTTTTAATCTTATATTATTCCTTGTTCGCGAAAACTAAAATATTCAGTCTTTCCGATAATTAAATGGTCTTGTAATTTGATTGAAACGCTCTCAAGCGCAATCTTTACTTGTTGTGTTACCATAATATCCGCTTTGGAAGGAGTAACACTGCCGGAGGGATGATTATGTACCATTATCAAACTCTTGGCCGCATGAAAAACCGACGACTTTACAACTTCTGCCGGATGAATGGCCACATTGTCGGTAGTGCCACGTTGTTGAATTTCTTCTCCAATAACCTGAAGTTTGGCATCCAGAAAAATCAGCATAAGTTCTTCATGCTCTTTATGTGCCAGTTTCATGCGGCAATAATCAAGCATTGCATCCCATGTTGATATAACCGGCAAATCTGCTCCGCTCAGGTTTTGCCACGCCATGCGTAATGCAACCTCTCTGATTATTGAAAAGATAAATATGGTATTTTCTTTTAGACCGGAAAACTCCATAAGACGCATATTGTCAGCACTCAACACACCGGCAAGACTGCCGAATTCTTTAATAAGTGCTTTGGCAAGCGGTTTGGTGTCTTTACGGGGAATCGCAAGTGTGAGCAATAATTCGAGCATTTCATAATCGGGCATATCAGCACCTTGACCACGCAAAAAGCGTTCTTTTAAGCGTTGGCGATGTCCGATGTAGTCTTTAGTTTCTTCCATGTAAAATCCTATTTTTTATAAGGCGGGCGATCAAGCCCTTTGGGAGAATATGTAAACACCTCTGCTCCGTCTTTGGTTACACCTAAAGAGTGCTCAAATTGTGCTGATAAACTTTTATCACGGGTTACGGCAGTCCAACCATTTGCCAAAATAAGCCCGTCTTTGCGGCCGATATTAATCATAGGCTCAATAGTAAAAATCATGCCTTCTTCGATCATTGGGCCGGTACCTTTGCGACCGCAATGCATAACATTGGGGTTGTCGTGGAACACTTTGCCGACCCCATGTCCGCAGAACATATCAACAACCGAATATCCGTATTTGTGAGCATATTCCTCAATTACGGCGCCGATGTCTCCGAAATGAGCTCCGGGTTTAACAACATCTATGCCGCGCATCATGCATTCATAGGTAACATCGCACAAACGAGCAGCTTTAATCTTGGGTTTGCCGACATAATACATACGGCTGGTATCGCCAAACCAACCGTCAACAATGACCGTAACATCAATGTTAATAATATCGCCGTCGGCAAGTTTTTGCTCGGCACTAGGAATACCATGACAAATTACATGATTGGCAGATATACAGGTATATTTAGGATAGCCATGATAGTTTATGCATGCCGATATGCCGCCATGTGCCAAAATATATTCATTGCAAAGGTTGTCCAAATATTCAGTAGAAACACCGGGCTCGACATAATCGGTAATATAGTCCAATACCTCGGCGGCCAAACGACCGGCTTTGCGCATTCCCTCAAAATCCGATTGCTCATATATAGCTATTTTATCATGATTTCTTTTCATCAGCTTGAGTACTCCTTTTCTATGTCAATAAAGCTACACCCGTGAATTTAATTTTGCAACCGCAATCTTGAATATGAAAACAAATTGCATATATCAAAAACAAATATAAACAAGGGAGATAAAAATGAAAATAAATTACGGAAAATTGGCTTATTGTTACATTTTGGTTTTTGCGGCAATGGCAATCGGCGGATATTATAATGATTTCGGTATTCAAAACTGGTATGACAAATTGATAAAGCCATTGGGAACACCGCCAAACCTTGTGTTCCCAATTGTATGGACCGCATTATATGCAATGATCGGAGCGGCTTTTTATTTGGCGCTGACCACCGAACAATCGGAAAAAAGACGATCCAGATTAAACGGTTGGTTTATCGGAATGCTGTTTTTGCACATTGTATGGAGCTATGCTTTCTTTTTTGCCGGACAATTAGGAATAGCTTTGGCCGTGGTTATCATAATTGACATATTAAGTTATATGATTTTGATGGAATTTTGGAGCGTTTCAAAAGCTGCAGCATGGCTTTTTATACCTTATTTTGTATGGATTTTGTTTGCAACATATCTCAATGCGGCAATCATAAACTTAAACTCATATGTGATTGTGATTGAGTAAATGGCAAGATATTATAAGTTTTAGTCATTTTTCGCTTGCTATTGCGGGGTTTTTGCATTAGAAATTAAGTTTAGTTTTTATGATGCAAGAGGTTTGAACAGATATAATGACTACTACGGTAAATCAAATAAGAAGCACTTTTCTTAACTATTTCGGTAAGAACGGACATAAGATAATTCAGTCATCACCTTTGGTGCCTGATAATGACCCTACCCTGATGTTTACAAATTCAGGAATGGTACAATTTAAGAATATTTTGGCGGGAAACGAAACCAGAGAATATACCCGTGCCGCTACTGCACAAAAATCCGTTCGTGCCGGAGGAAAGCACAACGACTTGGACAGTGTCGGATACGACGTACGCCACCATACTTTTTTTGAAATGCTCGGAAACTTTTCGTTTGGCGACTATTTTAAGGAAGGTGCTATCTCTTATGCTTGGGAACTGTTGACCAAAGAATTTGATATTCCTAAGGATAAACTTGCCGTAACCATCTATCATACCGATGATGAAGCCTATAATCTGTGGAAGAAAATCTCCGGTCTGCCCGATGAACGTATTATCCGTATTGCTACAAAAGACAATTTTTGGCAGATGGGAGATACCGGTCCTTGTGGTCCCTGCTCTGAGATCTTTTATGACCATGGTCCGGAAGTATGGGGCGGTCTGCCAGGCACTCCGGAAGAAGACGGCGACCGTTTTATTGAAATTTGGAATTTGGTGTTTGACCAGTTTGAAGATTTACCGGACGGTAGCCGCATAAACCTTAAAAAGCCTTCTATTGATACCGGTATGGGTTTGGAACGTATTGCCGCTATTTTGCAAGGAGTACACTCTAATTTTGATATAGATTTGTTCCAAAACCTGATCAAATCAATCGCCGATATTGCCAACTCTGATCCTAAAGGTCCACTACAGGCTTCTCATAACGTTATTGCCGACCATATGAGATCGGCGGCATTTTTGATTGCTGACGGGGTTTTGCCTTCAAACGAAGGGCGAGGATATGTTTTGCGCCGAATTATGCGCCGAGCAATGCGCCATGTTTATATGTTGGGTGTACATGAGCCGATGATGTATAAATTGCTCCCCGCTTTGCAAAAAGAAATGGGCGATGCTTATCCTGAATTGTACCGTGCTGAGGCTTTGATTACCGAAACGCTAAAAACGGAAGAAAGCAAATTTATCAAAACATTAGAAAAAGGACTTAAACTTTTAGATGAAGAAACTTCATCAATGACTGACGGCGATACCTTAAACGGAGAAACCGCTTTTAGATTGTATGACACCTATGGTTTTCCGCTCGATTTGACCCAAGATGCCCTCAAGCTTAAAAATATAGGGGTAGATGTTGACGGTTTTAATCAGGCTATGGAAAAACAACGTGCCGAAGCTCGTAAGAACTGGGCCGGTAGCGGTGATGAAGGTGTTGAAAAAATTTGGTTTGAGGTCTTTGACAAATTAGGCAAGACCGAGTTTTTGGGATATACAACGACTAAGGCTGACGGTGAGATTAAAGCTCTGGTTCAGGGCACAAATGTAGTTGATGAAGTTAAGAGCGGAGATTTTTATCTGATTGCCAACCAAACACCTTTTTATGGCGAATCGGGTGGACAAGTCGGAGATATCGGCTTGATTAAAGGCAAAAACTTTACCGCTCAGGTTGTTGATGTAAAGAAAAAGATTGACGGCATGATTGTTCATGTTTGCAAGATGCTTAAAGGAAACGTGAAGGTCGGTGATTTTGCAAGTTTTGAAGTTGATGAAGAAAACCGCAACAAAATTAGAGCCAACCACTCGGTTACCCACCTGCTCCATCGAGTATTGCGTGAAATTTTGGGCGAACATGTTACTCAAAAAGGTTCTATGGTTGCGCCGGATCGTGCTCGTTTTGATATTTCGCACCCCAAACAAGTAACTGCAGAAGAGTTACGTCTTGCGGAAAATATGGTCAATGCCGCGGTACGCCATAACTATAAATGCGTAACCCGTATTATGACACCTGATGAAGCAGTCAAAACCGGTGCTATGGCATTGTTTGGTGAAAAATATGGTGAAACAGTGCGTGTCGTAAGCATGGAAGACGAACAAGGACCGTTCTCGGTTGAGCTTTGCGGCGGTACTCATGTTAACTCTACCGGTGATATAGGATATTTTAATATTATATCAGAAGGCGCTGTTGCCGCAGGGATTAGACGTATTGAGTTTATGACCGGTCATGCGGCCGAAAAGTTTGCACAAGATACTGAAGATAAGTTACATAAAGTCAGCCAGATGCTCAAAACCAACGTCAATGACCTGGAAGCCAGAATTAATTTGTTGTTGGAAGAGAAGAAAAAACTTGAAAGCGATATTTTTAATCTGAAGAAAAGCTTTGTGAGCAACAAGGCGGCTGACAACAAAGAAAAAATTGAGGAAGTAAACGGAGTTAGATTTGTCGGTAAAAAGCTTGAGAATATTCCGGCTAAGGAGTTAAAGGCTTTTGTTGATGAGATAAAAGAGCAAATCAGAAGCGGCATAATCGCCCTGCTCGCCGTCAATGAAGGTAAGGTTTCGGCAGTAATCGGGGTTACCGACGACTTGACCGGAAAATATTCAGCAAACGACATGGTCAAAGCCATTGCGCCGTTTATCGGTGCTAACGGCGGCGGCGGAAGACCTGATATGGCCCA
Organism: uncultured Rhodospirillales bacterium; assembly: GCA_902761715.1. Taxonomy (GTDB): domain Bacteria; phylum Pseudomonadota; class Alphaproteobacteria; order RF32; family CAG-239; genus JAFUYI01. The sequence goes on along the minus strand of CACWLK010000002.1, from coordinate 57,624 downwards.
GACCGGCGGTGCTGATACTTCTCATCTTGATGAAGCCATCGAGGCATTGAAAAAAATGATTTAATAAAAAAGGAGCTTGAAACAAAGCTCCTTTTTTTTATGATAGCTTATTGGATTAGCTCATCAGATTGCCACCGATTGCAACATCGGAAGGAGGCATATCCTTAAAGACAATATTGATATTGCCACGGTCGGCGGTCGGTATATTTTCCAAGAAAAAGTCAGTCAGCTTGTTGGCAAGTGAGGCTTTGTGGTTACCGAAGCCGATTGAATCCATATAGGCTAAAACTCCGTAATTATCTATCTTTCCACCAAATGACATGGTGCGATTTTGTTTTACGGTTACAACGACAAAACTAATCGGCTTGCTCAGTTCGGAAGCGACCAATTGAGCGGCTTTTTCAGCAAATTGATCAGAACCGCCGGTTATTTCGGCATTGGTTAAAACTCTTAAAAACGGCATTTTTATTCTCCTTTTTTTGATTACCTTATATATTTATGCCTTTTTAAGGTACCATTCAACCGTTTTGACTATACCGCTGACAAAATTTTCATCAGCTTTCCAATGGAGTTGATTGGTCAGTTTGGTGGCATCAATAGCGTATCGTCTATCATGACCTGGGCGATCTTTTACAAAAACAACTAAATCTTTGTAGGGCTTACCATTGGCTTGCGGACGTTTTTGATCTAAAATATTGCAAATTGCTTCCACAATTTCGAGGTTGTTTTTCTCGTTATGACCACCGATATTGTAAGTTTCGCCACTCTTACCGTTATGATAAATTAAATCAATTGCTTTGCAATGGTCAAGAACATACAACCAGTCGCGGACATTTTTGCCATCACCGTATATCGGAATGTTTTTACCGCTCAAGGCATTTGAAATAATCTTGGGAATCAGTTTTTCGGGATGTTGTTTGGGGCCATAATTGTTGGAACAATTAGAAACAGTAACGTTCATGCCATATGTGCGATGATAAGCGCGGACAATCATATCTGATGATGCTTTTGACGATGAATATGGAGAACTGGGGTCATAAGGCGTTTTTTCGGTAAAATAACCTGTTTCACCAAGTGCACCATAAACTTCATCTGTTGAAATATGATGAAAACGACAATCTTCGTACCCTGCTCTAAATTGATGAGGTGCGCTCATCCAATAGTTGCGGGCTACATCAAGAAGAGTAAATGTTCCCAAAACATTGGTTTCTATAAAAGCCTGCGGACCTGTAATAGAATTGTCAACGTGGCTTTCAGCTGCAAAGTGAACAACGCCACGAATGTCATTGTCCTTGAAAAGTTTTTCAATCAATGGGCGATCGCAGATATCGCCTTTGACGAACATATAGTTAGCGGCATTTTCACATTCCTTCAAATTATTAAGATTGCCGGCATAAGTCAGCTTGTCAAGGTTGATTATTTTATAGTCAGGATATTTTGAAACCATGTATGGCACAAAGTTTGATCCGATAAATCCGGCACCGCCGGTAACCAAAATTGATTTCATATTACATATTCTCCATATTTTTGATACATTCTTGCAAAGCAGATTGCCAGTGGCGGATTGAAATTCCAAAATCAGATTTAATTTTGCCCTTGTTTAATACAGAATAAAAAGGACGGGTTGCTTTGGTCGGATATTGGAAACTTTCAATCGGATTAACTCGGCAAGATAACCCGCTTTGGTGCATGATTTCGACAGCAAAATCATACCAAGAACAAACGCCCTCATTTGAAAAATGGTAGACGGCTTTAGTGCCGGCTTTAATTTGCGGCAAAATCTCGACAATAGCTTGGGCCAAATCTTTGGCATAAGTGGGAGTGCCGACCTGATCAAAAACGACATTTAGGTTATCGCGCTCTGAGCCTAAACGACGCATGGTCTTTACAAAGTTATTACCAAATTCGGAATAAAGCCATGCCGTTCTGATGATGACAGCTGTATCTGCAACGTCTAAAACCGCTTTTTCTCCGGCAAGTTTGGTCCTTCCGTAAGCAGATTGAGGATTGGTAGCATCATTTTCCGTATAAGGAGTGCATTTATGTCCGTCAAACACGTAGTCGGTAGATATATGTATCAACGGAACTCCGGTTAAAGCAAGATTTTCAGGTCCTTCAACATTAATCTTGCGAGCAAGATTTTCCTCATCCTCGGCTTTGTCAACAGCAGTATAGGCTGCACAATTAATAACCGCCTGATATTTTGCAGAAGATACAAAACTCAGAACTGCATTTTTATCGGTAATATCAAGTTCGTCCCGGTCAACGTATTCGGCATCTTGTTTTAAAAGCAACCGAAGTTCATTGCCAAGTTGACCGTTAGCGCCAACAACTAAAAACATTCAACCTCCTCCAACAAAAGATTATTCTTGTCTTTTTCCGAAAGAATGGCCTTGTCGGTATCGATCTTCCAATCAATATTTAAAGTCGGGTCATTATAGCGGATGCCACATTCGGAGGCTTTGTTATATACATTGTCGCATTTATAGGCAAATACGGCGGTTTCGCTCAAAACCGAAAAACCATGTCCAAAGCCTCGAGGAATCATTAATTGACGCTTGTTTTCGGCGGAAAGCTCAACGGCTACATGTTTGCCGAATGTGGGAGAGTTTTTGCGTAAATCAACGGCGACATCAAGAACTGTTCCTTCCAGAACACGCACCAATTTGGCTTGAGAAAATTCTCCTTTTTGAAAGTGTATGCCACGAATTGTCCCATAGCGGGATTTTGACTGATTATCCTGTATAAAATTGTAGTCTATTCCCTGTTTTTTTAAGTCTGCCTGATTGTAACTTTCAAAAAAATATCCGCGTTCGTCCTCAAACACAATCGGTTCGATAATGAACACTCCGTCAATAGCTGTTTTAGTAACCTTCATGATAATCCTCGTAAACTCTTTTTAGATATGCTTTATAATCGGTTCCGTCTTTAAGTCCGTTGATAATATTCAACAATTGTTGGTTATCAATGAAGCCGCGACGATAAGCGATTTCTTCAATGCAGGCAATTTTTAAGTCCTGCCGTTTTTCAATAATGCCGATAAAATTGGAAGCCTCGAGCAAAGATTGCGGGGTTCCGGCATCAAGCCATGCGTTGCCACGTTTCATGGGAACAACGTTGAGTCTGCCCTCTTCCAAATACATGCGGTTGAGGTCGGTAATTTCAAGTTCTCCCCGAGCCGATGGTTTCAGATTGCGGGCTTTTTCGACAACGTCAGATTTGTAAAAATAAAGTCCGACAACGGCATAATTTGATTTTGGATTCTTGGGCTTTTCTTCAATTGAAACAGCATGAAAATTTTTATCAAATTCGACTACACCAAAGCGTTCAGGATCAGAAACATGATAACCAAAAACCGTTCCTCCGGTGTTTTTGGAAATCTCATCACGGAAAAGTTTGAATTGTTCTCCCATGTAAAATATATTATCACCCAAAATCAGGCATACGTCGTCATTACCAATAAAGTCTGCGCCGATGGTAAATGCTTGTGCTATGCCTTTGGGTTCTTTTTGAATACGATATTCAAGTTTCAGCCCCAAGCGGGATCCGTCTCCAAATAATTTTTCAATGTTCGGAGTATCCTGAGGGGTTGAAATAATCAAAATTTCTTTTATTCCAAACAGCATTAATGTCGATAACGGATAATAAATCATCGGTTTATCATAAACCGGAAGTAGCTGTTTACTGATGACAGTCGTGAGAGGATAAAGCCTTGAGCCACTTCCTCCTGCTAAAATTATGCCTTTCATGTATAACACCCTTGTTTGTTGCAATAATGGTTATATTGTATTTAAAACAATTCATAAATCAAGACATTCATTCCTATTTATAACAGTTATGTACTAAAGTTGAGCTTTAAAATGAAAGTACGAAAAATAATATTTTATATGCGAATAAATTGGTTGAAAGAAATGGTTGAACAAAGAGTATTAAACAAAAAACAGTATGATGTTCTGCATCGCAAAGGCACTGAACCGGCCTTTTCGGGAAAGTATTATTATTTTCATGATGTTGGAACATATGTTTGTGCCGCTTGCGGAAACCCGATTTTTTCGTCATCCGACAAGTTTGACTGTGGTTGCGGGTGGCCGAGTTTTGATGCGGCATTGGCCGGAAGTGTCAAGCTTGTGCCTGACTACAGTCACGGCATGAGAAGAATTGAGGTTTTGTGTGCAAACTGTCATTCTCATCTCGGGCATGTTTTTGCCGACGGACCGACAAAAACTAAGATGAGATATTGCATAAACTCATTGGCAATGGATTTTTGCCACGAAAAGACTAACCGAGAAAACGTTTGATCTCTTTTTTTATGGTTTTGTTGAGCAATTTACTGCCATGTCCGATATCCGGAACAATGACTAATTTTGAGTTTGGAAGATGCTTGTGTAACTCATAAGCTCCGCATAAAGGACATACCATATCCAAGCGATTGTGCACTATCAAGGTCGGGATATGCTCAATTATGGAGGTGTTATTGATAATGCACTTGTCCTCAAGCATAAAATTTTGTGCACAGTAATTTATATAGATCATGTTGGAATTTATATCGTCCTGAGTAACTTTTTTGATATTTAAGTCTGGGGATAAGTTGCCCAGTACTCGCTCATAGCAACCATAGGTGCAAACAGCTTTGACCTGTTGTCCGAGATTGTATGAGTTCATCATTTTGGCAAAGCGTTGAGCGAGATTAAGTCTTTTATTTTTTGGGGCGGAAGAATCCAATTTTTCCAACATATCAGGATAAAACAATCCACTATCTTCTTCCATCCACTTTTTGTTGTCCGAATCAGCCAAAAAAATCTGGCTTAATAAAAGCATTTTAACCGACTGGGGGTTGCGCATGGCAAAAAGCAGAGCCAGAGTTGAGCCCCAAGATCCGCCACGAACGATAAGCGGCTTTTTGATATTCAGGTACTTAATTAAACGTTCTGCGTCTTCAAGAGCAGCGATTGAATCGTTGTTTTCCATTTCTCCGGCGGGCATGGATTTTCCGCAGCCACGCTGATCAAACATGATAATACGATATTTTTTCCGATCAAACATCGCGGCTTTTGAGGTTTTGGACACACCGCCCGGACCACCGTTAAAAATCAATACCGGTTCACCATCGGGGTTGCCGAGTTCCATAAAATATACACGATGCCCTTCTTTTTCAGGCAAATAACCTGAATTAAAAATGCGCGGGGTGAATAAGTTGAACATTTTTTACCTTTTATTTATTTTGCAAATATAATGTAGTATAGACTATAATTATGAAAAAGGAAGTATAAAATGCGACTGGTAATTAATCCTGATTTTGAAAAGTGTTCCAACTGGGCAGCAGACTATGTTGCATATAAAATAAAGGCAGCAAAACCGACAAAAGAAAAACCTTTTGTTATGGCTCTGCCGGCAGGGAGTTCGCCGCTCAAGATGTTTAAGCGTCTTATTGAGCTGTTCAAAAAAGGAAAAATATCTTTTCAAAACGTCGTATTCTTTAATATGTGTGAATATGTCGGACTGGCTAAAGACGACAAGCACAGTTTTAATTATTTCCTGTGGGACAAGTTTTTTAACCATGTCGATGTAAAAAAGAAAAACATCCATCTGCTTGACGGCGAGACTAAGGATTTTGCCAAAGAATGTGCTGATTATGAAAAATTAATCCGTAGTTACGGCGGAATTGACTTGTTGATTGCCGGTGTCGGAGAAGACGGACATATAGCCTTTAATGAGCCAGGTTCATCTTTGGCCTCACGCACCAGACTTAAAGCTCTTACTCGCGATACAATCAGAGCTAATGCCAAGGCTTTTGATGACAATGAGAACAATGTACCAAAGCTGGCCATTACTATCGGAATTGCAACCATTATGGACACCCGAGAAGTAATGGTGATTGCATCAGGAGATCAAAAGTCAGAAGCCCTGCATGGGGCGGTTGAAGGCAGTGTTAACCATATGTGCCCGTTGAGTATTTTGCAAATGCACCCACACGCCATAATTGCCTGCGATGAAGATGCAACATCAAAGCTCAAAGCCAGCACTGTGCGTTACTTTAATGATAATGAGGCATCAAAATACGGCAGATAATCCACAAGTAACATTCTGCAATCTTTTGTGTTTTTACATTAGTTAAAGCAACGATTAAGCTTGGGTCAAAAGATGTTTAACTTTAAAGAGGATTTTTTATTATGAGTAAAATTCACCCAACCGCAGTTATCGAAAACGGAGCACAAATTGCCGAGACCGCAGAAATCGGACCTTTTTGCGTAATCAGTTCAAAGGCTAAAATCGGAGAAAATGTTCGTTTGTTGTCAAATGTTACAATTATGGGCGATACAACCATCGGTGAAGGTACGGTTGTTTTTCCGGGAGCTGTTTTGGGCGGTGGTCCGCAAGATCATGGCAACGAATTTCAGGAAGGTGCTCGTCTGGTTATCGGCAAACGTAATGTTATCAGAGAAAACGTTACTATGCAGTGCGGAACCCCGAAAGGTCAAAATCCAATCCGTGGTGAAGAGCCGGAAAAACTGGTTACTCGTGTCGGTGATGACGGTATGTTTATGGTAAATAGCCATATTGCTCACGACTGTGTAGTCGGAAACAACGTGATTATGACAAATAATGCAGTTATCGGTGGTCATACTCGTGTCGGCGACGGAGCAATTTTAGGTGGCAACTGCGCTGTTCACCAGTTCTGCCGTATTGGTCGCAAAGCTATGATCGGCGGTATGACAGGCGTTACTCGTGATGTTATTCCGTTTGCTATGGTTACCGGTGATCGCGGTAAATTGCGCGGACTTAACCTTATCGGTATGAAACGCAGCGGTATGGATGAAGCTACGGTCAAGAGCATTACAAGAGCTTATATGTATTTGTTTAAGTCCAAAGAAGACAACTTTGAAACAAGAGTTGAAAAGGCTAAAGAAAAATATAAAGATAATGCTATGGTCATGGAAATTGTCGAGTTTATTGAAGACGCCATGATCGGCAGACGCAATGTATTAACTGCTGAATAGGTTTTAGATGGAAAATACACCGCAGAAAAAACTTGGTATCATCGCCGGGGGAGGAACTCTTCCCCGACGTTTGATTCATTATTGTCAGGAAACGGGGCGCAACTTTTTTGTTTTGGCAATTGAGGGAAACGCCCTGCCCGATTTGGTTGATGACAGCATTCCTCATCTTTGGCTGAGAATGGGACAAGCCGGCACAGGTTTGAAGCGTATGGCTCAGGAAGGTGTTGAAGAAATTGTTATGATCGGGACTATCCGTCGTCCATCGTTCAAAGATTTGGTGCCGGATTGGAAAACAACGGCATTTTTTGCAAAAGTCGGTCCGAAGGCTCTGGGCGATGACGGATTGTTACGGGCAGTAATCAAAGAAATTGAAGCGGAAAAAATGCGAGTTGTCGGTATTCAGGAAGTTATGAGCGATTTGTTGGCAAAACCGGGGATTGTTACCAAGAAAAAACCTTCAAAAGCCGACATTATTGACATTAAACGAGGCGTCGGGGTTGCTTTTGAGTTAGGCAAGCTCGATGTCGGGCAATCGGTCGTGGTGCAGGAAGGACTGGTTCTCGGTGTTGAAGGAATTGAAGGTACCGATGAACTGATTAAACGTTGCGGCGGTTATAAAAGAAAAGGCAGTGGCGGCGTGCTGGTAAAATTGCGTAAACCCCAGCAAGATATGCGAATTGATTTGCCGACAATCGGAACCAGAACTATTGAAAACGCAAAAGCCAGCGGGCTGAATGGCGTTGCGGTGCATGCCGGAAATACGTTGATTGTCGATGAAGAAGAAGTTATAAAAACCGCCAATAAACTGGGAATGTTTATTATCGGGATTGAACCGGGAGAGTACCTTGAGCAATAAGTTGAAAATATATCTGATTGCCGGCGAGCCGTCAGGTGATGCTTTAGGGGCTCGCTTTATGAAGGCAATGAAAAAGAAAACCAGCGGCAATGTCGAGTTTTTTGGTGTCGGTGGTGAAACCATGGAAGCAGAAGGTTTTAACTCTCTGTTTGATATATCTGATTTGGCTGTCATGGGGATTGCCGAGGTTATTCCGAGTATTCCGAAGGTTTTAAGGCATATCAAAGAAACCGTAAATGATATCGTGAAAATTAAACCTGATGTGGTTATTACTATTGATTCATGGAGTTTCGGTTGTCGGGTGCAAAAGGCTCTGCGCAAGAAAAAACTGGGTATTCCGCAGGTGCATTATGTAGCCCCGCAGGTTTGGGCTTGGAAGAAAAAACGTGCCCGCACCATACACAAATATGTCGATCATTTGCTGACTTTGTTGCCGCAAGAACCAAAATATTTTACTCCTTACGGACTGGATACGACTTTTGTCGGACATCCGGTAATAGAAAGTCCGGTTGCCAAAGGAGATAAAGAAAGTTTCAGAAAAAAATATAAGATATCAAAAGATAAACGTATTGTATGTATATTGCCAGGCTCAAGACATAATGAAGTAGCGACACTGTTACCTATATTTATTGAAACCGCACAAAAACTGAATGCAACATACGATGATTTGTTGTTTGTGGTACCGACGGTAAAAACTGTTGAAAAACGTGTGAAAGGTTTGATGGAAAATTGCGGTTTTGAAACATTGATTGTAGAAGGAAGTGAAGACCGCCATAATGCAATGTGTGCTTCTGCTGCGGCAATTGCGGCTTCAGGAACGGTGGCGTTGGAATTGGCAATTGCAAACGTGCCGCATATTATAGGTTATAAAGTATCCCGTCTTACGGCTTTTTTGGTCAAACGCTTAATGCATATTCAGTTTGTTAATCTTTCTAATATTTTACTCGGACGGGAGATTGTGCCGGAATTGTTGCAAGATGCTTGTGTGCCGGACAATATAGCCAGATATATCAAGAGATTTTTGGAGCAAGACGACTTGTATCGCCATGAAATTGACGGTTTTAAGAAAGTGCGTGAGGTATTGGGTTTGGGAGAGCAAACACCAAGTGAAAACGCCTGCGACGTCGTACTGAATTTGATAGAAAAGAACAAGCAATAAATTATTGCAAATATAAGTCGCTGTTTTTGTAGTTCTCGATGGCGTGGCGAATCAAAACGCCGATAACTGCGGCAACCGGAACGGCAATCATCAAGCCCAAAAAGCCAAGCAAAACACCGCCGGCCAGCAAGGCAAACATTACCCATACGGGGTGTAAGCCGACGTTGTCACCAACCAGTTTAGGTGTGAGGAAGTTGCCTTCCAAAAACTGACCAACCAAAAATACACAGATTACGGCAACAAATGGTCCCCAAGTGTTAAATTGGGCAACAGCTAAGGCCATGCTCATCAAAAAGCCGGAAATACTCCCGACATAAGGAATAAATGAGATTAAACCGGCTAAAAAGCCAACCATCAGTCCAAGATCAAGCCCGCAGAGGTGAAGTCCGATAGCATAAAAACTGCCTAAAATAATGCAGACACTAACCTGCCCGCGGATAAAACCGGCCAAGGTGCGGTCAATTTCGCGAGCTTGTGTTTCGATGGTCTTTTTGTATTTACGCGGTAAAAGACTGCGGATTTTGGCAATAAAATTATCCCAATCACGCAACATATAAAAAGCAACAACCGGTGTAATCAACAACAAAGATATGAGATTGATAATCGCCATGCCACCGGAAACCAAGCTTTTTACCAGTGAACCGAACAATTTTAAGTTATTAGACATATTGGAACGCAGGTAATCTTTTACCTTATCAGCCTGTAAGCCCGGAAACTCCTCCTGAAGTTTTATCAGTACCGGTTCAAACTTTTTGACCAAAGATGCAACATAACTCGGCACTGCACTGATAAATGTGGTTACCTGACTATCAATCATATTTATCAATAAAATTAAGGCCGGTACGGCAATTATAATAACCATGAGCATGACCAGTATGGTTGCAAGCGTGCGGTTAACTCCTTTTTTTTCAAGGCGAGAGGCAAGCGGATCAAGAAGGTAGCCGATAACGATACCGGCTACAAACGGCAATAAAACCGAGCGCAAAACATATACTGCAGCGCAAAAGAATATAAATAATGTAATCCAAAAAACAGAATTGGATCTTAGTCCGGTTGATGCCGTCTTAGCCATTATAATCTCCCATTGTGCTGTATGAAGTATCTATGCTTTTAAGAATATAAAGTCCATCACCGCTGTGTAGTGAAAAACCGCTATTTTCTAAGTTACGAGACAATTCGTCAAGCGAGCCCAAAAAATTGATTTTGAACTGAACTTTGTTGTTAGACATAGCAATAGTTTCAATGTTTTCAACGTTTCTGGCTGATTTAAGCTGTTTTTCAACATTCAACCATGATGATAATGTCGGAAAAACGTAGAGAACATCAATGCTTTCGCTGGAAAGTTCTTCGGCTACGCCTTTTTCTTCAAGATATTGACGGAGAATATCATCTTGAATGGTAATTTTTAGACTCGCAATATAGCGCACGTCAGAAGACTTTTCTTCCAGCACGGTGGCATCTTTGATAAAATATGCAACCTGCTCATTACTCAGCGAATTGATGAGATCAATACCGGCCTGATTGGCAAGCTTGGGAGTAACCTCGTTTAGGGCACGACGGTTGGCATCTAACATGGCTTTTTCTTTGGCGGTGGCGGCATTTACATCGGTAACGTCTACGTTTACAATACTGCTGTAATCTTCATAAGCATTTGCCGGAAAAGCAAACATTAAGGCTAAAAACAACCAGACAATGCGGTAAGTCATCATTTTCTCCTTGATTATGACAATTTATGCTCAATTGTTTAACTGTTGCGATATTAGCTTATTTTATCCTAAAAATCAAAAAGTTTTTATAGACTTTTAAATTAAATCGTTGTTTATTACCGATAGTAAAAATTTTATATTGAGGAAAGTCTGATGGAACAAACTCTTTTTGTAAAAAAATTAATCGAAAAAACAAAACAAAACGTTAAAACTATTGTTTTGCCTGAAGGTGAAGATGAACGCGTATTAAAAGCCGCTCATGAAGTTGCACAAATTAAAGCGGCAAAGCTTATCATTTTGGGTAATGAAGCCGAAATTAAGTCCTATTTTGCCAATAATAATTGGAATTTGGACGGTATTGAAATTATTGAGCCGGAAAAATCTCCTGATTTGCAAAAATATGCTGATATGTTTTATGAAATGCGTAAGGAAAAAGGTGTTACACCTGAAGACGCTTTCAAACAAATGCATAACTACAATTATTTCGGCACCATGATGATTAAGGCCGGAAAAGCTGACGGTATGGTTTCGGGTGCTGCTCACTCAACAGCAGATACGGTACGCCCTGCACTGCAGATTATTAAGTCAAAGAAAAAAGGTCGTTCGGTTTCATCAGCTTTTATTATTGTTTCTAACGACAAGCCTTATGTTTTCTCTGACTGTGCAATCATTATTGATCCGACGGCACAAGAGCTTGCCGATATTGCAATTGATGCCTCGGAAACAGCTATTCAGTTCGGTATTGAGCCAAATGTGGCAATGCTGTCTTTTTCAACTAAGGGATCAGCTAAACACGAAAAAGTTACCAAGGTTGTTGAAGCTACAAAGCTGGCTCAGGAACAGTTGAAACTGCCTGAATATAAAGATTTGGGTATTAAGATTGATGGTGAATTGCAACTCGATGCCGCTGTCGACTCGGTTGTTGCAGCTAAAAAAGCTAAAGGAAGCGAAGTTGCCGGTAAAGCCAGTGTTTTGATCTTTCCTGATATCAATGCCGGAAATATCGGATATAAACTCTGCCAACGTATCGGCGGTGCCGAAGCTTACGGACCTTTCCTGCAAGGTTTGAATGCACCGGTAAACGACTTGTCTCGCGGTGCATTGGTTGAAGATATTGTCGGAATGATTGCAATTACATGCATACAGGCACAATAACAATTTGATAATTAATGTAAGGATATAAACTTATGGATAAAATTTTGGTTTTGAACTCAGGATCTTCTTCTCTGAAGTATCAGTTGTTTAATGTTGACGGCGATAAATATGAAGCTGTTGCCAAAGGTTTGGCCGAGCGTATCGGTATTGATGGTTCTTTTGTCAGCATTAAAATCGGTGATGGCGATAAGGTAATTAAAGAGGTGGCTTTGGCTTCTCACCAAGAAGCAATTAAAGAAGTTTTTGATTTGTTGTTACAAGGACCTCTTACCAGTTTGAAAGAGCTTTCCGGTGTGGGACACCGCATTGTTCACGGCGGTGAATATTTTGACCGTTCGGTGTTGGTTACCGATGAAGTAATTGATCGCATTGCCGAACTGTGCACATTGGCTCCTTTACATAATCCGGCTGCTCTCTTGGGAATTAAGGCAGTTAAATCTTTACTGCCCGATGTTCCGCAAGTTGTGGCTTTTGATACAGCTTTTCACCAAACAATGCAACCGGAAGCATATATGTATGCTTTGCCTAAAGAGCAATATACAAAGTACAAAATTCGTCGCTATGGTGCACACGGCACTTCACACCAGTTTGTTGCCCGTGAAGCCAATAAACTTATCGGCAATCCGGAACATAGCAAAATTATTACCTGCCATATCGGAAACGGTGCCTCGATTACAGCCGTAAAGGACGGCAAATGTATGGATACCTCAATGGGATTTACACCTTTGGCCGGTGTAGTTATGGGCACTCGTTCGGGCGATGTTGATCCATTTGTTCCGCTTTATATTATGAAGAGCCAAAACAAAACCATTGAGGAAGTTGACAACCTGCTTAACAAACAGTCAGGTATGTTCGGATTGTGCGGATATTCTGATAACCGTGATGTAGAAACCAGATATTTTGCCGGCGAACATGATGCAATCGTGGCAATGCAGGTCTATTGCTACAGCATTGTAAAGTACATTGGTGCATATACCGCTTCTATGGGTGGCGTTGATGCAATTGTCTTTACCGGCGGTGTCGGTGAAAACGGAAGCGAAGTCCGCAAGTTGGTATGCGAACGTTTGGCCTTTATGGGTATTGAACTTGATGAAGAAGCCAACAAGCTCCGCGGTAAAACCGTTGAAATTTCTAAACCGGGCTCAAAAGTCAGAGTTTTTGTTATTCCTACAAATGAAGAGTTGGTTATTGCTCAGGATACAAAAAAACTGATTTAGTCGTTTTGTTTAGTGCTTAAAAAGGCCGTCGTATGATACGACGGCCTTTTTTTGTTACTTGAAAACGAATAAATCGCAAATACATATGTAACGGGAGGATAAGAAAATGTGGCAATGTTTATTGTTAGCAGGAATAACGGCTTTTAGCGCAAGCGCCCAAGATTTAATTGAAACTCTGGCAGATAAAAATGCTGAAACAACAGTATTCGGCGAGGCTCAAACCCCTGACGGTTCCGCAAACGAGTTTTTGGTGGAACAACCGCAAGATTCGGGCAATCCTTTGGGAAATCCCATAACGGGTATTGCTCCCGTAAATGCACCGAATAATGCCGAAAATGTGCAAATTCAACCGGCAACAAACAGATCGGAAGTCGTGCAAAACAGTTTGCAAAATCCGAGCATAAGTCAGATGACACCGGAGCAGATGGGCAATGAAATACAGAACAAATTGTATCAGGAAGGCAATCGTGTATACGATGTGCAGTCATATCCGATGGTAGATTTTGAAACCATAAATCAAAACGGGCAAGATGAAGCTATAACCGACTATCCGGCCTATTGAATATAGCCGTAGCTGTAAAGCAACAAAAATATACCTAAACCGATACGATAAATTACAAACGGTAAAAATGTACGAGTTTTAAGCCATTGCATCATGACACCGATTGCAAAAAGTGATGCCAAGAAAGAAAAGAAAATACCTTGAGAAGCAACAAAAAGGGAGACATCTCCGCCGTGTTTAATTATATCATACAAAAACAACAACCCTGCTCCGGCAATGGTCGGGACCGAAAGCAACATACAAAACTTGGCAGCTTCACGACGTTCAATGCCCAGCAGGCGGCTGGTGGTAATAGTAATGCCGGAACGTGAAGTTCCGGGGATTAAGGCAAAGCATTGAGCCATACCAATGATAAGGGCATCTTTCCAGTCCATATTATCAATTTTGCGGGCGGAGGCTGCATAGTGGTCGGCTATCCACAGAATTATGCCGAATGCCAAAATGTTCCAACCGATAATTTTGGTATTACGCAAAACTTCAGTGCCGTGAGCGTGCAAAGCAAGACCCACAAATACCGCAGGAATGGTACCGATAACCACCAACCAAAATAAGCGGCTACCATAAGTTTGCATATTGGGAATAAATTTAGTTTTGAACAAATCGACCAGTATACGCCATATGTCTTTGGAAAAATATAAAGCCACGGCAATAATTGAACCGATATGAACGGCAACATCCATATCTAGACCTTGGTCAGGGAAATTGGTAAATTTAGAAACCAAAATGAGATGCCCTGAAGAGCTTACCGGCAAAAATTCTGTCAGTCCCTGTACTACTGATAATATGATGATTTGTAATAGACTCATTTTATTCTCCCATATAAGTGCCATTAACGGTTTGACATTTTTTATTGTTTATATCAAGCAAAGAGTGAGGACGAAAGCGCACATTGTTTAATGATGCTCCCCAATGCAGGTGCGGTCCGGTGGCTCGTCCGGTTTTGCCGACAAGTCCGATAATGTCGCCTTGTTTGACAATATCACCCTCTTTTACTTTAGCTTCTTTTAAGTGGGCATAAATAGTCTGCAGACCTTGTCCGTGGTCGATTATAACCATATTGCCGGTATAAAAATAGTTTTTGCCGCTCAAAATAACCTTACCATCACCGGAGGCCTTGACCGGTGTTCCCTCGGGGGCGGCAATATCTGTACCGCTGTGAGGGCTTTTAGGGGTGCCGTTAAAAATTCTTTGATTGCCGAAATGACCGCTGATACGCCCTTCTACCGGCAAAATAAAGCCGTTTTGCCAATAATCTCCGGCGGTGTAGTGGGTTAAGGAACGACCGACATCTTTTTGCTCACGCAGAATTTCGGCATCGTGGCTTTTGTCAGGAGTAACTTTGGACTGTGCAACCCCGTTAATCCTCTGAATATCCCATTTGGTAGGAGCAATTTTTAACTCATAAAATGTGCCGGCGTCTGTATAAGGATAACTGCCAAGAGTAACGGTTGTCGGGGTATCACGATGAAAGGCCAACAAGGCAACCCCGTCAGATGTAACTTTATAGTCTTTTTTGTTTTTGGGGTGGTATGAAGCCTCGGAGAGCTTGTTGATACTCTCTCCGCTGAACAAAGTTATAGCTTTGGCATTAGAATCTTTAACCAACACCAATTCTCCTTGCTTAAGGTCTCCGCAGATTTCAAGAGCAGTTGCGGTTTGAGCAAGAGCCAAACTACAAATTGTCAAACAAATCGCCTTGCAATTCATCTTTTTTCCCCACAGGTCTGGTTTTTACAACACCGTCAACAAATCGGATATCCAAGCGATGACTATGACGGGCATCATTGACGTTATATATGGTTTTTCCCTGCTCGTTTTTAACCCAGGAAAAGCCACGTTTTAGTACAGATTCTATTGATACAGAGTTAAGACGTAAGTTTAAGTTATCTATATAATCTGTTTGTTTTTCAAGGATATTTTTTATATAAATCGGTTTAATCTCATTTAGGCTGAGCTGATTGTTTTTGGTCGTCAAATAATTGTTAAAAGCAAGGTTAAGTCGTTCAACACGATCGTCCAGTTTTTGCACATTATCGCTCAAAATTTGTTCAAGATTGGGAATACCTCGAGCCAGTCCGTCCAGCAGATTTTTATTTTCTGTATATAGGCGGTGGATTGAGTTAATCATGCGGCTGGCGTGCAACATTAATTTTGAAGCCAATTCTGACCTTACCGGAACAACAAATTCGGCAGCGCCGGTCGGTGTCGGAGCACGGACATCGGCAACATAGTCTATCAGCATGGTATCAGTTTCGTGTCCGACGGCAGAAACAATCGGGATATCTGAGTTATAAACCGAGCGGACAACTATCTCCTCGTTAAAACACCATAAGTCCTCAAGGCTACCGCCACCACGAGCTACAATCAAAACATCGGGGCGAGGAATTGGGCCATTGGAAGAAAGCCGGTTAAATCCCTCAACAGCGGCGGCGATTTGCTCGGCTGCGCCCTCGCCTTGCACCAAAGTCGGCCAAACAATAATTCGGCACGGAAAACGGTCGGTAACACGATGGATAATGTCACGAATGACAGCACCGGTCGGACTGGTTACCACACCGATAATTGTCGGCAAAAACGGTAACGGCTTTTTGTGAGCCGGATCAAACAAGCCCTCAGCGGCAAACTTTTGTTTGCGTTCTTCAAGGAGTTTGAGCAAAGCACCGGTTCCGGCGACTTCGAGTTTTTCAATAACCAGTTGGTATGAACTTTTGCCGGCGAAAGTGGTTATGCGCCCGGTAGCAACGACTTCCAGCCCGTCTTCGGGTTTGACGGCAAGGCTCATGGCTACGCCTTTCCAACAAACAGCCGAAAGAATGGCGTTTTCGTCTTTTAACGAAAGATAATAGTGCCCGGAATCAGCGCGTTTGCAACCGAATATTTCACCTTTTACCCGTACTTGGGAAAAAGTGGTCTCAACCATTTTTTTAATGGCGGCAGAAATTTCGGTAACGCTGAATTCAGGCAATTGCTCTATCATGTTTTGTCCTCTGTTGAGGATAATAGTATATGATATAAAATACGACAACAAAAAAAAGCGTTTTCCCACGGGGGGGAAAACGCTTCGTTTACTTTTGCACAACATGCACTAGCGCACCTGCTTCGATTGCCTGACGGCAATCAGAATGCGCAACAGTTCGGGGTTGGCGTTCACGATGGCCTGAGTGCTCTCGCTCTCAATGCCAAAGTTGGGCTCGAAGCTGAAGATCTGCCTTGCCCAGGCGGGAGCACCACCTTTGAGGATGCTGACAACCACAGCAGGGCTGAGCTTGTGCCCAGTCTTGTGGTAAACCTCGTACTGCCACAAGGCCATGCGGGACTGAGCCTCCTCACAAATGGTCTTGTTCTGCTGACAGAAGTCAGAGAACTCACACCTGTAGCAAGTATCTTGGTACCGCTGCACCAGAGACTTCTGCCCAAAGCGCCAAACGGCGTCCTTGAGAGAGGTCTTGAGTGCGTCAGTGTACTCAGCGGAATCAAGCACGCTAGTCAGGCGTGAGCTTGAGATTCCATATCGTACGACTGCCGCGAGGAACGTATCCACCGCCTTCTCATTGCCTTCAACGATGGCCTTGAGAAGAGCTTTGTAGTTACCGTTCGTCGGCGTGTAGGTACCGAGGTACGTACGAGCTGCATCATTGAAGCCGTTCTTCAACAACCACTTGAACTGCTCGTCAGTCAACTTCAGCGGCACTTCGGCAATCATGCCTCGTTCCTCATAGGATCCGTGATTCCAAGTGTACTGAACACCCTCTTCGTCCATCTGCTTGAGACAGTCGGCGGTGTGATTCTCCTTGCGGAAGTACTTAAATTGTACTTTTCCACTGAAATTACGGAGAAGATCAGCCTCGATGAAGCGTCGCTTCGCATACCAAGGCAGAAGCTTGACAACCCACTCGTCCATAGCATCGATAATCTCTCCCACAAATCCCATCTCACTGTCATGCAGAAGACGTGAGGCAAAACCGGGAACAATCAGCGACCAGATGAAAAAGCTGATCGGGTTGATGAAAAGAACGAATGCCAGGGTGCCAAGAAGAACTACAACAATGACGAGAGCGATCTTCTTGATCACGTTCCACACTTTGCGCATGATGCGCTTGAAATTGATGTTTGCCATAAGTTAATTTGTTTTAATGGCCTTCCTATCTCCTTCGGAATGATTTTGGTAAGTTGCTGGGAGACATATAATATGCAGACAACTGCTCACTATAGGACAACGTCGTATAGCCAAAATCAAAACCGTAAAATTTGAGTAGGACCCAAACAACAATCTCTAATTTGACAATAATAACCATATCCATAAGTAAACAAGGTTATTGTATCATTTTGTACATCTTTTGTCAATATGATTAGAAAGCAGATTTTTGAGATTTAGTTGCGATAGGCTTGGCGACGTCCGAATAAGGCAGCATTTTGCAATACGGCATCGGGGTTTTGCAGGTGGTTGGGGGCAAAGATTGCCTGTCCGCGATGGCCAGAAGCGGCGTTTTCGAGCACGTTGGCAAACATTTGAGGCATAAAGTTGTTGTCTGTTGCTAAATTTGGTGTGGTCAAAAATGCAATATGATGTCCGTTTTCTTGATTAGAAATACGTTTCAACCGTTGCTGACGGTCAACTATAATGAGGTCGTTCGGCAAAGCATTGGCAATAATAAAATTGCGACCGTCAGGCATTACCGTAATTCTGGCACGACCAGGCTCCCCTTTATATTTGACTTTTTCATACATTTCGGGGTTAAACATTTTGATAAAAGGTTCTTTTTGAGCCGTATCATCAAGGTAGTTACTCATAAAATGTGTGCCGGAATAGAGATTGTTTTCTTTGAAAGGTAAAAAGGCATAACTGGCAACAAAAATATTTTTCATTGCCGGCTCTAAAGTCGAACGGTCATATATTTGAGAACCGATAGAATGGAGAGCGTTGACCCAACGGTGAGCATGAGCTGTGCCTGAACAATAGCCGAAAATGGTCAGGTTGCGGAAGTTATGCGCCAGTTTTTCAGAGCTGTAAGCTTCAGCACGAACAACCTGCCCTTGTTTGTCGACCTCTAAATTGTCGGCAATAAAATCCTGAAAATAGTAACGCACCAACCGTAAATCCATGGGTTCGTAATAATCATCGCCGTTCTTAATAGTTTTGAGCGTAAGGGCAAATTTTTCGCCTCGGGGTTGTTCGATCGGAAAATGTGCAACATACACATCTATGTCTTTGCCATAAACAGAACTGCTAAAGGTATCGTGCATATATTCATATGTCCATTTTTGCAGCTCCTCTTGGGTGGGCTTGATATGAAAAGGCATTGACAGTATTAAGGTGTGGCGGTTGGCATCAAGAGGTGTATCAACCGGAGAAAAACTGCTTTCGGCAAGATTCTGCGGATTATCTATATGCCAAAGGCAATAATCTTTGTGGTGTTCAAAATTGTATTTGTTGCCATTGACTCGTCCGCTACACGCAACAGTATAATTGGCGGCGGCGTGATAAAGAGTTACCAAGTCTTTGTCATGAGCATAAAAATCAGGGAGTTTATCAAGTGCGGTTTGGGCATCTCGTATATAACCGCTGAGCTGAAGAGCAAAATTAAGCAACTTTTTTTCATCTACCTCAAGAGGGGCAATAACAAACATATTTTGCCCTGTGGCGGCAAAAAAATCATTTATTGATGACACAAAACGCTCCGTCCTGCGGAAACGGAGAATTTTGTCTTTAGAATTTTGTCCTGCGACATAGGTGTTGAGCTCACTGCAAGTTTTTACTATGTCTCTTTCAAATACGCGGTGGATATCTGTCGCAAGAGGGTTGCCTAACATGTTTTTTCCTTGTTTTTTATTGTATGTTAGATGTATAAAGCGTTTGGAGGCGGTTGTCTTGTCACATTTTGATAATAAATATTACAAAATCGGTGTAAATCCTCAAAAATTGATTATTTTTATCCATGGATATAACGGCTCTCCTGAGGCAATTGATTATGCAATACAAAGCCTTAGAGGAAAATTGCACAATGCTATACTGGTGGTTCCGAGAGCACCTTTTGAGTGCGAAAAAGATGTGAACAATTTGCAATGGTTGAGCTTTTATCAGGTTGATCCTAAGGCAGAATTTCGCAATCCGGATTCGTCTGTTGAAAAAATATTCGGCATTTTTGACGCATTGGCGCCATCGTTTGAGCAAACAGCCGCACAAATGAACGATTTTGTTGATGAAATGCAACAACTTTTCGGAATTGAAGATAAAAACACTTATATCGCCGGATTTTCTCAAGGCGCAATGATTGCGCTTTATACCGCGCTTTCACGTCGGCAGAATTTGGGCGGTTGTGTTATGTTGTCAGGTATTGTGGCCGGAAGACCACTGCTTGAAAAAAACATTGTCTCAACCCCAAAACTGCTGATTCTGCACGGAGAAGACGATGCAACAGTGCAATACAAAACTCTGCCGACAACCCTAAAATGGCTGGATAATCAAAACATAAGTTACAAATGTTTGACTTATAAGGGCTTGGCTCATCGTATGAACGATGAAGAAATGCAACAACTGGCTGAATTTGTTGAACAAAATTAACAATAAATATTTTTCTTGCCAAAAAGAGACAAAAGTAGTAGCATTAACAGCAATTACAAATTATTTATGTTATGCTTATGTTCCAGTTGAATTCGCCAATTTTGGTGATAAGCGGTATTGCTTTTATGGCTACTGCGTGGGCGTTTTGGGTGTGTTGGAACAAATATTCCAAGTTTTGGAAATTTATTTTTGTTATTTGTTCCGTCTACGCTTTATTGTTCGGAACGCTGACTTTGACATCAGGTTTTGTCATTATATATCATAAAGAATGGTTGTTGTCGCTCTTAGGAGATTTTTACAGCTACTATATGGTATGGTCGGCGTTGGCATTAGTCTGTTTGTGGTGGGTGCCTTGGTTTAAGAGAAACTGGCGCCAATTTATTGAAGAATTACGCAAATATGGCTACCTTGACTGAAAAAAGAGCTGTCACACGACAGCTCTTTTTTTTGCTTGCGAAAGTGAATATTTGCTTTATATTGTGGGGCAATAGTGAGGAAAAAATGGTAGAAGTCGTAACATTGGGCTGCCGCATAAACAGCTTTGAGTCCGAAATTTTGAAAGAAAAGTTCAAAGACGTTGATAATCTGGTGATTGTCAACACCTGCGCCGTGACCGGTGAGGCAGAACGTCAATGCCGTCAAACAGTCCGCAAATTACGCAAACAGTACCCCGCGGCGCGGATTGTAGTTACGGGGTGTGCGGCTCAAGTTAATGCCGAGGCTTTTGATAAAATGCCCGAGGTTGATTTGGTGTTGGGCAATAAGGAAAAGACCGCACTTGAACAATATCTCAAAGGCGAGCTGAGTGAAAAGACCATTGTCGGCGATATTATGAGCTATGACGGTTATGACGATTATATAATTACCGGTTTTGAGGGACGGCAACGGGCGTTTGTGCAAATTCAGCAAGGGTGTAATCATCGTTGTACTTATTGCATTGTGCCGTTTGCCCGCGGAAGAAACCGTTCGGTGCCGGCTGAACAGGTCTTAAAACAAATACGCACCCTACTCGACCAAGGTTTTGAAGAAATATGCCTGACCGGTGTTGATGTATGCTCGTATCAGCCGTCGTTCAGCGGTTTAGTGCGCCAGATTTTAGAAACATTTGATGATTTGCCGTCTTTACAGTTCGGCTCGCTTGATCCGGCGGCAATTGATGATGAGTTTGTGGAGTTAGTGGCAAAATATAAAAATGTTCACCCTTTCTTCCATTTTTCTATTCAATCAGGAGATGATGCCATACTTAAGCGTATGGGGCGCAGACACCGCCGGCAAGATGTGATCGATTTGTGCAACAAACTGCGTAAAGCCCGACCCGAGGCGGTGTTTGGAGCTGATTTTATTTGCGGTTTTCCAACTGAAGAAGACGAAAATTTTGCCAATACGCTAAAGTTGGTTGATGAGGCAGGAATTTCTAAGCTCCATGTTTTTCCGTATTCGGAACGACCGGGGACGGCGGCAGCAAGATTGCCTCAGGTAGATGTTGAAATAAGGCGCGAAAGAGCTCGGATTTTGCGTGAAAAAGGAGATAATAGCGATGAGTAGCTGGCTGAATCGTTTGGGATTAGGCTTGAAAAAGTCGTCTTCTAAGCTGACGGACGGCATAAGCGGGATTTTTACTAAAAAGAAACTTGATGCCGAAACTTTGGAAGAGTTGGAAGAACTGCTAATCAGCGCAGATATGGGGGTTAAGACCTCTGCCAAAATTGTTGCGGCGTTTGGAGCTAACCGGCAGGATAAGGACATAAGCGAAGAAGAAATAAAAGCAAAACTGGCTGAAGAAATTGAAAAGATTTTGCTACCATGCCAGAAATCTCTAGAAATAGACAGTAATCAAAAGCCGTTTGTTATTTTAATGATCGGCGTAAATGGTGCCGGTAAGACGACGACTATCGGTAAATTGGCGCAAAAACTAAAGCAACAAGGCAAAAAAGTTTCGCTGATTGCAGCTGACACGTTCAGAGCGGCGGCAGTTGAACAATTGCAGGTTTGGGGAGAACGTGCAGATGTCAGAGTTTTTGCCGGTCCCAATGGTTGCGATAGTGCCGGATTGTGCTATGACGGGCTGGCTCAGACAATAAAAGCCGGAGATGATGTGGTGTTTATTGATACGGCGGGACGTTTGCAGAATAAAAGCGGGTTGATGGACGAGCTAAAGAAAATTGATAAAGTAATAAAGAAGATTATCCCCACAGCACCGCATGCCACGATTTTGACATTAGATGCGACCAATGGGCAAAATGCCATGGCGCAGGTAGAGATATTCGGCGAGGCGTTGAAAGTTGACGGCTTGGTTATGACAAAGCTTGATGGAACAGCTAAAGGCGGGATTTTGGCGGCAATTGCTGACGAACACCCTACTCCGGTGTTTTATATCGGCGTAGGCGAAAGCATTGAGGACCTAAACGAGTTCAACGCAACCGAGTTTGCAAAAGGGTTGTTAGGTACAGAATAGTTGGTACTTTATTCGTCTTCTATTGTGAATAATGGAATAAAACCAAATAACTTGTATGATGTTTCTACACCTCTAGAATATAGCAATTTGTTCATCTTTATAGCAGGATCAGATAAAATCTTTTTCATAATTTCAGGATACTCATTCAAGACATTTTTTAATTGGGTATCATTTAAATTTTCAGGTCCATTATTAGTTTTCCATAAACAAGTTTCTGCTTCTTGTGTACCGGGTACGTATTTTAATGCTGTTATATTATTTTTTACGACGTTAATTTTTGTATTATTTAAGACAGCCATTGCCCAAAACCAAATATCATCTGCTTGTGGGCATAGTTTTTGAAATTTCTCAATCTCAAAAACATCTTTATACAAAACTCGAGGTGGGTAAAGTACTCCGCCCACTCCTGTTAAGAAATTCAAAAATGATTGTGTATTTGTTGTATTCTTTCCCATCCATTTTATATATGGAAGCAACTTCTTATATCTATCAAAACCAACTCTATGTGCACGATGGCAACTTATCATGTTAGGATGTTTTACGTATCCTTCTAATAACAGTTCTAGCCAATTTTCGGGATATAAAATGTCATCATCTGCGGTTACAATAATTTCATTACTAAAGTCATTTAATGCAGGAATTAACTTAGAAAAAGAGCGTAAGTCCTTTTCAATCCAACGGATTTCAAATTTACCAGAAGTTAATGATTTTAGAGAAACAGGAATATCTTTTTCACGATTAGGAAATTTATCAGCTCCTAAATAGAGCACAATCTTTTCTGCTTTAACAGTTTGATTAAGTAGTGTTTTTATTGTTTCATGAACAGTATCAATTCTTGCCGGATATGATGTGAGGGATATTATAGGGTGTAGAAAAAATGGTTTACAATATTCTCTTCCATATAATAAAACATCTTCAGGTGTGTAATATCTATCGTATAAGAGACACAACTCTTTTATCCATATGTCGCCCCTTGAACTGTTGGAAGAAATACCATCTTCCGCAAACCATGCTATCTCGAAGGGTAGATATTCAAACCTACATCCATTTTTTTTGAAGCATACATTATGCTCAAAATCGGCAAGAATTTTAAAACTTTCGTCATATAAGCCATATTTTTCAAAACAAGATTTTTTGATGAACATTGCTTGGTGTCCTAGGGCATTTGAACACATCCACTCAATGGTTAAATTCGGCGTATATTTGCGACACGTTTTGCTTTTAGCAAAGTATTGCCAACCGTATAGAACATCCGCATTATATCTTTTATTATCGAATACCTTTTTTAAGACATCCAGTGCATAGTAGCAATCACCGCCATTCATAAAATTGATCCATTCGCCTGTGGCAAGCTTAATGCCTTTGTTCATAGCATTATAGACACCACCATCTTGTTCTGAAATGAATATATTAATTCGATTTTGGTATTTTTGCAAAACTTCAAGTGTACCATCTGTTGAACCACCGTCAACAACAATCCATTCAAAATTTTGCCAATTTTGATTAACAATACTTTCACATGTACGTTCAATTTCATCTTTTATATTATAGCATATAGTTATGATTGAAAGTATTGTTTTCTTCTTTTTCATATTATTTTTCCTCTATGCATAAAATTGGTAAAATTCCAAATAGTTTATATGATGTTTTTGTGTCCGTCGAATATATTTTTACTTTTGGATGGTATATTCCCCGTTGTAAAACTGTATCTTTGTAAGGTGATAATTCATAATATTTATCCCATAACTGTCCAAAGGCACCATTAGATACTTTCCATGGTCTTTGTCCTGCCTCACCTGCGAGGTGAATAATTACAGAATCTTTTTCTAAATCACTCTCGCTTTTATATTTTGTTTTATAGAATTTGTTAATTCTTTTTATATTGTAACCATAACTATGGTATAAAGCCATCATGCTGTTGTATTTGACATCCAGCCATTTTGTTGTAAAACTCAAAACAAAATTAAATGCATCTTGATCCATACATTTCCATTGTGGATGTTCCATCTTAGCCTTAATTAACTGCTCAGTACAATTTGCATCTCGCATCTTATCTAAATTTAGTAATAGAACACCTGAATTAAAATATTTTGTGCATCCAACAGCAATATTGAATTTTTGACCAAGCTCCCCTCCCATATCACGCACGGCACCAACCATATGATTTCCTAAATCAATGGAATATAACTGCTCTAAATCTTTGCAAACAATAATATCTCCATCTATATACAAGCATTTGTCTGCCTTTATAATGTTTGGAATATCAAATTTTAGTGCAGCACTTTGAGGAACGTGAGTTTTAACATTAATTTTTTTGTATTTGGAAGCATCAACTTTTATAAAATCTATTTTTACATCTTGACGATGTAATTGTTCTAAACGCGACAAGTTATCTGGGGCAACTTCGTTTATGAGCAGATAAAAATGATAGATATTATGTGGTGCTTTGTTCTGTATGGCAGATGTCATTGCAACTGCCGTTGGAATAACATAATTGTTATCCGTTATCATACATATGTTAATTTCTTTTTTCATTTTTATACCATTTTTTTGCTTACTTTTATAACAGGAACACCAATGAAGTAGTATTTAGTTGTATTTCCATTAGCCTTTCTGCAACGTTTAAAAACGGGAATACCAAGTATTTTCCATGTTTTTTTGTCTCCTTTTTCCTTCCAACCGTATATTGGCAAAAATGTAAATAATTTAACTGTTCGTGAATGTTTAATATTATTTTGATTTGCCATTTTATCTCCTTTCATGTACTTTCTAAAATATGATAATAGTTTTTGTGTATAAATTTTTATTAAACCGATAATAATCTGAATTGTAAATACTCCATTTTGAGTGTTTTCATCTCTTATTTCTTTATAGAAAATGGTTTGGCATGCATACTTCCAAAAATATCCAGAATAACGTAACCACGGTTGCTTCCAGGGCTTATACGATCCTGCATAGTGAATAATTTTGGGACATTTTGATGCTTCTCGATATCGTCTATATGTCTCAAGAGGGAGAATTTTATCTAAATCTTCTCCGGAATTAATGAGACTCCAGTTAAAATTGTATTTATTATGAAAATATTTTACGCGATTTTTGAAGATATAATTAAAAACATCTTGGTCTAGGTAGGCCGGATTGTCTAATGTTGACAAAGTTTTAATGCAAGTATCTAAAAAATTATTTCGTTCTATTTTGGCTATGTTTAATGATAAAATGCCATTATTAAAGTATTGGTCACATTTTATACCAATAACATTATTAATAAAATTTTTATAACTATCACTATGATACTGTCTTGGAATATCAGGAACTGCGCCAATTAAATTGTCTCCTAGTTCTATGTTATAGAGCTCTGCTATATCGCATAATATAACAATATCTGCGTCAAGGTAGAGAACTTTTTCATATCTGCTGAAGATTTTTGGTATAAAGAATCGATAATAAACAGCTTTTGACCAGTTGCAACGAGTATACCATTTGTCTTTGTATCCATCCATTAGTTTCGACATGTCGTAAAATCTAATTGAAACATTGTTTTTAGATGTCGATGCAAGTTGTTTTATATTTTGCTCATTAATGTCAGCATATAGGATGACAATGTCATAATTATTTTTGAGCGATGAGTTTTCAACGAGAGATTGAATTGCGCTTCCCAGATATGGTATAAAATTAAAGTCTGTTGCGAAAACAACAGGTATATTATTTACTTTAAAAGCTGGTTGTATCGCTTGTCCCATATCAATTTTTGAGGTTGTTATAGAAGGCATTATTAAAATCCCTGCAATAAATGTTGTCTTAAGGTTGCTATCATATTTTTTCGGACAAAGCAATATTTAATTGGCTTGTAATATAAAAAAATATGTCGAAAAATTAGTTAGCTATATGATTTTCCACAATTCTATTTATCCCTTGCATATATAATATTTTTGCTATAGTATCACGGCAAATCGTTGAAACTAAGCGTATAAATGTGATGAGGATTAAGATATTCAACATTACCCACAAGCCGTGCCGTTTGTTTGGTTCTGATGAAATTATTACAATAAATGCCGGACGTTCAGTTGCCAGTTCTAGGAGTAAAGACGGTAGTCTGGCGCAATCGGATCTTGAGTGGTTAGAAAAGAACACTTTATCTGATGCGACAGGAGATAATATTTCTGAATTTAACAGATATTGTAATGAAATGACGGCAATTTATTGGGTATGGAAAAATTATGACAAGGTTGGTAATCCTGATTTTGTCGGTTTTATGCATTATAGACGGCATTTTATTCTTGTTGATAAGCTTAAATTTCAAGATAGCTATGAAAAGACATTAGGGTTGACAAAAGAAAACTTGGAGAGATTGACAGAACAATATGATTTAATCACTCTTCCTTTTGTTTGTACCGGAAAAAATAAATTCATTGATTGTATAGGCAATGAATATTGCACACAAGGCGGCAATAGAATACGGCAAGCGATTGACATTGCTGTAGATTTTATCAAGAAAAGATCTCCTGATGATGCTAAAGAGGTTGAGGCAATTTTGCATGGGCATCAAACCGGATCGTTTTGCAATATGTTTATTATGAAAAAGGAGCTTTTCTTCGAATATTGCGAATGGATTTTTCCTATTTTGTTCGATTTGGATAAAAAACTCGGGCATGAGAACTATGAGGACGGTCAAGAGAGATGTGTCGGTTGGACAGCAGAGATGTTAACATCGATTTTTATCTATATGAAATCACGATCTCTCTTGCATAAAGAGGTTCTTGTTTTCAACCGAGATCCGAATAGTAAATGTTCAATGAGGAAATTTGTATCAGCATGCCTCAAACTGCCTTTTATGAAAGGACACAAATATAAAAAATACAAGGGGCGTATTTATAACTATATTTTACAAGAAAGGTATGGAAATTGATAAACTTAGTAGTTGGAGCTGGCTTTAGCGGTGCAACAATTGCTCGCAAACTAGCCGAAGATATGAACGAAAAGGTAATAATTATTGATGCAAAAGCTCACATTGCCGGCAATGCATATGACTATCGTGATAGGAATGGCATTATGATACATCAATATGGTTCTCATATTTTCCATACCAATTTAGAAAACGTATGGCAGTTTATACGACGTTTTACTGACTTTAATACATATATGCATAAAGTAATTGCTGTTATCGATGGCATTGAGACGACAATACCTTTCAATTTTCGTACATTATACGACGTTTTTCCCGAAACTATGGCAAAACGCATGGAAGAGAAGCTTTTGGCGCATTTTGAATATAATAAAAAGGTGCCAATACTGGAATTTCAAAAACAAGACGATGACGATTTAAAATTTTTGGCCAACTACGTATATGAGAAAGTATTTTTACACTATACGACCAAGCAGTGGGGAGTTAGCCCGAACGAGGTAGATGGTGCTGTTACGGCACGAGTTCCGGTGTATTTAAGCTGTGATCCTCGTTATTTTCAGGATAAATATCAAGGTATTCCATCTGAAGGCTATGCCCAAACTGTTAAAAATATGCTTGATCATCCCAATATCGAGTTGCGTCTAAACACTAAATTTTCTGATTTTAAGGGAACATATGACAGGCTGTTTTATACGGGGCCGATTGATGAGTTTTTTGACTATAAATATGGCGAACTGCCCTATCGTAGCGTTAATTTCAAGCTCGAAGAGCTGGATATTCCGTATTACCAAAGCAATGCCGTAGTTAATTATCCGTGTAACTACGATTTTACACGCATTCACGAATATAAGTATTATTTGAATGACCAAAGCGACAGAACAGTCATCGCAAAAGAATATTCAGAAGCGTTTAAACGCGGAAAAAATGATCGCTATTACCCAATTCCAAATGAAAATAATGCTGCTTTATATCAAAAATACTTGGATGAAGCAAAATATCTCAGCAATACCTATTTCCTAGGTCGGCTTGGCGATTACAAGTATTATGATATGGATAAAGCTATTAATAGAGCTCTAGAACTATTTGAACAAATTAAAGGAGAATAAAATGTCAACACCAAAAGTATCTATCATAGTTCCGATATACGGAGTGGAGAAATATATTCATCAATGTGTGGATAGTATTTTGGCGCAAACATTAAAGGATATTGAAATCTTATTGGTTGATGATGGATCTAAGGATCGTTGCCCTGAAATTGTTGATGAATATGCCAAGAAAGACAAAAGAATTGTAGCAATACATAAGCCTAATGGCGGTTATGGTAGTGCAGTTAATAAAGGTCTAGAAGCGGCAAACGGAGAATATATAGGTATTGTAGAGCCGGATGACTGGATTGATACAACTATGTATGAAAAATTATATAATAAAGCAAAAACAGACAATGTAGACATCGTAAAAAGCAAATTTTATATATATTATGATATTGATAAAATAAAACACGAAGAAAATAAGTATTTGGATATAAATTGGTATAATAATAAACGTGAAGCTCCAAGAGGAATATTCACGATAGACGAATATGCTGATTTTTTCTATTTTCATCCCAGTATATGGTCTGCAATTTATAAAGCATCTTTAATTAAAGACCATAATATTAGTTTAGAAGAAATTCCAGGCGCCGGTTGGACAGACAATTTATTCCAAGTTCAAACAATGTGTCTGGCAAAATCTATTACATATTTAGATGAAGCATTGTATTTTTATCGTAATAAAAATTTTGATGATGCTCTTGATCTTAAAGATCAAACAATTCCTTTTTTACGAACAAGGAGCATACACAAGTGGTTAAAGGACAACAATATAACAAATAAAGAAATATGGTCAAACCTATGTAAAAGGGAAATTGCATACATACATATTGTTTTCAGAAGCGTAAAATTGAAAAAATTTAAGGATATAATCCCTTTAATTCAAGAATGGCGCAATGACTTGCCTACAGAATACATAGATGCTGATAAATTAAATACCGTAGAAAAAAGAATACTAAGAAATTTAAATAAACCAAAATTAATTTGGTATCATCTTATTAAACATCGCTACTTGTCAAACAGGTCTTATTGGGTATCTTTACGTATTAGAAAAACAGGATTTTTAGTACAATTGTTAGGAATGCAATTTAGCGTGGGGAATATGCCGTGGCGCCGGGCTTGGTTCAAGGTTAACATAGGCTAAATTTTAAATACATCCATCTATATCATAAAAGGTAATTAACATGAAAAATAATGTAAACTCCTGTGTATCTATCGAAGATTGCTGCGGGTGTGGTGCGTGTGCCAATAAATGTGCAATTAAGGCAATCTCTATGCAAGAAAATGACGAAGGTTTTCTTTATCCTGTAATCAACGAAGATGCTTGTATCGAGTGCGGTCAATGTTTAAAAGTCTGTCCGGTTTTAAATACAAAATCAGAAAACTTTACTGAACCGAAATGCTATGCAGTTACGGCAGACGATGAAATAAGAGCTAAAAGTTCGTCTGGGGGAATGTTTACCTTATTAGCCGAATATGTTTTAAAGCAAAATGGCTATGTTTGTGGTGCTGCATTTGATGAAAAATGGAGTGTGCATCATATAATCATAGATAAAGTGGAAGATTTAGATAAACTGCGCGGTTCCAAATATGTAATGAGTAATACGGAAAATTGCTATTTGGAAATTCAAAAATTGCTGAAGGCAGGAAAGCCTGTTTTATTTAGCGGAACCCCGTGTCAAGTTGCCGGTTTAAACACCTTTTTAGGACAAAAATACGATAATCTGCTAACTGTAGATATTCTTTGTCATGGTGCACCAAGCCGTGGTGTTTGGGCTAAATATTTACAAGAAAGTTATAAAGATAAAAACATTATCAATATTAATTTCAGGGACAAAAAAGAGATAGGTTGGTCTTGTTCTCACTGCACGATTACGACAGACGACGAAGAAAAGCACGTTAGTGATGATTATACTCAATTGTTTCATAAGTCTGTTATCCTAAACAAGGCATGTGCACACTGTAAATTTAGTAAAATGCCGCGACCTGCTGATATAACTTTGGGCGATTGGTGGGGAATTAGCAGATATGCCGAAGGGTTAAATGACGGCAAAGGGGTGTCTTTTGTATTACTAAATACAAAACATGGAGAAGAAATATTTAATCAGATAAAAGATACAGCTCAAAAAGTTATATCTATTAAACTGAGTAAAGACTACAATAATGGTAATTTAAGACACAATGTTCCGCATAGCTCACAACGTGAGAAATTCTTCAAAAATTGGAATGACTATTCTTTTGCTAAAACCTGTCAGATTATAAACGATCATTACGATATATGCTTGTTTGATATTTATTATGCCTCAAACTATGGTTCGGCAATAGTATCTTTTTCATGTCACCAACTTATTAAAAATTTAGGATATTCAATTCTTATGATAAATCGTCCTAAGTTTTTATGGAGTAGTGTTCATGATGGTAAAACCATATCGAATGTCTTTGCTAATAAGCATTATAATATTTCCAAGGTATATAATTCACTTGATGAAATGAGAGATTTAAACAATTACTGCGACACTTTTGTGATTGGTTCAGATCAAATTTTGAATCCATGGCTGGTCCCAGATGTTCCGTTCCTGGAATTTGCAGATGATTCAAAAAACAAAGTGGCGTTTGGTTCATCTTTTGGGCATGATGCTTATTTAATGGATAATAAAATCCAAAAGAAACAAAGACTTTTTAATCGTTTTAGCCATATTGCATTACGCGAGAAGTCAAATAAGCTTTGTAATGATATCTTTCATATTGATGCTGAAGAAATTATTGATCCAACCTTGATTTGTCCCATTAAAGATTTCGAACGGTTAGCGGATTCTGCTGATTTAGGGTTCGACATATCTGAACCTTATTTACTGACCTATATTTTAGATTTAACTGAAGAAAAGGTAAATGCTATTGAATGGGTGGCAAAAAAGTTAAATCTAAAAATTATAAATGTAGATAATCTTGATAAAAAACAAAGAAAAAGTTTAGGGTTAGAGTACAAAAAAGACTATACACCAGAAGAGTTCTTAAAGTTGTATAAAAATGCAACATTTGTACTTACAGACTCTTATCATGGCACCTGTTTTTCGGTAAAATTTAATAAACCTTTTATTTCAATAATTAATACTCAACGTGGCAAGTTAAGATATAAACTTTTTGATACTTTGCATGTGTCTGAAAGAATTGTTCCAGAGCCAGATGAAATATATAAAAAAGAATATTTATTAAAACCATTTGATTATACTACTACCAATAGTATTATCGCTCAAAAAGCGGACTTTGCAATCAAATGGTTGGAAAATGCTCTTAAGTATAAAATGTCAGCTAGCGATTTTAGAATAATTGAATTAGTACACCGCTTGGATGATTTATCGCTACTTACTAGACAAAATCAAATAATTAATAAATACCACTACTACA
The DNA here is from genome assembly GCA_902761715.1 of uncultured Rhodospirillales bacterium. Taxonomy (GTDB): domain Bacteria; phylum Pseudomonadota; class Alphaproteobacteria; order RF32; family CAG-239; genus JAFUYI01. The sequence goes on along the minus strand of CACWLK010000002.1, from coordinate 25,558 downwards.
AATTCATGTATAAAATAATGTGGGGCAATAAACGCAAAAAATATAAGAGCAAGTATAAAGCTTTAAAACCAACGGTTAGAAAAATCAGACAAATTATAAAAAATATGGATAAAGATCTGTAATTTTTACTGAGGATTACTGCTATTGACAGAAGAGAAAGATAAAGTATGTTTATATCATCTATAATTGAAAACTATAGAAATGGTAAAAATGAAATCTTGTCAATCAAATGAAATAAATGTTTCGATAATTATACCTGTCTATAATGTAGAGAATTATCTGCGTAGATGTTTGGATAGCGTTATTAATCAAACACTAAAGGATATAGAGATAATTTGTGTTGATGATGGTTCCACCGATAATTCAGGAAAAATACTTGATGAATATGCTTTGAAAGATAAAAGAATTAAAGTTATTCATCAACGAAACAAAGGTGCAGCGGTTGCTAGAAATGTTGGTCTAAGCTTGGCTGTAGGCGATTACATTTCTATACTTGATAGTGATGATGTTTTTGATAAAAATATGTTACAATTGCTATATAATAGAGCTGTTTCCACAGGAGCAGACATTACTATATGTAGATGTCAGGAATTAGATGCGCAAACTGGTGCAATTGTACCTGCAAATTACACATTAAACCATGTACCTAACAAGGATGTTTTCAACCGGAAGGATTTAGGTAGTTATGTTTTTGAATTCACTATCGGTTGGAGCTGGGACAAGCTGTACAAGCGTAATTTTCTTAAAGATTTAAATATAAAATTTCAAAACCTTCGTAGCACAAATGATGCTTATTTTGTGTTTATGACTGTATGTCTTGCAAATAAAATTACCTGCATTGATAATATATTAATTACACATCGCACAAATCTTATGACATCTTTGTCTATGACAAGAGATAAAGATCCATTCTGTTTTCTTACTGCTTGTAATAAAATCAGACATAAATTAATAAAAAAAGATATGTGGAAAGATCTCAAGCAAAGCTATATAAATTGGTTCGTCGGCTTTTGCTTTTGGCATCTCGATACATTAAAAGATGAAAACAATAAAATACGGCTGGCTAGAAAATTACGAAATACAATATTTCCCAGTATTGGTATCTATGAATTAAATCAAGATTATTTTCACAACAATGCGTTATATGATAGACTCCACTCAGGAGAATTTGATAAGTATAAAACGTGGAGAACAAAGCTCATAGAGTATATATTTAAAAAAGAAGCTAACAAAAGAACAGTATATAAACTTTTTGGATTTATTCCTCTGCTATTAATAGAAGAAAAATAGATTGTGGGCTTGTTATTTCTTCTTCAAATATTCGGGAGAGTAGCCGTGGGGGTGGCGGGCTTGCAGTTTTTCTACATTGCGACGGATTATATCGTCCAGGTCTATTCCGAGTGCTATAGAGGCATTGGCTAAATACCAACAAATATCCCCAAGTTCGTCAATCATTTTTTGGCGGGTTTCAGCATTAAAATCTTTGCGGTGATATTTGAGCTTTTTCCAAAGGTCGGCACACTCCCCTGCCTCACCGGCTAAACCGGCAATAGCGTTATCAAAACGGGCGTAGTGTCCGCCAAGTTGCTCGGACAGCATGTGCATACGCTCAAAACCCAATTTGTCGTTGCCGCTGTCTTCACAAGTTACCGAATCGACAAACTTGCAATATTCTTTGAAAAAATCTTTTGCGTCTGACATGTTCCCTCCAAAATAAAAAAAGCCTGTTGCCCCTCGGAGGAGACAACAGGCAAAAGTTACGGTTAAACCGCTACTGCTCCGGTCAATTTGTCATGGCACTGATAGTCAACAAGCTCGAAGTCTTCGTATTTGAAGTCATCAATGTCCTTGACATCAGGGTTGATGAGCATTTTGGGCAGCGGATAAGGATTGCGGGTAAGTTGAGTTTTTACCTGCTCAAAGTGGTTGTTGTAGATGTGGGCATTGCCGAGCGTGTGAACGAACTCGCCGGGCTTGAGACCGCAGACCTGGGCAACCATCATGGTCAACAGCGAATAAGATGCAATGTTGAAGGGCACGCCCAAAAACATATCACAACTGCGCTGATAAAGCATGCAATTCAACTTGCCGTCAGGAGTAACGTCAAACTGGAAAAAGCAGTGGCACGGAGGAAGAGCCATTTGATCAATCTGAGACGGATTCCATGCCGTAACAATCAGGCGGCGATCGGTCGGGTTGGTCTTGATGCGCTCAATGACGTCTTTAAGCTGGTCAATTCCTTCGGAATTCCAGTTGCGCCACTGATGTCCATAGACCGGTCCCAAATTGCCGTCTTTGTCCGCCCATTCGTCCCAAATGTGAACATTGTTGTCCAACAGGAACTTGATGTTGGTTATGCCTGATATGAGCCAAAGGAGCTCGACGATAATACCTCGTATAAACACCTTTTTGGTAGTAACAAGAGGAAAACCTTTGCTCAAGTCAAAACGCATCTGACGACCAAAGACCTTACGTGTCCACACACCGGTGCGGTTGTCTCCGTCCTGACCATGTTCCATAATGTCGCGTAGTACATCTAAATACTGTTTCATACTTTAAATCCTTTTTAAGTTAAACATTAGTAATTGCTAAAATAATTCTTTTTAATACCGATTGTTCGACAAACTCACCTTTGCGAACCATAACACGGGTGGTGATATTGTCTAAATCAAAATCCGGAAAAATCTGTTTGTATTTTTGATTTAATACATCAATACAGGGGGTTATATTAACTTCTTGACCTTTTAGATTAGGATTTATTTCACCTTTATAAACACAATCAACCACAATTTCCGGCATCAATTTTGGGCCGCCGGTCATAAAAAGTTTGTAGATTGAAGCTCCGCCCGAAACATAAATATCCTGCTCAAAGTCTTTGAAAAAGTTGACATCATTAACCACAAAATGATGTTCGGGATCAGTAACCTGGTAGTCGGTCTCAAAACTCAAAATATAAATATTGCGGTCGGGTAAAGTGCGGTTGGGAAAGCTTTCGTAAGTAGACTGTCCGGCAACGACGTTTTGACCGGTGGTAATACGGCGAAAACGTTGGAAATCGGACTTTATATGCCATGGTATCTCCGAACCTATGCCGATGATATTATCGCCATCATGGCGGCACCAGACTGCTACTTTGGTCATCTGAAAAATCTTTCTCTATGGTTATAAACTGTTCGGATAATATCAGGATATTTAATTTTTGCAAGGTTTATGCTCCAGTTATCAGTCGTAAATTGTACTTGAAAACATTAACAACATGCGGTATATTGATAGTGTTGAGCAATCAACTGTGACACCAGAGGCTCTGCGAAATAGAGATTTCGGACCCGAGGGCAGTACTCGGCACCTCCACCATTTTTTTGATTATACGGGGGTGAAACAGGTTTGACGGGGTTTAGTAAAGGCAGGTGTTGTGTTCGGTGAGATACCACCGTTATCGGTTCAAATTTAAATAAATGCTAACGATAATGAATTAGCACCAGTTGCTTTGGCTGCTTAATTGTAGTCGCAACGAACTCAAATTCTTGCCGTCTTGGTTGACAGCAAGTGGGGGATGAGCCACCCAGCAACAGAACGGCTCATTTTATTGTTTGGAGAATTGGTGAACGATGACAAAAAAAGTTAATGAAATTAATTATGATAAATTGATTGAAAAAGCCCTAAAACATGTTGTAATTGAAGCCCTTAAAATTGTTGAAAATCAAGGATTGCCCGGAGACCAACATTTTTATATTGCGTTTAGAACCGATCACCCAGACACTAAAATTGATCCTTTTTTGAAAAGCCAGTACCCTAAAGAAATGACAATTGTCCTGCAAAACCAGTTTGAAGGATTAAAAGTTACAGACGAGGCTTTTTCGGTAATATTGAATTTTAACCATGTTCCATACCGTTTGGAAATTCCGTTTGATGCCGTTACTTATTTTGGAGATCCGAGTGTGCGCTTCGGCCTGAGTTTCGGAGCTGAAATTAATGATGAGCATCCGGAAAATGAGCATCAAAAGGCTGAAGTAGTTTCAATTGACAGTTTCAGAAAGAAAAATGCTTAAAAAATCAGTTATCATTGCCGGAAGGCACCATACCAGCATATCTGTCGAACCGGAGTTCTATTCCGAATTGGAGCGAATCGCAAAAAACAAAAATTGCAGCATTAATGCTCTGATTACACAAATAGACAGCGAACGCCGAGATGATAACAATCTTTCAAGCGCCGTAAGAGTGTATGTGTTAAACTGGATTAAGAATAATCTCTAGTTCTACGTTTGATTAGATTAAAATCAAGAGCTGCCTGTTGTTGGCGCTCAAAATTGCCACTAAGCTCGGCAAAATGGAATCTGGTCATAGCTATACATTCAGGACAAAGCGGAGGCTCGCCGTGAGCAACTCGGTCAAGGCGATCATTAGTCAACACATTGGGCTTGGCACGAGTATCCGTGCGCATTACACATCCGGGGCAATCACAATGCAGTCCGTAGCCGTCTCGGTTGGCAACATTATGTCGTCCGGGGACTGTTGCCTTAAACACGTGTCCAAGCTCGTGTATAGCGATAGTTTTGATGACTTCCTTAAGATATTCGGGGTTATCACCGTACATTTGCTCAAATCTCTTTACCGACAAAACAAAGCCGGTATCACTCTGCCCTACGCCATATACAAAGTTGTTCGGGCGCCCGTCAGACATAGCAAAGGCATCGTCTTTAACCAAATGAATGTCTATCTGTGGAATTTTGGCAACTGTCGGATCATTGGCCATTAAATCAAGGAGCATGCTGGCATCAATTTGTTGAGGGCGACCATGGCTGAAAGCGGAATATTTAGCAATTGCCATTGACCAATCAGTACTGGCGTATGGCACGAGATAATTGCCGTCAGTGGTAGGAATATATAAATTGCGCTCTTCAGGAGGAACCCGAGCGTGCTCAAGAGCAGTTATTACGCTGTTATCATCACGCCAACGCCCGAGGTAAGTTATCGGATAGTCATCTTTATATTCGGGAAACATAGCCATAAAATCTTTAACACCGTCTTCAACAGCGGCGGCATATTCCGGTTTTATGCCGGATTGAGAAACTATATAGATATGTTTTTGCATATAACGTTCTCCGTATATGCAGATTATACCATAAAACCAGACAAAAATAAAGCCCTAAATAAGGGCTTTATCGGTTATTTTTTGCCGGTTTCGGCACTTTCATCGGTAAGTTGGGGAGCTGCGCCCTCAATTTCGTCCTTGCGACGACGTCCGCGGCGTTTTTTGGTAGGTTTTTTGCGATTTACGGCTTCAATTACATAATTGCCGACAATCTTATATAAATCGACCAAACGACCGTTGTACATATGGTCTCCGTCCTCAACTAAAGCAAAATCAACATTTACGTTGCGTTGAGTATTAAGACGTTTTGCCAAAGTCGAAACAGTCTGCGGAACCACAATTTCGTCTTGTCCGCCCTGAACAATAAGACCTGAAGTCGGGCATGGTGCCAAAAATGAAAAATCTTTTTCGTTGGCCGGAGGGGAAATTGCAATAAAATTGTTAATATCAGGACGGCGCATTAAAAGCTGTAAAGCAATCCAAGCTCCGAAAGTATATCCGGCCACCCAACATTGGCGGGCTTCAGGATTCATGGTTTGTAACCAGTCAAGTGCGACGGTTGCATCCGACAACTCGCCGGGACCGTCCTCGAACTCGCCCTGAGAACGTCCGACGCCACGAAAGTTAAAGCGTAATACGGAAAATCCGAGATCCTTAAAGCAACTGTACAGGGTATACACTACCTTATTGCTCATTGTGCCGCCGTATTGAGGGTGCGGATGCAAAATCAGCGCAACCGGCGCTCCGGGGCGGCTACTTTGATGGTAGCGTCCTTCAATTCTGCCGGCGTGGCCATTAAACAAAACTTCTGCCATTTATCTATTCCCGAATAGGTTAAATTTGTTTCATATTACAGAGAAAATCTCTATAAATTATTAATTTTCTGGAATATAGCACTAAAATTATACAAAATTCAAGAAACTTTTTTCGATGTAACTTAATTGTAACTATTATTTAGTATAAATTTATGATATTATTACATTAGTGAGATTATGCGGAGGTGAAATTATGAAAAACGTTTCAGCCATTTGGACTATCGTTTCGGCAGTATTGCTGGCTACCGCAGCCCAGGCGCAACTCCCGACAAACCCATTCAACACAACCCCTAATGACGGCGTATTTAACGATGTTAACGGAGGCGGAACTGATAAGGATTCGGTTGTAACCGCGCCTATGTACAGCGACGGCGTTACCGGAGGAGAAGTGTTGCCGGTAGATCCGTGGGCAAACGCCAGGGATCGTTCAGGCAAAAACACTTGGAGAGGTTCCGGCCAACACGGAAGGTTAAACTATGTCGGCGAGGCAACAACTTTCGGTGATGCCCAAGGACAAGAGATGATTGCACCGGAAGTCAACCGCCATAACATGGTAGTCGGACTGGATCACTTGCGCAAATTGGGATATAAAATTCCGGAAGAATATAACGAAACCATAAAAGGCGCCCCGGCAGCTTATAAAAGAAAATTGGAACAGAGCATGAGTGCGGTCAGCAAGTCTCACGATCCGTTCAGCGAAGGGCTGATGAATATGATGGATGTGTTCGAAAGAGGAACCGGGCTTGATTTGAATAATATTTTGTTCAACTCCCTCAGACTTTTGGGCACCGACTAGTTTAGGAGATTTTCCCATGAAGAAATTTATTGTTTTTGTAATGGCTTTGCTTGTTGCTCCGGCTATTGCTTCCGCACAAGAAGAAGAAATGTCGCAGGCACAAGTTCAGCGCATTATTGATCGTGAATTTTTAACCGAAAATGTAAAACAAGTTTCGGAGCCAATCAGAAGCCATGTTGATTATATGGTAAATAACTATCAACGTGCCGATATGCGAAAGATTATCCTCAATATGGAAGAAAGCGAGCAAAAAATTGCAAAACAGCAAAGGCGCGGATATGTTCCTTACGACCGTAGAATAAACATGAAGAACCCTAACGACATACAAAGATTTTTGCACAAACGTGTGAATACAATTTATTGATTGCAAAAGCCTCCACAAACGGAGGCTTTTTTATTGGCAAAGCTTTAATTTTATAAATTGCATCTTATATCCCTGCAGGGGGCAAAGATGGAAGTTCAGACAGCATCAGTTTTAATTTTGATATTTACTTATATCGTATTGTTTTTAGAGACGCACAATCGGGCGGTAGCTGCAATGATTGGCGGTCTGACCATGATTGTTTGCGGCATCATCACTCAGCACCAGGCAATATCAGGGATAGATTTTAATACTATTTTTTTGCTGGTTGGAATGATGATATTGGTCGGAATTGCAGAAAAATCGGGAATTTTTGAATATACGGCTGTAATGGGGCTGAAACTTTCAGGCGGGAACCCTCGCGGAATGCTGGTTATAACGGCGGTCATAACGGCGGTATTTTCGGCATTGTTTGACAATGTAACGACAATTTTGCTGATTGTACCGATTATATTCAAAGTTACAAAAATTGCACAAATTACACCCTACCCGTATTTAATATCGGCAATTTTTGCCTCAAACATCGGAGGAACCGCAACACTGATTGGGGATCCGCCGAATATATTAATCGGCTCGGCGCTGAATTTGAGTTTTGCGGATTTTATAAAAAAATTGGCTCCGATCAGCAGCATGGTATTGGTATTAACCATAATAATATTTGATATCGTGTATCATAAATTAAAAATATCCGTGAAACAAAAAGCAGAAATTATGAAACTTGTACCTGAGGAGTATATTGTCGATAAAGGTCTGGCTAAAAAATCATTGTTGGTTTTGGGAATTGTAACAATAGCTTTTGCAACAGCTGAATTGTGGCATTTGGAAAATGGAACAATTGCATTATCAGGAGCGGCAATCTTGTTGTTTTTGCAGTGTATCGGTCAAAAACACGAACAACAGAATAAGTTTGTAACAGAGATTTTTAATAGCGTGGATTGGACCACGATTTTCTTTTTCAGCGGATTATTTATAATGGTGCACGGCTTGAGCGAAACAGGCGTGCTGACAAGATTGGGAGCATATTTTTTGGAAACCGTTAACGGGAGTATAGAAAAAGCGACTTTTTTGGTATTGTGGGGTGCAGCAGGACTGTCGGCGATAATTGACAATATTCCTTTTGTAGCAACGATGATACCAATGATAAAATCAATTGAAGTTGAGCTGGGAGGACGTGAGGCGGTCATGCCGATATGGTGGGCGCTGTCATTGGGAGCATGTTTCGGCGGAAACGGATCGTTAATTGCGTCTTCTGCCAATGTTATTGCCGCAGGGCTGGCTGCCAAACAGGGAGTGCCGTTAAAATTCGGCAAATTTTTACTTTGGGCTATACCGATAACACTGTTGAGCATTGTTATAGCGCATTTATACCTGCGAATAATTTATTTTGCGAATTAATTAACTAAAATTTAGTAAGCCATGATTAAAATGTATGTTCATGATATATTGAGGTGAATGATTATGCATTTTTTTCAAATGTTGCAAGAGTATATGCAACAAGACACAAATAAGATTTTGGCCGTATCGGTCTTTGCAATATGCTACGTGGTTTTGTTTTCAGAAAAAGTAAACCGCGCAATTGTGGCAATTCTCGGTGCGGGAATTATGATTTTTACGGGAGTTTTGAGCCAAACATCAGCACTGGAAGGTATTGATTTTAATACACTGTCGTTGTTAATCGGCATGATGATTATTATCGGTACGGCAGAACGCTCGGGAATGTTTGAATATGTTGCAATATACGGAGCCAAAAAAGTTAAGGCAAATCCCCAGGGGCTGTTGGTGGTGTTGGCCTTGGTAACAGCATTCTTCTCGGCATTTTTAGATAATGTTACAACCGTTTTGCTGATTGCACCGGTAACCATTCAAATTACTAAAAAACTCAAGCTTAACCCCTACCCTTATCTGATTTTGGAAATTTTTGCCTCAAACATCGGGGGAACCGCAACACTGATTGGTGATCCACCGAATATTCTGATCGGTTCGGCACTCAATCTGACTTTTATGGACTTTGCAAAAGAGCTGACACCGATTGTTATTACGGCTTTGATAGTTATTGTAGCTTTGTTTGAGATGTTGTGGCACAAAGATTTGCATGCTGATGAGCAAAGCCGTGCAGCAATTATGCAAATGAATGAAAACGATGCTATCCGCAGCTATGGGTTGTTAAAAAAATCTTTGGTCGTACTTTTTGCAGTCATTATCGGTTTTATAACCGCTGAGGAGACCGGATTGTCAAACGGCTCAATTGCTTTGTTTGGAGCAGCATTGTTGTTATTGCTCTATACGGCAGGCAAAAAACACGCTGATCGAGATCAAAAAGTTGAGCAGATTTTTTCTAACATAGACTGGACCACAATTTTCTTTTTTACCGGATTGTTTGTGATTGTTTATGGTTTGGAAGAAAACGGAATTTTGGAAATTATGGGGCAGAAGTTCCTGGAAGTAACCAATTCAGAACTCCCGAAAATAACCTTTTTGACATTGTGGGTTTCAGCCGTACTGTCAAGTATTGTAGATAATATTCCGTTTGTAGCGACAATGATCCCGATGTTGAAATCAATGGAAGAAAGTATCGGCGGAAGAGAAGTTATGATGCCGGCATGGTGGGCGCTGTCATTGGGAGCTTGTTTTGGTGGCAACGGTACGATTATCGGAGCCTCTGCCAATGTTATTATTGCTGGTATTGCCGCCAAAGAAGGACATCCGATTAAATTCATATCTTTTATGAAGTGGTCGGTTCCAGTCATGTTGTTAACAATCTTGTTGGCGACAATTTGGCTGAAAATACAATATTTTTAAGAAATATGCAGATATTTTAGTTTTTAATATCTGCGTTAACCTTTTGTTTGCAATTTATCTTTAAAATAAATTGCAAAACGAATGGGGATTTATATGCAACGACTCGCTAATTATATTTTTGCCGCAGTTCTGCTTTTCAGCGGAAGTGTTTGTGCCGCACCGAAAACGACTTCAAGCATTGCTATAGACATTGGAACCGGCGAAGTTTTAAGCAGCGAAAATCCTGATACGTTGCGCTATCCGGCATCATTGACCAAATTGATGACATTGTACCTGACTTTTGAGGCCTTGGAAAACGGCAAATTAAAACTTAGTACCCCATTAAAAGTTTCACGCGTGGCTGCAGGACGCTCCCCTTCTAAAATCGGGGTAAGAGCCGGACAAACAATTACCGTGCAAAACGCTATAAATGCCGTTATCGTAAAATCTGCAAATGATTGTGCCACCGTTTTGGCTGAAGGTTTGGCAAAAGATGAACGTGAGTTTGCAAAATTGATGACGGCAAAAGCCAAAAAACTGGGTATGAAAAAAACGACATTCAAGAATGCTTCCGGTTTGAACAACAGCCAACAATTTAGTACTGCTCGTGATATGGCAATACTGGGAAGCGCAATTTATCATCATTTTCCCAAGTATTATAAATGGTTCTCAATGCAAAAGTTCTCATATCAGGGCAGAACTTATTATACTCATAACCATGTTTTGAAACTGTTTAAGGGTGCCGACGGCATGAAAACCGGATATTTGGCCGCTGCAGGTTTTAATATTGTTACATCGGCAAAAAGAAACGGAATCAGAGTGCTGGCCGTTACTATGGGACACAAAACCTATCAGCAAAGAGATAAAAAAGTTATGGACCTTATGGATAGAGGTATCAAGAAAATTGCTCTGAACAACCAAAAGTCAGCGCATACCGTTATGGCAAAACTTGATATGCCCAAGAAAACAATCGAAAAAATTCACAAAGAAGAGGCTCAAAAAGTTATTGCCAAAGGTAATTGGGGTATTCAAATCGGAGCCTTTAGAAATTATGCCAAAGCTCGCAGTTATGCCTTCAGCATCAAAAAGAAAATGCCTGAACTTAAGGCTTATCCGATTGATGTTGAAAGCGTAGAAGGCGATATGGTCGTGCTTTATCGTTCAAGGATTACAAACATTGCAAAAAAAGATGCGGAAGAATTGTGTAATCGTTTGAAAAAAGAAAACAAGTCTTGTATAGTTGTAAATACGAAAAGTAGTTCACAACTAGCAATGGCTGATAAGCAACAATGAAAGACAAAAAAGCACACATTATCACAATAAGTAACGAAAAAGGCGGAACCGGAAAATCAACCGTTTCCATGCATTTGGCAATTTTTTTAATGCAGGAAGGTTTTAAGGTAGCCGTTGTCGATATGGACGGCAGACAAGGAACACTGTCAAGATACGTGGAAAACAGAAAAAAATTTGCAATTCAAAACCATATTAATTTAATTATACCGCAGTTGGTTACCGTTACCCCGCGTGAAAATCATGCGGAATATGATAATCATATATCAGAAATCGAATTGGCTATGAATGAGTTGGCCGGACAATATGATGCCATAATTATTGATACGCCAGGCGGTAAAAACTATTTGTTTGAAGAAGCGCACAAATTGGCAGATACACTAATTACACCGATTAGCGACAGCTTGATTGACTTAAACGTATTGTCAGAGATTGATAAGGACAATCCAGAAAAACACCATGCCGGACACTATGCTCAATTTGTGTGGGATATGCGTAAATATAGAGCTCAACACGGAAAGCAGCTGTTAAACTGGATTGTTGTCGGGAACAAAATTTCGCCGCTCAATTCAAAAAACAAAACTTTTTTCTTTGAGCAACTGAATAACATTTCAAAACTATACGGTTTTAGAGTTGCCGACGGTATTAAAGACCGTGTTATATATAAGGAATTGTTTTTACAGGGGCTGACGGTGTTGGATGTTAAATCTGAGGCTTTGAAAGGTCGTTTAACAATGTCACATCTGGCTGCAAAACAAGAAATCAGGGCTTTGGCCGAATACATATGCCCGCAAGGATAAAGGAGTACCGCAATGAAGGAATTGAGTTTTTTAATGTTTCTGATTGCTTTGGCAGCAATTTTCATTGCATTTTGCAATAGAGTGTTAAGACTTAATCCCCGCAAACTGGTTTATTTTTATATTCCGGATACGGCAAGATTTAATGTGATATGGGGGTTTATGTTTTATGCCGCTTATGGAATATTGATTGCAAAGACATTGTGGCTAAAGATTGCATTTGCGGTATTTATTGCCCTGCTCCTGATGTATTTGTTCTATTTATATGCAATGAAAAATTTTTTGTCGGGGCACTATACTCCGCTGTCTTCAGTATTAGAAAAAATTATAATTGCCAAACTTGATGCCCAAAAAAAGCTTGATATAAAAATCGGAGACAGTTCTTATCTGCTTGTGAAATCATTAAAAATGCTCGGTTTGCCGGCTTTTGCCGTTGATCGCCCCGATATGATACTCAAAAAAATCAATATGTTGAAGAAATTGCAATCTTCAATGCAAATAAGACATTCTTATTTGGCGACAATAATCAAAAAATTAACTAAAAGCTTGAACTGTCAGTGAACACTGTAGGCCATAAGGTTATGTTGGCGAGCTAAGATAAAAGCCATATCTCGGCTGTCGGTAACGGCAATCTCGTTCCCGTCAGGGGAATAAAGGCGCCAAACATTGTTGTTGGACACACGGTCAGACCTGATTAAGACCACCGAGCGATCGTTAAGTGTTAAAAATGCTGAAAAATCTTCAGCCTTGGATGTATCAAACCAAAATTTATCAAACATAATCTGTCCTCTTACTGTTATCAACATACAGGTTAAGGGTTAATGATTGGCTAATTATGTCGATGTTTTTACAAATAATATAAGAAATAAATTGCCAAAATAAATTTTAAGTATTATACAATTTCATTAGTATAAAGAATTTAGGGAAAATTTATGAAAGAAGAACTCTTAGAATTAACCGGTGAAGTTATTGAAAAACTGCCTAATGCAATGTTTCGTGTAAAACTTGAAAACGGCGTTGAGATTTTGGCAATGACAGCCGGAAAAATGCGCAAATTCCGCATCAGGGTTATGGTCGGAGATAAGGTTGATATTGAAATGACCCCTTATGATCTGACTAAAGGGCGCATAACTTTCCGCCATAAAGATTAATTTTTACATATATTTCAGTAAAACAAAACCACCCACAAGCAATATAAAAAACAATATCGAAAGCACCCCAAAGTGTTTTTCGATAAAGTTTTTTATGGGTGCACCATAGTAGTAAAGCAGACCGGCAATTATAAAGAAACGCAAGCCACGAGCAAAGACCGAAGCAACACCGAACACCAAAAGATTGAGTGATACAGCACCACTGGCAATGGTGATGACTTTATAGGGAAACGGGGTAATGCCGGCGGCAAAAACTATCCATGCCCCGTATTCATTGTAATATTCTTTGAAAATTTCAAATTTGCCGAGGTAGCCGTAAAACTCAAGTAAAGGACGAGCGATTAAGTCATATCCCCAAAAACCAATGGCATATCCGAAATAACCGCCGATAACGCTTGCGGCAGTTGCTACAAAAGCAATGCGCCATGCTTTTGAGGGAGCGGCTATAACCATAGGAATGAGCATGATATCCGGCGGAATTGGAAAAAATGAACTCTCAATAAAAGAAATTGCCGCCAGTATCCATAGCGCATTTTTTTGGGCCGCAGAATCAACCATCCACTGATATATTTTTTTAGTCATCTTAATCTCTCTAATTTCGAAAGAATTCTAATATATTATTTTATAAAAGAAACTAAATTATTTAAATATGCAACATTTTCAACATGTACGACGTTATCAATCGGCAATGTCTTTTTCATGTTTTGAAACTGTACTGTTGGACAATGAACGGCTATAATACGGCTTTGATTTTTTTGTAAAAACGAACGTGCCCCCTGCGGATCATAAACCTTGAAGCATGACCAGTCTTTTTGAGTGTCAACAGTCGGTATCAAAGGCATTTGCGGCTCTTTTTCAAGCAACAAAACATCGTATTGATAACCTCCCCTGCAATATGTTTGTGCAAGTTCAGGAAGTTCGGTTGTAATATTTTTGTCCTTTATGTGGTGCGATATGCCTTTGTCTAAGAATTTTGGTGTGCGTTTCGAGGTGATAATTAAAGGTGCAAGCTCTGAAAGAGCATGTTTATGCATATATTCGATGAGTTTTTCGGCATTTGTGTTACGCATATCGGCATTGATAAGATATAAATCAGGGTGAAGCTCCTGAGCATATCTGACAAAACGATAGGCGTTTTCGGTGAAAAATACCTCAGCACCGACCTGCGCAAAAATATGACAATAAAGGTCTATTTTTAAAGACCGGTCATCAATTATAAAAACCCTGCTCAATGATTGTGTCTCCTCAATACATCAACAGGGGTTCAGATAATCAGTGCAATTATTTTTTCAAGCCGGAGTTTTGTTCTATATAGGCACGCAACGTGTTATTAAGAAGCATGGTAACCGTCATCGGTCCTACTCCGCCTGGAACAGGTGTGATATACTCAGCTATCTCTTTTGCCTCGTCGAAATCGACATCACCGCAAAGTTTTCCGTCAATGCGATTAATGCCGACGTCAATCACGGTTGCTCCGGGTTTAATCCATTCTTTTTTGACCAATTTTGCTACTCCGCAAGCTGACACCAAAATATCGGCAGAAGCAGCTATTTGCGGTAAATTTACAGTTTTGCTGTGTGCAATGGTAACCGTACAGTGATTGTTGAGCAAAAGTGATGCCAGCGGGCGTCCTACAATGTTGGAACGACCGATAATTACCGCATGTTTGCCGGCAATATTACCCAAGGTTTGTTGCAACATGTACAAAACTGCTTGAGGTGTGGCTGCAACCATAGCTGACGAATCGTTGGAGTGGAGCAAACCTATGTTGTATATACCAAAACCGTCAACATCTTTGGCATGGTCGATACTTTCGATAATCTGCTCCGAATTGAAGTGCTTGGGCAAAGGCATTTGAACAATAATGCCATTAACGGCAGAATCGGTATTGAGCCGGTGAATAAGTTGCAAAAGCTCTTCTTGGGGGGTGTTTTCATCAAGATGATGAATTGTACACTGCATGCCGATAGCTTCTGCCGCTTTCTTTTTATTGCGGTCATAGATTATGCTGGCCTCATCGTTACCGACTAAAATTACCGCAAGATGAGGGGGTGTCGGCAAATGGGCAACTTTTTGCGCCAACTGTTCACGCAGTTCCTGAGCCATGAGCTTTCCGTCGATAATATTTGCCGTCATAGTGCACTCCATTGTTCAAGTTTGTTAATGATAAAAGGAGAAGTTGAATTTATTTTGAGCTTTTTGAAATGATTACTCTCTCCGCTGATTATTTCAATATTGCTTTTGGCGATATCAAGCTCTTTGCTTAAAAATTTAATCAGTTCTTTGTTGGCTTTGCCTTTTTCGGGAACACTGACAACATTGATGCGCAAAAAATCGGCGCCATCAGCAGATGTAATAACCCCCTTAACGCATTGTTCAGAGGCATTAGGGGTAATTTTTACCGATAATATAATTGCTGAATCGTTTGAGCTGTATATCATGAAAAAAACAGGCGGCAAAATGCCGCCTTTTATAAAGTTGCGATTATTACAGCATCATCTGTCCGAGAACGGCCAAGACGATGAATATAATTACCGGAGCACTCTCGTATTCACCAAACTTGCGCCACTTTTCGGGAAGAGCCTCAGTAACTTTTTCATAAACCGGAGCAGTAAGTTTGCCGCAAAGCTCAACAGCTTTCTTGGTTGTCTCATTCTTTGCAAGATCGGTAACTTTGCAATTTTTGAGAACTGTAACAATGATATCAAACAATACAATCAATGCATAGATGATAAAAACTAATCCGACTAAACCCATTTGATACTCCTTTTTATAAATTCGTGATTAATAATCTGTGTAGGATTATTATCTATTTTTTTTTAATTGTCCAGCCAATTGTTGGGCATGTTTACAGCTATTATGTCCGTGAGGAGGAAAGATTTCTGAAACGTGCGGCAATAAAAGATTTTATATGCTTTTCAACATTTGAGTTGGCATCATGACGACGCAATCGCAAAGCCAAAATTCGACTTTGAATTTCATCCTTATTTTGAGTTGAAGCGGCAGATTGGCGCTGACGTAATTCTTCAGCGCGACTACGAGAAGCAGAATCGTCGTTTTCATCGTCCCAATGGAACAATATATACTCTTTCAGCTTGTCCATAAAAGGAAAAGCACTGCGTTTGGGCGGATTTTTTGTCTGATCATGATCCGGCTCAAAACGTCCGTAAAAGTAATCGTATTCGCCATCAAGCTCATCGTCATAACCACGGAACATATGAAGTCCGCGTAATTTGGACTTAGGCAAGTTCCAGTACGGATCGTGTTGTTGGAACTCATTGATAACCATAGCATATTGAGCAACTCTCTGCGGGTCAATGGTATGGAACAGCGCTTCCTCTCGTTTTTTTCGATCATCGCTTTCAGAACGTGTACTGTCTTTGATGGCATTGCGGAGTTGGCGTAATTTTACCAGTTTATTGTATATTTGGTCATATTTTTGCTTGGCTTCAGGGAAAGTACTGTTTCTGTATAACCCCATACAGGTCATTAGTTCAGCCTCTCTGATATAGGAATCATCAAGCCACTCATTGCGTTCACTCAAATCAGAATCGGTAATATAACCATCATTCATGTTATGCAAGATTTTAGCGCAATCCTCAAACCAACCGAAATATTCTTGTTGTGAATTGGTTTCGGAGTTCAAAAGCTCAATTGACTCGGCAATTTTGAACTGTAAATCCTCAACCGCAATCTCCTGTTCTCCGACCTTAATCCGAGAATTGTTGGGTGCTAAAACGAGCTCACGGGTTGTTTTTTGGACTTCATCATGAGATAAATCAGGATATTGCTGTTTTACGGCTTTGGAAATTATGGATTTTGGATTTGACAATTCAACACGATTACCGCTTTGATTGAGCCGAATCGATTGCAAATATGTCAATCTGGCACGTTGACGTTTGATGAATTCTTCTTTAGAGGCATTGTTTTCCATTGATTGTCTCCTTGCTCGAGATTAAACCTCTTCAAAAATTACTTTTGCTTCTTCAGCCGAAATAATGCGATCAATTACCCAGTTGCTGATTTGTTCAATCTTTTCCAACTCTACCCCCATAGCCTGACCTATACGTCCGATAAACAAGGTTTCTTCATCACTGAGTTCATCGTCGGTGTGCGCAAGAAAGCATAGTTCTTTAATCAGTTCAAGGGAAGCGCGGCGGTTTTTTATAGAAGAAACAGCTTTGATGATTGCATCATCGCTCTCAATCTTGAAAATTTCATTCATTTTCTCTGCCGGCACAAGGTATTGTTCTGCCAAAGATTTAATATATGCCTTTTCGTTGTCATCAAATTTGCCATCAATAGAGGCTAAATGGGTAAAGGCCTTGAGATATGCTATTTTGGCTTCATCATTCATGCTCATAATTGCGTCAAACTGTTTTTCCATGATATTCTCCATATTTTGTCATTTTTGTATATAATATCAAAACCATGCAAATTTCGCAACAAAAAACGCAGAATAAAAGCATTAAAAAATGCTTGAAAATAGCCATAAATAGTCTAGTATATTGGGAATAATTTTAACTTTTATGAGGTGATTGCCGTCGTGAAATATTTTATCAAAACTTTCGGTTGCCAGATGAATGTTTATGATTCCGGCAGGATTGCCGATATTTTGGAAAATATGGGTTACAAGCCGGCAACAAAAATCAGCGATGCAGATTTGATTTTGTTTAATACCTGTCATATACGTGAAAAAGCGGCGGAAAAACTTTTTTCGGATTTAGGCCGAATCGAGATTATCAAACAAGAGCGTGCCGAAAAAGGACTGGAAACCATTATCGGCGTCGTCGGCTGTGTGGTGCAGGCAGAAAACGAGCAGATTGCAACCCGTGCACCTTATGTTAATTTTGCAACAGGTCCCCTGACCTATCATCGTATTCCCGAAATTTTACAAAGAATTGCCAGAGAAAAAAATATTTGCATTATAGACACCGATTTTCCGGCCGAAAGCAAGTTTGACTTTTTGCCGCAAAATAAGTGCTCGGGAGGTTGTTCTTATTTGGCAATTCAGGAAGGTTGCAATAATTTTTGCACGTATTGCATTGTGCCTTATACCCGCGGAGTTGAGACTTCTCGTCCGGTTGAAGATGTTATTGCCGAAGCAAAGCGCTTGGTTGAGGGAGGAACGCTCGAAATCAATCTTTTGGGACAGAATGTTAACTCCTACCACGGAGAAGATGCAAACGGCAAAGAGCGCAATTTGGCATATTTACTCAACAAGTTGGCAGAAATTGACGGATTGCAACGTTTGAGGTATACAACATCGTATCCGGCTGATATGAATGACGAACTGATTGCCTGCCATAAGAATCTGAGTAAACTTATGCCTTATTTGCATTTACCGTTGCAATCGGGCTCTGATAAAATTTTGAAAGCGATGAATCGTCGTCATACCAGCGGCCAATATTTGGATATTGTCGAAAAGTTAAAGCTTGCTAACCCTAAGATTGGTTTATCATCTGATTTTATTGTCGGTTTTCCCGGTGAAACAGATGAAGATTTTAAGGCAACGATGGATATGGTGGCAAAAGTTAATTATATTCAGGCTTTTTCTTTCAAATACAGCCGCAGAGCCGGGACCCCTGCCGCGGTATATCCGAATCAGGTGGAAGAAAAAACTAAACAGGAACGCTTGGCAATATTGCAAGAAGATTTATTTTCGCGGCAATTAAGCTTTAATAAACAATGTGTCGGTAAAATAATGCCGGTATTGTTTGAAAGCAAAGGTCGCAAAAATGGTGAAATTTTCGGACGGACGCCTTATATGCAAACTTTAGTAGCAAGAGCAGACGCCGAAAATTTAAACCAAATTAAAAATGTTGAAATAACTTCAGGCGGAATGAATTCGCTGAATGGTGTAATAAAGTAAAAGGCAGTAAATTATGGCAGAAACAGAATTTGAACTTTTTAATAATCAATTTCTTCAACAACTGGTCGGACCGAACGACGAAAACCTTAAAATTATTGAAGAAGCTCTCAAGGTAGAAATAGCAACCTTCGGAAATCACGTTACTATTAAGGGTGATGAAGAAAATTGCAAAAACGCCAAAGAGGCTATTGATGCTTTGTATTCAAAAGCCAGCCGTGGAATTGAAATCGGCGCACAGGAAGTAAAAGCTGCTGTCAGAATGAGCGGTGCCGATTTGCCCGATAAAAAGAACGTTGATTTGAACAATATCGTACTTAAAACTAAAAAACGCCACATTTATCCGCGCTCACAAAATCAAGCTAAGTATATATTAGAGATGATGGATAATGAGTTGGTATTCGGCTTAGGACCGGCCGGTACGGGTAAAACTTATTTGGCTGTTGCTTTGGCGGTTTCTATGATGTTGGAAGGTGCAATCGACAAGATTATTTTATCACGCCCGGCAGTTGAGGCCGGCGAAAATTTGGGATTTTTGCCCGGTGATTTGAAGGAAAAAGTCGATCCTTATCTGCGCCCGCTGTATGATGCTTTGTATGAGATGCTGCCAGCCGAACAGGTAGATAAAAAATTAGCTGCCGGCGAAATTGAGATTGCTCCCCTCGCCTTTATGAGAGGACGTACATTATCTAATGCGTTTGTAATTCTTGATGAGGCGCAAAATACAACTCCGATGCAGATGAAAATGTTTTTAACCCGTTTGGGCGAAAACTCACGCATGGTTGTAAATGGCGACTTGAGCCAAGTCGATTTGCCGAGAGGTACAATTTCGGGATTGAAAGATGCATTAGCAACCTTAAAAAACATTAAAGGTATCAGCTCCGTTACTTTTGGGGCAGAAGATGTGGTCAGACACGGGTTGGTTGCCAAAATAGTTTGCGCTTATGAAAAGAAAAGCAAGGAAGAACATGATTAAAACACAGCTTAATGTTGATATTGCTGATGACAGGTGGTTGAAAGAACTGCCGGAAGTCGAAAAGTTCTCGGCAGACATTTTTGATAAGGTTATATCAGAGATTTCTCCAAAATGGCTGGACGGCAAAAACAGCGTTATTATCAACCTGTCCTTAAATAATGATGAGGAAATACGCCAACTCAACTCAGAATTTAGGCAAATGGATAAACCGACTAATGTTTTGTCGTTTGCCAATCTTGACGACGAAGAATTTGAGGCTTATTTGGCACGTAACACCGAAATTGAGCTAGGTGATATTATTATTGCTTTGGAGACCATGTTAAATCAAAGTAAAGATCAGGATATGAGTTTGCATGATCATTATTGCCATATTTTAATACACGGAATTTTGCATTTGCTCGGATATGATCACATGGAAGCAGAAGAAGCTAAAGAAATGGAAGGCGAGGAAATTAAACTGCTTAAACTTTTTGATATTGAAAATCCTTATGAGGAAAGAGAGTAAGATATGAATGATGACAGTCAAAGTCACAGTATTTACGGTTATTTAAAAAATATTTTTGCCCCAAAAGAAGAAGATGTTCGCGAAACAATTGAGGATATGATTGAAGAGGCGGTCGATGATACCGGACACGATGAGTTTAGCGAGCATGAACAACAGTTGTTGAGCAATGTGCTCGGGATTAAGGATAAAAAGGTTTGTCGTGTAATGATTCCGAGAGCTGATATTATCGCTTTTCAAAAAGACGGAACTGTTGAAGATTTGGCTAAATTAATGGTTGAAAAAGGCCATTCCAGAATTCCGATTTATGGTGATTCAATAGATGATATTATCGGTGTTTTGCATATTATCGATTTGGCCACCTGCCTGCTTAAGGGGCAAGATAAAATGCCGGTTTCAGAAATTGAACACAACCCGATTAAGTTGGCTTCTCAAGATGATTCAGTATTAGATTTACTGAAAGAGATGCAACAGGGAAAAACACACATGGCGGCGGTTGTTGACGATTATGGTGGTGTTTGCGGTTTGGTTACAATCGAAGATTTGTTGGAAGAGATTGTCGGCGATATTGAAGACGAATATGATTTGGAAGAAAATCATATTATTACCCTGCAGGGACAAGGTGCTTTTGTTGCTGATGCCAAGGCTTATCTTGATGAGGTTCGTGAGGTTACCGGATTGTCTTTCGGGGAAGAAGATGATGAAGACAATGAAGTGGACACGCTCGGCGGATATGTATTTGAACTGGCACAACGTATTCCCAACCGCGGGGAAATTATCGACGGGCACGACGGAATTAAGTTTAAGATACTTGATGTTGATCCGAGCAGAATTAAAAAAATTATGATTATTTTGCCGGCAAAAAACGAGGCTGTAGCGGTTAATGAATAAAACTTGGTTGCAATACAAAAAAACTATATCGGCTCTGCTCGGTGTTGCGGCAACTTTGGCGTTGCCTCCGTATTATCAAATCTGGATTTTAGTTTTTTCATTAGGCGGATTAATGATGTTGCTGTCAAAAGCCGTAAATGCAAGACAGGCTTTTGCTTTTGGGTATTGGTTCGGATTTGGATTTTTTGCAATCGGACTGTCGTGGGTGGCAAATGCTTTGACTTTGGATATAAAAAGTTTTTGGTGGTTGATACCGATTGCGCTGACGGCATCGGGAGCTTTTTTCGGGCTTTTTGTTGCCCTGCCGGCATTCGGCAGTTATTTTTTTAAGGGAATATGGGCCAAGATTATTGCCTTTGCGGTTTTGTGGGGCATAAGCGAATGGTTTCGCTCGTTCTTATTTACAGGATTTCCGTGGAATTTGCTGGGATCGGTTTTGGCGTTTGACCACAGATTGTTGCAAACGGTATCCATATTCGGGACATACGGATTGTCAATTCTTATTATTATTGCCGCCATGTTGCCTGCAGCCACCATTAAAACAAAAAAGAAAAATATTTTTATTGTTACTGTAAGCGAAATAATTCTGATTGCCGGGATTATCGGTTTTGGATTTTACAGAGCCAATTTGCTTGATGATGATGAACAAACCGAAACAAAAATTCGAGTTGTGCAACCGAGTATTCCGCAAAGCATGAAATGGGACTTCGGTGAATTGGAACAAAACTTTGCCGATTATATTGCAATGTCACAATCGAAAGGGTTTGAAAACGTTGATGCGGTTATATGGGGAGAGACCGCCAGCACTTTTCCGTTAACATTGGATAGAGCACATTTTTATCAGGTATTGCCGGCAGTTCCCGACGACGGATTTTTAATTACCGGAAGCATTGATTATTATCCTGATGACAATGACCGATGGCTGCCGGTAAATGCCGGAATTGTTATGAAACACGGCAAAGGAATTATCAATACATACGCAAAATCTCATCTGGTGCCGTTCGGTGAATATATACCGCTCAGGAAATTTATTCCGGCAAAGTTGCGTCCGATAACCAAAGTTATTGCCGATTTTAAGGCCGGCAAAGGCAGAAGAACAATTCATACCGATAAGTTGCCGCCATTTGGAATTTTGATTTGCTATGAAGTAATTTTTCCGCATGAAGTTACTGATGTAAACGACCGCCCACAATGGCTCATCAATTTGACTAATGACGGTTGGTACGGCAGAAGTTCGGGACCATATCAACATTTGGTTACGGCACAATTGAGGGCTGTTGAAGAAGGGCTGACAATTGTCCGAGCTGCAAATTCGGGGATTTCGGCGTTGATATCACGAAGCGGAAAAATTTTGGCATCTATATCATTGCATAAAAGAGGAAATTTGGATTTCAACCTGCCTGAAAATTTAGATACGGTTACCCCCTACTCTAAATATGGCAATCTCATGTTGGCAATGATGGCTGTGTTTTTATTATCCGTTGCGGCGCTGATGTCTTTCTTAAATAAACAATAATCCTTACACAATAAAATTCTTATCTACAATGTTGTTACAAAAACGTGTTGACATTACTACTAAAGGTAGTATTTTATTTGTATATTACATTCTTGGAGATAAGCAACATGACATTACAGAAATCAAAAAAATCAAGCCGCGGTCGCACCCCCAGCGGACAACCGAATCCGATTGATATCCATGTCGGTAATCGTATTCGTCTGCGCAGAAGCATTTTGGGGTGGAGCCAGGAAAAACTGGCCAACATGTTGGGGCTGACCTTTCAACAAGTGCAAAAGTATGAGCGAGGCAGCAACCGTGTCGGAGCAAGCAGATTGTGGGATATCGGCAATGTTATGAATGTACCGATTAATTTCTTTTTTGAGGATATGGATAAAAATGTTACTTCTCAAAGTCCACGTGTATTCAGCTCGTCGGATCATGATATCCTAAAACTTGAAGAAACGGCTGAAGATATCGATATGGATCCGATGAAAAAGCAAGAAACTTTGGAGCTGGTAAAGGCATATTATAAAATCAGCAACCGTAAAACAGCAAAAATTTTATTTGATTTGGTAATTGCACTGTCCAAATCAAATGCAATACAAAAATTCCCTGACAAAAAATAATAACATATTTGCAAAAATAAAGCTGGTATTTTTCGATACCGGCTTTTATTATGTCTGCAATGGAGGAAATTATGACTTATTTGTTCACGAGTGAAGCAGTTGCTAACGGGCACCCTGATAAAATCTGCGACCAGATATCCGATGCTATTGTTGATTTGCATTTGCGTAATGATCCTAATGCGCATACAGCTATTGAAACTTTGTCCACAACCAACCGAGTTATTATTGCTGGTGAGACCTTGAGTACGGCCGGTGTATCTACAGAAATGATTAATGATGCAATACGCAATGTAATTAAAAATATAGGCTATGAACAAGCCGGTTTTGACTGGAGAAAAGTTGAGATTACCAACCTGCTCCACCGTCAATCGGCAAATATTGCTGACGGAATACAGGATTTTGGAGCCGGCGATCAGGGAATTATGTTCGGGTATGCAAAACGTGAGTTTGGCTTTGAAACAGAATTTATGCCGCTGACAGTTTATTTGGCAAACAAGTTACTGATGGATTTGAAAAATGCTCAAATCGACGGATTGTTACCCGATGCCAAAAGCCAAATAACCGTTGAATATGACAATAAAGGACGAGCTGTCGCAGTCAAAAAAATTGTGCTTTCCACCCAACATCGTGAGGATATGTCGCTTGACAGCGTGCGTGAAATTGTAAGAGATTTTATTATAAAAAATATTCCGTCCGAACTTGAGCCGGAAAAAGCACAAATGATGATTAATCCGGCCGGAAAATTCGTTATCGGCGGTCCTGACGGAGATGCCGGTCTGACCGGACGTAAGATTGTGGTTGATACATACGGAGGTGCCGCACCGCACGGCGGCGGAGCTTTTTCGGGCAAAGATCCGAGCAAGGTCGACCGTTCTGCCGCTTATATGTTGCGTTGGCTGGCTAAAAATATTGTGGCCGCCGATTTAGCCGATGAATGCTTGTTGCAGGTATCATACGCTATCGGTAAAGCCGAGCCGCTATCTTTGTTTATTGACTGCAAGGGGACAGAAAAGACCGACAAGAACAAAATATATGACTTTATCGGAAAAAATATTGACTTGACGCCCAAAGGTATTATCAAAACGTTACAGCTCAAACAGCCTATTTATTTACCAACAGCAGCTTACGGACATTTTGGCAGACAATGGGACGAGGAAGGTCATTTCAGTTGGGAAAAAACAAATTTAGCCAAGGATTTGCACCAATGCAAATAGATGACAAACCGCATTTTTACGGACGCAGACAGGGACGCAGATTGCGCAAGGCAAAATCTGCTTTGATGGACAGTTTTTTGCCTAAGGTCAAATTAAACCCCGCTAAGCCGATGGATTTTCCCTTTGTTCCGAAAAAGACATTTTTAGAAATCGGGTTCGGAGACGGAGATCATTTGGCCGGACACTCTGCAAAAAATAAAGATATCGCATATATCGGTGCAGAAGTTTTTAAGAACGGTATTGCCAATTTGCTTAGTCTGATGACAGGAATAAAGCAAAACGATGAAATCAGCGATGAAATAAAACTTTTGCCCGAAAGAAATGATAACGTGCGGATTTGGGACGATGATATCCGCCTGCTCTTTCCGCTGTTGCCGGATAACAGTTTGGATATGGTGTTTTTGCTTTTTCCCGATCCGTGGCCCAAAAAACGCCATGCCTCACGTCGGTTTGTTAATCCCGATAATTTGAAAGTGCTGGCAAGAATATTAAAACCAAACGGAATTTTGCGGATTGCCACTGACCATATGGTATATAAAATTTGGACATTGGAACAGATGAGCAAATGCCCTGATTTTGAGTGGACGGCGACTTGCGGCAATGATTGGAAACATGAGCCGGCAGATTGGGTAGAAACAAAATATCAGAGGAAAGCTATTCGGGAAGGAAGACGACCGGTATTTTTGGATTTTGTACGCAAATAAAAAAAGCCTCCTTTACGGAGGCTTTTTTATTGTTGAGTTTTAACTTACCAAGCGTAGCTCATGCCGGCACCGATAGCATACGCATCATAGCTTGAGCCAAAGGTGTAGTTAGCCCAGGCATAGCCGGACAGAGCATCGGTAAAGCCGTAACGTCCGCCGATTTCGATACGTCCCAAGGTTTGGTCAGAGTATGTGCCG
>CACWLK010000001.1 GCA_902761715.1 uncultured Rhodospirillales bacterium | reverse complement strand
CATACCGCCATAGATAGTACCAAACAACCAGTTAAAGTTATGGTCATAGCGGTAATACAATCCGGCGAGATAGCTGTTGATGTCAATTTCAGAGCCGATGTTCGAGCGCAGTTTGCTACCCTTGCCGGACAAATCATATTGCCCTTTACGATAAGAGGCAAATACACCCAAAGTATTATGCAAATCACTTTGAACATCAAAGCCTGCTTCTATACCCCAGATTTTGGCTTCCATATCAACAGGTTTGTCAATATTGGCGCTTTCGCCTTGAGCCAGTGCCCAAATGTTACGCAGTTTTTTGCCGTCCCATTCATAACTATACATACCGGTGCAGTTGTCGCAATATTCTCTTGTGTTAGAAGTCTTGTTACGGACATTGCTGACTACACTTCTTGTTTGTTCAATAGCCGCCTCGTGTAAGCCGATACCGGCAATAACTTCAGGAGCATAAATTTTGCTCGGTTGAGGTTGCGGTTCCGGTTCAGGTTCCGGATCATCTCCACTGCCATCATCATAGTCAGGATTTTCTTCATCAGTCAAATTAAGGTACCAGGTAGAGCCTGCATCCTCGCCTTTGGCATTGACGGAGCCATCCCACATATAAGGACTGCCGATGACACGGGCAACACTAAAGGTTGAAGCCGTGCCACTGTCATCTTGAGGTGCAAAGAGGAACGGTACAACTGCATCTTCGGTATTATCCAAGACATCAGGGTTGAGAGAGTTGACCAATACACGGTAATCACCCTCAATATCATTATCAACGTGGATTTGACCTGCATTGACGGTGTTGTTGGCTTTGTCAACCTCGACATCAACTGTGATAATCGGAGAAGAAACAGCATTACCACTCGGAATTGCCGAAGTACTGATGTTCATGTTTTGAGCATATACCTTAGAGTTCAAGCCCAAGTGAGTGATAGAATTTGCTCCGAGCGTAAAGTTGGTTACCCCTTTTACTTCATTATTAAACTTGATGACACCTGTGCCATCTCCCGAAATATTCAAATTATAATTGTTACCATTGATTTTATCATCAAAGGTTATGCTTCCTTTATTGGCGGTAGAGAGGTTTAGATTTGCGCTCGCCATAAAAATGGCTTCATAATCTTTATCATCATTGCCTTTTAAAACATAGTTACCAGAAAATAATGATGTTCCGTTGTCTGCAGTTATCAAAATGTCAGAATTAGACCATATTGCGCCGCCATTTGATTCTCCATTACCATCAACATAGTTGTCGATAAAGTTAGAGTTTTTAATATTGGCAATGGTACTGGAAGTGCTATAAATTGCTCCACCTTGAGCATATCCATTTGTCGAAGTAGCATAATTGCCGATGAAATCGCCAGTGATGTCTCCAAAGGTGGAATATTGAGCATAAATAGCTCCACCCTGGGCAAAGTAAGATCCACTTTGAGCATAATTGCCGATGAAATCACCGGTAATATCGCCAAAGGCAGATTCTGGATCAGCATCAATCGCGCCACCACAGGCCAGGCTACCACCAGAAGCATAGTTACCGATGAAATCTCCAGTGATATCACCGATGTTAGATTCACTGACCATAATCGCGCCACCAAGGGCATTGTTACCACCAGAAGCATAATTTCTGATAAAATTGCCAGTAACATTATCGAAAGTGCTAATTTGGGCTGCATAGATTGCACCACCATAGGCATCGCCACCACCGGAAGTATAGTTTCCGATAAAATTGCCGATAACATTACCCAAAGTATTTCCACCTACTGTACTAATTGCACCACCGCTAGCCCATCCATTCTCTTTCTCTAAAATGGCATGGTTGCCAATGAAATCACCGGTGATATCACCGATGTTAGATGCAGAATAGACCACAATCGCGCCGCCACTCATAGCATAGTTGCCAATAAAATCTCCAGTCATATTGCCGAAAGTGCTACTATTTGCGTAAATTGCACCACCACCCGCCCGATTGTTCTCGGAAATAGCATAGTTGCCGATGAAGTCTCAAGTCATATTGCCGAAAGTGCTATCATCGGCATAAATTGCTCCACCATAGATATAGTTATCACCGGAAGCATAATTGCCAATGAAATCAGATGTCATGTCAATATCACCGTAATCTTTACCGCTAACATAAACGGCTCCTCCTTGAGTGCTACCGCCAATATTTTTAAATATTTTGGAATTAACATTGTCGGAGGTTAGATTGTTGTTGAGCCTAGTGTTGGTTTCAGTATAGCCTGTGGGCATGGTGTAGGTATAATAGAGTGTGGTTGGAGTGTCGGAGTTGGGGAGTTGGACTTCTACACTTCCCGTTGAACCGGCGCTTTCGGTTGACCAACTTATGCTGTCCTGGGTGCTGAAATTATCAGCGTTTAAGTTAATTTTCCAATAACTCGTGGTTGCGCCATCAGTAGTGGTAAAGTTGTAGTCAGAAGCTGTTCCGGCAGTAATGTTATAGGCACTCCCGTCTTTATTCTCCGGTGTCCACTCCGCAAGTGCCGGTGCTGATAAAAACGTTGAGCTCAATAATGCAACCATAACTGATGACAGGCTTTTCATAATACACCTCATGCAAAGATTGTTCCAATCAATGTAGTGTATTGTAAATTGTATATATTAAATAAATCTTAAAAAACAATGAGTTATCAAAACAACATGTAACCATTGTATTCCAACGGTTACAGGTGTTTTTTAAGGCAATTTAAAACATTGAATTTTATATTTAATTTTATGCTTTAATGCGGCGGACGTCTTTGCGGGCGCTGAATATTTTGTATAATTTATCCAAATATTCAATATCCGGCTGGCAGTTGGTAACTTTGCACCACAGATAACGGTAGAAAATAGAGTTCTTATACGGGTTTTTATTAGTTTTTTTAGTAAATTTCCAATAAGCAGAAAGTGCACGCATATACATTAAATGCATGTTTTTTTCAGACAGTTGGGTGTTGTCTTTGATCATCCAATAATAAGCCATAAAGCGGTCATGATCGAGCTGAATTTTGTTGCCCGAGAAGTTGCCGATTTCTTCAGGTACCAAAACAACGTTGGCACTCATTTTGGCAATACCGTTGGCATATACCGCTGCTCGCAGGGGAATGGATTCATCCTGGATAAAAGCTCGTTCGTCAGCACCACCGCTTTTTTGAAGCACAGAAGTTTTAATCAGTTGTCCCATGCGTGTAAAACGACCGGTTAAAACGCCCATTAAGGCGTTGGAATTATAAGTGTAGGTGTAATCTTCCAATTTGCATTTTTCAAGTTCTTGCGGTTTTTTGCCGGTTTTGGTAAAGCAACCATAAACCATATCGGCATGAACTTTGTTAGCAAGTTCAAGCATTTTAGAGGTGGAATCAAGCGGAAAAATATCGTCTGAGTCGAGCATGCGGCACCATGTGCCTTTGGCTAAAGCAATGCCTTGATTGATGCGGGCGCTGATGCCACGGTTGTGGTCGTTCTCCACAATTGTAACATTGGAAATACCTTGAGAGGCTTGGCGGATAATTTCAACAGAATTATCGGTGGAGCAATCATCAACAAATATAAATTCAGGATTGTTGAGCCCGGTTTGATTGAACAAAGCTTTGAGAACCGAGGGTAGGTAGTAAGCCTTGTTGTAAACAGTCATTACAAAACTTACATCAATAGCATTATCAGTCATGGGAATCACCTTGTCAGTTATTTACTTTGGCCGAAAGTTCGCTCTCGAGTTTGGATATTACATCTTCAGTATCAGGTACCTGCTGTTCGGCATCAGGTTTTGGCGAATCGACAACAACCGGAATGTTTTCGATTGTTTCATATTCAGGCGTAGAAGTTGCAGGAGAAATATTTTGCGGTTCGTCGGAAATGTTAATCAAGGCTTCCGGTTCGCCTTCTTCTGGAATTTCATAATTTGAGTCAATTTGTGGCGTTATGTTGTTGATTGCAGGCAAAAGTGGCTCGTCCTCATTGCCGGTGGTCTGCTCGATGTTGTCAGGGATAAGGGCGGTCGGTTCACCGTCGTTATCAATGGTTGACGACTGTTCAATCGGCTCAATCAAGTTTTTGTTTTGAGGGGCAACCTGACGGTTCATCTCAATTTCGTCACGAGCGGCCAGTTGTTCGGCAGACATGCGTTTTTTGATGTCGGTTTTGCGGTCAACGCATTTTATGAGCCAAACATCGTAAATCGGGTGAGCGACAGGATTGAGAGCCGGAGAAGATGAAATCATCCAACCTTTGAAAATGTTGATGTTTCCGCGGTCGGTCGTGCGGTCGACAACGTCAACAAAAGCAAAATTTTCGGGAGTTTCTTCAGGGGTGCGGGTTTTGCATTCTCTGACCACAATTGAAAATGTTCCAAAACCGACCTCTTGGTTGACCGGAACTTCAATTAGGTCAACCTGTCCGGTGATTTTATCCATGGCTTGCATTACAGCAGTATTGGTAGAGATTTCTCCGGCTGTGGCAGAGAAAGTTGCAAAAAGTGAAAGTGTTGCCGTAAGGGCAAGTTTATTGAGCCTGTTCATCATTGCCGGTCACCATAAATATTACTTCACCAACCATGTCTTCAATGGTCTTAAAATCTTTGGTTTTGCTAATTTCATCGCCGTCTTTGAGCAGTTCTTCCGACTTGCCGGGTTCAATCTTGATGAATTTGTTACCCATTAAGCCACTGCTCGAAATCATGGCAATACTGTCTTTGGGGAGTTTTACGTCAGAGGCAATGCTGAGTTTGATTTCAGCATCATAGGTGTCACTATCAAGTTTTTGACCGATGACGGTGCCAATCTTAATACCGTTGATCATAACGTCAGCGCCGACGTTTAAGCCGCCGACCTTCAGAAAACGGGCGGTCAGGTTATAACCTTTGACAGCCTGAATGTCAGATACGGAATAAGCAAAATATAAAAACAGTCCCGCAATAAGAAGGACAACAAGTCCCATCATAGTTTCAACCGGTCTTTTATTCATTATTCTGCTCCTTATCTTTGCTGCTGTTTTTGTTACGGTTGGCTTTGCCGATGCCGATAATACGGTCTAAGAGTTCCTCTAATACCATGGCATCTTGTGTGTAAGTAAATTCTCCACCGGGGGCGATGTAGTCTTCAGAACCGCCCGGTTCAATTTCAATGTATTTGGTGCCGAGTATGCCATCACTAACTATTGAAGCCGAGCTGTCATCGGGGATTTTGACATTATCTTTGATTTCAAAAGTCAAAATGGCCTTGTAGTGGCTGTCAATACGGGCGTTTATAACTTTGCCGATGTCAAGTCCGGCCATGCGAACAGGGTTGCCGACAGCAAGTCCGTCTGTACGCCCAAAACGAGCCAGCACGGCATAGTGACTGCGCTCTTCATCGTTTTGTTCCAGTTTGTGTTTTATGATGTAGCACGAAGCCAAAAGGGCTATAATCAAAATGGTATAAAGACCGATTTTGATGGAGTGTGTTTCATCTTTTGAATAAGTAGCGTTCAAGTCCGGTACCTTCGTATTTATTGTTATTTTGTGCTGAATTTAGCATTTTATAAGCAAAAATTCCATAAAAATTTTTGAGGCTGTGGACTAGTAAAATCAAAAGGGCGGTACTGTTCCGCCCTTTTTTTATTTTATTTTTTGGCCGCAATAATTTTGAGAGCTTCTTCAAGCGTCGGCTCTTTGCCGTGCATGTTCTTGGGAAGAGCATAATTATTTTTGCCACACTTCAAATAAGGACCGTAACGTCCTGAATTTAATGTTATTTCAAGTTTGTTGGCAGGGTTGATGCCGATAACCTTGGCTTCGGGTTTAGCAACAGCCCCCTCAAGCAATTTTTCGGCACGCTCCAATGTAATGTTAAACAATGTGTCTTCACCGGTTAAGGATTTAGTCTTGGTGCCTTGTTTGAGATATGTTCCAAATTTGCCGATATTTACTTCAACTCCGTTGCCAAGTTGACGAGGCAAAGAAAGTAACATGCAGGCCTGCTCAAAAGTGAGAGTTTCGGGCGAAGAGTAACGAGGCAAAGAGCAACGTTTGGGTTTTTCTTTGCCTTTGTCATCGCCCAATTGAACATAGTATCCGTATGGTCCTTTTTTGAGGTAAACAGGTTGCTCGTCCATGTTACCTAAGACTTTGTCTTCAGGGGTGGCAAGTTTTGGAGCATTGGCAACAGCTTCTTCTTCAGCGGTGGTATCAATTAACTGTTTGGTATATTTGCATTCAGGATAATTGGAACAACCGATGAATGCGCCAAAGCGTCCGAGTTTGATACCTAGGCGGCCGTTATGGCAATCAGGGCATTGACGAGGATCAGAGCCATCCTCGTGCGGTGGAAAAAGGTGGTTGCCCAAAACTTCATCAATCTTGTCGATTACTTCAGTCATTTGCAAAGGAGAAACGGCTTCAATGTTTTTGATGAATTTTACCCAAAAACCGCTGAGCAATTTTTTCCATTCCATAGAGCCGGCAGATACATCATCAAGAAATTCTTCCATCTGAGCGGTAAAGTCATATTCAACATATTTTTTGAAAAAGTTTTCAAGAAATACGGTTACAATGCGTCCACGCTCTTCGGGAATAAAACGCAGTTTTTCAACTTTTACATATTTACGCTCCTGCAAAACGGCAATAATCGTCGCATAAGTAGACGGACGTCCGATGCCGAGCTCTTCAAGCTTTTTGACCAGACTTGCCTCAGTAAAACGAGGAGGTGGTGCTGTGAAGTGCTTGTCGGTAGAGATTTCGCCTTTGGTTTCTTTTTCTCCGGCCTCGACGTTCGGCAGAATGCGATTGTCATCGTTTTCTTCCTCATCGTCAAAGCTTTCCTGATAAAGTTTGAGGTAGCCGTCAAAGGCAATTACCTGACCGTTGGCACGCAACACAATTTGAGTATCGGCAGATGACGAATCGATGGTTACTTTGTCGAGAACCGCAGGTGTCATCTGGCAGGCAACGGTACGTTTCCATATCAATTCGTAGAGTTTGTGGCCGTCGGCATCAAGTTTGGTTTCCATCTTTTTGGGGGTATTGAAAACATCTGCCGGACGGATTGCCTCGTGGGCTTCTTGAGCATTCTTTGATTTATTTTTATATTCTTTCGGGGTTTTCGGCAGGTAGTCATCACCAAAATATTTTTTGATGGCATCACGGCAAGCCGCAATGGCTTCTTTTGAAAGGTTGACCGCATCAGTACGCATGTAGGTGATAAAACCTTCTTCATAAAGTTTTTGAGCAACCTGCATGGTCTTTTTGGCCGAAAAGCGCAGTTTGCGTGCGGCTTCCTGCTGTAATGTAGAAGTGGTAAACGGAGGAGCCGGATAGCGGTTGGCTTTTTTGCGCTCTACGTTAGAGACGGCAAAGTCGGCAGCTTCAATTTTGGCCTTGGCATCGAGTGCCTTTTGTTCGCTGTTGATGTCAAATTTTTCGAGCTTCTTACCGTCAAGTGTGATCAGGTGTGATTTTATCAATGCGTTTTTAGAAGTAAACAGCTCAACATCAATTGTCCAATATTCTTCAGGCTTAAAGTTCTCAATTTCGGTTTCACGGTCGCAAACAAGGCGTAAGGCAACTGATTGTACACGTCCGGCAGATTTTGAGCCCGGAAGTTTGCGCCACAGAACCGGTGATAAATTGAAACCAACCAAGTAGTCGAGTGCACGGCGAGCCATATAAGCCGAAACCAGATTATCATCAATCTGGCGGGGATTTTTGATAGCTTCGGTTATGGCTGACTTGGTGATTTCGTGAAAGACAACACGTTCAATTTTTTTGCCGGCAATTTTTTTGCGAGCTTTGAGTTCTTCAAGTATGTGCCAAGCAATGGCTTCTCCTTCTCTATCCGGGTCGGATGCGAGGATTATGGTGTCGGCATCTTTAACGGCGGCGATAATGTCTTTGAGGCGTTTTTGACCGCCGGAGCTGAGCTCCCAAGTCATGGCAAAATCTTGATCAGGTAAAACCGAACCGTCTTTGCTGGGAAGGTCGCGGATATGTCCGAAACTTGCTAATACTTTATAATCGCTTCCGAGGTATTTGTTGATGGTTTTGGCTTTGGCCGGAGACTCTACGATAACTAATTTCATTGTGCTCTGTCTTTCTATTTTTTACCGTTTAACGCTATTTTGTTGCCCGGCAGCCGGATAATTTGCCCTTCAATTTCGAGGTCGATAATTTGCATCATTACGCTTGCAGTATCAAGCCCGGAAACCCTGATAAGTTCGTCAATATCAACGGCGTCGGTCGATAGAAATTCCTCAATTTCAAGTTTTCGATCTGTTGGAATATTGGTAGTTTTTGATGAGTTGTCAAGAGGCTTTGTAAACAAGTCATCGGAAAAAATCGGTAATTCTTTTAAAGAATTATTGGTGGGAAAAGTGTTAATAACTTTGATAATGTCATCAGCATTTTCTGCCATATGTGCTCCTGCCTTAAGCAAGCGGTTAGGACCTGCCGAGCGCGGGTCGGAAGGACTGCCGGGAATGGCAAACAAAGTTTTGTTTTGCTCAATGGCAAAATGGGCAGTTATGAGTGAGCCGGATTTTTCGGAGGCTTCAGATACAAGAACTCCATTGCTGAGAGCTGATATAATACGGTTGCGCCGAGGAAAGCTGCTTCCGACAGCCGAGCTGTCAAGCGGCATTTCGGATAGTAAAAGCCCTTGTGTAGCAATGCGTTGATAAAGGTCTTTGTTTTCCGGAGGATATACAACATTGACACCGGTACCGAGAACAGCGATGGTCGGACCGCAATGATTTAGAGCATCAAGAGCACCGAGGTGTGCAGCGGAATCAATGCCACGAGCCATTCCGGAGATAACTAAAATGTGTTTTTCAGTCAAATCAAAAGCAATTTTTGAAGTGATTTGACGAGCATTAAGGCTGGCATTACGACTACCGACAATTGCTACTGCCGGAGTAAGCGACAGCAAACTAAGGTTGCCTTTAGCGTACAGAATCGGCGGAGCATCACGCAAGGATAACATATTTTGCGGGTAAATCTCGTCTTGTTTGAGAATAATTTTTATATTTTGCCGTGCGGCATTTGAAATTTCATTTTCAGCCCATGATTGCGGTGGTATTGTTTTGCCGCTTTTTTCAAGAGCGTTGATAACTTCGGTTGCAGAGCCGTAACTACGGAGAAGTTTGGAAAAGGTTATGGCTCCGATGCCATCGGTGTTGGCAATGCGGAGCCAGTTACATATTTCTTGAGGTGATGCCATTATGCTTTCTTTTTGAGGTTGATTTTGCTTTCAGTTCCATTAAGCAAACGCCTGATGTTAGCATGATGTCTGAACAGAACCAACAAGGCAATGGCAGTGAAAAAGACCGTTTCAATTTGTCCGGTCAGGAAAAATGCATAAAGCGGAGTAAGTACCGCAGCAGCTATTGCTGATAAAGACGAGTAACGGAAGGTAAAAGCAAAGGTCAGCCATGTGAGCAATGTGCACAACGCTGTCCATGGACTGATGACTAAGATAAACCCGAATGATGAGGCAACGCCTTTTCCGCCTTTGAATTTAAGCCAAATCGGAAAGTTGTGTCCGAGAATGGCTGCCGTGCCGGCAATTAAAGCACCGAGGGTGCTGACAGTGGTGGCAATTCCGCAAATAAAAATTTCGGTATCGGGTAACAAAATTTGGGCAATGTATGCGGCAAGTCCGGCTTTGGCGGCGTCAAGAATTACGGTGAGCAAAGCCAGCCACTTGTGTCCGGTACGCAAGACATTGGTTGCGCCGATATTGCCGGAGCCGATTTTGCGAATGTCGCCAAGTCCCGCCATGTAGCAGAGAACCAGTCCAAAAGGAATTGAACCGAGAAGATAGCCCAAGACAGCGGAAACAATAAGAGTTGTAGTCATGATTGTGCCTTTCGTTAAGTTTTGGTTTAGGTGTATAGCAAAAGTCGGTTGTTTTAAATCATTTTTTTGATTTTTTCCCCCGAGGCGGCATAAGTAACAGAAAAGTCTATAAAATGGTGTTTTAATGGTTAAAAAATAGAAAATATAGATGACAAAGAAATTTATTCGAGTAATATATGTGCATATTAAGCTTAGGGGAAAAGTATGAAACCTAAATACAAACGTATATTGCTAAAGCTGTCCGGCGAAGGTTTGATGGGCGACCGCGCCTTCGGTATGGATGAGAAAGTAATTAATGAATTGGCAGAGCAGATTAAGGCTGTGCACGAGTGCGGTGTTGAGGTCTGTGTGGTTGTTGGCGGAGGTAATATTTTCCGCGGGGCGAAAGAAGCATCCAAAGGGCTGAACCGTTCGGTGGCCGATCAGGTCGGAATGTTGGCAACCGTAATGAATGCTCTTTATTTGCAAAATGCTTTGGAAAAAATCGGAACCGATGCTCGAGTTATGTCGGGGATCAGTATTCCGTCGGTTTGTGAAAGTTATATTTATCGCAGAGCCTTGCGCCATTTGGAAAAGAATCGCGTAATTATTTTTGCCGGAGGCACAGGTAATCCGTATTTTACAACAGACAGCGGAGCGGCGCTGCGAGCATCGGAAATGGGGTGCGACGTGCTGTTAAAGGCAACGCAGGTCGACGGTGTTTACAGCGATGATCCGAAGAAAAACAAAAAAGCGGTGCGTTATGAACGCATAAGCTATGATGAGGTTATTCAAAACGGCTTGAAAGTTATGGATTTGACCGCTGTGGCTTTGGCAAAAGACAATCGAATCCCGATAGTGGTGTTTGCTCAAAAAGGTAAAAAATCGTTGATTGATGCCGTTGCGGGAAAAGGAAAATTTACAGTAATTGATTAAAGAGGTTATATATGGCTGATTATTCGGAAATAAGAGAAAATACCAAAAACAGAATGGATAAAAGCATCGAATCGCTGAAATCAGATTTGAGCGGATTGCGTGCCGGACGTGCTCATGCAAGTTTGTTGGACGGAATTACGGTTGATGCTTACGGATCACAAACGCCAATTGCACAGGTGGGGACAATCAGTGTGCCTGATGCTCGCTGTTTGTCGGTCAGCGTTTGGGACAGAGGTTTGGCCAAGGCTGTCGAAAAAGCTATTCAGGAATCGGATTTGGGGTTGAATCCGGTGTCTGACGGCCAGCTTATTCGTATTCCAATTCCGCCGCTCAGTGAGGAGCGCCGTAAGGAGTTGGTTAAAGTTGCCGGAAAATATACCGAGCAGAGCAAGGTTGCAATTCGTAATATTCGTCGTGATGCTTTGGACGGGATTAAAAAGCTGAAAAAAGACAACGAAATTTCTGAAGATGAAGAAAAACGCTATGAAAACGAAATTCAGAAATTTACAGATGAGAGCATTAAAAAAGTTGATGAAGTTTTAGCTCAAAAAGAAAAAGATATTATGCAAGTCTGATTGAGGAATCTTGTCGTGAATACGAAAAATAAGCTCCGCCATCTGGCAATTATTATGGATGGGAATCGGCGTTGGGCAAAAAAACGCGGTTTGCCTGCGGTTGCCGGACATAAACAAGGGGCGAAAACACTTGAGCAAGTTTGTCGAGATGCTAAAGATTTGGGAATCGAGTATCTGACCTTGTATGCTTTTTCGACTGAAAACTGGCAAAGAAGCAAAGAAGAAGTTGATGCCTTGATGGGGTTGCTTCGTGAATATTTGAAAAATGATTTGAAAGAGCTTCAAGATAACAATACACGTATCGTCTTTATCGGTGAGCGTGATATGTTGGCAGCTGATATTGTTGCTAAAATGAACGAAATAGAAGCGCAAACGGCGCATAACAATGCTTTTACAATCTGTTTGGCATTGAGTTACGGGGCTCGTCAGGAAATTTTGCATGCAGTAAAAACAATTGCGCAGAATGTAAAATCTGGGATAATTGATGCGGAAAATATTGACGAAAGGCATTTTTCAGAAGTACTGTATACCAAAGATATTCCTGATCCGGATATGGTGGTCAGGACCAGCGGTGAACAGAGAATAAGCAATTATTTGTTGTGGCAGATTGCATATTCGGAGCTGTGCTTTTTGGACGTGTTATGGCCGGATTTCGGTCGTAAAGAACTGGAAACGGTAATTAAAGATTATCAGAATCGGGAGAGACGTTATGGTAAAAAGTGATTTTTTAAGACGTACAATTACTGCGCTGATTATGGCGCCGGTGGTTATCGGTGTTATTTTGTTTGAGTTTCCGTACTATAATCTGTTATTGCTGGCGGTCGGTGCAATGCTCAGTTGGGAGTGGGGCAATATGGTAGCGACTGATAAAAAAGCAACTTATGCCAGTATTTATACATTATCAATGGCAACAGCCGTTA
The DNA here is from genome assembly GCA_902761715.1 of uncultured Rhodospirillales bacterium. Taxonomy (GTDB): domain Bacteria; phylum Pseudomonadota; class Alphaproteobacteria; order RF32; family CAG-239; genus JAFUYI01. Next base: position 128,788 of record CACWLK010000001.1, on the reverse strand, counting down.
TGTTACAATCAATGTTCGGAATCCTGATGATGATTGTGTTGGCCACAATTGTGGTAGCATACAAAGCCCGCGGTGAAAAGCACAGAAAATTACTGATGCTCGGTGTTCCGTATATAAGTTTAGGTGTAGGATCTTTGATGTGGTTGATGATTGTATTTTCTTCTTGGGCAGTTTTGTGGCTGTTGTTTGTGGTTTGGGCTGTCGATGTCGGCGGATATTTGGTCGGTTGCAGTGTTAAAGGTCCAAAGTTGGCTCCTAAGGTCAGTCCGCATAAGACGTGGTCAGGTTTGTTCGGCGGAATGCTGTTGGCAGCATTGGTCGGTTGGGGTTTAGCTTATGCATTCCAATGGCCGTCATGCGAATACTATGGTTTGGTGGCTATGGTTTTGGCAGTGATTGAGCAAATCGGAGATTTGATTGAATCGGCAATCAAACGCAAAGTAGGTGTTAAAGATTCAAGCGATATGGTTCCGGGGCACGGCGGAGTGTTTGATCGTGTTGATGGACTGATTTTTACCGCTCCGGTCTTGTTGTTGTGTGTTATTTTGTATTCGATGTATATATATTAAGGTCGTTTTGATGGGAAGCTTATTAAATATTGTATATTATGTAGTGCCGTTTATTGTATTACTAGGTATTTTGGTTTTTGTGCATGAATTTGGGCATTTTCTGATTGCAAGAATGTGCGGAGTTAAGGTTACCGATTTTTCAATCGGTTTCGGCAAACAGTTGTGGGGCTTTGTTGATAAGTACCAGACTAATTGGAAAATTTGTGCAATTCCTCTCGGCGGATATTGTCAGTTTTTGGGTGATGCCAATGGTGCTTCGGCCGGCGGTGATGATACAGCTTTGAAAGAAATGACCGAGGAAGAAAAATCACAAGCTTTTGCTTTTCAAAATCCGTGGAAAAAACTGGCGATAGTTCTCGGCGGTCCGGGCTTTAATTATCTGTTTGCAATATTGCTGTTTACCGGTATGTTTATGACTTTCGGCAATATAACTTTTCCGCCGGTTGTGGGAGAAGTTATGGACGATGGTCCGGCTAAAGCTGCAGGAATTTTGGCCGGCGACAGAATTGTTAGTATTAATGGTCGTGAGATTAAGTCGTTTAATGATATAGGAGCGGAAATAACACTTTCTACCAAAAGTGTTGCAAAAATTGAGTTGTTGCGTGACGGTGAAACAATTTATGTAGAAGTTCCGCTCAAGACTATGACGGTTGAGGAAGACGGTATTAAAGAAAAACGCCAAATGATCGGCATTAAGTCAAGGACATCGGTAGAGCTTGATCATGAACGGCTTTCTCCATGGGGTGCGTTGTGTACAGCAGGTTCTGAAACATGGCGAATTACTACCGGAACCTTGCGTGGTATCAAACAAATGATAGTCGGTGATCGCGGTACTGAGGATTTGGGCGGTATTATCCGAATTGCGGAAATGTCGGGAGATATCAGTAGAAAGCACGCCGGTGTAGAGTTTTTGGTGTTTATGGCACTATTGTCGATTAATCTCGGACTTATCAACTTATTCCCAATCCCTGTTTTGGATGGTGGACATGTAGTGATTTTTCTGCTAGAGATTATATCTCGTCGCGAGATGAACGAAAAACTAAAAGAAGCTTTATTCAAATGTGGTTTTGCGTTGTTGATTGCCTTAATGGTATTTGCGACGTGGAATGACTTTGTGCACCTGTTTAAAAGGTGGTTTGTCTAAATAATGTTATAATTGTTAAGGATACAATGATGAAAAAAGTATATTTGGCAGCTTTAGTATCAGGATTGTTCAGCATACATAATGCTTGGGCAGTTCAGGTTGATGGCATTAATGTCAATGGTTTGCAACGTGTAGAACGTGAAACCGTGCTTTCATATGTTAATATTACACCGCGCAGTAATGTGTCGGATGACGAGCTCAACGAATCGTTTAAAAAATTGTATGAAACAGGTTTGTTCTCCGATGTCAAATTTGACATGAAAGGTAATACCTTAAACATTAATGTTTCTGAAAACCCAATCGTAAATAAGCGTTATTTTGACGGTAACGATAAAGTTGACGATAAAATGTTGGAAAGTGAAGTCCAGCTTGATTCTCGTTCTATTTACAGTGTTGCCAAAGTCCAGGAAGATACAAAACGTATTTTGAATTTGTATAAAAGAGTAGGTCGCTATGCTGCCGTAGTTGAGCCGAAAGTGATTGAACGTGATCAGAATCGTGTTGATTTGATATATGAAATTGACGAAGGTCCTTTAGCAAAAATTAAAAAGATAAACTTTGTAGGTAATGAACATTATTCAGACAGTGATTTACGCAGCGAGATTATCAGTAAAGAGACTCGCTGGTGGCGTATTTTTTCATCATCAGAAAATTATGATGCAGAGAAAACCAACTATGATAAAGAGTTGTTGCGTCGTTTCTATTTGAAACACGGTTATGCCGATTTCCGCGTGGTTTCGTCGGTAGCAGAGCTCAGTCCGGACAACGAATCGTTTATCATCAATATGGTGTTAGAAGAAGGAAAACGCTACAAGGTTAATAAAATCAATATTACCTCAACAATTGATGATGTTAATGTCGAAAAATTAAGACGTGAGTTGGAAATTGATGAAGGTGATTGGTATAACGCTGATGCTGTTGAAAAAAGTGTTTATGCTCTGACTGAAGAGTTGGGCAAAAAAGGTTTTGCTTTTGTAGAAGTTGAACCGGTTTTGAATAAAAATATGTATGACGGAACAATGGATATTACATTCCGTATCAGAGAAGGTGCTCGTATATTTATTAATCAAATTAATATTACGGGTAACAATCGTACCTATGATAATGTTATTCGTCGTGAGTTCCGTTTGCAAGAAGGCGATGCTTTCAATGCGGCTAAGATCAGAGCTTCTCGTCGTAATATCGAGAATTTAAATTATTTCAGCAAAGTTGATATCCAGACAGCTCCGACCGGTGATCCGAGCAAGGCAGATATTAATCTTGATGTTACCGAAAAATCTACCGGTTACTTTAATGTCGGTGTCGGTTATTCTACAGTTAACGGTGCTTTAGTCAGAGCTGGTGTTACCGAAAACAACTTCCGCGGCAAAGGTCAACAGCTTGGACTTGATGTCGGTATTTCACAACGTGAGCAAGATTATAATATTAACTTTACCGAGCCTTATTTCTTGGGATTGCCTTTGAGTGCCGGTGTTGATTTGTTCCGTACCGAAACAGATTATCAAGATGAGGCTTCTTATGATGAAGTTGTTACCGGTGGCAGAATCAGATTTGGTTGGAAGTATACTGACAATTTGTCTCAATCAGTTCGCTATACTTTGAAACAAGATGAAATTAAGAATGTAAGCAAAAACTCATCTATCTATATTCAGCGTGAAGAGGGCAAGTATGTAGACTCTGGTTTTGGTCAGACTTTGGCTTATGATAAGCGTGATAGCGCCGTTGATCCTAAGGCCGGATATTATTTGTCATTCGGTAATGATATTTCAGGTGCCGGCGGTGATGATAAATATCTGCGCTTTGATGCGAAATCTTATTACTACTATACATTCTTAGAAGACTTTACATTAAAGACATTTATTACCGGAGGTTATGTAACCGGATACGGCGATGAAGATGTTCGCCTGGCTCAGAGATATTTCTTGGGTGGTTCAACAATGCGCGGTTTTGATACAGCAGGTATCGGTGCTCGTGATAAATACACCAAAGATGCTCTCGGTGGTAACTGGATGGTATATGGTGGTTCTGAGTTGATGTTCCCGATCGGACTTAATGAGGTAGGCATTAAAGGTCGTACGTTCGTTGATGTCGGTGCGTTGGGTAAACCTGATAATGTAAGCAACCAAATTGTTGATTATTCATCTAAGCCGCGTGTTTCTGTCGGTTTCGGATTTACCTGGCTGTCGCCGATGGGCAAGATCGATATCGACTTCGGTTTCCCGGTTGTCAAAGAAAAGTATGATGAGAAGGAAGTATTCAGACTTAACTTTGGCGCAAGATTGTAAGGGGATAATTAATGGTTGATACCAGATTTTTTATCAATAAAGGAAGCCTTACTGTTGCTAAAATTGCGGAAATCTGCAGCGCCGAGCTGCAGACTTCTGCTATGGCAGATGAAGTAATTAACGACATTAATACAATGTTTGATGCCAAAAAAGGTGAGGTGTGTTTTTTTTATGACCGCAAGAAAAAGGCTCAAGGAGCGGAAATAAAAGCGACAGCGTGTGTTACTACTGCTGATTTGGCTCAGTTTGTGGCTGATGGGGTGGCAATTTTGACTACCGATGACCCAAAATTGGCGGCATTGAAGCTGAATGAGGCTATGTATGCGGAAAAACGTCCGTCAGCAGGTGTTGCTGAGACAGCAGTAATTGATCCGACGGCAGAAATCGGTGAAGGTTGTGCAATTGCGGATTATGCAGTTATCGGCGCCAATGTAAAAATCGGTAAAAATACAATTGTAGAGCCGTTTGCGGTGGTGTCAGAAGGGTGTGTTATCGGTGATAACTGCCGCTTGGGTGCACATTGTTGCATTGCCTATACAATTATGGGAAATAATTGCTATATATATAATGGAGCTCGTATCGGACAAGACGGTTTCGGTTTTCAGACCATAAACGGTGTACATAAGCGTATTCCGCAGTTAGGACGTGTGATTATGGGAAATGATATTGAAGTCGGTTCTTGTTCGTGTATTGACAGAGGGGCTCTGGGTGATACCATAATCGGCGATGGCTGTCGTGTGGACAATTTGGTACAGATTGCACATAATGATAAAATGGGACGAGGCTGTGTGATTGTTTCGCAGACCGGAATTGCCGGAAGTTGTACATTCGGGGATTATGTGGTTTGTGGCGGACAGTCCGGATTTGCAGATCATCTTAATGTCGGCAGCGGGGCTCAGGTTGCGGCTCAGTCCGGCGTTATGCGTGATATTGAACCGGGAACTGTGGTGATGGGATCACCGAGCGTGCCTTTCAAAGACTTTATGCGCCAAGTTTCGTTTTTACAAAGAAACTCTAAAAAATAATAAGGAAAATAAAAATGTCAGAGAATCGTGTTTATCACATTGAAGAGATAATGAAACTCCTACCACATCGCTATCCGTTTTTGTTGTTGGATCGATTGGAAGTTGAAGTACCGGGCGAAAAAGGAATCGGATTGAAAAATGTAACAATGAATGAAGAGTTTTTTCAGGGGCATTTCCCGAATAATCCGGTGATGCCTGGGGTCCTGCAGGTTGAAGCAATGGCGCAGACTGCAGGTGCAATTGTGGCGGCTTCTGCCAGCGAGGGCAAGACACCAGATGTACTGTTTATGTCAATTGACGGCGTTAAATTCCGTAAACCGGTAAAGCCTGGGGATCAACTGAAAATGCACGTTGAAAAAGTTCAGTCTCGTCGGAATGTCTATGTGTTTAAGGGCAAGACGATGGTTGATGATAAGGTTGTCTCTGAGGCTGAATTTACAGCGATGATTTTGTAAATTTATATTAGATACAGCAAAAAATCTCGCTTATGCGAGATTTTTTGTTAAATGAACGGAAAATATATGTGGATTTTTTATGCCTTACTAACGAGTTTTTTGAACTGCGTATATTACTTTGGAAATCAGATGGCAAAAATGCCACCGAAAGTATTTATGTTTTATAGAGGTTTGGTGCCGGTTGCGGTACTACTACCGTTTTTGTGTGTTGTTGAATTTATTTATGACTGGCGTTTTTATGCATTATGCAGTGTTCAGGGATTGATTATTTCTTTTGTTGATTATCGTAATTTTAGAGCTATGAGAATTTGGGGGGCAGAGACGATATCTTCAATCCATCCGCTGAATATAAGCTTTATTTTTGTGCTATGGATGATTTTACGACCATCGACAATGGTTGAGTATTGGCGTGATCCGATGTATTTTGCAGGAATATTATTATCTCTTTGCGGAGCCATGTATGCGTTGTCATCGTTCAAAAGATCGTGGCGTAATAATCTGGCCTTAAAATATATGTTTTTGTTTATTGTCGGTAGTGCGCTGTGCGATATATTTAATAAATTGTGCATGGGATTTGTTGATTCAGAAAAACTGGTTTATGGAAGTTATTTTTATATTCTTATCACGTCATTTGTGATTATGTTGACTAATTTTTGGCTGTATTGCCGAGAAAACGAAAAATTGTCGGATCTTGTGGATTGGAAATATATCAGATATGTACCAATTATGTTGATATTAATATTATCAATAGCTGCTAAAAATTTTTCAATGTTCAGCACGCCTAATCCGTCTTTTGCTAAAGCAATCATGTATACATATATTGTTTGGATTATGTTGGTGGCAAAAATTTTGCAGAAATATGGGATCAGTTGTCAACATCGAGGTATTCCGCGCAAAAAAGTGTTATTGCTTTTGGCGTCAGTTTTGTTATTAATCTTGTTGCAAAAATAATTTTATTACGGTTCGAGCCCTGACGCCACAAAAAAACCGCCCTTTTGAGGCGGTCTTTTTTATGGCGGAGAGTACAGGACTCTTCTCAATGGTATCTAAATTCGCAGCGGTCGTTATTACTTCCCTCGCTCATTAAGATATTACATTGCTCTTGCAGACAAAAAACTGCATTAGAGCAGTTTTTTGCTTAGCGAGCCTCACGGTTCGAGCCCTGATGCCACAAAAAAAACCGCCCTTTTGAGGCGGTCTTTTTTATGGCGGAGAGTACAGGACTCGAACCTGTGCACGATTATTCACCGTGACGGATTAGCAATCCGCTGCATTACCACTCTGCCAACTCTCCATTGGTAAGCTACCGGAGTATATTTAGCGGAAGTTTTTGGCTTCGTCAACACTTTTTATAATATTTTTATTCTCCGTTGCCAAATATTAAAATCGGTGCTATTACTAGAAAATATTCAATTAGGAGGAAAAGTATGTCTGATATTTTAAAGCTTGTTTCATCAACAATTTTAGCTGCCGGTATTGCCGTCGGAGGTTTTTTCCCAGGGTATTATTATTATCAGTCTAAAATGGGCTCAAATTTTGTAACCGTGAAAGGTTTGGCGGAAATGGATGTGAGAGCCGATTTAGGCGTATGGGATATAAAATATGTGGTTACCGGAAGTGATTTGGCAACAGCACAGGCACAGATGGTGGAACAGCAGAAGATTATAGTTTCTTTTTTGAAAGATCTTGGCTTTGAAGATAGTGAGGTTGCGGTAAAACGCTCTGAAACAAACGATTTGATGGCTAATCCGTATCGTAACGAATCGATTGGTTCAACTCGCTACATTTTAACCCAAAGCATACAGGTTACATCACAAAATGTTGATTTGGTCGAAAAGGCCATTAATTCAACCGGATCGTTGATATCTAAGGGGATTGTTTTTGACAGCAATAACTATAATCCGGTTTCATATATTTTTACCAAGATTAATGAGATCAAACCGCAGATGTTGGAAGAAGCTACCAAAAATGCGGCAGCGGCAGCCAACGAGTTTGCTAAAAGCTCAAATACAAAAGTAGGCAAGATTCGTGTGGCTAACCAGGGTGTGTTCTCGATTTTGCCACGGGAGCAGACAGCAAACGCTATGGAAATGAATAGTATTGAGAAAAAAGTGCGAGTTGTTTCAACAATTGAATATTATTTGGACTAGGAGACAAAATCATGGCTGACGAATTGATAGATATTTTTGATGAAGATATGAACTTTTTGGGAACAGCCATGAAGTCTCAGGCTCACCGAGAAGGGTTGTGGCATAAGACTTTCCATTGCTGGTTGGCACAGAAGAGTGAAGACGGCAAGACAATGCTTTGGCTACAACAAAGAAACATTGATAAAGATATTTTTCCGAATAAGCTTGATATTTCGGCGGCCGGTCATATCAGAGCAGGAGAAGAAGTTAAAGACGGATATCGTGAAATTAAGGAAGAGCTTGGTCTTAAACTGGCTAAAGAAGATATTATCAAGCTATTTACCTCAAAGGAAATTTACGAATCCGGAAATATAAAAAATCATGAATTTCAGATGGTATACATGGCTATTGTCGATGGTTCTCCGTACAAGGCTGTGTTGCAACCGGAAGAGGTCGCCGGATTGTATGAGGTGGATATTGACGAGTTTATTGATTTGATGAACGGCAAGTTAACAAGTATTGAAGCTAAGGGAGTAAAAAGAAACGGCGACAGCACATATACGCTAGAGTATCGTAAAGTGAGCAAAGATGATGTGGCTCCGCACAGCAGTGATTATTATAAAAAAGCGCTGGATATGATAAAGCGATATGTAAATAATCAGAAATAGAAAAAAGTAGCCGCAATTGAGCGGCTATTTTTATATTTGTCTTTGTTTTCGGAGTTGCTGTACCATTTCGGGGGTGAGCTGGTGTGCGACCGATGGTGTCTGAGTGGCACTGTGCTTAGAATTTTGTTCAAGATAAGGATTAACCCCCATTCGCATTTGGGCAATGATGTTTTTATCATTTTGTTTGCTGACACCGGGCAAGGATAGAGAATCTGCCACCGCCTCTTGAGGCTTGTCAATGCCGATGGAAGCTTGTAAACCAATGGTTGCGGCACTCGGTTGAACAGGCGACATATTGGTAGTTCTGGGGGCAAAAGAATTGGTTCCGCGCAGACGATCAATACTGTCCATGCGCAACAGTTTGTCGTTGCGCTCTTTTTCTTCAGGACTGCGTAACATTATATCATCAGGAATGTTACGGGTTAATCTCTCCCATAATTCGGGAGTATTGTTTTTGTCAGCTAAAAATTCCTGCTTAAGGTTTTGCCAAAATTGCGGATCCTGAGGACCGCCTTTTGATATAGTCATATGATGTTTGATAATTGCATCGTGAGCAAAGATTTGTTGTTTTTGCGGATCAGAGCTATTAAAACCGATTTTAGGCTCTTTGCCTTCGGCTATTGATTTTTGTTTGAAATTTTGGCAGACCTTGTCGTTTATTTCTTCAAAACTGTTGCCGCGGATAACTGTGCCATCTGTGCCGATGGCAATGATTTGTCCGTTTTCTTCTTTAAGTTTAAATCCATATCCGGGGGTGCCATAAGTATCTTCTTTTTTAAGGAGGTAGGCAGAAGTATCAAAGCCAGCTAAAGTGTCGTGGCTTTGGAGATAAACCGTTGCGGCGGCACGAAAACCATCCTCATCAAATTTTTTATTTTGCTCTTTACTATGTTGCTTAAGTAATGCGGCGGTGTTTTCAATCATGGCTGATTTTTCGCCGATATTCTGGGCGGTTGGAGAGGTTTGAACATTGTTTTGCTTTTGCTCTGCCATGTCTTTTCTCCACTTCTACATGGAAAAGTATATCACAAAAAACGGGGTATAGCAACAAAAAATCCCCCGCGAACGGGGGATCGGGTTAAGTAGCTGATTGACTAATCGTCAGATGTGTCGTCGCTCATCATTTCAACAGTCAAATGACCGGCATCGGCACGAATCTTGTTTTCGATTTCGTCGGCAACATCAGGATGATCACGCAAGAAAAGTTTAGCATTTTCACGACCTTGGCCGAGTTTTTCGCCTTTATAGGAGAACCATGCACCTGATTTTTCAACAATGCCGGCTTTGACACCCAAGTCAATAAGTTCGCCGGTTTTAGAAATTCCTTCGCCGTACATGATGTCAAAATCAACAGTCTTGAACGGAGGTGCAACTTTGTTTTTAACGATTTTGACGCGGGTTTGGCTGCCGATAACTTCGTCTTTGTCTTTAATGGCGCCAATTCTGCGAATATCAAGACGGACAGAGGCGTAGAATTTAAGAGCATTACCACCGGTAGTGGTTTCGGGATTGCCAAACATAACACCGATTTTCATACGAATTTGGTTGATGAAAATAATGAGGGTGTTGGAGCGGGAAACGGTAGAAGTAAGTTTGCGCAAAGCTTGGCTCATAAGACGAGCCTGAAGTCCCATATGCGAATCGCCCATTTCACCTTCTAACTCAGCCTTCGGAACCAAGGCGGCAACTGAGTCGATGACCAAGACGTCGATGGCTCCGGAACGAACGAGTGTATCGGCGATTTCTAAGGCTTGTTCACCAGAATCGGGTTGTGATACCAACAAATTTTCAATATCAACGCCGATTTTTTTGGCATAAGAGGGATCGAGCGCATGCTCGGCATCAACAAAAGCGCAAGTTCCGCCTTTTTTCTGTGATTGGGCAATTACGCTCAGGGCAAAAGTGGTTTTACCGGAGCTTTCAGGGCCATAGATTTCAATAATTCTTCCTTTAGGGAGACCGCCAATTCCCAAGGCAATATCGGTGCCGAGAGAACCTGTGGAAATGGCTTCTATATCAATGTTAGTGTTTTGCCCGAGGCGCATAATCGAGCCTTTGCCGAAAGTGCGCTCAATTTGGGTAAGGGCAGCATCAAGAGCTTTATCTTTTTCCATGTGTTTTTCTTTCGTATTATAATTAACTGTTTTAACTATCTGACAATTTGGTACAAAATACAAATTATGACTTTGACTTATCCGATGAAATAATATTGTTCTATTTTTGTTCTTTTTGCAAGTGTTTTTTTCAAAAATTTTAACTTTAAAATAATACAAGCGGTGTAAGTTGGTGCAAATGAGGGATTTACAATGTTAGAACAAGCAAAATTACTTTTGAAATCAGAATATGAAAAATGTCTTCAAGTAGTAAAAAAAGACAATTTTTATGTTAATTATACAACTGAAAAATGGGTGCACTCACGTCAGGTTTTGGGAGCGGGAAATTTTATTATAAAACATGAGCCGTGGTTCCAAAAGCAGCCAGATGATGTTATTGATGCCGCTAAGACAGCTTTGTTGTTGCATGATGTGGCGCGTTTTGAGGAAATAACCCGAAGGTTTTTAGAAGGAATAAAAATTGACCACGGTGAAAGAGCGTATGAAAAGCTGAAAGAAATGTCCGAATATGACGAATGGTTGGTGGCTTTTGCGATTAAACATCATGGGCATGTTAAAGAGTGCTTTTATGAAGATGAAAGTTATTTGGCGCTCAAAGATGAAAATTTGCGCGATCAGGTGGAGCACATTTTTTGGTTGGTACGTGATGCGGATAAAATTGCTAACTTTAATATTGTGTGCGAGGAACGTGAAAAATATTTGGAATTATTTTTGCCGTCGCCGGATAAAGTAGATTATTCTGAAAAAAAGCCGACTGAGCCGATATTGCACGATTTTTACGATAATAAAACGGTAGATTACAGCCTTAGAAAAAGTGTACCCGATTATATTTTGGCTTTTTTGAGTTGGTATTTTGATTTGAACTATAAAAGCTCGGTAGTATTTTGTGAAAAACTGAACCTACCGGACAAAATGTTTGCAATATTTGAGCAGTATTGTGATGATCAAGTGTTAAATGACAAATTGAAGAGTTATCTGAAAGATTATCTAAAAAGATTTGTATAAGTATTTAACATCTTGATTTTTTATCTTGATTTAGGCTGATGTTGACTGTTAGACTGGAGCATATGGAGAGAAAAATGAGGCGTATTATATCATCGGTTGTTTGCTGTTCACTGGTAATGTCATTATTACCGATGAATGCCTTTGCACGCAAATTGCCACCGGCTGATTTCGGTCAAATGTACGGGTTGGCAGCCAGCGGAAATTTAGGTTCCTTGTTGTCAGCGGCCGAGAGAGGTCTGGATTTGGATGCTCCGGACCGCAGTGGCGACAGCGGAATATGTGTTGCAATTAAACATGGCGATGTTATGGCATATAATACTTTTATTAAAGCCGGTGCCTCAGTTCATCCGATGTGTGTCAATTATCTTGATCGCGGAAGGTATGAGAGTTTTATGTCTATGCCTAATGTGATAAAATATTCAGACTATCCGACTTCATTTGTGCCACGAGAAAACTATGATTATTATGTCGTAGGTGCTTTCGGTGCGCTTCTTGCCGGTATTACCTGGGTAGTTATGAACGCAAAGTAGCCTAGATTTTTAAGCCTTTTTGTTCGCGTTTCTTTTTCCACTTTAATTTGGCGTATAAACGCATGTCGGCAACTTGGTCGCTTTCGTCAACGATTTCTTTGCCGAGAATGGTTTCAATAATATCTTCAAGGGTCACGATACCAATCCAGTTGCCGTAGGGATCAACGACCAAAACAATATGATTGCGGTCTTTGAGCATGGTGGATAAAACGTCCTCAATTTTGGCCTCAGGACCAAAACTGCGCATAGGGCGTGCATATTGGTCAACAGTGTCGTGATCATCGGCTTTGAATGAGTTTGATTTGTGAATATAGCCTTTGTAAAGTTGCTTGTCTTCATCAATGATCGGAAACCGAGAAAAAGGGGTGGTTTGCAAAAATTCATCAAACTCTTTGATAGTCATTCCGGGCTTTACGGAGTGGACAACGGTACGCGGTGTCATGATGTCTTCAACATAAACTTGAGAGAGGTTGATGGTGTTTTTAATCATACGGTATTGATTGTCGCTGATGACTTCTTCTTCTTGTGCCATACGTGAGAGGGCGCTGATTTCTTCTTTAAGTGTTGAGGTGTCCTCGGTACTGGAAAACCAGCCCATGATAAAATCAGAGATATAAAGAAGAGGTTTTAGGACAATTACTAAAACACCGACTATTGAGGCCATGAAAGGAGCAATTTGTTTCCAATATTTGGCGCCGATGCTCTTGGGAAGAATTTCAGAGATAATCAGAATCGACAAAGTCATGATACCGGAGGCAATGCCCAAGTAAGCTTGCCCGTAGATGGCCGTTACTTGTGCGCCCACGCCGGCGGCTCCAATGGTGTTGGCAATAGTATTGAGTGTAAGGATAGAGGCCAGCGGAGTATCCATATTATGTTTAAGTTTATAAAGGCGGGCATAAAGACGAGGGTTGGTTTCTTGCAGGTGGGCAATGAAACTGGGGGTAATCGAAAGCAAGGTGGCTTCTAATATTGAACATAAAAAAGAGATAAGAATTGCCGAGCAGGCAAATATGATAAGCATTAACATTTTTTTTGTAAATTTTTCCTAAAATATATTTTCTACAGGATATATAATGCGTGGTTAATTGTAAAGAGTTTTTAGCAGGTTGTTTTTATGAATAAAAAGTGGACGTTGGTTTCGGATTTTGACGGTACAATAAGTGATAAAGATTTTTTTTATTACGTTGCCGATAAATATTTTGATGACAAAATGCTCAGTCCGTGGAGAGAATTTTTGGCGGGGAGAAAAAAACACTTTGTTGCCCTGGCGGAAATGTTCGGAAATTTGCATATTGAGAAAAACGAGTTGGATAAATTTATTAAAACCATAAATCTTGATCAGTCATTTTTCAAGTTGGCGGAATGGTGCAAAACACAAAATATTCCGGTTACGATTTGCAGTGCCGGAAACGATTATTATATAAACGTGCTTATGCAAAAAGAGATAAAGTTTTATAAAATAAAGTTGGTAAGTAACAAAGGAAAATATTCGGTTGAAAACGGGTTGCAAATGATACCTAATAAAGAATATTTTGATGAAAATCTCGGTGTGTCAAAGGCAGCTATTGTCAAAGATTGGCAAAATAAGGGATATAAAGTTGTTTATTGCGGAGACGGTTTGCCTGATGCAGAGGCGGCGGCTCTGGCAGATAAGGTGTTTGCAAGGACAATGTTGTATGACAAATGTGTGGAAAACAACGTCCAATGCGAAAAATTGGAAAATTTTGCTCAAGTGCAAAAATTTATGGAAGGAAAAATCAAATGAAATATCAGCAGATAATTAACAGACAAATTAACATTCCGTATTTATTGAAAATAGGTAACGGAAAAATTGCTAAAATCGGTAAATATCTGTTTGATAAAGATATGACCGAAGTTGCTGTTTTTTGGGGCGAAGGTATGTCGCATTTGTTGGGAGATAAATTTTATTTCGGCATTAATGAACACGGAATTAAAATTGTACACGAGCAAACAGTTAATACTATTGCTCTGGAAGATATTACAAAAGCAACGTTCAATTTGCCGACTACGGTAAAGGCTGTTTTGGGAATCGGTGGAGGAAAGGCTTTGGATTTTGCAAAATATACAGCATATTTGTTGAGATTGCCGTATATAAGCGTGCCGAGCTCAATGTCAAATGACGGCTTTTGTTCCCCAACATCATCTCTGACCGTAAACGGAGCACGAAAAACGGTAAAATCTTCAATTCCGTTCGGTGTGGTGGTTGATTTGGACGTTATTGCCGCATGTCCGAAGGCTTTTACCTATTCGGGAATCGGAGATATGCTTTCCAAAATAAGTGCATTGTGGGATTGGAAACAGGCTTTTTTGAAAGGTTATGAAAAGTATAATGATTTTGCCTCAATGCTATCATATAACTCATTGGACTTGCTTTATTTGCGGCATAGCAGCGATATTGACAGTCCGCAGTTTCAACGCAGTTTGGTTAATTCGTTACTATACAGCGGTATTGCTATGGAAATTGCCGGTACATCACGTCCGGCAAGCGGTTCTGAACACTTGATTTCTCATGCGTTGGATCAAATTTCGGAACATCCGCAGTTGCATGGTGTGCAAGTCGGGGTGGCAAGTTATTTGTGCTCACTCTTGCAAAATAATGTTGCAACTTCGGGGTTGCGTGATGTTTTGCAACAGGTCGGATTTTTTGACTTTGTGGCAGAAAAACCGCTTAGTAAAAAGGAGTTTGTTGAGGCGCTGAAATTGGCTCCGTCAATAAAAAATAACTATTATACGGTTCTTTCTGATGAGGGCAGTTTTGAGCGTGCCGTACAGTTAATCAGCGAAGATAAAATTTTACATAAGTTGATTGTGTAGCGTCTATTTGCGCTTTTGCTTAATCCGAATTGCAATATCAGCAATAATTTTCAGCAAAGGACGTAAGATGTACGGAGCTTGTCCGGCGGCCGAAAAATTGACGGCGATTTGCGGAAGATTGCATTCCAAGGCAATTCCCATGCGGTGGTGCCCGTTGTTGACAGTGTCTTTTATCCCCAACATACGCAACAGCATGATTTCAATCGGATAATTGTCGTCATAACCTTTTTTCATGCTGTTATACAGTGTTTCATAGCGTTTTTTGCGCTCGCTTTCCGAATAGCGGTACAGCGGGTTTGAAAAAGTATATGCGCTGTTTTTATCACGAAAACTGCGCTCAATTTTCATGCGTCTGATTTCGCGGGGATCAATGTGATAAATGTTTGATGACCAAATTTTGTATTTGCCACGAAGTTTTTTGATAAAAGGGGTTATCAGATCGTAACGTTTTATGCTAGTTTTGAAAACCAGTCTGACCGGAACATATTGTTTGTGTTCGTGTATGGCTTTTTCAACAATACTGCGTCCGCAAAGCAGGGTGTCATTGATGCCGTTCTCCAAATCACCAATCATAACAACAACTTTTTTGCGATTTTTGTATTTTTCCGCAAGTTCGTTATCCGGCAGAATCGCAATGTCGTTGACATCGATTTTATATGTTTCTGATGACAGGCATAAATTACTCATTTTTTCCCCTTTTGGTGTAATATAGGATTATGCATGAAAATAGGCAAATGTTTATTTGAAATTATCAAATACTTCTTGTTAAAAGAGGTAAAATATGGTATATTAAAAATATGATATAAGGTAATTATTATAAGGAGAAAAAAGATGCTACACGATGTTATGCAAAAGACGCTTGGCGAATTTTTTCTTATCGATTTGGAAAAAGCGGAAAGCAAAGGTTTGATGTTTGAAACATTGAAAAATATTGCTTCTTCATATTATCCCAAAACTAACCTTATGTCTGTTCTTGATCGAATATCAGATTTTGATGCAGTGGCTAAATATCATGGAAAGTTGGCCAGACTGAGAATCGATTATAATGCAAAAGCCGTAAATGAAATTCAAACCAGACTTGTCGGTTTGAACAATTTTGGCGAAGATAATTATAAATACAAAGATAAAATTATCCGTAAACTTAATTTGCTGATTAACAGTCATCCGACCATTGAGGAGACACTCTATATTGCTATGTCAATTTATATGGAACGGGGCTGGGGAAGAGCTGACGTTTTTAAGCGTGAGCTGGCGCAATATTTTCAGGAAACGGAAGTAGCAGAAAGCCATAATACGGAAAATCTTCATTTTGAACAAAATGTATCAATGGCGTAATTTTAGAAAAGTTCGCCTTGTCGATGTTGAGACAGATTGCTTATTGCTTCTTTGACAATAGGTATTGAAACAGCTCGTTTGTATGAAAGTGAAACGTTATCAATTTCTTCAACAAGTTTATGGGCATAGCTGAATGAGCGATGCATGTTGACTAAAATATAATTGATTATTTCTCGTGAAATTGTGATTTGACGATCCATAAACAATTTAATAATCAGTGCGGACAAAAGCTCGTCATCGGGTTCGCTGATGCCGATGGCGGGAATCATTTTGAGACGGGAACTTAAATCAGGCAATTTAAATGGAATTCTGGCCGGTGCGATGTTGGAAGTAAAGAGAATGTATCCGCCTTGGTCACGATAAAGGTTAAAAAGGTGAAACATGGCTTCTTCATCAATTTCAGGGCATAGGTTTTCAACAATAAGGCATTTGTTCTGTTCGTACAGTTGGTGAATAATGTCCAAATTGATGCTTGCGGCCTCAAGACGAGGAAGGTGGTAAGGCTTGTTGGTTTTGAGGGCAACGGTTTCTTCAAATATGTGTGTCAGATGAGTTTTTCCGCAATTTTCCGGTCCGTAGATACACAAGCCGAATGCAGGCCATTGCGGCCATAATTCAACCATTTCCAAGGCTTCGGCATTGCATGATGATTTAATGAAATCTTCACGTCCTAAGAAAGGGCGGTGTGCAAACTCAAGCGGAAGTTGATGTATGTTTTGTTTTTTATTCATGTTTATGCCTTGTTTAATACATCAAATATCTTTTTGGTCAGGTCGCCGAGGCTGAACGGTTTGGCCAAAAATTCAAATTCGTTAGAAACAGAAAATTCGCTACGTGTAATTTCTTCAGAATAGCCGGAAGCCAAAATTACCTTGATGTCTTTTATTTGTTCCTTGACAATTGCAGCTAATTCAACACCATTCATGCCGGGCATTACCATGTCGGTAACCAAAAGATTGAAGTCTTTTTCGGTTTTGAGATGTTCTAACGCATTTTCGGCAGAATTGCAACCGGTAACATCATATCCTTTTTTCTTGAGAGCGCGAACAGCAAAACTGCGGACGGAATCTTCATCTTCAACAAACAAAATTTTGATGCCGGCATGTGGATTTTGGGCATCTATTCCTTTATCAATTGCGGATACATTGAGACCGAAAATAAACTTTTGATTCATCGGCATATGTGATGCTGAATTTTGCGGCTGAACGTTAATAATCGGAGTGCCTTCAGCATTAGTAACGTTACGCGGTTTGTCATCGGTATCACGGTTTTCGGCATCGGGATTGTTTTCAAAACGGGGAAGGTGAATTGAGAAAGTCGTTCCCTGGTTAACAACGCTATCAACTTTAATAAAACCTTCAGTTTGGCGGACAATACCATAAACCATGGCCAGTCCGAGACCGGTGCCGGAGCCGACGACGTTTTGTTTGGTAGAGAAGAACGGCTCAAATATGCGGTTCAAGTTTTCTTTGGCAATTCCGCAGCCGGTATCCTGAACATCAATAACAACAAAATCTCCCGGTTTTATAATCTCTTCGCCGAATTTTTGCGGAGCCTGCAAGCGTTGGGTGTGGGTAGTAATAGTTAAGACACCTTTGCCGTTCATGGCATCTTTGGCGTTGACGGCCAGATTGATAATAACTTGAGAGAATTGTACAGGGTCGACTCGGATAAAACCTAAGTTGTCGCCGTGGTGGAATTTAAGAGTTACTTTTTCGCCCAGTACACGTTTGAGCATTTGGCTCAATTCCATAAAGTTTTCGGTAACGTCAATATATTTAGGTTGCAACGGCTGTTTGCGTGAAAAAGCAAGCAATTGTCTGACCAAACCGGCAGCTCGGTTGGCGTTGTTTTTGACCTGTATAAGGTCGGCAAAAGACGGATCACCGACACCATGTCTTTGTAGCAACAAATCACAAAAACCGATAATTGCGGTAAGCAGGTTGTTGAAATCATGGGCTACACCGCCGGCAAGTTGACCGAGTGCTTGCATTTTTTGAGCTTGAGCAAATTGTACTTCAAGGTTTTTCTGTTCGGTTGCATCAATAATATAAAGAACAAAGCCGTCGGCCGGCGATTTTTGACCGGAATAGACGGGTTTCATCGGGGTAATATAGGTGGTGGCAGTTTTGTCGCTTGGGTTTAGGGTGAGTTCCATTGACGACAGTTGCTTTTGTCCTTGCAAAACATAATCAATTTCACGGCGCAGGGTGTGCTGATCATTTTTTTTGATCAGTTGCATCAGATTTATGCCTTGTAATTTATCAACGGTTGAATCAGCAAATTTGGCCGCCTGATTATTACATTTTTTGATGGCACCGAAGCGGTCAGCAAAAATAATTCCGATTGGAGCAAATTCAAATAACCAACTGATTTCGTCGGTGCTGGTACGCAGTTTGGCGCGCAAGTCGTTGTCATTGGGCAAATCAGCCATTCCGGCAGCACGAATTTTGATTTCGTTGCCTTCGCGAAAACTTTCCTGTTTTATACAGGTTTCAATGTCTTTGCCATCGGTACTGAAAAAGTGAACTATGCCGTTCCAAGATGAGTTGTTCGGCGGAGTTTGGGAGTTGGGCAGGATATAGTCATTCAAATCGCTGCCGATAATTTCTTCCCGAGTTTTACCGATTTTTGAGGCAAAAATATGGTTACAATATTCTATTTTATAGTTTGTATCGGTAATGTACAAAGCGGCAGGCAGATAATCCAAAAAGTCGTGCATGGAAAGTCTTTCGGTTTGGAAAATTTGTTCCATGTTATGTTCGGCGGTTATGTCACGAAAACTCCAATATAAAAAGGTGTCTTTTTGGATTTTGTTAATCAGAAAAGGCTTTTGAAAAAAGTCAGTCTTACGCAGTGAAATAATTTTTAGAGAAATCTGGAACCAAGAGGTACGTTCTTTGTTGGCTCCGAGATGTAATGAAAGACTTATTTTGGTAGGGTTAAGGTTGATGTAGGCATTTTTTAACTGTTGAAAAGCAACACTGTTGTTGCGATTGTCGGCAAGGTGTTGCTGCAAAAACCATAAAATATTTTGGCCGGAAAAAAGATCTCGGGCGCTGTCATTTTCAAGAACGGTTTTGCCATCAAAAGTTTCAATACGTTTGGCGTTTGAACTTTGTCGCACTATTTCATTAGCAAAGCCTCCGTAGTTGATGGCTTGTTCCGCAACACGCAAAATTTGCAATGACAGAATCAGGCAAATCAGGGTTAGTATGCCAATCAACGGCAGGAAAAACATGAGGTAGCGGGGGTGAATAATAAAAGCAATGAAAAATGCAGTAAGGGTCACCAATGTGTATGCCAAAGCGATAAGCTTTTTTTGCAAAAGCTTGTCAGGACGAGGCAGTTCTGTTTTGGCAACGGTATTCACTTGATGACCCTTCGTTAAGTTAAATTAGGTAATAATATCAGCCTGTTTTTTGCCGGTTCTTTTTTCAATTTCGGCAATAGTCATGGCAATACGCAACAATTCGTCGACCATTTCGCGAGGAACTGCATCAAAGTCGTGCTTTTCAAGTTTTTCAAGATAAACACGCAGGGTGGCGCCGCTACTGCTGGTTCCGGAAAGGCGGAATACAATGCGTGAACCGTCGGTCATTAAAATACGCATTCCGTTAGCGGTCGAAGAATGATCAACGGGGTCATTATAAACAAATGTTTCAGCGAGTTTTACTTTGAAGTTGCCTTGAGAGGTTCCGTTGAGAGAAGGAAGTTTCTGCTCAAGGTTTTTCATTAAGTCATTGGCAGTGTCGGTCGGTATGCCGTCAAAGTCAAAACGCAGGTAGTAACTGCGACCGTATTTTTGCCAGTGTTCACGAGTGATTTGCTCAACAGATTTGCCGGTGGCGGCAATGATGTTGAGCCAGAATAAAATTGCCCAAATTCCGTCTTTTTCTCTGATATGGCTGGAGCCGGTTCCAAAACTTTCTTCACCGCAAAAAGTAATGCGTTTGCTGTCCATAAGATTTACAAAATATTTCCAACCGGTCGGTACTTCGTAGTAACCGATTTTGTGGGCTTCGGCAACTCGTGCAACAGCGGTTGAAGTAGCCATTGATTTGGCAACGCCGTAAATACCGTTTTTATATGCCGGTATCAAGGCATAATTGTCAGTCAAGATGGCCAGACTATCGCTCGGGGTAACAAAGAATTTTTTACCGAGAATCATGTTGCGGTCGCCGTCTCCGTCGTTGGCTGCGCCAAAATCGGGGGATTTGTCGCCAAACATGATGTTGACCAAATCTTTAGCATATACCAAATTGGGGTCAGGGTGAAGACCTCCGAAATCTGGTTTCGGTGTGGAGTTGCGGACTGATCCGGGCGCTGCTCCAAGGGTGTTTTCAAAAATCTCGATTGCATATGGTCCGGTAACGGCATTCATGGCATCAAAGCACATGGTAAAACCATTGGCAAATAATTTCTTGATAGCATCAAAATCAAAAATTCCGCGCATCATTTCAACATAGTCAGTAATCGGGTCGATAACTTCAATTTCCATACCTTCAAGTGTCTGGGTGCCGATTGTGTCAAGTTTGATGTCTTGGGCATCAATGATACGATATTCTGAAATGTTTTTTGTCTGAGCAAAAATTTCGTCACTGACCTGGCTGGAGCATTGACCGCCGGTGGCTGTGGCAAATTTTATGCCGAAATCGCCGTTAGGACCGCCGGGATTATGAGAAGCAGTAAGCACAAAACCACCGTCGGTATGGCGTTTTAAGATGATATTGGAGGAGGCCGGAGTTGATAAATATCCGTTTTGTCCGATGATTAGTTTTTTTACTCCGTTGGCAGAAGCCATTTTGATGAGTTTTTGAATGGCAATATCGTTGTAAAAACGTCCATCTCCGCCGACGACGTAAGTTTTGCCTGCAGGTTTAATAACGTTAAAAATGCTTTGTATAAAATTTTCAAAGTAGTTTGGTTGCAGAACTACCTGTGATTTTTTGCGCAATCCCGCAGTTCCCATTTTTTGGTCGGTATATGGGGTTGTTTTTATGGTTTGTATCATGTGAACTCCTTGAGAATATTCATAATGATGAAGATATTACCACTAATGATATCAAACTCAAGAGAAAGCTCTTTGTTACTCACTATTTTTTGATAAAATTAAAACCACTCACAGGTGGTTTTAATGTTTAATCTTGAGGAAGAATGGAATCAAGTTTTTCCTTATCAAAAGGTAATGGTGTGTGGGGTGCCTTGCCGTGCTTGATTTTGTTTTGCACCAGATGACGATCAATTTCGTTGGTGTCATCTTTCATGGTGAGAGCATGATTCCACTGGAAAAGTGCCTCATTTTTACGTCCTACCTCCCAATAGGCATCGCCCAGGTGATCGTAAATAACGGCTTCAGACGGGGATAATTCGGAGGCCTGTTCAAGGTATTTTACAGCCTGTTCGTAATAACCGATTTTATACATTCCCCAACCGAGACTGTCCATGATACTGCCATCGTTAGGTGAGAGGTTATAGGCTTCAATGACCAGTTGCAGGGCTTCATCAATCTTTTCTTCGTTGCGCAATAAAATATAACCGAGATGGTTTTTGACCAAAGGGTTAGCGTTCATTTCCATGACTTGGCGCAAGTTTTTTTCGGTGTTGTATTTGTCTTCCATGCCATCATAAGCTGCGGCTTGAGCAAACAGAATTACCCAACTGTGTTGAGCGTATTTTGACGGGTATAAATCAAGAGCTTTTTGGTAGTAAATGACAGCATCGTGGTAACGTTTGGTCATGCGCATTACTTCACCGAGGTTGGTATACAGGTCGTGATTGTCCGGTTGTAATTTAATAAGCTTGCGCAGGATGATTTCAGCTTGAGAATACTGTTTCAGCATAATCAAATTTTTGGCAATTTGAAACTGGGCGGTTAAGTAATTAGGTTGGTTAGGTAAAATTTGGACGTAGATATCATTGGCTTCTTTGTAGAGTTCCCGAGTATCAAGAATGTTACCCATCAGCATTTTGGGCAAGTCATATTCGGGGTTGGAATATGATGCAAGTGAGGCAAATAAAAGAGCTATCTCTTCAGAGCGGTCTTCAGGTTGTAACATCAGAGCAATGGCAAACAGAGCATCAGAGATGCCGATGGCCGGATCCGTGAGAATCGGCTGTATGGAAGAATCGGAATTTTTGATTTCTTCGGCAATTTTCTTGAGTGAAGAGTTGTGGCTGTGAGAAATTCTATAAAGTATTTGCCGAACCTTATCATCATTATTTTGACGCAAATAAAAATTGGAGATTATTTTGAGCGGAAAAGCTGATGCAGTAATGTTTGGAGAACGGAGCAATGATGAATAATATTGGTCAGCTTCCTGATTTTTGCCCAGGTAATCACTTATGGCACCGGCATGCAGAAGATATATCGGGTTAAGACCACGATTTCTTTTGAGTACACCTAAAGTTTCAAGAGATTTTTCGTATTGGTTCATGCCGGCGTAACTCCAAGCACTGATCAGCGGAGCAAAGATTTCGCGTGCAAAGTCATTATCGCATTCCGCTACGTTTTTGAGAGCCTGTTCATACTGATGTTGTTTGACGTCATGAACAGCTTTTATGGTATAAATAAAAGGGCTGCGGTCTTTATATTTGAGTGCTTGGTCGGCAAATTTAACGGCTTCGTCAACACGTCCCTGCGATGTAAGCATAACGTATAGTTGACTGGGGAGCATTTGATTTTGCGGAGCTTTTTGGGCGGCCATTATATAGTAGTCAGAGGCTTTGTTCAGTTCGTGTCTGATATGTGCCACACGTCCGGCCAGATATGTTCCGTATTGGTTGTTTTCGGATATATAGAGCCGTTCCTGCGGGGCAGGTGCGATGTTTTTGCAGGTGTCAAAATAACAGCAGGCATGAGCAAAAACAACGCCGGCGGCAACAGCCAAAACAAAAGAGGTTTTTTCCATCAAAATATGCTCCGTTAAAATTTTGCAACGCTATTCTAATCAAAACTGAAAAAGAGTACAATAGAAAAGATGAAGATAATGTAATAATTTGTTTGCAAAAAATAAATGAAGAGCATAGCATTGTATCCATGATGAACGAAAAAGAACTTTTGGAATGGTATTTGTCCGCAGGTGTTGATGTAATCTGCGGTGACGAGCCTTTTGTTTCCGTAAAAAAGCCATCACTGCCGACAACGCACGAATCTGTTGATACTCGTCCGGCAATTACTGATTTGGCACAGATGAGCACTGTCGCATGTAAAAATGCCCGAGAGCTGTGTGAAAAAGCGCAATCGTTAAGCGAGCTCGAAAAGGCAGTGGAAAATTTTGACGGTTGTGCTCTTAAGCTGACGGCAAATAAAACGGTTTTCGGCGATGGCAATGAGCATGCTAGAATTTTGTTTGTGGGAGAGGCCCCGGGTGCCGATGAAGACAGAGAGGGTAAGCCTTTTGTTGGAAGAAGCGGACATTTGTTGGATAAGATGTTGGCAGCCATAGGGGTAGAACGTTCAAAATGCTACATTACCAATATATTAATGTGGCGACCTCCGGGGAATCGGACGCCGACCGGTGCAGAAGTGGCAGTTTGTTTGCCTTTTCTGAAGAAAAAAATTGAGTTAATTAAGCCTAAGGTTATTGTAGCTCTAGGGGCTCCGGCGGCCAATGCTTTGACCGATGAGGAGAACAGTATATCAAAAATCAGGGGAAAATGGTTGGAATATGCGCCGCAACCGGGAGTTTCAATCCCGTTATTGCCGACGTATCATCCGGCTTATTTGCTAAGAAATCCGGCGATGAAAGCCAAGTCATGGTTTGATTTTTTGCGGTTGGCAAAAAAGATATCCAACGATTAGCTTTTTTTTCATAATTTGTTGGTAAATTAAAAATATATCAGTTATTATTGTTTCAAATATTGGTAATAATTTGTGAGGAAAATACAATGAATATCAGCAAGATGTTTATGGGTTTGACAGGTGTTGTCGTGGCAGCGGCGGTTTTGGGCGTTGCTGATTGTGCAAAGGCTGCAGATGGTGCTGCCAATGCTAAAAAAAGTGATGTCGCTGTTGAAGATGCCGAAGTCAAGGAAAATGCAATCTTGTTCAAAATCCATGACATTGTTCCCGTAAAAAACAGTGATGATGAGGTTATCGGTTGCGATTATAATACTACAATATACAACCGCTCAAACATGACTTTGCAAGGAGCAACCATTGATCTCACCTGGCAGGATGATGCAATTACAGAGGTAATTGATCAAGAAAAGAAAGAAGATGCCAAACAAAACAAACGCAGCATGGGACGTGCTCGCAGTACTACCGAGCGTAATACCGACAAGACCATTTCCGGTTTGGTAGAAGTTCCGTCGATTAAGCCGTTGAAACAAGTTATGGTACAATCAAGAATTAATACTGATAGATGTTTCTTGCTGATTGAAAATCCAAAAGTAGATATTCGCAATTGTAGTGCAGAGACCGCACAAGGACGTACAACCTCTGCGGGTTCACGGAGAGGCGGAGGTTCCTGCACTGAATTATTCCAATATGTTTCTCCTGAAGATGCGCAATACTATTTGGAGTTTAAGGCTGTTACCGTTGATCAGGAAGCCGAAGAGCGTGAAGCTAAAAAAGCTAAAGAAAAATCTGAAATTGACGGGTTGTATCAAAAGGGCGTTGCTGCGATTGATGCAACCGGAACCATTGTTTCAAGTATTAAATAAGAGAGATATTTATGAAGAATAAATATGTTTTAGCTGTAGGAACAATTGTAGCCGGAGGTGCGTTGTGCGGTTGGGCAAATGCGCAGATGCTTAATAGTGCACAACCAAAACCGGCACAGGCAGTGCAGACAGCCCAGCCTGAAATCAAACAAGCTACCGGTGCAAATAATTTGCCGGTTCAAAAAAATCAGCAGATGAGTGCCGCCCAGAGAGCCGCACTAGACCAACAAAAAGGAAATGACGTTTCTCCTTTTACATATGGGACATCTGATTTTGCCGAAAAAGCCGGAGCCGGAGAACAGCATGATATGGTGAAGGTATATACCAAGCGAAAAGGTGAAGATAAAGAACTTATCTTGCTGTATATGAAAGATTTCAGCGTATACAAAAGCCCTGCCGGTCAAACTCGCTGTTCAATGACTTTTGCGGTAACAACAACATTACCGACGAAATTGTCAAATATCAGCTACCATCTGAAATGGTCTAATATGGATACGGTGTTGAGTTTTAATAATGTAATGCCGCAAGTAGAGAACCATTATAACTATTCTTTGTTAGGTGATGGTTGTTATTCAATGGACAGAGCTCCGAATATTGTTATTAATCGTTGCCGTGTAAAAGGCATGTCACAGCAGGTGTGTGCATCTAAAGTGAGATGGATTACTCGCGCAATGTAGCCCGAGGAAAAAAATTGAAGAAAGTATTAGTATTTTTGTTGCTGTGCTGCTTGAGTTGGTCGGCGCATGCGGCTATTTTAAATGAAAAAATTCTCGATGATGATTTGTATCAACAGGTGTTGAAAAAATCAGGCACAACCGAGAGCGATATAAAACTGTATTCTCAGATATTTGCTGCAATTAAAGATAACGATGTTGCAAAGGCTGATAAGTTGGTTGCTAAATTGCACAGCAAGGCTTTGATGGGGCATGTGTTGGCACAAAAATATTTGAGCCGTGATTATAAATCATCATATAAAGAGTTGACGGAGTGGCTGAAAAAATACGAGGATCATCCTCAACATGGAACATTGTCGATATTGGCAAAAACTAAGGCTCCGGGGTATAAACCGGCAAAACCTGTGCCGTCAAAGAAAAAACTTTATGCTTCATATGCTTGGTATAAGGACAGTTACAGCTCGCTTAAGGCAGAAGACAGAAAATTTGTAAGGCAAAAGCTTGATGAGTTTTTGAGAGCAATTCGCAAGACGGATAATAAAAAAGCAACAGCTATAATGAATGACACCCGTTTCAGAATGACTATTCCGGATAAGCGTTATGACGGAATGAGCTCAACGCTGGCGGCTTCGTATTTTTATGAAGGCGAGTACAAACAAGCACTGAAGTGGACCGAGAAAGCGGTACGGCGCAGTCATGAAACTACGGCGGCCTGGTTTGGTGGTTTGGCAGCGTGGAAATTGGGAGATTATAAAAAATCAGCCGATTTGTTTGAAAAGTTGGACAGCTTTAATGAAGAAGATCAGTGGCTTGCGGCTTCGGGGGCTTTTTGGGCATATCGTGCCAATGAAAAACTTAAAAATACCGAAAAAGCCGAAAAATATTTGCGTAAGGCGGCGTCTTTTGAGCGGACCTTTTATGGAATATTAGCAAGATATCAGTTGGGCAGAGAGCTCGATTATGATTGGAAAACTCAGGTATTTTTTAATAATACGGATAATGATGAATATCGCAATGAAATGCTGAATTCGGCAGTCGTAAGACGTGCAATTTTGCTGATAAAAGCCGGTGAGGCTGATTTGGCAGAGGCTGATTTGCGTAAAAACTATGTAAAACTAAATCGCAAGCAAAAAGAGTTGGTTATGTTTTTGAGCGGTCAACACAGCTTTGCCAATTTGAGTTTTTTGATTGCTAACGGATTGAAAAATTATGCAAAAAGTCGCAGTTATGACAGCTATATGTATCCGTACCCCGACTGGGAACCGGAAAAAAGGTGGACGGTTAATCGTTCGTGGGTATGGGCGTTGGTCAGACAAGAATCGCTGTTTAATCACAAAGTCAGAAGTTATGCCGGCGCTTGCGGGCTGATGCAGTTGATGCCATATACGGCGGCGGCAGTTACCAAAAATAAAGAATATAAAAAAGGCTGTAAGCAGTTGTATGATAAAGGGCGCAATCTGCAAATCGGACAAGATTATGTAAAAATATTGCTCGATGATGAGAATGTCGGTGATAATTTGTTCTTTTTGGCGGCATCATATAATGGCGGACCGCATAATGTGAAAAAATGGGTGGATCGTAAGAATTATGAGAATGATCCGTTGTTGTTTGTTGAGATGATTCCATGGCGTGAAACCAGACTTTATGTCAAAAAAGTGGTGGCTAATTATTGGATTTATAACTCCCGCCGAGGGAAAAACAGTAAAAGCTTGAAACAGCTGAAAAAAGGCGAATGGCCACGCCTCGACTGAAATTGACAAAATGTTTGCAATAAAGCTCAATTTGTGCTATAGTAATAATGATATTATACTATTTATAAATTTTTAATTTAATTTTTATGGCGGACATCTTTTTTTCTTTAATCGCAATCTTTTTGGTTTTGATTGTGATTGGTCTGTGTTGGAATATTGTTGATAGACTATGTGGTCGCTATGGTGGCATTTTAGGTACTATTGTGACATTTCTTATCAACGCAGTAGAGTTCGGATTCATTTTCTGGCTCGTAGGCAAAATTATTCCAATCGTAGACTGGAAATTAGGAATGGAAATCGGTGTTGTTTATTGCGGCTATTGTTGGTTGTTCCGAAAGGAAAACAAGATGGTCGGATTTATCTTCGATTTGTTCGAGAGATAATTACAAACCGGTAAAATAAAAAAAGATCACCCCCACCAAAGGGTGGTCTTTTTTTTATTGGGGCAATGACTATATATGCCGGAGGAGGGGAAAGATGGAAATATATTTGTTGCTGGCAATGTTTTTGCTTTATATGCTGACGGCGGTGTTTTTGGAAAAGAGTGTGCTGTACAGAATGTGGCTTGCAGCTTTTGTGATAATGTTTGCGGTTACAGCAGGGGCTTTGAGCTTTTGGCGGTTTACTAATCAGGAAGTGATGATGAATGTTATAGCAATAAGTTGGTATTATGTACTGTATCTGTCGTTATCGGTTACGGTTGTACTAGGAGTGGTTAATTTATGGCTGTTTCGTCGTCAGATGTGGAATGTCTTGTTCAGCAATCGTAACGATGACAGGGATTAGTGAACTTTGCGGATATAAACAGGTTGTTTGTTTTTGCCGACTTTTACATAGTATTTATGACGACCGGGAATTTTGAAACGGCATGGAGAGGCATTTAATACACGACGAACAATGTCAGCGTGGCGACTATGTATAAGAAATGACTCTTTATATGCAATAACTTTGGTAAAAGGAACTTTTCTAGCTAAATCAAGAGCTTCGTCTATGGTTGTCCAAGATAAAGAGCCGGGAATGTCGCAGGTAATTGTCTGGATGGCTGAAGAAGATGTTTCAGCCTCTATTTCTTTTAAGCTTTTGCCGAGCAGGAACAAAAGATTTTCAGCGGTTTCATCTTGAGTGTCGGAGGCGTGAATAAGGTTTTTACCCAAAAGATGGCGATAAAAATGCTTGGCCACCATGATGTTATGGTTTCCGTCTTTTATGATTTTAGGATGATTGTCATACACCAGTACGACAAGAAAAGGTCCGAAACCGACTTCTTTTTCTTTTTTACAGCTTTTAGGTAATTTTTTGCCATAAAAACGGGAGAGATTTTTTGCAAAATTCTCTTTCGACCAATTTATTTCATAGGTTTTAAATATTTCAAATTTCTTTTTGATATCATTTAGAATTTGCTTTTCCATAAAGCGGGCGTTATCCCAAATGATAAACAGGTGTAGCTTTTTATCCATCAGTTATACCTTTATACTGTACCTTGTGTGAATATAAACATTTTTATACGGTTAGGCAATATTTTTTTTAGTAGTGGTAAAAGCTAATGTTAAACTTGTTTTTTGCTAACGAATATGTATCATTGGGGCAAATACTGAAAGGACAGATTATGAAACTAGCTATTATTGGTACAGGATATGTCGGGTTGCCGACCGGTGTCGGGTTTGCCGAGCTCGGTACGAATGTCGTTTGTGTCGATAAAATACCGGCAAAAATTGACTGTTTGAACCGAGGGGAACTGACTTTGTTTGAAGACGGCTTAGATGAGTTGTTTCGTAAAAACGTTGCCTCAGGAAAAATCAGATTTACGCTTGATATGCAAAGTGCGGTCAGCGGTGCTGATGTAGTTATGTTGGCGGTGGGCACTCCGCCTCATCCGGTTACCAAAGAAGCTGATTTACAATATATTTATGCGGCGGCCAAGGAGTTGGCTCAATATTTGGACAGATATACGGTGGTGGCAACAAAATCAACCGTTCCGGTCGGTACAGGTGATGAAATTGAAAAGATTATCCACGAGGTTAATCCCTCGGCGGATTTTGATGTGGTTTCCATACCGGAATTTTTGCGAGAAGGCTTTGCTATTCACGATTTTTTCAATCCCGACAGAATTGTTATAGGAGCAAATTCGGAACGGGCCAAGGAAGTTATGCGGAAACTTTATGCTCCGTTCGTTGATAAGTGTTCGTTTTTGTGGGTAAAAAGACGTTCGTCAGAAACAATCAAATATGCTTCAAATGCGTTTTTGGCGATGAAAATTCATTATATCAATGAGATGGCTGATTTTTGCGAAAAGTCAGGAGCCGATATTAGGGAAGTAGCAAAAGGAATGGGGCTCGATACACGTATTGGCAACAAGTTCCTTAATCCGGGACCGGGGTATGGAGGTTCTTGTTTTCCGAAAGATACTAATGCAATGGCGCAAATGGGCAGAAAATATGGTTCAATCCTCAGTTTGATTGAGACAACTATTGCCAAGAATGATGAGCGCAAGGCCAAAATGGGACAGAGAGTTATTGATACAATAAAATCTAATCCGGAAGGAAAAATTGCGGTTTTAGGGTTGGCCTTTAAGGGTGGAACTGATGACTGCAGGGAATCTCCGGCCATTGATATTGTGAAAGAGATGATAAAACATTCGCACAATATTTGTGTGTATGACCCTAAAGCAATGCAAAATGCTAAAGCAATTTTGGGCGATAACGTAAAATATGCAGCTTCGATGTATGATGCATGTGAAAATGCAGATGTTATGGTAATATTGACCGAATGGGAAGATTTTAAGTATATTGATTTGAGCTCGATTAAGCAAAAAATGCATAGTGCCAAAATTGTTGATTTACGAAATATAATTGACGGACAAAAGGCCGTTGAGCTCGGTTTTGAATATCAATGCGTTGGTAAGGCGTGATTAAAAATCATTTGACAAAATGTCAAAAGAATGTAATATCACGGCATTCAACTATTATTACATAAATCATTAGCGTATGGATAAACAAACAGTTAAATCATGGATCTGTGGCGCATTGGAGGAAAGGTTCAATGTTACCAGTGATGAGACCTGTAACGGCAACGCCAAATTCAGTGCCGATTTCGGACTGGACAGTCTTGATGTTGTTGAGTTTGTTATGATGTGTGAAGACGAATTCCATATCAACATCCCTGACAGACTTGCCGAAAACGTGGTTGACATGACGCTTGACGAGGTAGTTGACTTGGTCTATTCAAGAGTGGACAAGAACTAGTGCGTTAAAGCGGTATCTTGTATAAACATGGTTTGCTTTCCGTAGCAAACCGTGTTTTTTATTAAAAAAAATCATTATTATGAAAACACGCGAAGAAATTTTGGCTGATATTGTGATGGTAATTCATGAACAGCTGGAAATTGAAGCTAAAGACATCAAAGAGAGCGATTATCTCTATGAGGATTTGTGTCTTGACAGTTTGGAAATGATGGAGCTGGTTGCCTGGATTGAGGCTTTTTACGGCATAGAAATTGATACAGATGATATTGATCAGATGTATGATATGACGATTGAAGAGCTGATTAGTATGGTCGAAAAATTTTTGAACTGATGCTAAAAAAACGCATTTTGCCACATGACAAAATGCGTTTTTTGTTTATTGTACTGATTGCTTAAAGACCAAAAAGTTCTGAATAAGCAAATGACAGACCAATCATGAAGTTGCTACCGGTTTTGCCGACACCGCGGGCTTCGCCTTGGAAGTATTGAATGTAAGGAGCAAGGCTGAAGTTGTTGCGGATTTTTACATCCATGCGGGCGATGGCGCTCAATTCATATTTGAGGTCGGTATATACGTATTCACTATAGCTCAGGTAGTCACGGAAGTAGCCTTCGAATTGAAATTTTACCTGATCGGACTGAACGTATTCGGTACGCCAACCGATTTCATATGCCGATTTTGTATTTTTGCGATTGCTGTATGTCATATCGTATTCGGCAACGGCGGCGGCATACAATTCTTTAATGATATTGCCGTTAAAGATTTTCATACCGGTTTTGCCACGGAATACTTTTTGACGGGGAGCCGGTTTGTTGGGTTTGAATTCAGTCTGATAAGCAACGCTGGCAAAAGGACCAATGTCAGCATTGTCGGCTTCAAAACGCCACATTTTGCGGTTGTAGTCAGAGCTGAGCAAAATTTTATCGGCATCTTCACTGGTGGTATCGTTGCCGTTGGCAGGACGGAGTTTGGTGCGTCCGTATTCGGCAAATAAGCTGTTGTTCCACTGCCATTCAGGTTGCTCGTATTCGAGAACAAAATCAAAAACGCCTTTAATCATGGTTTGACTGTCGGCACTCAACTTAGAGTTGGGGTTGTCGGTGTAGTATTCGCCATTTTGGACTTCAGTAGAGGCAATATCAAGCGCTACACGACGAAAGTTGGCACGCAGATTGCTCAAGTTTTGTGAAGATTCATCAGCCCAAGCGGTTGAGGTTAAAAAAGTTCCGCAACACAATAAGGCTGATAAGATATAAGTTTTTTTCATAGTTCCTCCAGTAGTCTTAGTGATAGTTTATTTACACGTTATACATACGACGAGCAATTTACAATAGCAGATGAGCAATATTAACAGCTTTTTCGGAATGGAAAATTTGTGAGATTTTTGATAAAAATATCTTGACAAGATGTAAAAATAACCTTAAGTAATATGCAGTCTTTATGGCGGGGTAGCTCAGTTGGTTAGAGCAGCGGAATCATAATCCGCGTGTCGTTGGTTCGAATCCGACCCTCGCTACCACTTCAGAACCTCGGAGAAGTCCGGGGTTTTATTGTATTAAAAAACTCCGTTCACAAAGGAACGGAGTTTTTTAATTTGTTTGCTTAATTGCGTTTTTTCCAGCTCTCGCGGAATGAGAGAAACGGAAAAATGATGCAATAGTGCAAAATGTAATAGAGCAGGGCAAGCAGCATTACTCCAACAAAAGAGATAAAAAATGCTGCCGTGAAAGTGGCAATAATATGCAGTAAGCCGATTGAGGAGAAAACAGCTACAATAAGGTAAACTGCGCTCCATAATAGGAACAATACTGACAAGCATTTGCCTGCTGTCCAAAACTGCGAGTTACACTCAATGCCATAGCCGGAGTAAAGGTTGATGATGATGCCATAGATGTAAAACAACAACGATATCAACGTCATGATTACAATGAGGCCGATGAACATTACAACATTCACAGAGCTGAAGAGCACCCATCGATCCAAGTAGGAACAAATTTGCTCAATTTGTAAGTTTAGCATAGAATAATTAGGTTAAAAGTTAGACAATAATTTAATTATATGCTTTATATAGTATATTTGTAGCAGAAGCGCAAGATTTTTTTAAAAATATTTGAAAAATAGACAAAAATATGATAAGATGCAAACATGTTAATATAAAGAGGTGTTTTATGTCGTTGTTTGATGATGATTTGAGCAGGTTTAATTTTAATTCAGAGCGTGTATATCGTGCAGTATGCACGGTTAATGGCGCAAACGGAAACCGATACAATGTAGATTTTGCCGATGCTGATCCTAAGACCGCCAAATTGTCGCATATGCATTTGTTAAAGTTACGCCAAGGGCAGGATTCGGCTATGGAAATGGCCTTGCCGCCGCTTTTTGTGAGAGAACCAAAAAGCGGAAATGTCAGTGTGGAGTTTGCCAAACCGAGCGAGGCGACTGAAGACAATCAGCAAAAACTTTTACAGTTAACACCAAGGATCTTGTGCGAGTTTAATAAATTCAGATATAGAGGTAAGAGTTCTTCGTTTGAAAATGTTGTTGATGAAAATGCACAAACCGCAGCAATTTATGATGAGACGTCGGCAGAAGAAATTGCCAAAGGACAGATAAAAAGTGAGCAGGAACGCTCTATGGTAGTAGCTATATTGTCTGCTAATGTTAAGAAAAATCCAAGCCTATTGCCTTATTTGCATTTGGCAAGAGACGGAGACTAGGAGAGACTGCGATGACTGATGAAAAAAATGTTTATCCGATAGTTACGGTTTATGATGCAGATGCCAATAAATTTTCAGGTATAAAAAAACTGTGGTACAAAATAAAATCATCTAAACTTTTTTTGAGCTTTAGGCATTCAAGGCTTAATCCGTATCATACTCAACTGAAGCGTTTTGATTCAAAAGAAGAGGCTAATAAAGCCGGTGTGGCATTTTATGTAGACAAGCGTGGTGTAAGACGCAGTGCGGAGTTCTGCGGTTCGGTTAATGAGGAGTTTGAAAGAACCGGACGCGTAATCAGAGGAAACGGTGATGTGTCAGATAGGATTCCACGAGACAAAGACGGAAAATTGGATTTGATGGGCGAAGAGC
Source organism: uncultured Rhodospirillales bacterium (assembly GCA_902761715.1). Classification (GTDB taxonomy): domain Bacteria; phylum Pseudomonadota; class Alphaproteobacteria; order RF32; family CAG-239; genus JAFUYI01. The sequence goes on along the minus strand of CACWLK010000001.1, from coordinate 95,267 downwards.
CAATTGTGTTTGCATTTGTGCCGGTAGAAGGTCCGTCTTTGGTGGGACATGCCTGTATGGAATACAAAGACTATGTTATTAATCGCAGAAGCGAAAAAATGGGAACTGATTCTCTGTTTGCAACGTATGGAACTGAAGCGGAGTACTATTTCGTTTATCCCAGCACTCTGGGAGTTACGCCAAAACAGGTTGAAGCGGCTATGCAAACGGCTTTTGAAAAAGGCAAAGATAAAAAGTATAATCTGATAAACAATAACTGTGCACTGGCGGTATCAAATGTGATGAAAGCGTTGGGAGCCAAAGGAATTCATAAAGTTATGGGTGTGGCTACTCCGGGAAATAATCCGTTTAATTTCGGTGTGAAAAAATGGTGCAGAAAATATGGTGTACACGTTTCTGCCCAAGAAATGAGAGATATATATACGCCACGAAGCAAAGGCGAAAGAACTAAGGAGCAAGTATTGGAGGCTCTGAAAAAAGCTAAAAGAGAATATCGAGCACCGAATACATCGATAATAAGACCGCGTAATGATGAAAGAAGCCTCTAATAGAGGCTTTTTCCATATTCTTTGATTGTTCGAAACATATTGGACAGTTTATCAAGTTTGAGTGCTTGATAAAATTTGCGTTTATAGGTCAGTATTTTTTGCAAGCGTTCCAGTCGTTTGCCCATTTGTGCGGTTGATTTAACGTAAGAGAAATCAATTTCATTAATGCTGGGCGGAAACTTGATGGTTGAAGTTTTGCGCAAGTCAGAGTTGCGGAACGAGACTTTCTTTAAGTCCAGGCAGTGCATCAAATCAATATCTTTTATATTGCTGAAGTCTACAGACCACATTTCAAGCTGCTCAATGTCTTTAGGAAAAATTATCTTTTTAATTTTGCGGAGGTTGGCACTTGATAATACCAATTTTTTTACACCACGCAGTTTTGAGAGATCAAGCTCTTGTATATCGCCATAGTTGTATTGTACGGCAAAAGTCAAAGTATCAATGTGATGAAACTGATTAATCTTGTCAATGATATGAGGACCGTGATCGCCTTGCAACCATAGTGATTTTGCGGAGATTGATTGTTTGTTGATATAGTCAAGATTGCGTGCGGTAACCGGACAGCTTTCAAATTCAATAATCTGATTGTGAGGCAGATTGTAAAGATCATGATATACACCGTTTTTGTCAGGGATAAGCCCAAGGTTACGAAGAGCAATGCCAAATCGGCGATCATCAACGTGAGGAACTTTGTCAGCAGATATAAGGTCCTTTTCACTTTCGAGGTTAAAGCGCCGTTTGATATAGTCTCGAATAAGTTTGACACGTGCCATGCCGGATATTGCGTGATTGGCTTTGCCGACAATTTCTACCAATTTGCCTTCGTCAAAAAACATGGTTACATAGGGATAAAACGGCTGAGACGGGTCGCTTGAACGCAGAGAATAGTATTCAGCGGTGGTGTCTATTTTTTCGATATAACGGTCGCGACGAATGCAGTGCCCCATGCAGTCGCTTTCAAAATTGAGCGCATCAGGGGTCATCATACGAACAAGGTGAAGCTTTTGTCTGGGGTAGCTCTCAATGATGTGGATGCCTTTGCGGCTGGCGGTGTAGTCATTGAGGTTTTCACGCTTGCGGTCATAATACTTGTCAATGCTGTGGTTCAAATCATATATAGTCGGAACGGAGGTATATACCTGTACAAAGTAATTGGGGTGCTTAACAAGCTGCGGGTTGTCATCCATGTAGTTATGTACGAAGTCCCGAATATCGACGGCCAGTTCATGAAGATGTGATTCTTTTAAGCGATCAAAGTCAATGATAATGTCGCCATTGGCATGAGTAGGGAATTTCAAGGGATTGTTTTGAACAATTTCCTGAGTGAGATATTTGTTGAGCAACGCACTTGTGCAAGCGTATTTTTTGGCCTCGGGACTCAGAACAGAAAAACGGGTTATAATCAGCTCACCTGAGGGAAGAATGACCGAACGGTCAGCGCGCAGAGTTTCAAGTTTGTTGTTGAGAATTTTTCTGGTAGTTTCATCAGGGTTGTCGCGAAATTGTTGGATTATAGTGTTTATTTGTTTTTGCAGTTCTTTACGCTTTTTGTCTGAATCCTTAATTTCCCGCTCGAAATTTTCAAATTCTTCGGCGGTGGCATCAGCAAACAAGCTGCGAACATATTCTTTATATTCTCTTTTATTGTATATCATCTCTACCTCTTCGGGGGCTAGAGTATAGCATGCAAAATGTTTTTGTCCAGTATTTTGTTTAAATTTTATCATGTGTTTGGAATGTGGAGCATGAATGAGCCGAAAAATCTCATTTTATGGCGGCAATTCGGATAAATATACTTGACAAAAAAGATAGGTGATTTAATAATTCATGCGATTTCGAGATTTTTAACTGTATTATTAACTAATTTTTTTCTTTATGAGAAAGACATTAATAATTCTTTTTGGAGCTCCGGGGAGTGGTAAAGGTTCCCTGGGGGACAAGATCAAAGAGCAACTTGTTAATCACAAGGGAATGAGAGCAGCAGAGATCAGCTATATCTCTACGGGAGATTTGTTGCGAGAGGAAATTGCCGCTCAATCAGAGTTGGGTATGGAAATAAGTCAGATTGTCAATTCCGGAAAGTTGGTATCTGATGAAATTGTCGCTACACTGGTCGAAAAAGCACTGAGTCATAGTGATGAGTTTGTTGGTTCGCTGTGCGAGAAGGATCCAAACCGCCGTATTATATTGCTGGACGGTTATCCGAGAACGGAAACACAGAGATTGGCACTCGCCAATATGTTGCAAGACAAGGAGATGTTTGTGGTTGCTGTCAAGCGCAATACCCCCTTTGATGTAATAAAGAAAAGAGTGTCAGAACGCCGTGTCTGCAAAAACTGCAAAACCACACACCTAGCGTCGGATGGAAAGTGCCCAAAATGCGGTGGTGAGCTGATTATCAGGAAAGACGATGCCGTGATTGAGCAACGCTTGACCGAATATGAAACAAATACGGCTCCCGTGTGGAACAAACTGGCTTTGATGTGCAATGCGATGCAAGCATTTGACGGTATGGAAGATGCTGATGCAGTAGCCAAATGGATTGTTAAAAAGTACTTTTAGCATGAATGATTGAACAAAAGGAAGGCAGATGAAAACTGCCTTCTTTTTGTTTATATGAAAAACTTAAGTAGGATGTAAACCGTATTTTGTTGAATTGCGGCGTAATTCGGTATAAAATAATCGTATGTGAAATGTTGGAGAAAAAATATGGATAATTCTATTGATTTTGTCGGTAATGATAAAAATGACAAGGATAAAATGTCAAAGCAGGAATGCCAACAGGCAATAGAAGAATATTTTGCCGAATATGGGCAGGATGCTCCATATGTTGACTATCGTGAAAATAAAGTGTTTGCCCGTGATGCCGGCGAAAATCTCTTTGTAATAAGAAAAATAAATGGTCGTGCAGTGCCTTCTACCCAAAATGTGGTATTAGGCAGTATGTCAAATGATGGTCGAGTAATGACTATGAATTTTTATAGTGCCGATGAAAGTATGGGAGATAATGCCGATAGATTTCAGCAAGTTTTAGATAAGATGGAAAGCCGCAGTGAAAGAAAAAATACGGTTTGGCATGAAGGAAGGCATAAAATTGATACGGACAGAGCCGGTGATAAAATGTATCATACAAGTGCAGAGGAATATCTTGAACTTTGCCATGATAAGGAAAAAAGCGCATATCGAGAATCAGGTTTTCGAGAGTTGTTGGAATATAAAAAAACAAGAAATCCGGATTGTATTACACAAGATTATAAATTTTTGCTGAAGGCTGATAATATCGATTTTGGGTCAGATAAGTTGTCTGAGGAAGAAATAAAGCTGGTAGTGAATGGTGTCGATGAAATGTATGCTAAACAAAAGCAGGGCACATATGAAAAGGATTATCTTGAATCAATGCGCTATGATTGGCAAATTAAAAAGGGTAACTATGATCCGTCAGCATATGCCGAGATGAAAGAAATTTATAATAATTATTCAATAAATGGGCAAAAAATAGATGTTTCTCAATATACAAAAGCAACTTCTGTTGATGATGTGATGCGCTTTGCGGTAAATCGTTATGAAAATATGCCATTTACGGAGCAAGAGCGGGAAAAATTTGGCAAGTTTCCGACGGTTGTGGTCTCCGATGATGATGTCAGTCGTGAGACACAGAGTGTTCTACATAGCAAGAATATGAATTGGGCGAAATTTGCTGAATCTGATCACAATTATAAGGAATTTACTGATAATGGTGATTGGATGGCTTATGTGTCTGATAATATGGGAGGAGAAATTCCTTTTTCTTTTGAGCATATAAACAATGCATATTTAGATAACCAGAAACATGTTAAGGTTCATAATGAGGCGGTGAAACGCAGAAAAAGCGATCTAAAAGAGTTTATAGCCAATTCGAGAGGATATCAGGCAGAGTATGACAGGTTGCCTGCAGAAAAGAAAAGCGGAACAAAATCAGAAAATATACAGTTGATGAGAACAATGGCGACAAAAGATATAACTTCTGAGTTTGTGTGTGCTTATTTAAATGGAAATACAGAACAGTTAGCAAAAATTGATCCTGAATTGCCGAAACGCATTGAACAACAATGTAAATCACTGGATTGTAAAACAAAGAGTATGTCATATGATGATTATGAAGCATTACGCCAATATGTTGATGGCAATCTGGATAAATATATGCCTGATTTTGAGCGGGAAGCCGAAGTATATTATGAGCAGAAATTGCAAAGCAGTTCTGAGACGTTGTATAACAATGAAGTGGCAAACAGCTTGAAAAGCGGTCATAGTCGAATAGTTGAAATGCGGGCTAAAATTGCCGCCGGCCACGGAAATACCTTTAACAAAGAGTTGAGCGATAGTCGAGTCGATTATTTAAAACAGTTGCGATTTGAGAGGGCGAGACCTCTGACATATAAACATAAACAGCCTTTGACGGCAGAAATGTTGCGCAGACAAATGGAAAATGCAAAAGTTTACGGTTAAAACGATTTTAAGCCTTTTTCAGATAATCCTTAAGCAGGCGTTTGTGCCCGTATTGATCAAACCAGATTTCGAGTTTGTTACCGTCGATGTTGATGACTTTTCCGTAGCCGAAAGTTTCGTGATAAACTCGGCTGCCGATGGGCATTGAAGAGGCGGCACTTTTGGCACGTTGTTTGGCTTGATAATAGTCTCCGTCGTTCCAACCATAGTCTTCGTCACGGACATAACTAAAGCGGTCGCTGTCTTGTATAACGTTATTGCTTTGCTTTAATTTGTTGTCATAATTATTTGAATTATGGTTATTTTTATTTTGATATCCACCACCAAAGTAGTTTGATGCGTTGTTGCACAGTTCTATGTTAGACGGAGGAAGTTCATTAATAAATCGGGACGGAATATTGTTTTGCCATTGTCCGTAAATGCGACGGTTCATAGCGGTCATAATGTATAATTTGCGGCGGGCTCGGGTAATGGCAACATAAGCGAGACGGCGTTCTTCTTCCAATGCGCCGGCATCTCCGCAGTCCATTGAACGTTGGTGCGGAAAAAGTCCTTCTTCCCAGCCGGGAAGAAATACAGCATCAAATTCCAAACCTTTGGCTGAGTGTAAGGTCATGAGAGTTACTTTGTTGGCGTCAATATTGCTGTCATTTTCCATAACCAGACTGACATGCTCTAAAAAATCTCCCAAAGTCGGGTAGGTTTCGCGATCGCCCATTACGTTAATAAGTTCTTTGATGTTTTCGATACGTCCTTCGGCTTCTGCGGATTTATCGTTTTGCAACATTTCCATGTAACCGGAATCTTCAACGACTTGGGCGGCCAATTCTTCGGGCGGGAGAGCTTGAGAATTTTGTCGCCAGATATTAAAGTTGTTCATTAATTCTGTGGCGTTAGCCTTTGCTTTTCCTGATAAACTTCCTTCAGAAATCATTTTTTCTATGGCTATGTACATAGAGATTCCATGACGTTTGGCTTCATCACGAAACTTGTCTATGCTTTTGGCGCCGATGCCTCGAGACGGCTTGTTAATAATGCGCTCCAGAGCCAGATCATCATGCGGTTGGACAATTACACGTAAATAGGCCAAGATATCTCGAATTTCGGCTCGTTCATAGAATTTAGGACCGCCGATAACCTGATAAGGGATAGCCTCGCTGATAAATTTTTCTTCAAACTCACGAGTTTGAGCGGCTGTACGGACTAAAATTGCAATGTTGTTGTATTCGGTGCCGGAGCGGTGCAAGTTTTCAATCTCTTCGGCGATATATTCGGCTTCATCCGAGCCGGAATAAGTGCTGATGACCTTGATTTTGGAGTTGTGAGCCTGAGCAGCCGGGCTGTTTTCGGCAACTTTCAGGTTTTTGCCGAGGCGGTCATGATTATGGCTGATTAAGGCAGAAGCGGCGGCCAAAATGTTGGCGGTTGAGCGGTAGTTACGTTCAAGACGGATTATGCGGGCATTTTGAAAATCTTTTTCAAAACGCAAAATGTTTTCAATTTCGGCGCCACGCCATGAATAAATAGATTGGTCATCATCGCCGACACAGCATATGTTTTTGTGCTTTTGGCTGAGCAGGCGCAGTAGCAAATATTGAGTAACGTTTGTGTCTTGGTATTCATCAACCATGATATAGTGAAAGCGGTCTTGATATTTTTCCAAAACTTCGGCATTTGACATCAAAATGTTGAGGGCATAAAGCAATATATCACCAAAATCAACGCAATTGAGTTCCAGCAGGCGCTGTTGATACAGTTTGTAAACGGTGGTTAAAACGTTGCCGTGAAAGTCTTCATTGATTTTGTCAACGGTTAAACCTTTATCTTTCCAAAGCTGGATTTTATCAAGCAGCCCTTGAGGCGGGTATTTTTTGTCGTCAATGCCTTGAGCCTCGCAAATCTGCTTGATTACACGCCGTTGATCGTCTTCGCCTAAAATGGTAAAGTTGCTATTGAGACCGATTAGTTCGGCATGTTGGCGGAGGATTTTGACGCAAATGCGGTGGAATGTTCCCATCCACACTGAATCGACCATGTCGCCGATTATATTGCGGGCACGTTGTGCCATTTCGGCGGCGGCACGATTGGTAAAAGTTACAACAAGGCAGTTCCACGGGTTGGCTTTGTGTTGAGATAAAATGTAGGCAAGCCGAGTGGTCAATACTTTGGTTTTGCCGGTGCCGGCGCCGGATAAGACCAGAAGCGGACCTTCGGTTGTAGTGACAGCTTGCTTTTGTTCGGGGTTGAGTTCATCAAGCCACGGTGCAGACGGCATGAGTGCGGAAACATTATCATAGGTTACCGCAGTATTATCGCTGTCTAAATCAAATATATCGTTCATCGGTGGATACTTCTTGTTTTTTTGTTTTCTGGCGCATATATTATAATATTATTATTTGGAATAAAAGTGCTTTTTAAACTAATGCGCAAAAGAGGTAAAAATGTCGGAAATTCAAAATAAAATCACCGGATTGGTTGAATATATGAACTCCAAAATCATCGGACAGGAAGATTTAGTCAGAAAGATGATTATTACAATGTTGGCGGAAGGGCATGCTTTGGTTGAAGGGGCGCCGGGGTTGGCCAAAACAAAAGCAATTAAAACTTTGGCAGACTGTGTCTCGGCAGATTTTAACCGTATCCAATTTACGCCTGATTTATTGCCGGCAGATATTACCGGAAGTGAAATATATGTGGCTCAGAAGGGAGAATTTGAGTTTCGTAAAGGTCCGGTTTTTGCAAATTTGGTATTGGCAGATGAAATCAACCGTGCTCCGGCTAAAGTACAGTCAGCATTGTTGGAGGCTATGGCAGAAAGACAAGTCAGTGTCGGCGGACAACGTTTTGAGCTGCCACGGTTGTTTATGGTTATGGCAACGCAGAACCCGATTGAGCATGAAGGGACATATAATCTGCCGGAAGCGCAACTTGATCGTTTTTTGATGTATATTCGCATTGACCAACCTAAGGCTGAAGATGAGCACAAAATTTTGGAGTTGGTAAGAGGCGAGGGAACTTTTGTAAATCCTGCCAAACAAAAAGGTTTTACCAAACTTAAAATTGCTGATGTGGAGGCGGCAACGGAAGAAGCACTCAAAACATATTTAAGTAAGGAATTGGAAGAATATATGGTGCAATTGATTGTTGCAACTCGTCATCCTGAAAAATACGATGAGGCTTTGTCCGGCATGGTAATGTTTGGTGCCAGCCCGAGAGCAACAATCGCCCTTGACAGATGTGCAAAAATTAATGCTTGGTTGTCCGGACGTGATTTTGTTACACCGGAGGATATTCATGCTGTTGTGCATGATGTATTGAGGCACCGTGTCATTTTGAGTTTTGAGGCACAAGCCGAAGGCTTCAGCAGTGATGACATTATTGACAAGCTATTGAATGTTGTGCCTTTGCCATAGGAGAGCTGAATGGTCAGTCTTGATGACATCAGAACATTGTGGTTGAAAAGAAAAAAATCCGCCGAAACCGATAAATGTTTGACGGCCTCTCTTGATGATTTGATGGTACAAAGGCGAAATGTGCGCTATTTGCATGTTAAAAATCGGCTGGATGCATCAATACAGGCAGGAGATGTTAAATCTGCCTTTAAAGGACGCGGAATAGAAATGGAAGAAATCCGCGAGTATGCCTTTGGCGACGATGTGCGTGATATTGACTGGAGAGTTACGGCAAGAAAAAATGCCCCGTACACAAAGGTGTATAATGAAGAACGGGACCGTGAAATTTATGTATTGTTGGATTTGTCATCATCAATGTTTTTCGGAACCAGAAAAGAGCTTAAATCGGTTACGGCAAGCAAAATTGCCGCACTCTTGGGGTGGATGGCTCAAGAGAATAATGACCGATTCGGAGCCGTTATATTTGATGGTACATCGGTTTGGCAATTTAAGCCGCAACAAAATATGGCTCAATTGTTGGCGATTTTTAAGAAAATATCCGAGGTAAGTCGCAATCAGGGAACTGTTAAGCTCGAGATTAAGGCTATGGCCAAAACATTACAAAAGTTGATTAAGGGGTTGAAAAGTCGCGCAACCGTATTTGTGGTGAGTGATTTTGCATGTTTTGGTGACGAAGAAAAAGAGGCCATGGCGGTGTTGGCTAAAAAAACGAAGGTTTTTTGTATTAATGTTTATGATGTGTTGGAAAAACAAGCTCCGGCACCGGGAGAATATATGATAGCCAATGATGGAGAGACCTTGGTTTTTGACAGCAGAAATAAACTGTTTGATGATGAATACAGCAAGTTTTTTGCTGAAAAACGTATGAAAATGCAAGGTTTTTGCCAAAAGTTTGGATGTCGTTGGTTGGAGGTAAGAACTGACCTGCCGATTACGAGTCAGATGAAAATTATATAATTGACAAAACTGCTTTTTGGCACTAAAGTTAAATTTGCAAAATTATTTTGTAAAAAGAGAGTAGAAATGGTAAATACAAACGAAAATAACTCATATCGTCGCGGTCAGGAATTATTAGACCAAGGACTTTATAAAGATGCAATTGAACAATTTGATCAGGCTATTAATGAACAGCCTGATTCTTGGAAAGCATTAAATTCAAAGGGTTTTGCCCTGCAAAAATTAAGCCGATATACAGAAGCCGTTGAGTGTTTCGATAAGGCGTTGGAAAAAAATCCCCAGTCAGTTGAAATCATTAACAATAAAGGCGTTACGCTGTCAATGCGCGGTCTTTATAAGGATGCTATTGCTCAGTTTGATCAGGCGGTAGCCATTGATCCGACTTCGTTGGAAGCGCTGAATGGTAAGGCTATTGCTCTGCAACATATGTATCTGTACAAAGAAGCTTTGGACGTGTTGGAACAAGCAATCAAGATTGACCCGAAACATACTCAAACATTGTTGAGTATTGCGGTTACACTGCAAAAACTAAAACAGTTTGAACGTGCCATTTCGTTCTTTAAGAAAGTTTTGTCGTTTGATAAGTCAAACATTAAGGCATGGAATGGCGTCGGTGTTACTTATCAATTGATGGGCGATAATAATTCTGCTCTCAAATGTTTTACAAAAATCTTGAACATTAACAGCCGTGAAATTCAAGCTTGGATCAGTATCGGCTTTGTTTATCAAAAAATGATGAAGTTTTCTGATGCGCTCAAGTGCTATAAAAAGGCGCAAATGATTAATGAAGGGCGCTACCATCATAAATTGTATGATGGTTTGGCAAGTTGCTTGACCAAACTGTCTGAGTTTGATCAGGCGATTGAAATATACAAGCAGATTTTCAATACCGAAGAAGGCAAAAAGAAATGGGATGCTCAGCGTTCAATTAAGTTTGTCGGCAAGCTTAAACGCAAAAAAGCGACCGGAACTTTGCCGGATTTGGTACCTCCTGAAGAATAAATTAAAGCCCCTTTTGAGGGGCTTTTTTTATTGTATGCTGTTATTTGCCGTTGTTGCTGTGATGGCAGTAGTTGAGGTTTTGCTTTTGTACCAGTCAACGGCAATAATGTATAACAGTGCGGCAATCGCAATAAAAAACAGGTATTTCAGTGCGGTTTTCATGTGATGTCTCCTTCAAGTAAGGAGATAATCAGTTTTATGGATTTTACAAGTATATGACACAAAAAAAGCCCCCGATAAGGGGGCTTGAGTTTGCCATCAGGTTATTCCTGATTTAGTTTGTTCTTGAGGTCGGCGATCAAACCATCAACGCCGTTCGGAGATTTTTTGATAAAAGCGCTGTATTCGTTGCGAGCGGTAATGGCAAGGCTGACGTTTTCGATAATAATGTCAACGACTTTCATATCACTACCTTTTTGGCGTACTCTCCAAACAACGGTTGCCGGTTCTGCCTGATCCATCGGAACAATAGTGTTTACAAAAATTTGCTCCGGCGATGAAGAAGGAGAGGTGCCTTTGAAGACAAATTCTTTGCCTTTGAATTCATCAAAGCGTTTTGACCAGGTTTTGACGTTCAGCTTACGATAGACATCAATAAATTCGTCACGTTGTTCAACTGTTGCGGTTTTCCAGTTGCGTCCCAAAACAAATTGTCCGATAAATTTTAAGTCAAGGGCAGAGTTAAACAGTTTTTCAAAGCGAGCATTGCGTTCGGCCTGAGAGGCGTTTGAATTAATGATTTCAACCACGCCTTCACGAGTAATGTCTTTGATAAAGTCTTCAGCCTTGGTTGCGTCTATGTCAGCTCGAGCAGAACTGCTAAACATCAAGAGCCCGGTAAACAGAGATATGATCAGTTTGTTTTTCATAGTCTTCTCCTAAAAATTAGTCTTCAAAGTCTTCGTCGTCAAAATCAAAGTCATAACTGGGGGCTGTGCCGGCAGATTGGCAAAGCGAGGTCATCTTTTGGCGGTTTTGCAAATATGCTGAACGTACGGTAGAATAAAAATCAACCGAGTTGCGCTCTAAATCATCAAGCAAATCGAGCCCGCGCTCGCGAGAATTGATTGCAGATACACCGGCATAGCCATAAATGATTTTGGCGGAATAGTTTTTGTCGTTAAGCGCACCCCAATATATCGGAGTTGATACGCTGTCGGCGGCGTAACCAATGCCGGAGCGAATAGTGAACGGACCAAAAAACGGCATCATGATAAACGGGCCATCGGGTACGCAGTAGTAGGCGAGGGTGTTATCAAAACCGGTTTCGGCTTTTTTAAGTCCCCAACCATCGGCAACATCAAAAGTTCCGGCAAGTCCCAAAGTGCTGTTGATGGCAAAACGGGCGGCTGAAACAAGAGTTTTTTTGAAACTGCCTTGTAAGGTGTGGTTGATGGTTGAGACCGGCTCGTTGACGTTGCTGACAAACGAGGTTACACGATTACGTATGTCTTGTGTGGTAATGGCGCGATAGCCTTTAGCCACGGGTTTCATGACATATTTATCAACACTCATATTAAAGTCAAACATGGCACGGTTATAGCTTTCAAGCCAGCCGTCATCATTGGCAAATGCTTGGGAGGATACGGTGCAGAGCAAGGCTATGACAGTAATATAATGTTTCACGGTTTGTTCCTTTATGTGGTTACTCAAATTATTAAACGAATATAACAGCTGATTGGTTCAAAATCAAATAGATTTTATTTTGTTTGTTACAATAAAGAAATTTTTTGTGTTTTGCAAAAGAAAAAAAACTCACATAGTATCAGTTCAGTTGAAATTTTTTATAAGGACGTAAAAATGAGCACAAAACCTAATAAACCGATTATGTTGTTTGACTGCAAAACTTCACAGAATGTTATCGGACAGGATAAATTTTTAAAAGCTTTTGAAAACATTTTGAACCACGGCGCATATTGCCAGGGTCCGGAAACCAAAGAATTGGATGAAAAATTGGCCGCTTATTCAGGCACAAAATATTGCTCTACCTGCGGTTCGGGTACCGATGCTTTGACATTGGCTTTGATGGCTTGGGATGTAAAGTCGGGTGATGCCGTATTTGTATCATCTTTTACATTTGTTGCTTCAGCCGAGGCTCCGGTTTTGTTGGGTGCTACACCGATTTTTGTTGATTCTGATCCGAATACATACAATATGGATCCGAAAGATTTGCAACGTGCAATTGACGAAGTTAAAAAAGAAGGCAAATTAAAGCTTAAGGCTGTTATTCCGGTAGATATTTTCGGTTCTCCTTGCGACTATGATGAAATCATTAAAATTGCTCATGCTAACGGCATGAAAGTTTTGTCTGACTCTTGCCAGTCTTACGGCTCGGTTTATAAAGGTAAAAAAGCCGGTTCTATTGCTGACATGACCGCTACTTCTTTCTATCCGACAAAGCCGCTCGGTTGTTATGGTGACGGTGGTGCCGTGTTCAGCAATACAAATGAGGAAAATGAACTGGTTAAGTCTTGCCGTGTTCACGGTATGAGCCCTGAAGACCACTATGACAATGTTCGTTTGGGCATGACAGGTCGTATGAACTCTTTCCAGGGTGCGGTTTTGTTGCAAAAGTTGACTGTATTTGATCAGGAACTGAAAGACCGCTATCGTGTTGCCAGCCGTTATGACAACGAGTTGAGCAGCTACTATGGCAAACAAAAGATTTTGGACAATTGTAAGTCTGCTTATGCTTTGTACACAATTAATTGTGCCGACAGAGATGAGTTGATGGCTTATTTGAAAGAAAACGGCATTCCGTGCGGTGCTTATTATCCGCGTCCGGTTAATACACAGACTGCTTATGCAAAGTGGAACACACGCAGCTTGCCGGTTTGTGAAAAACTGTCAAAAACAGTTTTGTCTTTGCCGATGACACCTTACCTCGACAATGAGGATTTGGACTATGTTATCAACAAGATGAATGAATTTGCCGCTAAAAAAATGAATAAGGCTGCATAATTCTAATAAAGATAAACCTCTAAAAGTCCTCGCCCGAGCAATCGAGCGGGGATTTTTTTGTATATTGTTATTCAACTTTTGATTTTATTCAAAAATACGCTCAATTTATTGTTGCATTTTAAATTTTGTTATCTATTATTCAGTGTATATTTTAAAAGTAACAATTTTTGATAGTAAAGAGAGCAACCATGAATTTGCGGTTAGCGGTGCATCTTCATATGTATTATTGGGAGATGTGGCCGGAAATAAAGAAATATTTGCGGAACTTGGAAGATTATCCATATGACCTTTTTGTAACGATGAATGAACGAAATGCTGCTATTGAGCAGGATATAAAAAGGGTACATGAAAATACAGTTTTTTTAAATGTCGAAAATAGAGGCTACGATGTAGGTCCATTTGTATATTTTTTGCACCAAATTGATTTAGAAAAGTATGATTTAATTTTAAAAATACATACCAAAAATAATAAGAGCGGCGCTTGCGGCGTTATTAACGGCAGGTGGATGAGTAGAAAATACTGGTTTATGCTCTTAATTGAGGCGCTGATTGGTTCTAAAAATATATTTAATCGAAATATTAAAGCTTTTAATCAAGATGCTTATTTGGGCATGATTGGCTCTAAGTATTTGATTACGTCAAGTTGTACAAAAACAGTCAGAGACGGCGTAATTGAAAATATGGAGCGGTTAAAAATGTCCAATTACCTGCCAATAAGGTTTGTTGCCGGAACGATGTTTATGGTGCGCAGTGAAATTATGCAGGAAATTAAGAATAACTACAATATAGACGATTTCCTGCCCAGTGATGAACAAAAGAAAAATGAAAATTTAGCTCATGTGTTGGAGCGTTTATTCGGAACATTAACAAAGGCGCTAGGGTACAAGATTTGCGGTTTTGATAGGAATAAGGAATTTGAAGTAATAGGAGTTTTGGGGCATTGGTGGCATTTTGTTTATCAAAAGAAAATAACTAAGCGTAATTATATGCAAATAAAAGTTCTAAAATTGCCAATTTATCGGAAGAAAATTGCATAAGGAATTAGGGTGGTAAAAATGAAAAAATTTATAAAGAAGTTGTTTTATAAACGCAAGGGCAATACAAAAAAATATAAGCTTTTCGGGCTGACATTGGTAACAACTACCAAGAAGGCAAATAAAAAAGTTATTAAAATTCTGGGGATAAAGTTTACGAAGAAAGATATGTCTGCAGTAGTTAATACAGATGTATCTGAAGTTAAATTTACTAAATTTCAGTTAATAGATAAAATAAAGAAAAAACTCGACTTTCCTGAGATTAAAAGTCCTAAAGTTTCGATTATTATACCAGTATATAATCAATATCATTATACAAATTTATGTTTACAAAGTATTTTAGAAAATACAAAGGATGTGTCATTTGAAGTGATTATTGCTGACGATAATTCAACTGATGAGACAAAAAGTATTGAAAAATACATTTCTAATATAATTATTTCACGAAATGAAAAAAATTTAGGTTTTTTAAGAAATTGTAATAAAGCCGCTCAAAAGGCAAGAGGAAAGTATATTGTTTTTCTTAATAATGATACTCAAGTACAAGAAAAATGGCTTTCTTCTTTAGTTGAAACAATTGAAAATGATATAACTGTTGGGTTGGTGGGATCAAAGCTTATTTATCCTAATGGTAAACTACAAGAAGCTGGTGGTATTGTGTATTCAAATGCAGAGGCCTGTAATTATGGAAATGGAGATAATCCAGATTTATTGCAATATAATTATAAAAAAGAAGTAGATTACATTTCCGGAGCATCTATTATGCTTAGAAAAAAAACGTTCGATGAAGTGGGGGGATTTAGTGAAACATTCGTTCCAGCTTACTATGAAGATACTGACCTTGCATTTAAAGTTCGTTATAATAAAGGCCTAAAAGTTATCTATGTACCAAAATCTATTGTTGTGCATTATGAAGGAATTAGTTGTGGTACGGATGTGTCTGCAGGTACAAAACGTTATCAGATTGAAAATCGTAATAAGTTTTATGATAAATGGAAAAAAGAGTTGCGTGCAGATTATAGTGTGCCTACATGCAATAATTTTTTATCAAGGGATCATGCCGTCAATCGTAAATGTATACTGGTTATAGATTGGAAAATTTTAAGTTTTACAAAGGATACTGGTTCGCGAACGACTTATCAGTATATGCATTTTTTTAAGGATGCGGGGTTTGATGTTAAATTTTATCCTCATGATTGGTTTCTTGAAGATAATTATTTACAACAGTTTTTAGATGATGGTTTTGAAGTTATTCATAAAGATTTTTTTGAGTATATTGCAAACTTTGGTTGTAACTTTGATTATGTTTATTTAAATCGCCCTAATATTGCTCCATTTTATATTGATCTTTTACGGAAATATACAAAAGCAAAAATTATTTATCAATGTCATGACTTACATTATTTAAGACAATACAGAAACAGAATGTTAACCGATGTAGAAAAAGCGTACAAGTTGTTGTTGACGGAGAAAAAGAGTGAGTTTGATGTATTTTCTAAAATGGATGCAGTTTGTTCATTTTCATGCGATGAGGTAAACATAATTAAAAAAGAGGACGCAACAATTAATGCGGTACAGATACCTTTATATATTTTGGATGCTGAAAAAATGGGACGATATAATTATCTTGCTTCTGCTAGAAAAGATATAATGTTTGTTGCTGGTTTTCAGCATACTCCAAATGTTGATGCGGCTGTTTGGTTTGTAACCAATATTTGGCCGGAGGTTAAACGTAAATATCGTGATATAAGGCTTTATTTAGTCGGTTCCAATCCAACAGAGCAAGTACAAAAATTACAGTCAGAAGATGTTATTGTAACAGGGTTCGTTACAGATGATGAACTCGAGGACTACTATAGCAAAATTAAGTTGGTTGTGGTGCCATTGCGTAGTGGAGCAGGTGTAAAAGGTAAAATTATTGAGGCAATTTATCATAAGGTTCCTGTAATTACGACAAGTATTGGAATAGAGGGAATAGATAATACGGATAAATTGATTAGGGAAAAGAATACAGATAGCGATTGGATTGATGAAGTTGTCGGACTTTATTCTGCTGATAATACATTAGATTTAATTTCTAAGAAATCTTCAAAATTCATACGTGATAATTTTTCGAAAAAAGCAGTTGTTGAGGCGTTGTCTGGCTGTATGCAATTTCATTAATTAATAGTTTTATACAGAGGCGTTTTATACTCGTTTGCTGGTTATGTGTGTAAGTTTGATGTTATTCTAATAGGAGAAGATGATGTTAACATATTATATTGTTTCTGGTGGTTTTGACCCAATACATGAGGGGCATATTGAGATGATTAAAGCAGCATCGTCAATGTCAGATGGTGTAATAGTATTGATTAATTCAGATGCTTGGTTGTGTCGTAAAAAAGGAAAGAATTTTCATACAATAGTGACACGTAAAGCAATTCTAGAGAATCTTAAGGGAGTAGTGGATGTGCTAGAGTTTGATGATTCCGATAATTCGGCATGTGAGGGGATTAAGAAAGCTAGAATCAAGTATCCAGATGTGCATTTAGTTTTTGCTAACGGGGGAGATCGTGGAAAGGATAATATACTAGAAAGTCAAATCTGTAAAGAATGTGGTGTTGATTTGGCGTTTGGGGTGGGTGGTTCTATTAAAGCTAATTCTTCATCATGGATTCTAGAAAAATGGAATAAATAGCTGATGTTGTAATAAAAGTAGTCTCTATATAAAATTCCGGCTGATAAATTGTTCGTTGTGGTTGCAGTTTAAATAAAATTACCTATATATTTATTGTAATCATAAATAGGACAATAAGATAATGGACAATAAAGAAACTTTTCCTCTTTTACCGCTTAGAGATATTGTGGTTTACCCAAAAATGATCGTGCCGTTGTTTGTCGGACGTGAAAAGTCTATAAGGGCTTTGCAAACGGCGATTGACAATGATCAGAATATTGTATTGGCCACGCAAAAAGATGCGGCAATCGAGCATCCCGAAGCCAAAGATATCTTTAAAGTCGGAACTTTAGGCACGGTTGTGCAACTGGTTAAACTTCCGGACGGAACGGTCAAAGTTTTGGTTGAGGGGATTGAGCGTGTTTCTTTAGATGAGTTTATTCCAAACGATGGTTTTATGAAGGTAGAAGTTACGCGTTTGCCGGAGGCTGAAGCTCATGACGTTGAGGAAGAAGCTTTGTCTCGCGCCGTAATGTCAGAATTTGAAGAATATGTAAAACTGTCTAAAAAGACGCCGCCGGAGGTTTTGGTTTCGGTCAGCCAAATTGATGATCTTACAAAATTGGCGGATACGATTGCGTCACACCTCTCGCTGAAGATTGAGGAAAAGCAGTCGTTGCTGGAGAGTATTTCGCTAAAAGATCGTTTCCATAAGTTGTTGGAGCTGATGAACTCCGAGATGACTTTGCTTGAGGTGGAAAACAAAATCAAAACCCGTGTTAAAAAGCAAATGGAGAAAAGCCAAAAGGAGTACTATTTGAATGAGCAGATGAGAGCTATTCAAAAAGAACTCGGCGATGGGGAAGAAGAAAACGAGATTGAAACTTATATCAAGCGTATTCATAAAACGCATCTATCCAAGGAAGCACGGGAAAAAGCTTTGGCCGAAGTTAAGAAGCTCAAAACCATGAGCGTTATGTCGGCCGAGGCTACAGTTGTACGCAACTATTTGGATTGGTTACTCGATATTCCATGGAAAAAAGAATCAAAGGTTAATAAAGATCTTGAAAAGGCGATGAATATTCTGGAAGAAGATCATTATGGACTGGAAAAGGTAAAAGATCGTATTTTGGAATATTTGGCAGTGCAATCACGTGCCGATAAAGTAAAAGGACCGATTTTGTGCCTGTTTGGGCCTCCTGGAGTGGGCAAAACATCTTTGGGGCAGTCAATCGCTCGTGCTACCGGAAGAAGCTTTGTAAGGGCTTCTTTAGGCGGAATGAAAGATGAAGCTGAAATCAGAGGACACCGCCGTACATATATCGGCTCAATGCCGGGGAAGATTATTAAAGGAATGAAAAAAGCCGGTACGTCGAATCCGTTGTTTTTGCTCGATGAGATTGATAAACTCGGTAGTGATTGGCGCGGAGACCCGAGTTCGGCGTTGCTTGAGGTGTTGGACCCCGAACAGAACAATACTTTCCAAGACCATTATTTGGAAGTTGATTATGACTTGTCAGACGTTATGTTCGTTACTACGGCAAACAGTCTTGATATGCCACGTCCGCTGTTGGATCGTATGGAGATTATACGTCTTTCCGGCTATACTGAAGATGAAAAAATTGAGATTGCTAAACGACATCTTCTGCCTAAGATTTTCAAAGAAAATGCCGTAAAACCGGAGGAGCTCTCTATCAGCGACGAGGCGGTGCGGGATATTGTACGCTATTATACCCGTGAGGCCGGTGTGCGCAATTTGGAGCGGGAGTTGTCGAATATTGCCCGCAAAGCCATTAAGGCCTTGTTGATGGATAAACGCAAGAAAACTCCGATTAAGGTTACGGAGAAAAATTTGAGCGATTATCTCGGGGTGCGCAAGTTTAGTTTCGGCGAGGCTGAGCACAAAGATCATATCGGGGTTACGACAGGTCTTGCTTGGACTGAAGTAGGCGGAGATATCCTGTTTATTGAGGCGGTGGATATGCCGGGAAAAGGCAAGATTATGCAGACAGGGAAACTCGGCGATGTGATGAAAGAATCGATTGAAACAGCTTATTCAGTTGTGCGCTCTCATGCCAAAAAACTGGGAATTGATCCCAAGGTGTTTGATAAGACAGATGTTCATGTTCACGTGCCGGAAGGCGCAACTCCAAAGGATGGACCGTCTGCAGGTATTGCAATGTATACAACTTTGGTGTCGGTGTTTACGAAAACTCCAGTGCGTAAAGATGTGGCAATGACCGGCGAGATTACATTGCAGGGTAGAGTGTTGCCGATTGGCGGGCTGAAAGAAAAATTGCTGTCAGCGTTGCGCGGTGGCATTAAAACGGTGATTATCCCTAAGGAAAACGAAAAAGACTTGGTCGAAATTCCGGATAATGTTAAGAAAGGGCTTAAAATTATTCCGGTAAGCGAAGTCGGCGAAGTGTTAGAGATTGCTTTACATCATAAAAATAAAGCTAAAAAGTAGTTGGTGACAGAGAAGGGCGTGTTTGATTTGACACGCCCTTTAAGTTTTAAACTCGAAAGAGAATCGTAAAATGTTATGATTTTGAATCTGAATAATCTGATAAGTTGCGGTTTTTGTGTTAAAAAAGTTGTTGATAACCGGATTTTTCCTTTATTTTGGGGCTTGAAAACGAAAATTGTGAAAAAAATCGTTGAATTTGTTTGACTTACAAAAAAAAAGATTCTTAAATTTTGGTGTAGCGCGGTGAAAATCATCGCTTTTAATTTAACATTTATATAGGGAGTCCCTTTCATGAATAAAAATGAACTCATTTCTAGCATGGCTAGTGCAACCGGTATGACCAAAACTGATTCTGCAAAGGCTTTGGATGCTTTCATTAACTCTGTTACAAAATCTTTGAAATCTGGTAAAGAAGTTCGTTTGGTTGGTTTTGGTACATTCGGCGTTTCTAAGCGCGCTGCTACAACCGGCCGCAACCCACGCACAGGCGCTGCTATCAGAATTCCTGCTCGCAAAGTTGCTAAATTCAAACCGGGTAAATCTTTGCAAGAAACCGTAAACAAATAATTGCAAAAGATTGATCTAAAGATTAGAGGCGGTTATATTCCGCCTCTTATTTTTCGGGGGTATGATGTTAAAAATATTAAAAAATAAATATCTGAAAAAAGCTTTGCTGTTTTTGGGCGGAAGTTTTACGGTGCCGTCAATTACCGGTGGTTGGGTTTATGATTTGTTCGGCACGTCTGACTGGAGAGAAATTTTGGGCAAAATTTTGCATCCGTCAATGTGGCTTGATGCTTTTACGGTGTATACAATAGCTTTTTTGACGTTTGGGTATTTGCCGGAAAAAATCAGTAAACGGCATTGGTTTGTTAAGTTTTTTTATTTCTTAATTTATTATTTGATTTTGCTGAAAATCTCGCACCTTTTTATCGGTGAGGTGAGCGAGAAATAAAAAAAATCGCATAATGATGAATTTTTTGCTTGATTTATTATTTTAAAATGGTTATAAACTGTTTCAGCAAATGAATGGGAGTTTAGCTCAGCTGGAAGAGCATCTCGTTTACACCGAGAGGGTCGGGAGTTCGAACCTCTCAACTCCCACCAATCAAAAGGCCGCCTTGATGGCGGCTTTTTAATATCTATCCCATGGATCTTGTGCTTTGAGATTTAAGGTTTCGGCTGCAGACATTAAGTTTTTTTCTAAATTATAAGTTTGTTTTTCATATACAAAGTTTTGTACCAGAGATGATTGCTTAAATTTTTTGTAATCTTTGATGTTGTACTTGTCGTCAACAACGCCTTGATGCTTTAGACTGTATAGTTGTTCGGTGTTGTGTACAACGTCAGCTGGGTACTTTGATTTAATTCTGTTAAAAACTTCTTCATTTTGGCTTAACATATCAAGTAGGTGAAAATGACCTAGAAGCTCAGACTGACTTTGTACATTTTTAGGCTGTGAGTGTTTTAGAGATTTTGCTAATGCTTGGGTCGCAGGGTTGTATGAATTAATCTCAGTATCTACAAAGTTGCTATATATTTTCGCTATTTGGATGTCAATTTGTTTTTGTTGTGCATCAGTTGGAGTGTTTATAGAATATTGGTTGGGGAGATTGAAGTTTTTTATTGTATCTTGCTCAATTTTCTTCATTACTTTCGTAGAAAGTTTAGGGTCTGATTTTATTGCAGAGTTAATAGATTTTTCAAAGTATTTGCAGGCATCTTCTAATTCAGGGTACATACCGAAAATAACGGCTTTATGAAAATCTCCATAATATTTGGTAGCATTGCCAGAAAGGCTCTTTATTTTGCTGTACCACGGTTCAACAGAATATGTATCTGGACACTGTCTGCTATTGGCAATATAAAATAGTACTGCAGTAGGGCATTTGTCCTCTTTTTTGCCGTTTATGAGGTTTCGCATATGCGCTATTTTAGCTCGAATATCCATGAAATTACCCCATGATAGTTGCTCTGTAATATATTGTATACGATTTGTAGACAAAAGTGACATCTTTTACTCTACAAGCTTAGCATCGAATATATAAAATTTGGTAAAAAAATAAGCCCCAACTCTAGTGAGTTGAGGCTGGGGTATGCGGTTGTTAAGCGCTTACTGAGGCGGCAAAATGAGCCCAATGTGATGCTTGACCATGGTAGCAGGGGTGTATTCCCAGTTGGTCTCGCCTTCGGCCAGGATAATCAGCGGGCGGTCATTGTGGATGTCGTTCATGCGCGTAACAAGGAATGATCCTTCATCGAACTCCAGTACGTTGCCAGCAAGGCACTCCCATGAGACCATGGTGCGGTTGTACTGCAAGGGCTCTTTCTTCAGGCAAAGGTTGTTGTCAACGTCTTTGGCCGGAGTGAGCTTGAGGTAGGATTGGCTACCGTTGGGATGCGTGGTACGAATGCATGCAATCGTTTCTGAAACGATGTCGGGGTCGTAGCATCCAAAGTCAATTCTGCACCTGTGTTCGGGATCTCGCAAAACGGCAATGATTACCGGTTTCTCGTTTGCTTTAATTCGTAACATTGTTTTGTAATGTTAAAAATGAAAATAATCGCTTAATAACTCTCGTGTAGGGCATTTTGTATCACATTATGTCTTTTTTGTCAATTGAATTTTTTTTGTATATTTAAGGCATAGTTGGAAGCCGTACGGATCACGTAGAAAGAAATAAGCCCAACTCTTGAGAGCTGGGCTTATTTTTGTAGGGATAAAACTCAGAAATTGAAGCCGATGCCGGTCTTGAGGGCAAGATACTGACATTCTCCGTCAGACTTGCGGGAGGGAATATAAGATGCCTCCACATTCCAGAAGAGCAGGTCATTAATCCTGAATTCAATACCGCTGTCAAACTTGAGCCGCCAACAGTCATCAATAACGTTGTTTTGATATGGAGAAGGATATTTTCTCCACGAGGTCGCACCGGCCAGGACATAGTAGGCGTTGCGCCCGCCAAAAATAAAGCCGAGTGCGGGATTGACGTAAACAAAACGCGATGTTTGATTACCGGCGACTGCAGGCAATGTTCCCATGCCAAATTCGATTTTGCAACGAAGGTTGTCACGATCGTTGGTTACGGTTACGTCGGCAGTGGGCTGGTTGGCAAGAACATTGTAGCCACCACGCACTGTAGCACTGTAATAAACTGCACAAGTTTGAGCGAATGATGATACGCTAATCATCAAAGGAATGATAAGAACAATAATCTTCTTCATCTAAGTTTTTGTTTTTTAGATAAATAAATAGGGTTAAACCCGAGTGGAAGAGAACAGATAGTCATTCACGTCAAAATTGCGGTTAATGAGGCGGAATTGAGTGAGTGGCATATACAGTGCACCATAAACATTGGGCACGCAAAAGTTGGGCTCGGAGGTGCAGAGACCGTCGTCATTAAGAGTAATCCATGACGGGTTCTTGCTTTCGGCATTAGCACGAGACGAGGTGTAGCATCCCCAGAAGACAGGAGTTGTCAGGTCTTGGTTTGCTAACAGACAAGTTTCGGCCGAAGGAAAACAGCTCTTGAAGTAATGGTAATTGGACCACCTCCAGATGAAACGGTGTGCGTGCGCGGCAAAGAAATCCTGATTATGAGCAATGGGCTCAAAAAAAGCAATTTCAACCGTGTCGTCCAAGAGAACATTTACAATAGCCTTTTGTCGGGCAGGGGTGTTGACAATAAAAAGTCGGTTGTCAACATAGCATCTGACTTTTTCCATATGAATAATAATGTTAATGATACTTTTCGAACCGGATATTAGCCAAAAAATATTTTTTTGTCAATATTAAAAACGAGGTAAATGCTAAGCAAATATAAGGAAAAGAGGAATTATTAAACAAATTTATCTTTCGATATCTTTAAAATATTTTATGGTTTCGGGGGCAAGCAAAGAAGCGGCGGCATCATCACAGACAATTATGCCGTGTTTGTGATTTTGCAGGGCGGTAATTGTCCATTTGTGACTGATGGCTCCTTCAATGCCTTGATAAACCGCTTTGGCTTTTTTGTTACCATTGGCAAGTATCATAACTTCTCGTGCATCCATAATTGTACCGACACCGACGGTCATTGCCGTGGTTGGTACTTGTGTGATGTCGTTATTAAAAAAGCGTGAGTTGACTTTGATTGTATCAGAAGTCAGAGTTTTGATACGAGTGCGAGAGGATAGGGAGGAAAACGGCTCGTTAAAAGCAATATGTCCGTCCTCGCCGATGCCACCTAAAAACAGCTCAATTCCTCCGCAGGCGAGAATGGATTTTTCATAATCGGCACATTCTTTTTCAATATCTTTAGCCATGCCGTTCAAAATATGAATGTTTTCTTTTTTGATATCAATGTGGTTGAAGAAGTTTTCAAACATAAAGTAGTGATAACTTTGCGGATGGTCGGCAGGCAAACCTACATACTCGTCCATATTAAAGGTAATGACGTTGGCAAAAGAAACTTTGTTTTGCTGATACATTTTAATCAGCTCACGATATACCCCGAGAGGGGTAGAGCCGGTTGGCAAACCCAAGACAAAGGGGTGATCCGAGGTGGGGGCAAATTTGTTGATTCGGTTAGCAATATATTGCGCTGCCCAGACAGATACATTTTCATAGTCAGGTTTAATGATTACTCTCATTTGCCGGTTCCTTTATTAAATGTTTGTCCTTTAATTATGGTCTTAAGTACTTTGAAGTTTTTATCAAAAATTGTCAAGTCTGCATCGTAGCCGGGGGCTATCAACCCAAGGTGTTCTTGTTTCATTATGGTTGCCGGATTATATGCTGCCGTTTGCACAGCCTGCTCAATCGGAAGTCCGAAAGAAACGAGGTTTTTAACACCTTCAATCATGGTTAGGGCGGAGCCGGCAATAACGTTGTCGGATTTACGCAGAAAACATTTGTCAAGGTAGACTTCTTCGCCGTTGGCGTATAGGTGTTTGGCTTTTTGTTTGGTCGGTTTTAGCGAATCGGTAACCAGAACGACTTTATCAATCGGCTTACAACGAAATAAAAATTTGACAATATCGGGGTTGATGTGTACCCCGTCGGCAATGATTTCACAGGAAAGCTCGGGATGAATAAACACGGCACCGACCACACCGGGGTCACGGTGATGCATACGGCTCATGGCATTAAACAGGTGGGTTACATGCATTATGCGAGCCTGCATGGCCTCCACCATTTGCTGATATGTAGCGTTGGTATGACCGGCCTGCAAAATAATGCCTTGGTCAATACACATAAGAGCCAACTCTCTCATGCCTTTAAGTTCGGGAGCAAGTGTCATATTAATAATATTGCCTTGTCCGACGGAGATAATCTCTTTCATATATTCAAGGTCGACAGGAGAGATAGAATCGGGAGTTTGAACGCCGAGGCGCTCGGGAGAAATAAACGGTCCCTCTAAATGCATACCCAAAATTTTAGCACCTTTTTCATGCCCCATGGCTTTTTGAATGCTAATCATTGCTTTGAAAAGTTTGTCTTTTGGGGCAGAATACAGTGTCGGGATAAAAGAGGTAACTCCGTATCGGGGCAAAATCTCTGACATTTTGAGGATTGATTCAGCGCTCATATCGTCAGTACCAAAACCACCAATACCATGAATGTGAGTATCAATAAAACCGGGAGCAATGTAGGCACCTTTTAAATCATAAAACTTGGTTCCGGGTTTGAATTTTTTTTGCTTAAAACGAGCCTCGTTGAAAACGTCAATAATTTTGTGTTGTTTGATGAGTACGCCGCAGTTAGGCATAGCGGAGTATCCGTTCAACAAAGTGGCATTATGGAAACAGGTTTCGGTAATCATTTTACACTCCAATACAATAATGTCAGTTATTATATAATCGATAAGTAAAAAAATGGTTTCTGCCGGGTTTTATTTTTTTATTTACATTTTTAGACAAAAATAGTATAATATGACCGTTTTGTGTATTATTAACTTAATTTTTTTTATATGAAGAAGAGAAAAATCTTTTTTGTTCTTTTGCTGATGGTTTCAGCAATTTGCGTCTTGAGCGCTTGTGAGCCTGATAATGATCCGTGGGATGACTATCGTTACGAATATAACAATCGCGGTCATCGTGACAACAATGGCAACGATAATAACAACGGTAACAACACCGGCGACAACGGTAACAACAACGGCGGCAACAATGGTGGTAACACCGGCGGAAACAATGGTGGCAACACCGGCGGCAATGGTGGTCAGGTTACGTACAAAATTACCCATATTTGGGAATGCGTAATCAAGAGATCAATCATGTTCCCGTTCCCTGCCTATGTCATGCGTTGCAACAATGGTAAATACTACTACGTGTTGCGTTACCGCTATCCGTATGATTTACATGTCGGAGATGAGATTTATTTTACGGTTTCATCGTTCTGCGAAAATGAAATTGAGCAGATTAACGGGCACAATTACAACGGTGGTGAGGGAGCTAACGAGAATGAGTATCCCGATTTGGGAAGCAAACTCGTGGCAAGCGATCCGATCGAGGCCGAGGTTTATGGAACTTTCCCGATCCAGATGTGTACCAACATCCCCATCTTGCCGCAATCGTATTGGTGCATTGTTACCACCGGACAGAAGCTATTGTTTGTTACACCAAACAACATAGACTTTGTTCCGGCTCCGGGCGACAGGTTCGTTTATAGCGTTTATACGCTATTTCCGAACAGCATCCTAAAAGCGAAAAAACTTTAGTTTTGAGCTAAACAACAAAAAAAAGACCTCTGCCGGTGGCAGGGGTCTTTTTTTTATTCCGATTGACTTAAATTTTCGGGACTGCTAAAATCGGGCAAAAGAGAGGTAAATTATGCAAGAAAACGGATATCTGAAAGTTTGGGGCGCTAATAATACAATTACGATAGTTGACAGAGGTGTCGAACACTCACTAGGACCGGAAGGAATTCCCGGTTTGACGATAAGCATTAACGGTAATAATAACAATGTACGCATTGAAATGCCGTTGCGTTTTGAAGATTGTAAATTGGCGTTGGTCGGTGATAATAACTCTTTTTCAATCAGGTCATCAAACAAAACGAGAATGTTGAGGGTGTTCTTTTATATTGCTGACGGATGTGCCATAGAAATAGGTAAGAACTGTTATATTAATAATAATGCATCGTTTATCGCTAAAGAAAAGGCCGGAACCAAAATTTCGGTTGGCAATAATTGTGTTATTGCTGCGGATTGTTTATTGCGTTGTGGCGACGGGCATACCTTGATTAATGAGTATAATGGTGATCCGCTGAATGAACCGAGTGATATTGTGCTTGAAGACCATGTTTGGGTGGGAGCAAGATGTGTATTGCTCAAAAAAACTTATTTGGCAGAAAATTCTGTGGTCGGTGCAATGTCCCTTGTCAACAAACGCTTTGATATTCCTAATGTTTTGATTGCGGGCGTGCCGGCAAAAATCGTCAAAAGCGGTATAAATTGGGATTTAGCTGACTATAAAACTTATATGGACGAATAATTTTTTTGACAAAAATATTGACAATAAAAATCACGAGGTGTATAACGACAGCACTTCGTGATTTTTAATTATATTATTAACTAAACTTTATTCCAAGTTATGGACGAAAGAAATTTTAAGCTGAAGAATGGGCTTACGGTTGTCGTGTCTAACGTCGGCAGTGAGCTGAGTATGTCTCTGACTGTTAATGTCGGACACGTGAATGAGCCCGATTTGGGAATGGCCGGTTTGTTCGAGCAAGTGTTAACCAGAGAGTTTGCCGGAGTGCAGGCTGTGTATGGCGGAACCATTACTTCGTATCTGACCGGGTGTAGATGTGCGACTAGCCAGCTTGAAACCACGATGGAGAAGCTTGCTCAACTGGCAAAGTTCCGTGATTTTCGCCAAGAGGTGGTGGACGATGTTGCTAATGACATTGCCGAACACACGCGTGATCGAGCTCCTTTGCCTGACCGCCAAATGCGTTTGCTGTATAAGCATACTGCTTTCGGCAATGCCAATAAGGTGTGGGATGCTGATGTCTACATTAGCGCCGTACAGAGCTATGATGCGGAAGATTTGAGGTGTTTTGCCGATACCTTCCTGACCGGAAAGAACATTGTTTTTGCAATTTCCGGTGTAGGTATGGAAGATAAGATCGGCTACATCAAGGAGCTTGCCGAGAAGTTCTTCGGGGATATACCCGCAGGACGGAAACGCAAGGTTTACAACGAGTTCTACACCGGCGGCTTTGCCAAGATGCATGCCCCTGACGAATATCGTCAAGTGATGTTGGGGTGGGACGTCTCGAATCTGCACAACGCAGCTGAAGCCAATGTTATGATGAGTATGCTGAAAGGTCGTCTCGAACGAGCCTTTATCGGCATGAACGTTGACCTTGAGGTGAAGATTGCAGGCTACTACGGATTGCGCACTCTGCGTGTTTCTGTAGCATCGCGCCAAGAAGATGATGTCGATAAGTTTACGGATATCATCTGCTACAATGTTCACCGTCTGCGTACAGAGCTGGCATCAGATCGTCGTATGGAGACCTCCCGCAACTGCGCTATGGCCGAAAAGTTGTTCATGTTCTCACAACCGCAAGATCGTTCTGTGGAGATTTCCTGGCAGGTGCTGGGCCGTGGGGAGATGTACGACATCAACGAGCGTATTAACGCGACCTGGCGTGTTACGGCAAGAGATGTTCGGGATATTTCCGAAGACATTTTCTCCAAACCACTAACCTATGTGGTGTATGCACGACAGAAGTGCTACTCGTATGCAGAAGTACAGAGCAAACTGTAAGATCGTAACTAATTTGGACTTTTGTAAAAAGAGGGGTTCGTTCGTTGAAACGAACTCCTCTTTTTTTATTTATACTCTTGTAAAAAGAAAATTTTTGCATTAGCCTAGTATGAGTTTTTTGATTTACAGGAGAGAAAAAATGCGTTTTGCTTCGTTATTAATGATGGGTGTTATGTGCTTTAGTTCTGCAGCAATGAGTGCGGAAAAAGTGGTCGGCGACAATAACAAGATTTCATTGGATATCAGTGTATATAATCGTAGTTTGGCATTGGTCAAAGATGTGCGCAAAGTATCTTTGGATAGCGGTGAAAACAATATTGCTTTTGAGGGGGTTGCCGCCAACATAAAACCGGAGACAGCGATTTTGTTCGGTGAAGGGATAAAAGTTTTGGAGCAGAACTATGACTATGATTTACTCAATGCCGAAAATTTGGCAGCAAAATCGGTAGGCGAGACGGTAAAAACCGTGGTTACAAACCCGAGTAACGGAGAAAATGTTTTTGATAAAGCTGAGATTATAAGTGCAGGGTATGGTCGTCCGGTTTTGAAATTTAACTATGGAGTTGACCCTGATTTTCCGGGACGTTTGGTCTATGATAAAATTCCTTCCGGTTTGCGTAACAAGCCGACTTTAGTGGCTAAGTTAATCAGTGATAAAGCTGAGAATAAAGATGTTTCGCTTGCTTATTTGACCAATGGTATCAGCTGGAAAACCAATTATGTGGTAAATGTGGCTGATTTGAATAAATTGAATATGACCGGTTGGGTTACCATAAATAATGAATCAGGCGTGGATTATAACAATGCCAAAGTTCAGCTGATTGCCGGTGATGTTAATGAAGTTCGAGAGTTTAGAGCTGCCCGTCCGATGATGTTGAAAGCTGCATCGTTTAATGCTGCGGCAGATGATATGGCTTTAGCAGAGGGGGCTTCTGAGGAAGAGTTAGGTGGATATCATCTTTATAATTTGCCGAACAAAACGACAATTAAGGATAAGCAGACCAAACAAATCAGCTTGATTGAGAAGAATGGGGTTAAGTATAAAAAAGAGGCAAATATAAGTTCTCAATTGTATTTTAATCCGGGATCTCGTGCCGAGTTTAAGCAGGTCCATCCGGATATGTATTATATAATTAACAATAAGGAAGAAGATAACCTCGGTTTTCAACTTCCGGCGGGTATTGTCCGTTTTTATGAAAAAGATGAGGGTGGAAATCTGCAGTTTATCGGTGAGAATTCAATTGGTCATGTGGCAAAAGGCGAAACAATGCGTTTGCGCCTGGGCAATTTTGTAAATATTTTTGCCAACGGAAAAATTACTTCAATAGAAAAAGTGTCTGAAAAACCTCAGGTACAAGACGGAACCCGTTGTAAAATAACAGAGAAAAAATATTTGTACAAAGCTGAGGTTAGTATAACCAATTCAGGTAAAAATGCTCAAGAGGTAGTATATACACAAAATTTACCGATGGATGCTTTGGTTACAACATTTGCTCCGCACAAGGGAACAAAAAAACAATCCGGTGTGTATGAGTGGAGAGTAAATGTGCCGGCCGACGGAACGGAAGTGATTACATTTTCGGTTACGGCACCGCACGTTGAAAGAGTTTGTGATTAATCAAATAAAAAAAGACCGCAATTAAAATGCGGTCTTTTTTATAACTGTTCAGATAAAACCTGTTTTGCAAATTCGATATCAGTAGAGTTGCCGGCTCGTTCTTGTCGAGTGCAGGGACCGTCAACAAGTTGGTCATTGATTATGCAGTAGTCAGGCCAAATGCCGATGTTTTGAATTTTGCTGCCTGACGGAGTAAAAAACTCTTCGGTAGTAAGTGCTAATTTTCCGCCATTGTCAAAGGCAAAGATACTTTGAATCGTTCCTTTGCCGAAAGTTTGTGTGCCGATAAGTGCGGCTTGAGCCTGTTCGTGCAAAGCTGCGGCCAGAGCTTCGGCCGAGGAAGCGGTGTTTTGGTCAACCAAAACGGCAAGAGGCAGGCTGAAAGCTTCGTCTTGGTGGGCAATATAATATTTGGTAGAATCGTTTTCTTTGCCTTTGGTGGTTACAATTATGCCGTCATCTATGAAAAGTTTGGCAATGTCAATAGCAATATTGAGCGGTCCGCCTTTGTTGCCACGAAGATCAATAATTACAGCTTTGATTGCAGGGTAGCGCAGAATTGAGTTTTTGACATATTCAGGTGTATTGTTGTCAAAAGACAGAATCTGAATGTAAAGAAAATCGCCGTCAAGTCTGGCGCTGATTTTAGCACTTTCGATATCTTCTTCAACTTCGTCGCTGAAACGATATTTTGAGTGGTCAGCCAGAGCGGCTGTTGCATGATAAAGAATGTTTTCGGTCATAAAGATTTCGTTTTTACGAGCGGTTGGAGAGATTTTGACAGCCTTATCAATAATACCGGAGGTTATTTCGGCCCAAGATTTTATGTCATCTTTTTTTTGAGGCTTATGCCAAACGCCGGCAATTTGACGGTGTGAATAGAGGTAGATGTTGTCGTTGCCGTCAGAAAAAACAAGGTTGTTGTCGGTAGCCGAGATGCTTTTAAGACCGGCAATGGCAATTTCTTCAATGTCAACAGGTGTAAGGTGTTTTGTGACAATAGTGTCATAAACAGTGGCTATAAACGCCTTGTCATCAGCATGTGCAGAGTATGAAATGGTGGCCGCAAATAAAAATAAGATAAATTTTTTTAACATTACAAAAACTCCGCAATAAGAGGTGTGTGGTCAGAGGGTTTGTCGCTGTATCTAGGGGCTTTGTCAACATGGCAGTCGGTAAGTCTGTCAACAGCCGGAGCAGAGGCAAAAAAGTAGTCTATTCGCATGCCGAAATCAGCATTAAGAGAGTTGGCGGTATAATCCCAAAAAGTATAGCC
Organism: uncultured Rhodospirillales bacterium; assembly: GCA_902761715.1. Lineage (GTDB taxonomy): Bacteria > Pseudomonadota > Alphaproteobacteria > RF32 > CAG-239 > JAFUYI01. Next base: position 64,084 of record CACWLK010000001.1, on the reverse strand, counting down.
GTTTTCTGTGGGGTGAAGTGTGCGAAAAACATCAAAAAAGCCTAAAAAAGCGAGATTTTGAATTTTTTCTCTGACTTCAGGACGGAATAAGGCGTTCCCGATAAAAGGTTTGGGATCATAAACATCTTTTTCAGTCATAATAACATTGAAATCGCCGCCGATAATAACCGGATATGGTAAAGTGGAGAGCTCTTTAATGTGAGATATAAAAGCGTCCATCCATTTGAGCTTATATTCAAATTTTGAATTGTCGTTACTGTTGTTGTAGGGCGGGTTGCCATTGGGCAGATATACCGAAGCAACACGAAAAACGGTTCCGTTTACGGAGATGTCAGCTTCAAGATAGCGAGACTGATCATCAGCAAATGAAGGAAGATTTTCATGAATGATTTTTATTTTTTCGCGACTCAAAATTGCAACACCGTTATAACTTTTTTGTCCGAGAATCGAAGCATTGTATCCACAGGATTGTATTTCAAAAAACGGAAAAGAGTTAAACTCCGTTTTGATTTCCTGCAAAAGCACGATATCCGGACTTTCTGACCTGAGCCATGTGCACAGGTTTTCAATACGGGCGTTTATGGAATTTATGTTATATGTTGCAATTTTCATAAATTTATTCCTTTACTATTTTATCTTTTGTAATGTATATTACTTTTAGGTTTGTGAAAAGCAAAAATTTAGGAGACAGTTAATGCTTGATAATTTTCCAGATGAATTCCGTCGTGATGATGAAAAAGTTTTGAACGAATTTCGTCAGAAACAGGTAAATTTTGACTTGGAAGAGCGTAAAAACGAAATTAATAATTCCCGCAGTCTGTTTGTTGGTGCATTGGCCGGATTGTTGATGGCCGGTGTGGTCGGGTGGTTTGTTTTGGCACCGCGTTATCAAAGCAATAATTCTGATGATGTTCCGGTAATTGCACGTCCGCAAACTCCGGTAAAGATTCAGCCGGTTGATCCGGGAGATGTTGAATTGGCATCACAAGAAAGAACTGTCTATGATATTATTGAAAAACGTCCTACATCTGAAGAAAATGACAATATAGTAGTTTCAGCAGAAGAGCCAAATGCACAGGGAATCGAGCAGTTGGTTGAAAATGTGGCAGTTGAGACCAAAGTTGAAAACACTTCTGGAGTTGAATCTTTGACAAACGGTAATAATGTTGCGACAACTGAACCGGTTGTTGAGCAAAGCAGTGTTGTTGCTGTTAAGTCTGCGCCGGTGGCTGAAACCATTAAGGAAACGCCTGTGGCAAAAGTTGAAGAGCCGGCACCGATGGTTGCAGAAACTCCGAAACCGGAACCGGTAGCTAAAGCTGAAGAAAAAGTGGAAAAGACAAATGCCTCGGCCACTGTTATCAAAGCCGGAAGTTGGCAGGTGCAGTTAATGTCATCACCGAACAAGGCGGCGGTTGAAAAATCGTGGGCAACTATGAAAAACAAATATTCAATGTTGCAGAATTTGCCTTATGAGGTTGAAAACGCAGATTTGGGAGCCAAAGGTGTTTTCTATCGTCTGAAAGCCGGCAGCTTTGCCAGCAAAGCTGATGCCGATGCACTCTGTTCACAACTCAAAAAAGCCGGCGGTACATGTTTTACGGCTAAAAAATAAATGTTAATAGATGCGCTTATAACTTTTATTCCGATATTTATTTCTGTTGTGTTGCACGAAATTGCACATGGGTATGCTGCATTAAGTTTCGGCGATGATACGGCGAAACGCTGCGGAAGGTTATCGTTGAATCCGGTTGACCATGTGGATTTTTGGGGAACAATCGTGTTGCCATTGGTTTTGTGGTATGGTAATGCACCGTTTTTGTTTGGTTGGGCACGACCGGTGCCGGTTGATTTCAGAAAATTGCGAGATAAAAAACTCGGAATATTTACGGTAGCAACGGCAGGTGTTGCGGTGAATGCCGTGTTGGCAGGTTTGGCAATATTGATCATGATGAATGTTAAAGCAGATGCATACAGCGAAATATTTTTAAGCAATTTACTGGGTATTAATTTGGCTTTGATTTTTTTGAACATATTACCATTTCCGCCGTTGGACGGTTCAAAAATGTTTTTTGGTTGGATGGACGCAAAATGGGCAAGACGCTATGTTGCCGCAGAAAGAGAGGGGCTTGTGGTGCTCGTTTTCCTGATTGCGGTTGTGCCGTTGGTGGGCGGAATGTTGGGCATAGCAGAGGTTGCAGCGTTTAATCCGTTGGATTGGTATATGCGTTTTATGTTTCATTTTGTATTGGAGTTGTTATGACCACAGCAATATTAGCCTCGGTTGCCGGAACAAGTTTGACTGATGAAGAAAAAACGGTGTTAGAAAAATTACAGCCGGCCGGGGTTTCGTTGTTCGGACGGAACATTGAAGATAAAACTCAACTTAAATTGTTGGTAAATTCAATCAAAGAAATTATAGGCGATGACGTAATTATTGCTGTCGATCAAGAGGGAGGACGTGTGCGCAGGTTGGCAGAACCAAACTGGCGCAGTTATGCATCACAATATGTATTGGGGCAGTTGCCGGCAAAAGTAACGGAAATGCATGCGGCCCTCATTGCTGAAGATATGCACGAAATCGGGATTAATTTTAATTATGCGCCGGTTTTGGATATTGCATACAAGCAAACACATGAAGTTTTAAAATCCCGCTGTTTCGGTAAAAAAACTGCAGAATTAGGTAAAATTATGGCGGAAACATATATCCGAAACGGTATTTGTCCTTGTATGAAGCATATGCCGGGACATGGTCGGGTAAAGACCGATCCGCATTTGGGGTTGCCGATTATTGAGGGTGATGATAAGGCTTTGGAAAAAGATTTGACACCGTTTAGAGAGAATAACCGATTGCCGGCGGGTATGACTGCTCATATTGTGTTGCCGCAAATAGATAATGTTCCGGTAACGATGAGTGCCAAGGCAATCAAAGAGGTTATCAGAAAACGTATCGGATTTGACGGTTTGTTGATTACAGATGCAATAGATATGAAAGCCTTATCGGGTTCAATCGGAGAAAAAGCCAAGACATCGCTTTCGGCCGGATGTGATTTGGTTTGTTACTGCGGCGGCAGAATAGATGATTTATGTGAACTTGAAGCACAAAAACTTTATATAGGTAACTTGGCGGCAGAACGCTTGGAGGTTGTTAAAGACATAATTAAAAAGCCACAGTCAGATACACCGAGTTATGCCGAATATATGGCAGAAACAGGCAGAGTTCCGGCTTATGCCGAAACCTATGATGCAACTGAAGTATTAAACCGTATGCAACGGGCCTGATTATTTGTTGGTTAAAATTTCAATGTCATAAGGAAAGTTAATGTCAACGCATGCACTCTCGTCAGCATCGACGAGTTTGGTGTAGTCATGATGTTCAATAAACACTACTCTTAAGTGAGCGTTTTCAGGAACAAGGTCGGCATTTTGATATAAATCACGTCCCCATAAAATCGGATTGTATTTGCGCCCTTGATAATAACTTATACAAAGTTGTTTGCGGTTGCCTTTTTCAAAAGAGGCAATCATTTTGTTGAGATATTCGGGGGTGATATAGGGCATATCCGCCGGTAGCAAAATTGCTCCATCACAAAAAGATGGTACGGAATTAAGTCCCAAACGAATTGAGGTTTTTACGCCCGATGCGTAGTCGTTGTTACGGAGTATGTTAATATCAAGGTTTTGAAGATGTTCTTCTAACTCTTCCGCACGATAGCCGGTTACTACATAAACAGGCGATGCTTTAGATTTGATAGCGGCACGGACAGATTTCATAAACATGGGTTCTCCTCCCATGTCAACCAACAGTTTGTTGCGACGGGCGCGAGAGCTGCTGCCGGCGGCTAAAATCACAATGGCGATACTGGCTTCGTTTTTATTTTTGCGAAGCGTTTTTTCGGGAATTATGATGTTATTTTTTTCTTCTTCAGTAAGCGATAGATCCTCAACAATAATGTTGTTGTTTTGCGGAAAATCATTCTTAAACAGTTTTTCTTTAGTTATGGCCATTTTAATCAGCTTGTCGGAAAGCGAAGAGGCAACCTTGTCATAATGATATGGGACAACAATGATTTTTGTGCCTTTTTTGGTGCCGATCATAAGGTCGGAAAGCGTGTCTTGAGGAATGTTGTTGCACAAAATTTCGTCAGCAGATGAAGCAAGGGCAGAGGGCACTGTGTCGGCTCCGGAACTGCTGGGAAGCCCGGGAATGACAAATACCAATGAATATTTTGCCGATGCTTCAGATATGGCAGCGGCGGTGTCAGTATATTCATGATTGCAGTGGATTTCTTTTTCAAATACAAGATTATTAAAATTCTTGCTTAGTTTTTTGATTACATTGGAAAAGTGTTTATCTTCAGAGCTGTCATTATAAAAATCGGTGTAAACAACGGCAGCCTTGATTGATGATGAATTACTGATTTTGAGTAACGGCTCATTGCCGGCTAAATGATATGCTATGCTTTCTACAAAGTCTTGTTCGACAATAGGACTTAAAAGTTTTAAGCTACCGATAACTTCTCCTTTTTTAATGGTTTTGTAAGGCATAACCGTGTTTATGATTAAATATTGGCTGATACGATTAAATTTTATCAGGCGTTCTTCAGAACATAAAAATGTTCCATCTTCGGCGGCTACCAATTTACAACTTTTGGAGGTTGGGGATATGCTGTAAGCCATGCCGTCGCCGCAAATTAAGGGGGCAATCATACCGAGAGCAATATGGGCTTCCAAATCGCTGGGGACAGTGCTGATGCCGGTAATTTTTTTGACACCGATGGCTTTAAGAAAAACCGTGTCTTCATGAGTAAGGCGATGCCCTTGCGGCAAGACACGATTGTCAATTCGGATATCATTAAGGAGAATTATTCCTTCGGCGGTAGAAATGTCAAATTCATTGATGTTCATTACAGGAAACCTTTGCTTTAATACATTTGGCAACATTGTAATGAAAAAAGCATTTTTCGTCAATAAGTAATAATATGGTTGACGAGGGTGGTTTTTGATTGTACTTTTAATCCGAATATGGGAGGAAAATATCATGAAAAATTTTTTAAGTGTTGTTGCAATGACAATGGCTTTGGCCGCTTGTGCAGGTGTTGATTTGAGCCCGTATACTTCAGCCAGTGCCAGTGATCCGGTAAGAGTCAGAATGAGAGCTTGTATGTTGAGTGAGGCTCAGAGTAAAATGCAAGCAGGAACATTGATGGCAAGCGGTTTTAAGGCCGAAGTTGACAGTTTGAGCAAAACTTGTATCAGAAAATTGGCTTTGCAATCAGCCGGAATTGATGAAGAAGCGGCCTCAACAGCTACTTCTGTTCTGAATAATTTGATGGGCAGTGCGACAAAATAGCCTGACCATATGTAGGAATAAAAAAGCACCGCTTGTCGGTGCTTTTTTTATTCAAGCAATTTGGCTTGATTGTATTCTTTTTGAAGTTGAGAAATTTCGACTTCGGTATAGCGTTGAGTGGTAGAAAGAGAAGAATGTCCGAGCAACTCTTGAATTGAGCGCAAATCAGTGCCGTTAGCGAGAAGATGGGTGGCAAAAGAATGTCGCAAAGAGTGAGGGGTTAGGTTAGGTGGCAATCCCATGTAGTTGCGAATTTTTTCCATTTGGCGTTCAATAATTCTGGGGTTAATACGTTCGCCGCGGGCACCTAAAAAAATAGGATCTCCGAGGTTGTGAGAGTAGGGGCAAGCATCAAGATAAGTGTTGATGGCGGTAATAACAACCGGCAAGATTGGTACAATACGTTCTTTTTTGCCTTTGCCTTTGATGCGCAGAAAATCCTGATTGTCAAAATCTCCAATGTTGGTGTTGACAGCTTCGGAAATACGCAGACCGCAACCATAAAGCAGTGTAAATATGGCAATGTCACGAAGTCGTTGCCAGTTTTCTCTTTCAAAATTAGGGGCTTCTTCAATTAAGCCTTTGGCTTGCGGAACATCAAGAGCACGGGGCAAAACTTTATCTTTTTTGGGTGATGACAGAATGCTGATGGCGGAATTTTGAACAATGCCTCGGCGATTGAGCCAATGAAAGAAATTGCGGATTGATGACAGTTTTCGAGACAGTGCTGACTTGGTGATAAGTTGGCAATGACGGGAACTGATATAACGCCGAAAATCGGTAATTTGCATTTTGGAAAGCGAGCCGATTGATTGCGGCTGTTCAAAAAAAGCAAAAAATTGCGACAAATCTCGAGCATAGGCGTCAACCGTATGTTCAGAGTAGCGACGCTCATCTTTCAGCCATTGTAACCAGTCTTTTACAACTTCGTTTAACAGGCGGTCAACGTTATATTTTATTTCAGCTTTCATATTTCAAATATAATATCTTGGGTTTAATTTTTGGTAAATGATTGACAGCCTGAGGACTGATTTGTATAACCAACGGGTATTTTAATTATTGATAGATTATGGATGACGAAAAAAACAAAAAATGGTATAGGGTGTTGAGAGCTCAGCATGCTATTTATACCGATCCCGAAACGGGAGAAATTAAGAGCAAAAATGTCGTGTTGTTGTTTGGAGGCGTGTACAGAACCTTTGAATATCCTCAAGACGGTGCTCGACGTTACCTTTTGAAAGAAGGAGATGAAGTCTTGATTGAAGGAAGCCCTCATGAAGGAAAGATTATCCTCTTTCGCTGAAACGGTTATTATTGTGAAGGAAAAACGGATTGTTTATCAAAAAACAATCCGTTTTTTGTTTGTTGAGATAAAACAAGCAGTTTGTCAAAAATCTGCTTAATTTGGGGATTGTGTGTAAAATCGGTTTTGCATTGCGGTTATTATGCGGTATAGTCAGTGATGATTTTGTGGAGAAAAAGTGTAAATGATTTTCGGTGTTTTGCTGCCATTGCCTTTTGATGAGCCGTTTGATTATGAATTTGACGGCGATTTGCCGATTGGCTCATTGGTGCGAGTTCCGTGGGGCAAACAGGAAATCGTCGGGGCGGTGTGGAGTAAAAAGCAGAGTTCCGATTGTTCTCCAAACAAGTTGAAATCAATCATTAAAAAATATGATTTTTTACCATTAAACAAAGAGATAACAGAACTAGTTAAATTTGTTTCTCAATATAATATGGCGCCGCTCGGCATGGTGCTGAAGATGGTGATAAGTGTCAAACAGGCATTTGATGATGAGCCGACAGAAATTTTTTATGAACTGACCGGAAAAACTCTGGCAGAGGCAAAATTAAAGAATTCTGATGCCAGATGGCATGTGATTGATTTGTTGAAGCATGGTGCTTATACCAAAGCGGAAATTTGCCGCGGGGCCGGTTGCAGTGCGGGGGTGGTTGAGGCTCTGAACAAAGCCGGTGTGATTGTCGGCAGGCAGGAAATTAAGAAAAAACAATATAATGAGCCGGAACCTGATTTTGTTCGAGTGAAACTGACCGATGAACAGCAGGCGGCTGCCGAGAACATTGTGGCTAAAGTAGGTAACGGCTTTTCGGTTACTTTGATTGATGGTGTAACGGGAAGTGGTAAAACCGAAGTTTATTTTGAGGCGGCGGCTGAAGCCTTAAAACAGCACAGGCAAGTTTTGATTTTGGTACCCGAAATATCGTTAACAGCGCAATGGCTGGCAAGGTTCGAACAACGTTTCGGCGTCAAACCGGCGTGTTGGCATTCGGGACTGAGTACCAGAGAAAGAACCGATAACTGGATTGCGGCGGTTGAAGGACGTGCCAGGGTAATTGTGGGAGCACGCTCAGCACTGTTTTTGCCGTATCCCGATTTGGGGCTGATTGTTATTGATGAAAGCCACGACCACTCATTTAAGCAGGAAGATTTTGTTAACTATCAGTGCAGAGATATGGCGGTTGTACGAGCAAAACTCGGACATTTTCCGCTGGTGCTGTCTACGGCTACTCCGGATTTGGAAACCGTGGTTAATGTTGAAAACGGAAAGTATGATTGTGTTAAACTGACTAAACGTTTTGCCGGAGCAAGTTTGCCGAAAATTAAGATTGTGGATTTGAAAAAAGACAAACCTCAAAAAGGCGAGTGGGGACCTTCGTGGCTGGCGCCGAAGTTGGTTGATGCTCTAAAGGACAATTTGGAAAAAGGCGAACAGTCCATGTTGTTTTTAAACCGTCGCGGTTATGCTCCGTTATTGATATGCAGAGATTGCGGTTACAGGTTGCAATGTCCGCACTGTACGGCATGGTTGGCAGAGCATCGAACAAGCAACAAGCTGATATGCCATAGATGCGGATATATGACTGACCGTCCGAAAGTCTGCCCTGATTGCCACTCTGAAACTGGACTTACAGCTTGCGGTCCGGGGGTTGAGAGAATTGCCGAAGAAGTAAGTAAAAGGTTCCCGGAGGCAAGGTTAAGAGTGCTTTCAAGTGATACGACTTCAAGTGTGGCTGAACTGTCAAAAGTGTTTGCAGAAATGGAACGTGGTGAGTTGGATATTATGGTCGGTACGCAAATTTTGGCAAAGGGGCACCATTTTCCGGAGCTTACCTTGGTGGGAATTGTTGATGCCGATTTGGGTTTGATGGGAAGCGATTTACGTGCTTCGGAACAGACTTTTCAGTTGTTGTCTCAGGTTGCAGGGCGTGCCGGCAGAGGCGGAAAAAGCGGTGAGGTAATTGTGCAAACGCTTTATCCCGAGAATGCGGTATTGCAGGCTTTGGTTGATAATGATCGTAACAGGTTTATGGAGTTGGAAAAACAAACCAGAAAAATGCTTAAGATGCCTCCGTACGGAAAATTGGCGGCGATCATTGTCAGTAGCGAAAAAGCCCATTTGGCAGAAAAAATTGCGGTAGCACTGGGAAAAACGGCGCCGAATACGGAATATATAACAACTTTGGGACCGGCTCCGGCTCCGGTGTTTATGTTGAGGAATAAATTTCGGTTCAGGTTGTTGCTTAAAACGGTGAGAAATGTAAATATTCAAGAGGTACTTAAACTTTGGATGCAAAAAGTTAATGTGCCAAATCAAGTAAGTATCGAAATTGATATTGATCCTTATTCTTTTATGTAAAAATTAATAAAATAGAAACTAATAAAGGGTAGTATTTTGGCAGATTAATATTGGATTATACGGTATGAAAAAAAACGAGAAGACAAAATTGGTACGATCTTATGCAGAGGCGCTTTACGAGGTGGCTGAAGCTAGAGGCGTGTCCGAAAAGGTTTTTGGCGAGACGCTGAAATTGGTCGACGAGTTTAATGAAGATCCGCAAATTATGAAATATCTGACCAATCCGATTTTGAGCAACGATGATAAAGAATCAGTACTGAGTGTGGTAGCAAAAAAACAAAAGTTATCGCAACCGATGTGCGGTCTGTTTAAGACTATGGCAAAGAATGGCCGTTCCGGCGTTCTGTTTTATGTTTTGCAGGATTTTAAGGATATTTTTTATCGCAAAAAAAATATTTGTCCGGTACAGGTAAAAACGGTTATAGATTTGACCGAAACGCAAAAGAAAAAATTGATTTCCGCATTGGAAAAATATACCGGCAAAAAAGTAGTGGTCGACTATCAAATCAAACCCGAAATTTTGGGCGGATTGTTGGTTGAGTGTAATTCTAAAATTATTGATGATTCAGTTAAAGGAAAAATTGATCGTTTAATGATGTTGATGAAAGGGGCAGTATAAATAATGTCTGGAGCAAGTGAAATAGCATCGCTGTTAAAGTCTAAAATAGCTGAAGCTAAAGCTGATATTGACGTTGCCGAAGTGGGACGAGTTTTGTCCGTCGGCGACGGTATCGCTCGCGTGTATGGACTGGATAATGTAAAATATAATGAAATGGTCGAATTCCCTAACGGCGTTAAGGGCATGGCATTAAACTTGGAAGAAGATAATGTCGGCGTTGTATTGTTTGGTGATGATACGGGAATTAAAGAAGGCGACATTGTTAAACGTACTGATAAAATTGTTAGTGTGCCGGTCGGAAAAGCACTGTTGGGGCGTGTTGTGAATGCCTTGGGTGAACCGATTGACGGTTTGGGCAGCATAAAAGCTGATAAATATAGCAATTCCGAGGTTAAGGCTCCGGGTATTATCGAGCGTCAGAGCGTGTGTGAACCGGTGCAAACCGGACTAAAAATTGTGGATGCTTTGATCCCAATCGGACGCGGTCAACGTGAGTTGATTATCGGTGATCGTCAGACCGGAAAAACATCAATTATAGTTGATACAATAATCAATCAAAAAAATATCAATGCACAAGCAAAGTCTGAAAAAGAGAAACTGTATTGTATTTATGTTGCAGTAGGGCAAAAACGTTCAACAGTTGCACAGGTTGTTCAGACTTTGAAAGACCATGGGGCATTTGATTATACAATTGTTGTGGCGGCAACAGCATCAGATGCTGCACCGATGCAGTTTATTGCTCCGTATTCTGGTTGTGCAATGGGGGAATATTTTCGTGATAACGGCATGCATGCGGTTATCTTTTATGATGATTTGTCAAAACAGGCAACGGCATATCGTCAAATGTCATTGTTGCTCCGCCGTCCACCAGGGCGTGAGGCTTATCCGGGTGATGTTTTCTATTTGCACTCAAGGCTGTTGGAACGGGCAGCTAAGATGAGTGATGAAAACGGCGCCGGATCATTGACGGCAATGCCTGTCATTGAAACTCAGGCCGGAGATGTTTCTGCATATATTCCAACCAACGTAATTTCAATTACGGACGGACAGATTTTCTTGGAAACATCGCTGTTTTATCAAGGCATTCGTCCGGCGGTAAATGTCGGTATTTCGGTAAGCCGTGTCGGATCAGCCGCACAGATTAAGGCAATGAAACAAGTTGCCGGAAAAATCAAACTAGATTTGGCACAATATCGTGAAATGGCGGCATTTGCAAAGTTTGCATCGGATTTGGATGCCTCAACCAAAAAGCTGTTGGCACGTGGTGAACGGCTGACGGTTTTGCTCGAACAACCGGTATATTCTCCGCTTAGTGTTGCGGAAGAGGTTTTGGTTATTTTCGGCGGTGTTCGAGGATACTTGGATAAGTTGCCGGTGAATGAGGTACAAAACTTTGAAAAGGCGGTTCGTGATAATGCGGCTAAAGAACATCCGGACTTGTTGCGTGAGATTGCAGAGAAAAAAGTTATTTCTGATGAGCTTGATGCCAAGTTGACCGAGTTTTATGAAGAATTCACCAGCCAATATTTGAAGCAGGTAAAGGCAGCATAAAATGGCGGGCTTAAAAGAATTACGCAGTCGCATAGCTACAATCAAATCGACGGAAAAAATTACTTCGGCGATGAAAATGGTTGCGGCTTCACGACTGCGCAGAGCTCAAGAAGTTTTAATCAGGAATACGGCTTATCGAGTAACCGTAAACGATACCATAAGTCGTGTTTTGTATGCGTTGCAAAGGCGGGCCAAAGAATCGGATATCGGCTTTAAGTTGCCCAACCTTTGTACTCCGAAAGCAGATCCTCAAAAATATTTGTTAGTTGTAATGTCGTCGGATCGAGGTTTGTGCGGCAGTTATAACAGCGCAATTATCAGGGGGGCAATTGCACGTATTAAGGAGCTGCAATCTGAAGGAAAAAATATTCAGATTATTACGCTCGGATATCGGGGATATGCCGCACTCAGAAAACAGTATGCCGACTTGATTGTGCGGCACGATGAATCTGTGGTCAACCAAGGGGTGCAGTATGAAGAAGCCCTCAATTTGGTAAACGAAATTGTGCCGATGTTTGAAGCTGATAAGATTGATGTTTGCGAAGTAATTTACAGCAAATTTAAATCAGCATTGAGTCGTGATGTCGTAAGCGAACAGGTTTTGCCGTTTGATTTGGAAAAGGTAAATACCGGAGTTGATGATATGGACGGAATGCGTGAATATATCACGGAACCGGGATATGATGAAATGCTGGAAGTTTTGACTCCGCTGGCGTTTAAGGAGTTTGTGTTTGGAATTATGATTAATTCTCAGGCGTCAGAGCAAGGTGCAAGAATGACATCAATGGATAATGCGACAAGAAATGCCGGTGATATGATTGCCAAACTGACGTTGAGGTATAACCGGATACGACAAGGGGCGATTACGACCGAGCTGACCGAAATTATTGCAGGTGCTGAAGCAATTTAGTAGTTAAGGAGAGAAGAAATATGAGCAAAAAAAACGGGTATGTGTTTCAGGTGATGGGAGCTGTTGTTGATGTAAAGTTTGACAACGTTGATGATTTGCCGAACATTTATACAGCGTTAAAATGCGATAATCAGGGAAAAGAACTGGTTTTGGAAGTCGAACAGCAATTGGGAGACGGTGTGGTCAGAACTATTGCAATGGACGGTACCGACGGATTGAAACGCGGAATTGAAGTTATAAATACCGGAAAACCGATTGAGGTGCCGGTCGGACCGGGGTTGTTGGGGCGTATTATCAATGTTACCGGTGATCCGGTTGACGGACGAGGAGATGTTGAGTATAAGGATCGTTTTTCTATCCATCGTGCGGCGCCGAGTTTTACGGAACAAGCAACAGAGACTGAAATTTTGACCACCGGCATTAAGGTTATCGACCTTTTGGAACCTTATGTAAAAGGCGGAAAAATCGGTCTGTTCGGCGGTGCCGGTGTTGGTAAAACCGTTTTGATTCAAGAGCTGATAAATAATATTGCCAAAGGGCACGGAGGATATTCGGTTTTTGCCGGTGTCGGTGAGCGTACTCGTGAGGGAAACGACCTTTATCATGAAATGATTGAGTCCGGTGTTATTGATATTAAGGGTGATAATTCCAAAACGGTTTTGGTGTACGGACAAATGAATGAGCCACCTGGAGCACGTGCTCGTGTTGCGTTGACGGGATTGACTGAAGCGGAATATTTTAGAGATGTAGAACATCGTGATGTGTTGTTCTTTGTTGACAATATTTTCCGTTTTACACAAGCTGGTTCAGAAATTTCTGCATTGTTGGGACGTATTCCGTCGGCGGTAGGATATCAGCCGACATTGGGTACGGATATGGGCGCAATGCAGGAGCGTATTACTTCAACCAAAGACGGTTCAATTACGTCAGTTCAGGCGGTGTATGTGCCGGCCGATGACTTGACCGATCCGGCTCCGGCGACAACTTTTGCGCACTTGGATGCAACAACGGTATTGAGCCGCAGTATTTCGGAACTTGGAATTTATCCGGCGGTAGACCCGTTGGATTCAACAAGCCGTGTTTTGGCTCCGTCAGTTGTGGGCGAAGAACACTACCGTGTTGCTCGCGGGGTACAAGAGATTTTGCAAAAGTATAAATCTCTGCAAGATATTATCGCAATTTTGGGTATGGACGAGTTGTCTGATGAAGACAGAATTACGGTTTCCAGAGCACGTAAAGTCCAGAGATTTTTGTCGCAACCGTTCTTTGTGGCCGAGGTGTTTACCGGTACTAAGGGAGAATATGTAAAACTTGAGGATACCATTAAAGGCTTTAAGGGGATTTTGGAAGGTTTGTATGACGATATTCCCGAACAGGCATTCTTTATGGTTGGTACAATCGAGCAGGCTTTGGCAAAAGCCGAAAAAATTAAAAACGGTGAGGCGGCTTGATGGCTGATGTTTCGTATAAATTGGTGCAACCGGAAAAAGTAGTAAAACAAGGCAATGCATGGGGAGTTGTGTTGCCGACCGGAGAGATTAATTTGACGGTTATTGCCGGTCAAGCTCCGAGTATTGTTAAATTTGATTCCGGTTTGGTCAAAATACTTGATGAGGACGGCAAAGTCTGTGAGAGGTATTTTGTTAAAGCCGGAATTGCATCAATTGTTTCCGATACTTGCGTAATTGCCAGCGAAACAGTGTGGAATAAGGCCAAACTCAAGTTTGAAGATATGGTTGAACAGGCTAAAAATGATGCCTTTTGCGAAATGATTGTTGAAAAGTGGGCGGCAGACTAATATTTACGGTCGATATGTTGTCTTTTGCATTTGACAGGCAAAAAGCCAAAGTGTAAGCTATGTGTGATTTTAATATTTCAGGGGAACAGTAATGAATAAAACATATTATAGAATTATCATGATTACGGCGATTGCTTTTGTTCTCGGTATCGGTGCAAAAGCCTTAACAACAAATTCAGGAGCAGCAAAAATTGCTGTTGTTGATGTTAAGCAGGTTGTGAATGTGTCAAAGGATGTTGCCGAGTTGAGAAAACTCAACCAGGAGCGCTCAAAAGAGTTGCAAGAATGGATTAAAAATAAAACAGCCGAAATTGAAAAGAAAGCCGGCAACGATAAGAAAAAAGGCGCAGAGTTGGCCGCAAAATCAAATGAAGAATTGGTAGCTAAACAACAAGCTATGCAGGAAGAATATGCTGCCGCATTGCAAAAGATTGATGACAAAATCAGTGCTCAAATGGCTGATTTGGCAAAGAAAGAAGGCTTTGATGTAGTTTTTGCCAAAGAAGTTGTTTTGGAAGGCGGTATTGATATTACAGATAAAGTAATCGAAATGGTTAAATAATTTTCTGTGATTATTTTTTAAAAAAAGCTCCACGATGTGGAGCTTTTTTGTTATCTGTAATTATATTAGAAGTATTTTTGGGTAAGGATTGTCGATGATGAAGGTGTTTTGGGCATTACTTGTGTGTTTTTTGAGTGTAATCAACAACGCTCTGGCTGATAATGCTAATATGACTCAAGCAATGAACTTCGGTAGTGTTCGTTTGAGTAACCCGCAAAATTCAGCAATTGTGGTTTTGGACAGTGATGGAACATACGGAACACAAACCAATATTGCTACGAGTTCCGATCAGAAGAATGGTATTATGCAGTATCAAAATACTACTATTTGGACATTGTTCAGTGGACAGACAGTTACTGCAAATGCAACGGCAACTGGTACTATAGCGTGTACGACCCCCGCAACATGTTCGGGGTGTAGTGTATCATTTGATAATATGGTGGTTAATCCTACATCACGAAATGTTGGTTTCTATGGAACAGGAAATTTCAATTATGGGGGCAGAATCACTATTCCTGCCAACTGCGGTTATGGTGATTTTAGCGGTTCGCTGAGTGTTAGTTACAATGCAAGTAGTGCAGGAAATGTGACTGGTACACTATCTGTGAGTTTGGTTATAGATCCGCAGCCAGTTAGTGTGCAGAGTACACAAGATTTGAGCTTCGGTACGCTTTTGGCAACGGCAACGCATGATGTTGTGGTCAATCCTGATGGTACAAGACAGAGTTCGCTTTATGTGGTCAATGATGCGTCGTATCCTTATCACAACGGAATTATACAAATTACCAAGCAGGAATCGGGTTCACGTCCGGTAACTGTTACGGTTGACAGCCAGACAAGCATATCTAACGGCGGAACCTCTCTGTTGGTGGATTTGGTTACCAATCCTCCGGCTTCAAGTATTACGTCATTGACAAGTAAAGATACATATATAAACGTCGGCGGAACATTACACGTTACTCAAGGGGCTCCTGCCGGCGAATATAATGGTACGTACAGGATTGAGGTTGCATATTAAAAAAAAGCCCCGAGTTTGGGGCTTTTTTTTATTTTTCGGAAGTGTTTTTCTTCATATGTTGTTCCAGCCAATGGATGTTGTACATTCCGTCAATAAATTCCGACTGGGAAATAATTTCCTGATGAAGCGGAATTGTGGTTGAAACGCCGTCAATTACAAATTCCTCCAACGCACGACGCAGACGCATGAGTGCAGAGTTGCGGGTCTGACCGTGAACTATCAGTTTGGCAATCATGCTGTCATAAAACGGAGGAATTGTGTAGCCGGAATAAATTTCAGAATCTACACGCACACCAAGTCCTCCGGGGGCATGCCATTCGGTAATGGTTCCGGGGCAGGGAGCAAATGTGTTAGGATCTTCAGCATTAATGCGGCACTCAATAGCATGACCATTGAAGTGGATATCCTTTTGCTCGTATCCGAGAGCGGCACCGCTGGCAATACGAATTTGTTCACGGACAATGTCTATACCGCTGACAGCTTCAGTAACCGGGTGTTCTACCTGCAGGCGGGTGTTCATCTCCAAAAAGTAGAATTTGCCGTTTTCAAACAAAAATTCTAACGTGCCGGCATTAAAGTATCCGATTTTAGCAATCGCTTTGCGAACAATTTCACCGATTTGTTCTCTTTGCTCCTGATTGAGGGCCGGAGAGGGGCTTTCTTCAATCACTTTTTGGTTGTTGCGTTGGATTGAGCAATCACGCTCGCCAAGATGAACAACATTGCCGTATTTGTCGGCTAAGATTTGCATTTCAATATGGCGGGGATGTTGAAGATATTTTTCCATATAAACAACATCGGTCGGAAAAGCAGCTTTGGCTTCAGCACGAGCCATTTTGTAGGCTTCTTCAATATCATCTTCGCTAAACGCAATTTTCATGCCTTTGCCGCCGCCACCATCTTTGGCTTTGATGATAACCGGATAGCCGATTTCGCGAGCCCATTTTTTGGCGTCTTCAACCGTGTCTAAAGAAGGAGAACCCGGAGTTACGGGAATTCCGGCCTCGATTGCGGCTTGACGGGCGGTGATTTTGTCGCCCATTTTGCGCATTTGGGCGGCAGACGGACCAATAAAGGTAATGCCGTGAGATTCAACCATTTCGGCAAAATCGGCGTTTTCGGATAAAAAGCCAAAACCGGGGTGAATGGCATCAGCACCGGTGATTAAGGCGGCAGAAATAATTGCCGATTTGTTCAAATATGAATCAGCCGAACGAGAAGGTCCAATACAAACGGCCTCGTCGGCAAGTCTGACGTGCATGGCTTTGGCATCGGCTTCAGAGTGAACGGCAACGGTATGAATGCCCATTTCACGGCAGGCACGATGAATACGCAAAGCAATTTCGCCACGGTTTGCAATTAATACTTTTTCAAACATGATATGTTCCCTGAGGTTATTATTCAATAACGACCAGCGGTTCACCATATTCAACCGGATCTCCGCTTTCTACCAAAATTTTGGTAACTTTACCGCCTTGGTGAGCTTTGACAGGATTGAAGGTTTTCATGGCTTCAATCAAGCATACGGTGTCACCTTCGCTGACGGTATCTCCGATTTTGACGTAGTTGGCAGAGTTGGGATCACTCGAGAGATAAACAACACCGACCATTGGTGATTTTACACAGCCGGGTAGAGTTGAGATATCAACATCATCAGCAGCAGGAGCCGGAGTTGCCACAACAGGTGCGGCAGATGCAACAACAGCAGCAGGTTCAGCAACAGGAGCCGGACAAGCGGTTGATGCTGCACGAGATTTTACTAATGAAACACGGAAATTTTCGGTTTCGTATTCAAGTTCGGCAAGACCATTCTTGTCGAGAATCTCGGCCAATTTGTTGACTATTTTTGTATCAATAGGATTTGACATTCCATTTCTCTCTTTAAAATTAAAACAACTGTTTCCTCTTGTACTCCAATCTAAAATTTAAAACAACAAAAATATGTAAAAAAATGCAATTTTTGGGGCAAAAATGTGCAAAAAATGCCATTTTTTGATAATTTTTCGCGTTTTTTAAATTTTAAAACAAAAGACTACGGCTTTGACCAAAATGTTGACAAAAAAACAAAAATGGGCTATAATTGGTCTGTTCACTGAGTTATTAATTTAATTATTTTTTCTATGAAGAAGATCTTTTCTTTTAACACCGGCAAAAACTGGTGGCAGGGTTCGTTAACTATCAACTACAACCTGAAGGTGCTGCTCCTGATTCTGTGCTTTCCCTTCATTCTGCTGTACGTCCTCGGATCTTATCTGGTGGATGGGCTGGTGTGGTTGTGGAGCCATGCGCTGAAGCCTTTCGGCTTTATCGTGTGGGGATGGCTGGTGCTATTTTGGGACTGGTTTACCGGTCTTTTCAAGCGCACAGCGCCCGATGACCCCGCCGCAGAACGAAAAAAGGAGAATGCTTGGCACTGGATCGGGGCGGCCGTTGTTCTTGTGCTGCTGATTGTGGCACTTTGGCACAGCTGTTCGAATTCAATGAAAAGCGGGTTTGCCGATATGCCTGAGGTCGTCTATGACGAGGCTTTTGACAATGTCGTAACCGTTCGTGCGTACCTTGATGGTGTGCAGGAGAGTGTTGATGAAGATTGTCCTCGTGCCTTGGTCGGCTTCAAGTTTATCAACGACAAGCCGGTTACCGAGTACGATTTCAGCGGGCTGACCTATGAGGAGTCTGTTGATGTCGTAGCTCAGGATTGGCGCCCGTTGGTTTTGAACCACCTCAACTCTGAAGTCAAGCTGACAAACAAGCAAATGGTTGTCGTTACATTGGCAGCTATGCGCATGGGCGGACGCAGATTTGCTAACTCTACCTTCCTGGCGAAGGTTAATGAGGGAAACCTCGAAGAGGCAGGCAAATGGCTGAAGATTGAAGATCGGACCACTGGTGATGAGCCCAAGCAGTACTTCTATGTACTTCAGGCGTTGTGGAACAATGACCTGAGCGTGGACGAGCTGCTTGACTTCCCGATGTATTCGTACAAAGGGATCAGCGTTGATGACATGTATGATACCAATGGTGACTATGTCTTCAACAAAGAAATCAGAGCCAAGCTGGAAAGAGGGGGTTATCCCACTCCGGCAGAAGCTCTCGGGCTCTAGTCGTTCGGTAAAGACAAGTTCTTTGAGCTCCTCACCTTCGGGTGGGGAGCTTTTCTGTTTGACAAAAAAATATATTAGTGTATAATCGCTGCATAACCCGTTATTTTTTATTAATTATATGAAAAAACCTGACGTATTCGAAATTATCGCATTGCCGGTAATAATGTTCATTTACGTATGTGGTGTCCTGTGGATTTTGTTTGAAGGAATTGGCGACAACATCAGAGAACACAAAAAGCGTAAAAAAATTACGAAATGATCCGACGTCTATTCATAAAAGAGCCTCTTGCATGTGCAACAGGCTCTTTTGTATTTTATAAATAGACAAAAAAGAAGCTTTATGCTACAATAGGCTCAATTGTTGTAAATGGAGAAATAAAATGCAGAAAAGTGCAGCATATGACTGGTTGGTGAAGTTTACCGATGGCGATGATCTCAAATTTGATGACTGTTTTGAAGGATATAAGCAACTTTATTCTGCACTTGAGGAATATCCTGAACTGTCAAGTTATACTCTTGCGGCGGTCAGAGATTCGCTTAAGTATTCGGGTTTTTGCTCTGATACGGCCCCAATGGCAATGAGACTGTTTTGCAAGGCTGCTGAGCATGTTAAAGATGAAGAACTGACGTCGGAATTTGATAAAATATCGAAACAGAAACCTGATTTTGCAGCACGTTGTGTGCCGGACCTGTTGAAAACACATACACGTATGGTTCAGTATTTTTTTGATACAACAATGGAACATTCAAAAGACTGCGGACCTAACGGAGGATATGTATTCGGTGTGGCGGCGTTGGCCGCAATCAGAAGCGCCGAGAAAGGTGCCGATGCCGATAAGATGGTCGATACGGCGACAAAAAGTGAAGATATCGGAGCATCAATTTATTCAAATATTGATAAAATCTATGAGAAACACTTTGAGTTGGGCGGACAACTGCTTGATATTTTGGAAGAAAGGTTGACGCCTAAAAAACAGGGCGATTTTTATAAAAATTTGGCTTATATGGCGGTTTCTAACCCGACTATTGATGAAAATACCGTGTATGTTGATGACAGCCGACCTATTGACAGCACAATTCCGGAACGTTGCATAGAGTTGATGGAAAAGCATGTCGATGATAAGGATCAGGACCATTCGGCTTTGTCAGCACTGTACAAAAGCGCAGGACAAATGCGAGACATTTTTCCGGAATATGAAGAAAGATTGACCAAAGTTATAAAAAAAGGCTTGGAACATCCGAAAAATAATAAAATATCCCAAAAAGTGGCGTATCGAGTTTTGGGGGATTATGAAAAATTGTGCAGTAAGGTTTCAGTGCATAAAAGAACAGCCAAAAGCGATGAAAATCCTTATGGCTTTGAAAATGTCAGTGATGTAGATAATGAAAAGCCTTGTGTGTTGGCCTTGGGCGGCGACGGTGTTCGCTTTGAAAAAGAACTAAACGGATATTTGGGCGAGATTTATCGTTTGATGGAAAAGCATGATTTGCAGGACAAAGTCAATATTTATGGTGTAATCTATGACTTTGGTGAGTATATGGATGTTAACTGGGCTCGTACAAAATTGATGCAGGAACATCATCGCAATGTGCGTGATAAAGAACTCAATGCGGAAACAAAAGATCCAAAATATATAAAAGACATATTTGATGATTTTATTGAGCCGAGATTAAGCAATAACGGTCGAAGATTCAGCGCTAAAAAAGCGGCTAAAAATATTCGCAAATTGCAAATATTTGCCCATTGCCACGGTGCATATACGGCATTGAAACTTGAGGAAATGATGCAAAAAAGAATGGCAGAACTCGGGTATGACAAAGAAAGCAGGGAGTTTGTACAAAAACAGTTGTTGATTGTTACACAATCTCCGTATTGTCCGCTCGGATGTTCAAAGTCAACCATGGTATCTTTTGCCTCGGCACGAGATTTTGAAACAAGCCATCATAATAACTTTGAACTGGCGCTTGATGCGGTGCGGCGTGAGGAGAAAATTCCGTTAAGTTATTTTCCTGATGACCGAGGAAATCTGTTTTTGGCCGACAATATGGGTAAAGGTTGCGATGAGCATAATTTTTGGGGGTTTAGAGTGAGCCCGATGAACAGCGAGGATGGGGCAAAGTTGGTTGAGATGGAAGGTAATGTGCTGGTCAATGGGGTTAAAAATGCCGTAGAAGGCAAAAAAGAGTTGGGCGATGTAAAAGAATTGATTGCTGACGATGAATGTTTTGAGACAGTAAAAGCCAATGGTACCAAGCTTTATAATAAAATGTATGCCATTGCGATGGCAGTGGCAAAATATCGTGTAGAGCACGAACAATAGTCTGTTGAATCAACAGGTTATAAAAAAATTACACAAAAAATAAAAATATGCTGGACAATGTCTAAAATATCTATTATAAACTGTTGCGTTAACCTGCTCGGGTAGCTCAGTTGGTAGAGCAGAGGACTGAAAATCCTCGTGTCGGCGGTTCGATCCCGTCCCCGAGCACCATCTCAAAGCCCTGTTAAATCAGGGCTTTTGTTGTATCTAAGCAAAAAAATCTTTCATAAAATCGGTGTAAATTTGTGTGAGTTTGAGTATGTTTTCAACTTTTTCGCACTCGTTGACTTTGTGAATGGTAGAGTTAGTCAGACCAAATTCAACAACCGGACAGTATGGGGCAATAAAGCGAGCGTCAGAAGTTCCGCCTGAAGTTGAGTATTCGGGGGTGGTGCCGCAGTGTTTTTTGATTGTAGCGGTAAGCATTTCAATGTGATTGCTTATCGGGCTGAAAAAAGATTCGCCGATAATATCAAATTTGAACTCAAATGTTCCGGTTGTGGCTTCGGCTTGACGCTTAACCAGATTGATGATGCTTGATGATGTGTGGACATTGTTGAAGCGAATGTCTATCTGGGCGGTTGCTCGTGGGGGAACAATGTTGCTGGCTCTGTTGCCGACATCTATGGTAGTGATTTGCATTGCAGACGGCGGAAAATACGGGTTGCCGTTGTCAAGAGTAATAGCTTGTAGTTTATGCAATAGTTCTACCAAGCCATGAATAGGGTTGTCGGTTGTTGAAGCATAAGCGGTATGTGCTTGTTTTCCGAAAGAGGCAATATTGATGACAATGTCGCCACGGCGTCCGATTTTGATGGCATCACCAAAATTATGGGCGTTTGAAGGCTCTCCGACAATTGCAAAATCAAATTTTTCTCCACGGTTTATAAGCGTTTGCAAAGCAACCTTGGTGCAACAGACAATCGGTTCTTCCTCGTCGGTAGAAAGAATAACGGTGATTTTGCCTTGCCATGTGTTGTCGGCAATAATTTGTGCGGCAGCGGCGGCAAAAGAGGCGATACCGCCTTTCATATCACAAACACCACGTCCGTATAAGATGCCGTTGTCAATTTGAGCAGCAAACGGAGGATGTGTCCATAATTCATCATTGCCGGCAGGAACGACATCAAGATGACCGCAAAACAGCAAATGTTTGCCGATTCCCCGTGAATATGTGGCAACAAGAGCAGGGCGGGTGTTTTTTTGATCAGTGATATTAAGTATTTTAATTTGAAAGCCAAGCTGAGAAAATTCAGCAGCGACAACATTTACGATTGTTTCAATATCAGCACCTACGCTCGGGTATGAAACCAGTTTTTGGCAAAATTCGACGGGATTTAACATATTCTTTCCTTTCTCTTGAGAATTTTACACATAAAAAAATATTTGACAATACTTTTGCTTTCTTCTAGTTTTGCCGAAACGAGGAATAACGATGACCAAAGATATATCAGGATTGGATTTGAGACGACTGGAAATGTGCACGGCTGATTTGCACAGTCTGGTTGATTTGCAGGATAAAATTATTGCCGGATTTAAGCCGGACGAACAGCATTTTATTTTGCACAGAACATTAGATGATTTTAGTAACGCTCTGAAAAGCGACCATATGTATGTTTTTGGTCTGTTTGATAAAAATCGGTTGGTGTCGCAGTCAATTTTATCGTTGCCGGGGAACAATGATAAAAGGGAGCTGGAAGAGTTCGCTTTTCAGCGTCCTAATGAAGACCTGGCAGTTTACAAAGCGGTGTTGGTTGATCCGCAATATCGTGGTAGAGGACTGATGAAACGAATGCTGAAAATTCGTGAGGAAGTCGCAATTTCGGCCGGTCGTAAATTGGCAATTACGCAGATTGCCGCAGATAATCCGGCGAGTTGGGTCAATGCAATTCAATATGGCATGAATATTGCCAGAGTTGATTATGATCCGGAAGATAATGCAAAAGTGATTTATTTGCAAAAAAGTTTGGACGGTAGCACCGATTATAACTTGGATATGAGCCGTCCGTATGTTTTATCTTTGGGAACAGATGTTCATAAGAATGTGCCGATTTTGTTTAATAAAATGATGAAATTGTCTAATGATGGTTTTGTCGGAACCGGTTGGGATAAGGATAATAACAGTATTGTGTGGTATCCGCGGGTTGAGATTAGACAACCGATTGATATGATGCTAAAATCAGACGAATATTCAAAGTAGTTTTAAAACGTACGATACAAAATATGTTTTTTGGGCTTGTAAACGGCTGATTTTATATGATTGACATATGTAATTAAAAATCGTACGTTTGATGCTGATGTTTCTTAAGGAGATTATGATGAAAACATTGGCAAAGTTAATCAGTATGTTGATACCGTTTAAAAAATATCGCAAGCCGTTTTTAAAGCGGTTGGAAGATATTTTGTGGTGCGGTGATAACAGAAATGTTTATATTTGGAAAATTCGCAAAACAGCCAAAAGTGTCGGGAAACATTTGAAAGTTACATCTACAAGCAAGGTCAATAAAAACACAACAATTGGGGACTATGTGCTTTTACATGGTATGAAAATTGCCGGAAAAGGAAATGTCGAAATAGGCTCACATGTGATTGCAGCAGGAGATTGTTTGATTGTTACAGAAAATCATAATTACGAAGGTGAAGAAATCCCATATGATGATAAGAGAATTTATAAAGATGTAAAAATTGGTGATTTTGTGTGGATTGGGGTGAGAGTTTTGATTTTGCCGGGCACAACAATCGGAGAAGGGGCAATTATTCAGGGCGGAGCCGTTGTGCATGGAGATATCCCGTCCGGAGCAATAGTTGGCGGAAACCCTGCCAAGGTGTTTAAATATCGTGATATGGAACATTTTAATCAACTGAAGGCTGAGCAAAAGTTCCATTGGTAAAGAATTAAAAACTTTAAATAATTGAGTTGAAACTAAGGTTTTTTCAGCATATCGGGTGTAAAACGATTGGTGTAATTAAGTTGTTTGAGCAGTGCTTCTGCTTCTGCAAAATGGCGACCTAAATGTTCGGTAAAATGAGCATCATCGCTTATGACTATTGGAACAATGCCGTTTTTTGCAGACATTTCTTGTATCATCCAAGGAGCAGGATGAGGGCGGTTGATGCGGTCGTAGCCACTGGTGTTGATTTCAAACGGAGTTTTTGTTTGTTCTAGAGTTTCAAGAATTTTGTATTTATATTTGTCGTATTTCTTGTCTTCTCCCAGTCCGAAAATAGAGCAGTAATCTAGATGAGCAATAAAGCTGAAGTATCCACTCTTGATGGCAGCAATTATGTTCTCAAAATGATTTATTACAAGATGATGCATTGTTTCTTTATCAATGGAGGGCGAAAATTGTTTGAGGTGAAATATATTGCACAAAAAACTTTCGTCTTTTGTTTTGAGAAAATGAGAGCCGCTTATCAGGTAGTCCACCGGTAGTCTGGTAATCATTTTTTCAAAATTTCTACGCCATTCTGAAGATGTGAAAAAATCAACTTCAAAACCGATTTTGATGTCAATCTTAAAATCTGATTTGAGATTTTGCAAAATCTCAATATGTCGCATATATACTTTTTCAGCCTTATTAAAATCGCTGAAGAACATGGGCATGTCGTATGTGTATGCCGGCATGTTGGGATGAACCATGAGGTGATTGGTAACACCTATAGTTGAAAAGCCCTTGTCTTGAGCAGCTTGAATCATTTCTCTTGCTGAATAATGACCATCAAAATTCTGTTCGTGGTTATGGGTGTGTAGGGTGAATGTTTGCATTGATTTTTCGATAATTTGTTTGTTTGAAAATTTTAGTTATATAATTTTTCGCAAAATTCCGTTTGCTTGCTGTAAAAGTTTTTGAGCCTGTTTGATGCTGCATTTTTTGATGGCAATTACGCAGGCGAGTTTAACATTGTTATCGGTTTGTTTAAGATATTCGGCGGCTTCTCTTTCAGTGATGCCGGCAATTTCTGTAACAAAGCGGATAGCTCGTTGTTGAAGTTTTTCGTTCAAAACTCGCAAATCAATCATATAATTTTGATAAGTTTTACCAATGCGAATCATTGCGCCGGTCGAAAGCATGTTTAAGACCATTTTTTGCGCGGTGCCTGATTTCATGCGGGAAGAACCGGTGATTGCTTCTTCTCCGACAATCGGATTGATGAAAATGTCGGAAAAATTTTTGATGAGTGCTTCGGGGTTGGAAGTTACAGCAATGGTTTTGCAACCGATTTTTTGAGCTTGTTCCATTACGGTTGCAACGTAACGAGGAGAGCCGTTGGCTGATATGCCGACAACAACGTCTTTAGCTGTGGGAGCAAAGTCTTTGAGGTCAGCAAGAGCCATTTCGGCACTGTCTTCAGCGTTTTCTACCGACAGGCGCAAAGCCTGATCGCCGCCGGCAATGTATCCCCTAACCATGCCATGGTCAACGCCGAAAGTCGGCCAACATTCAGAAGCATCAAGCACACCGATACGCCCTGATGTGCCGGCACCAAAATAGGCTAGTCTTCCGCCGTTGAGAAATGCTTGAGCAATTGTTTCAACCGCATTGGCAATTTGAGGCAAAACTTTTTGGATTGCCGGTGCAACTTTTTGGTCTTCGCGGTTGATGGCGGTAACAATCTGGAGAGATGACATAAGGTCAATGTCTTTGGTGTCGGGGTTGCTTTTTTCGGTTAAACTAATACTTGACATGATAAATCCTTTAAATGTTATATTGAGCATAATGCGAAAAAATTAATAAAATGTTGCAAGGGAAATATTTATTTGAGGCAAAAATGACAATTGAAGATAAAGTTTTTAAGAAATGTAAACTTGAAGTCAGCAAACTTAAAAAAGCCGGATTTGTAAAAGATGCCGAGAACTGGATATTGAAGAAAAATTTTATGAACGATGATTTTTGCGCCGTTATTAAAATTGATAAAACCGGAAAAGTCAGCGGAGACGTGATTGATGTGGCAAGCGAGGAGGTTTATTTGCCGCTGAGGTTGGAAAATAATACCGAGGGGTATTCGGTAAAAGTTCGGAATGAATACGAAAAGATTTTGCAAGAAATAAAAGAATTATGTTTTAGAGAAAACAGCTTTGTTAGTGCGCAAACCAACCGCATGGTGGCTTTTGCGGCCGAAAAATATGGTGATAAGCCGGAGTTTCCATGGGAAAAATACAGCGATTTTGGCGTGTTTAAAAATAATGACAGCGGTAAATGGTATGCCTTGGTGATGAATATTGCAAAAAGCAAACTCGATAAAAAATCAGATGGTAATGTCGAGATTGTAAATATGAAAATTGATGAACAAAAAATTCAACAATTACTTAAACAAGAAGGCTTTTATCCGGCGTATCATATGAATAAAAAGTATTGGATTACGCTGGTTTTGGATGACAGCATAAAAGATGATGTTTTGTTTGAGCTGTTAGATGAGAGCCACAGTTATACGGTTAGAAAAAAGAAAAATTGCCGTTTCGGTTATGAATTTTTATTATTTTAATGATGAAGGAAAAGTGGTCAATGACATTGCGGCCGAGGGGATGATAGGGATTTTACGCGGTATCGGAATGCTTGAAAAATAAAAAAGAAAGCCGAGGATAAAACCTCGGCTTAAAAATTATTTTTTGATAAAGTTTTTATCTTGTTCGGGAATGCCGGTTTTGTCCTCAACATAGCGTTCGACTTTCATATGTAAGTCTATTTGTTGCGGAGTTCGGCAATCTTTGACATCATTGGGGAGGCGTGGTGCTTATCAATAGCTTTTTGGTTTTGCCAACTATCAATCAAGAGCACGGTCTCATTATCATTTTTGGGATAAAAATATTCATATCTTAAATTGCCTTCTTCAGCACGAATTGCCGCAACGGTTCCGCTTTGCTCCATTTCTTCGGCAAATTTGCGGGCATTGCCGTTTTCTCCGGTGTAATAAATGTTTACGGTAATAGTCATATTTTGGTTATTCTCTCCAAAGGCTGAACTTGTTGGTACCAAGAGTAAAAGTCCGGCAAAGATCAGTTTTGATAATTTCATATTTGACCTCATCAGGCAGCGTTATATAATACAAAGTGTTTTCCTGTTAAAAGTTAGTTATTCATGGTGGCTAGGCGTTTGCCCATTTCGTAAGCTTTGCGCATATCAATTGGAAATTGTTTGTCACGGACTAAAGCTTTGTGTACGGGGTCAAACAAGTCGCAATCATATTTTGCATAGTCTGTGTATTGGAATGTATCAAATGCATAGAGAGTTTCCGAGTACCCAAATACGGCATGGAGGCTTTCTTCGTTTTCTCTTAAAATAATGTCATATTTGTTGCTTTTATATTGTTCCTTGGTGGCGTTCATGGTCATGATGACACCGACGGGCAAGGTACGGTTTATAACTCGTTTGAGACCACCGTTAACTCGATCCAGCATATATGTGTGTGCCGGAAAAATAAAACGCTCCATAAAACAGCGGAACATGCCGGACGGATAAGAGTGATAAACCGGAGAACCGACAATTACAGCATCGGCATTCAGACATTTTTCTAACAAAGGTGTCAGTCCGTCTTTGAAAAAGCACAATCCTTTTTGGGCAACGCCCTTACGTTTACAGGCAAGGCAACTTATACAGCCCTTATAGTTGAGGTCGTACAGGTGGAAAAATTCAACTTCGGCTCCGCTTTCTTCAGCACCGCGGGCGGCTTCTTTTAAGAGCTTTGCGGTATTAAAGTTTTTGCGTGGGCTTCCGTTGACGATGATTACTTTTTTCATGATAGTTCCTTTCTAGTATTCAGAAACAAAATGTACGACGCCTTTTTCTTTGCGGCGGCGTTTTCTGATTGTAGGAAAATTGTTGACAATGTATTGATAGCGAGGGCAGTCATCTCCATGGTCATTGATAATGCCGCAAGCTTGTAAATGTGAATATACAGTAACCGTGCCGAGAAATTTGAAACCTCTTTTTTTCAAGTCTTTGCTGATGAGGTCGGACAGCTCGTTGCTGGCAGGGATATAGCCTTCGCCGTGGCGGTCGTAAAGAATGGTTTTGCCGCCAGAAAAAGCCCAAAGATAATTGCAAAAACTGCCGAATTCCCGACGGATTTTTTGAAAACAACGGGCGTTGTTGATGATGGCGTTTATTTTGCGAGGACTTTTAATCATGCCGGCAGTGTTCATAATCCGGTTTAAGTCATGGTCGGTATAGGCGGCAATTTGGTCATAATCAAAATTATCAAAACAGCGGCGGAAAATTTCGCGCTTATTAATCATCATATTCCAGTTGAGGCCGCATTGCATGACTTCCATCATCAAAAATTCAAACTGTTTTTGGTCGTCATGGAGAGGAACACCCCATTCATGGTCGTGGTACAGGGTGTTGAGTTCTGATGTTCCGCTCCAGTTGCAATAAGCCATTAAATATTCCTAAAATTACACCAATTATATAATAATCCAATTTGCTTAAAATATAATTAAAAAAAGCCGAGGAGAGCCTCGGCTTTTGTAGTTATTTGTTGTGGGTTAAAATAATCCTTCAGCCCATGATTTCAGCTCTTCTGCTGATACGCCGGAGGAAAAACGTTTGCCTTCCAAAACTTTGGCAGAAGGAGCTAAGGCTTGCATGCTTTTGCCGGAATCACCAATACCGCTCATGCCTGATGTGGCAAACGGAATAACGGTTTTGCCGGCAAAGTCATAGCTTGTCATAAAAGTATCAATGATTGAGGGTTCACGATACCACCAAATCGGAAAACCGACAAATACAACATTGTATTGACTCATGTCGGCGACTTGGTCAGCAATAGCCGGGCGGCTTGATTTGTCAGCCATTTCAACCGAACTGCGGCTTTTTTTGTCGGTCCAGTCAAGGTCAGCGTTGCTGTAGGGTTGAGCCGGTTTGATCTCAAACAAATCGGCATTAATTGCCTGTGATAAACGTTCAGCAACTTTGGCAGTTGTGCCGGTGGCACTAAAATATGCTACCAATATTTTTTTATCTGTCATATTATTCTCCTGTGCTTGTACATTAATATTGCTCAAAAAAGTGAGAACAGCGGTAATCAAATATAAAAAATTTTTCATGCTTTTACCTCTCAAATGTTTTGTAAAATATCATCAACAATTTGTTTAACAGTCAAGTGATAACGATTGTAAAGGTCAGTTAAATCGGCACGGTCGGTAAACTCTTTGAATGAACCGTAGTTCAACACCTTCATTTCGGACGGACCGTAAAATCTGCCGACCTTTTCACCAAAACCACCGTCGAGTTCGCCATCTTCAAGCGTAATAACAAGTTTGTGTTCGGCTTTGAGTTTTTCAAGGCATGATTTGTCAACACCGGTCAGATAACGCGGGTTAATCAGGGTAGGTGTCAGATGGTGTTTTTTGAGTTCTTCTGCCACTTGCTGTCCCAGACCAAAGAAACTTCCGGCGGCAATAATGGCTACATCTTTGCCTTGTGCGGCTGTTTGATAGGTGTTGAGGTTGTCGTAGTTCTTATCTACATTTGCTGTGGTATGGACAATCTCTTTAGGCATACGGATAACAACCGGATGTTTGTTTTGTTCCAATCCCCAGTCAAGCATTGCCAAATATTCTTCAACCGTGGTCGGTGCGAGATATACCAAATTAGGAATGTTTGAAATCATAGAAATATCAAACGAGCAAAGGTGTGTCATATCAGCACCGGAAATGCCGCCCCAGGCAACCAATATAACTGCGGGGTTGTTGTTTAAGGCCAAATCTTGCGAGAGTTGGTCGTATGTGCGTTGAATGAACGAGCTCATAACCATAAAGATAGGTTTGCAACCGCCTTTGGCAAGAGCAGAGGTGAAAGCAACACCATGTTCTTCGGCAATGCCGACATCAACAAAATGTTCACCTAAAACTTTACGTCTTTCGGCGTTGAGTCCAAAAACTCCGGGAGTTCCGGCGTTGACTGCTACGACGGTCGGATCGTTTTTGATTTTTTTAAGCAGGTAGTCATAGGTAATGTCATTATAGTTTTCGCCTGACATATTCCATTTGGGGCTGCCGTCTTTGAGGTTGAAAGGAACACTCCAGTGCCACGGCTCTTTGTCTTGTTCAGCCAACGCATAGCCTTTGCCTTTGAGGGTGTGAATATGGATTACGGTCGGTCGGTTGGTGTCTTTGGTTTTGTTCAAAACATCGATCATTGCTTCCAAAGAATTGCCATCTGCTACATAATGATAGTCAAAACCAAGGGCTTTAAACATATTGCATTCGGCTTTGCCATTGGTTTCACGCAAAAGACGCAGGTTGGTGTATAGACCGCCGTGATTTTCGGCAATGGACATCTCGTTGTCGTTTAAGATAATTATGATGTTACTGTTTAATACGGCAGCATTGCTAAACCCCTCAAGAGCCTCGCCGCCGGAAAGCGAACCATCACCGATAACGGCGATTACGTTGTGCTTTTCTCCACGGAGGTTGCGAGCTTTGGCAAGACCGCAGGCAAGACTTACGGAAGTAGAGGTATGACCAACTTTGAAAAAGTCGTGTTCGCTTTCATCCTGATTGGTGTAACCGGATATTTTTTGCATGCCTTCAACAGTCAAAAAACCTTCTTTACGTCCGGTCAACAATTTGTGCGGATAGCATTGATGCGAAACATCCCAGACAATTTTATCACGCGGAGAGTTGAAAACATAGTGCAGAGCAATTGCGGTTTCGACAATTCCGAGGTTGGGGCCGACGTGGCCGCCGACGGTGCTGTCACGATTTAAGATAGCATCGCGGATCTCGGAAGCCAATGTCTGCATTTGCGAAATATTCAGCTTTTTGAGGTCGGCAGGCGAATTAATTTGTTCAAGATAAGACATTATTTTTTCCTTATTTTAAATTTTTACCAAAATTGTAAGCTTTTTGAAGCAGATCATTATGTTTGCTTACTTCTTTGGGATCATTTACACCGCCGCCGGCTAAAAGTCCGGCAAAGCGTGATTGTTCAAAACAAGCAACCCATCCTTTGAGGCCATTGGCAGCATTATCAGATGCCTCGTCCGAAGCATCATAAGAGGTGGTCAGCAGATAGACGTTGCGGAATTTGTTTTCTTGTGAGAACAGCGGGTTGCAACGGTCCAAAAAGGTTTTGAGTTGACCGCTCATTTCATAGTAATAAATCGGGGTGGCAAAGACCAAAGTGTCTGCATTTTGAACCTTTTGAATCAGCTCAACCATGTCATCTTTGATGACGCATTTGAGAGTTTTTTGGCAGGCAAGACAGCCTTTGCAAAAGTTGATTGCTTTGTCTTTGAGGCTGATAAATTCGGTCTCAAATCCGGCGTCAACGGCACCGCGTTCTACTTCATGAGCAACGATTTCGGAGTTGCTTCCGCCACGCAAGCTTGATGAGATAATTAATACTTTTTTGGTCATTTTTATATCCTTATTTTAATTTGTTATATTCTTCATCGGCAACAGGTTCAAGCCACTCAGTCGAGCCGCCTTCACTTGGAATTTCAACAGCAATGTGGGTAAACCAGCTGTCTTTGGCAGCACCATGCCAGTGTTTGGTTTCGGGCGGAATGTTTACGACATCGCCGGGGTTAAGCTCACGAGCTTCTTCTCCCCAAGCCTGATACCAACCACGTCCCGATACGGCAATCAAAATTTGACCGCCTTTGTGGTGAATATGCCAGTTGTTGCGGCATTTGGGCTCAAAGGTTACATTAAACATCGGCACACCTTCTTTATTGATAGGTTGCAGGTAGCTTTGTCCGATAAAATATTTTCCGTAAGGGTTTTTCTCGCCCATGCCGAACAGAATATTTTCAGCTCGAGCTTTTGAGGCAATCAATAAAACTTCTTTTATTTGCTCATCAGTCAGCCCGTTATGTTTGGCAATTTGAATATGAGCATTGAGTTGACTTTCTACACCTTCACGAGCGGCAAGCATAGCAACGGTTGCCAGTTCTCTGGTTTGCCAGTCGATATCGGAACGAGAGAAAATATCGCCGAATAAGTGAGATTTTAAATATTCATCAATTGCCGGTGCAAAATCAAATAATTTGCCTTTAACTTCTGAGCCGACCAATTTGGTTTGGTTTTCAGCACCGGTGGCAAGTGCATTATCAAGTGGGGTTGATTTTGAGGCAGAGGTATCAAGAGATTTTTCTTCTGCCAGTTGCATTAGAGTTGCCAATGCATTCAAACTGCGCGGAAAACCGCAGTAAGCATAGGATTGAACCAGAACTTCACGCAGTTCGTTAACGGAAGCACCTTGGTTTATGCCCTCGGCTAAGGCTTTTTTTAAGCCCTGTTGGTCACCAAGTGCGGCATAAGCAGCACTTGCGGCAATTGATTGTTGTTTGGCAGATAAAGTATTCTGTGCCATAGTATTTTCTCCCCCAAAAATTGATACTGCTATCAGCAGTATTGGTAATATTTTTCTGATTGCCATGTTTGTTCCTTATTTAAGATTGGTTTTGAAAAATTCTTCAATTTTATCGAACGGGATTTTTTCCAGGTTGTCGTACAAATCTACATGGTTTGCATCAGGAACAATGTATAACTCTTTGTTTTCTCCGGTGAGTTTTTTGAATGCGTCTTCCGAAAAATAACGGCTGTGAGCTTTTTCACCATGAATCATTAAAACAGCACTTTTGATGGTGTCGCTATAAGCCAAAATAGGTTGAGTTATCAGTGAAAGAGCAGAAGTGGTGTTCCAGTGTCCGTTAGAGTTAATCGAACGTTTGTGGAAACCGCGCGGTGTTTTGTAATATTCGAAATATTCTTTTACAAACAGCGGTTCGTTGCCGGTCAATTTATCAGGAAGGCCGGGAGCTTCGGCATAAGTGCCTTTCATGGCGTCTTCGGTGCGTTGTGCGTTCAAGCTTTGGCGCAGTTTGTAGAGGTCATCTGCAGACATTGAGTCATTATAACCTTTGGCACTTACTCTCGTCATATCATACATGGTAGAAGTAACGGTTGCTTTAATGCGGGTATCTTGAGCGGCAGCATTAAGACCAAAACCACCAAAACCGCAAATCCCGATAATTCCGATTTTGTCTTTGTCAACATAAGACAGAGTGCTTAAGAAATCGACGGCGGCGCTAAAGTCTTCGGTATTGATATCAGGAGAAGCGACGTTACGAACATCGCCGCCGGATTCACCGGTAAATGACGGGTCAAAGGCCAAAGTTACAAAACCGCGTTCGGCCAGTGTTTGGGCATACAAACCTGAAGCCTGTTCTTTAACAGCACCGAACGGGCCGGAGACGGCAATGGCCGGAAATTTTTTGTTATCACGGTCTTTAGGAAGATAGATGTTGCCGACCAAAACGATACCGAAACGGTTTTGGAAGGATACGCGGTGAGTTTCAACTTTATCACTTTGAGGGAACACTTTGTCCCATTGAGGAGTGTTTTCGGCGGTGTCGGTTGATTTGCTTTCTGCTGTGGGGGTGTCTTTTTTCATAAAATAATAACCTCCTGCTAATACGGTTATTGCAATCAGTGATAAAATTATTTTTTTCATGTATTTCTCCTATCGGATAAAGTTGGTAAACACAATTTGTTCTTCTGCGGGCATAGGCACACCGGCTTTTTTACCAGCTTCCTGACATTTTAGGTGCCAAGCCATATTGCGGGCTAATATGCGCATATTTTGCAGGCCCTCAAGGTCTTGTCGGACTTCATCGGGTGTATGCCCGTGTACCATATTCCAATATCTGCCGGATATTACGGGCATTTCGGATATGGTGAAATATTTATTGAGTTGATCAAGAGTTGCGGTAGTTCCCGAGCGACGAGCACTGGCAACGGCGGCTCCCGGTTTGTGGCGGAAAATTGCGTCGTTACCGGACATAAATGCTGAAAAGAAAGCTCGGTCTAGAAAAGATGTTATTGCACCACCGGCAGAGGCATAATGTACGGGAGAGCCGAAAATAAAAGCATCAGCGTTTTTAGCAAGCTCAAGAAACTCGTTGACTTTGTCATCAATTACGCAATGACCGAGTTTGCTACAACTTCCGCAACCGAGACAGCCGGATATAGGTTTGGTGCCGATGTGATAAATTTCAGAATCGATACCTTCAGTTTTAAGAGTTTGAGCGATTTCATTCAAAGCAGTAAAGGTACATCCGTTTTTGTGCGGAGAACCATTAACAAGCAAGACTTTCATTATAATTTTCTCCTAATCTGCAGGTTTCCATTGAGTAAAACGTTGTTGTTCGGTAAGGGAGGCGGTGTAATAACGCTGTCCGTTGTCGAGTTTGGCGATTTCGCGCATTTCATCGGCAGTCAGTTCAAAATCAAAAATATCAAAATTGTCGCGCATATGTTCAAGATTGGTAGTTTTGGGGAAGACAGAATTTCCCTCTTGAATATGCCAACGCAGAATGATTTGAACATTAGTTTTGCCATATTTTTGAGCAAGTTTTGTAAAGACAGGCTCATTAATCAATTTGGGGTCACCGTGACCGATCGGATACCAGCTTTCAATGATTGTACCGTATTCGGCCATACGTTTTTTTAGTTCATGCTGAGGAAAATAAGGGTGGCATTCAACCTGAATTGCGGCGGGTTTGATGGTGGCGTGATTAAGCAAGTCGTCAAGATTTTCCTTAAAATTAGAAATTCCGATAGATTTGACTTTGCCGAGTTTGACGGCTTTTTCCATATCTTTCCATGCGCCGATATAGTCGCCGACCTGTTGGTGAAGCAGCAGAAGGTCAATATAGTCGGTCTGCAGGCGGTCAAGCATTTTATCGATGGCTTCAAGGGTTTGACCTTCGCCGTATTCGGTCGGCCAAAGTTTGGTGGTAATCCAGACTTCGCTACGTTTTAGGCCACTTTGTTTCAAAGCTGTGCCGACGCCACGCTCGTTTTGGTAGGCGTGGGCGGTATCTATATGACGGTAGCCGAGTTTTAGGGCGTTGAGGCAGGCGTTTACGGTTTCTTCTCCATCGGGAACCAAATATACACCCAAGCCGAATTGGGGCATTTTTTCGCCGTTATTTAAGGTTAAATAAGTTTGTGTCATGATAATTTTCCTTTGTTAAAAACCTAATTCTTTGAGCCAAACAGAAACCTTGGTTTGTACCTTATCGGGAGAGTTTTGTGCCTCGTGTCCGTAAATTGCCAATCCGCTCAGGGTTTTGGCACCGGTGGCTTTTTTGAGGTTGGCGGGAATCTCGGATAAACCGCTGCCTTCGTGGGTTACGAACGGAACGACGGTTTTGCCCGACCAGTCATGTTTTTCAATAAAAGTATAGAGTGCCATAGGCATATCTGCCCACCAAACAGGAGAGCCGACGAAAACGACGTCATAGTCGTCAAAGTTTTCGACATCGCCAATGATGGCGGGGCGGGTGTTTTGAGATTTTTCCTGTTTTGCGACCTGTGTGAGTTCTGTATAACCGGCGGGGTAGGTATCAGATTGGAGTTTGACTTCAAACAAATCGCCGTTGGTTTCACGAGCAATCATTTCAGCAACGATTGCGGTGTTGCCTTTAGTGATGTTGCCGACGCTGTATTGTTCGCCGGTGCGTGAAAAATATACAATCAATGTTTTCATGTTTTTTTCCTCTGCTTTGACTGCCCAAGAGAGCAAGATTATGGTTAAGATGGTCAGGGCTAATATAATCTTTTTCATGGTTTTATCCTTTGATAGTTAAAAAGCTCCGGTTTTGATGTGCAAAACGAGATTGCGCATATATGATGCGCTATTATGGGAGTAGTCTAAACTTTAGAGTAGGGTCTAAGTCAAGGATTTTTTTTGAGCAGGTGGGGAAAAATATAGTGGGAGGGAGAATTAACTTGATTTTAAGGGGAATTAGGATAAAATCCGGGCATAATAGATAACGAAAAGGAAATACAATGCCTATAGCGGACTATATTAACGAAATTAACAAAAGATATAAAACCGGAATATCGCGGGAACATTCATATCGCGGAGACTTACAAACCTTAATAGAAAAGCTCGTAACAGGCATTATTGCGACTAATGAGCCTGCTCGTATCTCGTGTGGAGCACCTGATTATGTTATTACCAAAAATAATATTCCACTTGGATATATTGAAGCTAAAGACCTTGATGATGATTTAGATAATAAAAATCATAAAGAGCAATTTGACCGTTATCGTAACAGTTTAAACAATCTTATTATTACGAACTATCTTGAATTTCGTTTTTATCGGGATGGAGAAAAAGTTACAACAGTTCGTATTGGTCATATAGAAAACGGCAAAGTTGTCGCCAATACAGAGCGTTTTCAAGAATTTAATGACTTAATTGTTAATTTCTGTGCTTATAGAGGACAGACAATACATTCTGCTTCAAAGTTGGCTAAAATGATGGCAGGAAAAGCCAGATTGTTGGCTGATGTTATAAAAAATGCCTTAAATAGTAATGATAACAGTTATGATAACCGAACCCTTCAAGACCAAATGACTGCATTTCAAAAGATATTGATTAGTGATATATCTAAAGAAGAATTTGCAGATGTTTACGCACAAACTATTGCCTATGGTATGTTCGCCGGACGTTTGAATGATACATCATTAGAAAATTTTTCCAGACAAGAGGCTTGTGAGTGCATACCGAAGTCTAATCCTTTTTTGCGAAATCTATTCAGTTATATCGCAGGTCCGACACTTGATGACCGTATTAAATGGATTGTTGACGATTTAGCCGATGTTTTTGTTGCTGTTAATTTGCACGATATTTTGAAAGATTTTGGTAAAGCAACCAAAACGCAAGACCCGATAATTCACTTTTATGAAACCTTTTTGAGCGAATATGACCCAAAGCTTCGTAAATCTCGCGGAGTTTGGTATACACCGCAACCGGTAGTTAATTTTATTGTGCGGGCTGTTGACGACATATTAAAGAATGAATTTGGTTTGGCTGATGGATTAGCAGATACATCAAAAACAAAAATTACTCTCCGAAATGAAAGTAAGGATAAATTTAAAAAAGAAGAAAAAGAAGTACATCGTGTTCAAATATTAGACCCTGCCACCGGAACCGGAACATTTTTAGCCGAAGTTATTCGCCAAATTCATGAGAAATTTATACCAATGCAGGGAATGTGGTCAAGCTATGTAGAACAACATTTACTACCGAGATTACATGGTTTTGAGATTTTAATGGCATCTTATGCCATGGCACATTTGAAGCTAGATTTGATTTTGAAAGAAACCGGTTATAAAGCAACACAAAACGACCGCTTGAAAGTTTATCTGACAAATAGTTTAGAAGAACCACACCCAGACTCTGGAACTTTGTTCGCCAGTTGGCTATCCCAAGAAGCAGAAGAGGCTAATGAAGTTAAACGTGATGTTCCGGTAATGGTTGTATTAGGAAATCCACCGTATAGTGGCGAAAGTTCAAATAAAGGTGAATGGATAACAAATCTGATAGATGTTTATAAGCAAGAGCCAACGGGAGGAAAATTACAAGAAAAGAACCCTAAGTGGATTAATGATGACTATGTTAAATTTATCCGCTATGCCGAACAATTCATTGAAAAAAACAATACAGGAATTTTAGCTTATATTAACAATCATAGTTTCTTAGATAATCCGACTTTCAGAGGAATGCGTTGGCATTTATTAAATACTTTTGATAAAATCTATATTTTGGATTTACACGGTAACGCCAAAAAGAAAGAAACTTGTCCCGATGGCTCAAAAGATGAGAATGTATTTGATATACAGCAAGGTGTTTCCATCAATTTGTTTATCAAAACAAATGCCAAAAGAAAAGGACAGCTTGCTGAGGTCTATCATTGTGACCTTTATGGTAAAAGAGAAAATAAGTACGAGTTTTTGGCAGAACACAGCTTGAATGGTATAGATTTCAATAAATTGGAACATCAAGCACCATATTATTTCTTTGTAAAGAAAGACTTTGGACTATCCAAGAAATATGATAAAGGTTTTGGTATTACGGAATTATTTAAATTAAATAATGTTGGAATTGTTACGGCAAAAGACAGTATACTTGTAAAAGAAACAGTTGATGAACTTTCATCTTCTGTCGCATCTTACTATAATATTGAGGCTGATAGTAGTAAAATACAGTCAGTTACATATCGTCCATTTGATAACAAATATGTTTATTATGATACCACCTATATTGAACGCCCACGTGAAGCAGTTATGAAACATTTTCTCAATAGAGATAATTTAGGATTACTGTTGTGTAAACAATTTAAGGCCTTTCCTGAATATCATCATGTCTTTATTTGTGATAATTGCTTTGAATCCTCAATAGTTTCAAACAAAACAAGCGAAATTAGCTATGGTTTTCCTCTTTATGTCTATGAAGATTTAGATAATTCACGGCATCCTAATTTTGATGGCAAAATTATTCAAAAGTTTGCTGATGGGTTAAAATTGAAGTTTACCGAAGAAAAAACGGAAGAACCGGAAACTTTTGCTCCGATTGATGTATTAGATTACATTTATGCCGTGTTACATTCACCCAAATATCGTGAAACCTATAAAGAGTTCTTAAAAATTGATTTTCCGAAAGTGCCTTACCCAGCAGATAAAGCAAAATTCTGGAAATTGGTTGATTTAGGTTCGCAAATCCGTAAGATTCATCTACTTGAGAGCGATAAACTGAATACATTAGCCATCGGCTATCCGGTAAGCGGCGATAACATTGTAACAAAACTGGTTTTTGCGGAAGGTAAAGTATATATCAACGATACGCAATATTTTGATAACGTTCCGGAAGTCGCTTGGAACTTTTATATCGGTGGTTACCAACCGGCGCAAAAATGGCTCAAAGACCGCAAAGACAAGGAACTTTCTTTTGATGATATTAAACATTATGCAAAAATTATCAATGCTCTATATCTAACCAACCAACTCATGCAACAAATTGATGAGGCAGGAGTAGAATGACAAATGATTCTCAATACACAAATGATGAAAATTTATATAGTCTTTTAACGCATGAAGAATCTGACTATTTAGACTTTAAACAAGAATGGTATCACAATGCAGGTGAGTTAATTTATGATATTTTATGTATGGCAAATTCTTGTACTGATTCTGATAAGTATTTAATAATTGGGATTGAGAACAAAACAAAGAAAATAAAAGATGTATCAAATGATGCAAATCGAAAATCAGAAGAAAATATTCACAATTTAATACAAAACTCGAATTTTAATATCAAACCAACAACGTTTATCCGATCATTAAAAACAAAAGAAGGATGCGTTGATGTCATTATAATCAAAAACATGAGAAATAAACCTTATTTTTTATTAAAAGATAAAGTTATTGGAAAAGAAAATAAAGAAAGAATTATTAGAGCTGGAGTTATATATACCAGAGATGGTGCTGTAAATACGCCTATTAATAATACGGCTTCAGAATATCAAATTGCTCAAATGTGGCAAGAGCGTTTTGGCTTAACATTAAATCCCCTCGATAGATTATCTATATATATTCAGGATACAGAAAAATGGCAGTCTATCACTATAGATGGAGATTCTGTGTATTACTATAGTGATTTTCCTGAATTTACAATAAAATTTCATCATATACAAGATATAGGAACTTATGATTGGAGTACGTCTATTGGCATCACTTGTAAAGATAATCTTTATCTTAAATACCATGAAACCATTTTAATGGAATTGTATTGTTGTCATATTGATGATGGTAGGTATTTCATTGTGCAACCAGAGTATTGTTGGATTTATTATAAAGATGATTTTGAGGATATAAATGTGGTAAAATTTGGGGATAGTCTTTCTGATAAAGGAAAGAGTATAGATTATCTTAATACAAATTATCATCAAGATATAATATACTATCAAATTAGAAATAGTTTTGAATATTATGTTGAAAAAATATACAATCTGCCTTCATCATTGGAGCATTTTTTTCAATACGGTACATTAAAACCTATTTTGTTACTTGAAACAAATGATGATGTTTATGACAAATGTAGAAAAGAATTTTTGAGAAGAAATACTTCAAAATAGATGCTTATAAGTTGTTTTCCCTTCCTATCTGGCGGTGTGTGGGGTGGGGAGATTTTTTGCTTGTCAAAATGATTTTTTTGATGATATTTTTGCCGGTAAAGGGAGAAAATTATGAAAATGAGTATTATAATTTTAGCTGTTTTAACGGCGGTGTTTGTCGGGTATATCAATCTGCCAAAGTTTGGGCATTTGCCGGACAAAATCAGCATGCAAAAGATTGTTAAATCGCCAAACTATAAAAACGGACGTTTTCAAAATCTGCATAATACGCCGGTGATGACAGGCGAGGGCAATTTTGTGGCGACAATGAGCGATTTTTATTTTGGTAATCATCCGGATACAAAACCAAACAAGCCTATTCCGACAATTAAGGCAAACCTGAAGTCTTTGGCTGAAAATCAAGATGTTTTGGTGTGGTTCGGGCATTCGTCGTATTATATCCAACTCGGCGGCAAAAAGTATTTGATTGATCCGGTGTTTAGCAACAATGCCTCGCCGATACCGTATAATGTTGTGCCTTTTAAGGGGACAAATGTATATAGTGCCGACGATATGCCGGAAGTCGATTATATGGTTATTACTCACGACCATTATGACCATTTGGACTATGAAACAATTAAGAAAATTGCGCCGCAAGTCGGGCATTTTATTACCGGACTGGGCGTGGGGTCGCATTTGCGCTACTGGGGAGTGGAAAACGAAAAAATCTCCGAACTCGATTGGGGCGAAAATCTTGCTCTCGATGGGGCGGAAATTATGTGTTTGCCGGCAAGACATTTTTCGGGCCGGAGCTTGTGGAGAAGCCGCAGTCTGTGGGCGTCGTTTATGCTGAGTACTCCGAACTATAAAGTTTATATCGGCGGTGATTCAGGGTATGATGTTCATTATGCGCAAATCGGGGAAAAATTCGGCGGTGTCGATTTGGCAATTTTGGAGGCCGGTCAATATGATAAAAATTGGAAATATATCCACGAACAGCCGGACGAAATTGTACAGGCCGCAAGAGATTTGAAGGCAGAAAGAGTGTTGCCGGTGCATAACTCAAAGTTTTCAATCTGTAATCATGCGTGGTATGATCCGCTCGACAGAGTGGCAAAACTGAGCGAAGGCGAGGATTATCATTTGATGACGCCGCAAATAGGCGAGGTGGTCAATTTGCACGAAAAACAAGAGTTTTCTCATTGGTGGAAAAAAGTAAAATAAAAATGTCTTTCTTTTTGTTGTTGCAAACAAATTTATTGTTTGTATGATTAAAAACAATGAGGAGATTTTGAAGATGGCTGAAAATAATTTTGGACAAACATCAGGTGTTTTGCAACATCAGGTAAATGACGGAATTTCAAGCGCTGATATGGACTATATTGTCGCTAATCGGGATTTTTTGAAAGAGCCGGATTGGGACAGAGCTCAGACTGCTTTTGTGGTTACGCAGTCAGAAGCGGCTCGTTTGGAATTTTATCATGACGAGCAGAAAAAATTGGTCGCTGAGTTGGAGCCGTTGCGTAAAGAACTGCAAGATTTGGAACGTGAGGTCGTCGATAATGAACGTCAACAACAAAGCGAATTTGATATGTTGCACAAAATCTCCGATTTTAAGGGCGAGCTGTTGGCGGTGTTGCCGGATAAATATTTGTATGATGCCCGCTCGTTTTTGAATTTGTTCCTGGCTCATAAAAACGATGATGAAGTTTTTCCGTGGGAGAAGAATACGCCGGACGGTCTAAAATCAAAGGCTATGCAATTGTTGGCAATGCCGAAACTCAAAAAATTCAGAAGTTTGTTTGAACAACGCAAAAATGAATTTAAGGGTGTGAGAGCCCGCTTTGATGTCAGCCTGAGTAAAGAAGAAATCGAACAGGATATTGAGAGATATTATAATATTCAAGGGCAAAAACAACGTATTCAGGAAATAGGTACAAGATTGGCCAAAATTGATGAAAGGCAAAATGAAATCGCCCGAGGAACCGCAAATGAGCGCAAGTCGTTGGATGCTAAGGTCGAAAAATTTAAGTCAGTTTATAAGCTGAATTTGTATAAAAAAGTAAATTATGATGAAGTGCCTTTCTCTACCGAAAAAGAAGATGCGTTTAAGGCCTATGCTTCGGCAAGCAAAATGTGGAATGAGGTTATGGAAAGTGCAGCAAGTATGAACCTGCATTTTGGTGAAACACAAGGATTGTTGAAAAATGATTTGCCGGCGGCGGCAGTATATGACCGCAAACTTAATCGAATTTTGTGCAACAAAAGCTTTGCAATTGACGAACAAGCTTTTGATGTGGCAGCAATTTTGTTGGAAAGGGCACGCCAACCATTGATCGGCGATTATGACATGAGGACACGATATCAGTATGAGTTGTGCCGTCAGGCCGAAAAAGTTGCCAAAATGGTGGTTTTGGCAGAGGAATTGGTAAGCACACTGCCTCGGTTTGAGGGCAAAGCTTTGGCAAAATATCCCAAGGAAATGTCCGCATATATGGGAAGCGGAACCGCAAAAGAAAAATATACTATGGCATTTGTTGAGGCTTTGGCTTCAGCAAAAGTAAGAGAAGAAGCTGAAAACGCACTTTTAGAACAAATAAGACAAGATAACAAACAAGTGGTGGAAGGTACAGATTATAAACCAATGGGGCTTGATATCGGCGAAGTAATCCACCCGTTTGTTTTGGCAGGATTGGCTTTGATTAATGAAAATCCGGAGATAAAATCAGAGTTGGAGCGGATTCCGGTGTTAAGCAGAAACAGACTGCAAGATTGGGCCAATGCCGATAAAGACTATAGTCTGATGAACCTGCAAGATTATTGATAAGCAAAAAGACCGCTTTGGGCGGTCTTTTTTGTTTGAGATACCACTAGGCACCAGATCTTTTGCAGAACTTGATGTAGTGATTAAGATCAAATTCAATTAATCGACGATTGCGAATTAAACCGCAGAGCAGCCATATGTATTGTCCGAAAGACCGCAAGTTTTTATGCGGCAGTTTCAGACGATATTTGGCGGCAAGATGATTTGCTGCTTGGCGGACTTCGGCAGGCACTTCAAAGGGGATAGGAGCCTGAAAAGTTCCGGCGTAAGCATCACAGCGGTTTAAGATTGAGGCGAGCTCGTGAAGCATCATTTGCCCTTGTCCGATACGTTTGCCGTTCATCCATTTGCAGGCTTCAAAAACGCTTTCATCAATAACATAGTAACGAGCCATAAGCTTGGGAGCTTGGGCTTGTACGGTCAGCTGAAGACGTAATGATAGCCGTTTGGTGGCGACAAAAAGTACGGTAGCGGGATCTCCATTGACAAAGGCGGCAATTTCTTGCACGTTGGCGCCGGTGTTGGTTCCATGATCCAAAATGGTGATTTTGGAGGACGGAATACCAAGTCGCTGACAGCATATTGCCAAGAGTTTTCCCTCAGTCGTATGGTGTGTCCACTTGCTAAGTAATCCGTTGCCGCCGACACATAAAATACGGGGCATAACGGAATACAAATCTTTATGAAGTTTGGCAAGACGGGCAGCATACAGAGCAGATGTCGGGTCATCGTCTATGCAGACGATATAGCCACAGACACAGAGTTCGTTTTCATCAACACAATCGGTCTTTGCACATAACGTGTCGTGGACAAGTTGTGCACAACGGAAGTCTTTTAATAGTTGTACGTTCATAATAATAGGGATTAGTTCGGGGAAAGTAACATATAATGTTTTAATAGTCAAGGCTTGTGGATACCAAAATATAAGTTGTTGCGGTTTTTAAATTTATTTACTAAATTTTTAGTAGTATCAACAGGGTGTATGAGATGGACGTCGTTGCCGGAAAAAATGGCAGTTTTTTTGTGGTAAAAAGAGAAGTTGACGCATGGACTGCGGCTAAACTCGCCGAGATTTCGTTTGATGAGTTTTGTCGTTACAATGCGTGGTCAACCATGAAAAAAATCTCTAAACTTAACGGTCAGCAATATGCAGCACAAAATTCGTTACAATTTTATACTCTGGAAAATTTTGAACGTATTGCGGCAGATGTTGATTTTAAGGCGACACAGGATTTGGTGTTTTTTATCGAAACGGAAGTCGGTCGCGAACAACTTGAAGATGAATTTGAAATAAGAATAATAAATTCCGGCAATTTTAAGAATGCATTTGCATATCCGG
The DNA here is from genome assembly GCA_902761715.1 of uncultured Rhodospirillales bacterium. GTDB lineage: Bacteria > Pseudomonadota > Alphaproteobacteria > RF32 > CAG-239 > JAFUYI01. Next base: position 20,111 of record CACWLK010000001.1, on the reverse strand, counting down.
CGCCTAAGGAAGTGGCCGGTGTGCTAACTGACCCCGTGGTTTTGAGAGATAAAGATATTCCTCCGTTGCTTAAAAAGACGGGAATTTCGATTAAACGCTCGGTACTGTCAAACTTTGTTAAGTGGAACAGCGTGATGTATCGGGTGGATATATCGCCGGCAACATCCGAGATTAAAAAAATTTCGGCACACGGCTCGGAAATTATGATCGGGGAATATTGTTACATTTTTAATTCCGATGATTGGAACTATATTAAACGAATAGACAACGAGTTGAACCGGCGTATGAAAGCCAAAAAATCGTGGTTTGTCAGAGAAAAAACGCCGAATGAGATTTTTGTGGAAGTTATCAGAAAATTTTGCAAAGACAGAAAATCACAAATTATGTACTCGTGTCTTTATAAAACATATGCAGAGCTGCGTGATACGCATGCTGACTATCGCAGTGTTATGGTGCACGAATATCATCATCTTAAAAACAGGATATTGCTTGAAAACAGATGCTTGAAACCTAATTCAAAGGCGTTGCTGGCCGCTGATTGCTATTATATATTGGTGGAGGACGAGCGTTCGGCGCATTTGGCAGTAACGTTGGACAGAATTGATCGATATTGGCATGATCATGATTGGGATGCATTGGCGAGGAAAGAACAATGTTTTGCAGTGTTGGCGTCTCGCAGTGAGGCGGAACGAAACCGGCTTTTGAGTAATCTGGATTTTGTGGTGAATACCAAACTCAAATATTGGACAGATTATAATTTAGATGCTCATTATGAAAAGCTTGTACAAAGGTTGCAGTGGTTGCTGCGTTTCAGTTCGGTGGCAAAAGGACTTGATGAGTTGCGCAAAGAATATGTATTGATGCGCTCAATGCTTTACAGTTTCCGAGTTTATAATCCCTATACCGGAAAATATAAGTTTGTAAAGTTGGATAAGTATATAAAAATCGATATTCCGGTTACGGGCAGGGTGTTGGCCAATATAATCGGAAAAACACAAATGTTTCTGGATCGTAAAATCGGAGCACGAAATATGCTTAAGATTAAATACGGGATAGGCGACCGCTTGATTAGAAAAGCCGCAAATGTGTATGATAATAATTTAAGAATAAAACAGGTAAAAAATTAAAGATTTTTTTAATTTTAAGGTTTAATAATATCCGTAAATAATTTGGGGAGGATTGAATAATGAGATTGTTAATTACTTTTGCAACATTAATCGCTTTGATTTTTGCGGTTGCTTGGTGGGGATATGGTATTGAACCGAAGGCTCTGTATTATAAAACATTAAATGCGGCAAAATCAGCAGTTACAACAACTGAAAAAGGGACTTCAAACGTTAGCGACGGCGCTTCTCGTTTTTCAGATGTTATGAAAAAACGTTATAACAGTCAGGATATGACCGAACCGGCAATTCGCTGATTGTGGTCTGTGCAAGTTAAAAGCTCCGAGAAATCGGAGCTTTTTTATTTGACTTTTGGTCTGGCAGAAAGTACAAAATACACAAGAGAGGATTGGAATATGCCTGATTTTGAACTTGAAAATATGTATAGCGGTTTAGTTGCCGGCATAGATGAGGCGGGGCGCGGACCATGGGCAGGACCGGTTGTGGCCGGAGCTGTGGTAATTTTGGACAAGCAACTGTCAAAGACTTTGTTGGACGGGCTTGATGATTCCAAAAAACTGTCAGCCAAAAAACGAGAAATGCTTTATGACGAACTTTTGCGAGAACAGGCAGAGGGAAAATTATATATAGGTATCGGGGAGGCAAGTTGCCGTGAAATTGATGAAATGAATATTTTGCAGGCTACATTTTTGGCAATGAAACGCGCAACCGATAAATTGCCTCAATGCCCCGATGTTGCATTGATTGACGGAAACAGAACGCCGAATAACTTTAAATGCAAGACAAAAACTGTGATAAAAGGAGATGCAAAATCAATGTCGGTTGCGGCGGCATCGATTGCGGCAAAAGTCTATCGAGACCGCATCATGAAAGAAATGGCTAAAAAATATCCTTATTATGGTTTTGAAAAAAATGCCGGTTATGGGACAGCCTGCCACATTGAGGGGTTAAAAAAGTACGGAATCACTCCCGAACACAGAAAAAGTTATAAGCCGATTCAAGCACTTATAAAATAATGCGTCTAATTTGTCAAAAAGTTGTTGACTTTTGTCTAAAAATATGAGATAACCATACTCACGCAATTAATTATTAAGATAATGATACAGAAAAAGAAAAACATGGCAGAAGAATGGCACATGATGTCAACTGCCCCAGTAGAGAAGATCAACAAGTATGTCAGCGCTTTCGGAATCTCTGATGAACTAAGGAAAAATATCAAAGGTCGTCGGGTCGGCAAAGTGGTATGTGATTTCTCCGGCGGCAAAGTAAGAGTGGTAACCAAATCACGCTCTTCGGAACGCCGCAGAACACTGAATATCGCTCGGGCCCGCGCTACTAAGGAAATGCTGATGGCTGTGTAGCCTCATTTATACTCTTCTTCTTCTTCTTCATTTTTCAAAAGCGTCCTTCGGGACGCTTTTTTTGTTGTGGATTTTTAAATTCTTTATGTGTGAATATTAATATTTTGGTAACTTTTTGTGTGTCATACTTTCGGGCAGAGAAATGTAATTTAAACCGAGAAGACCAGATATGAGTAAACCTCTTAAAACAATACTAAACACAATTATTAACGATGATTGCGTTAAAGCAATGAATGAGATGGAAGAAAACTCTGTGGATGTGATTTTTGCCGATCCACCGTACAATCTCCAGCTCGGAGAAGCTTTAACCCGTCCGGATAACTCGGCTGTTAGCGGTGTATATGAAGATTGGGACAGTTTTAACAGTCTTAAGGAATATGACAATTATACACGCAAATGGATGCAGGCTGCAAGACGGATTTTGAAAGAAGACGGAACTATTTGGGTTATCGGCTCATATCATAATATCTTTCGTGTCGGTTATATTTTACAGGACTTGGGATTTTGGATTTTGAACGATATTATCTGGAACAAAACCAATCCGATGCCGAATTTTAAGGGAACACGTTTTACCAACGCTCATGAAACATTGATTTGGGCGGCCAAATCTCCAAAGTCAAAGTATACTTTTAATTATGAAGCAATGAAGGCAATGAACGATGATGTGCAAATGCGCAGCGATTGGCAGTTGCCTTTGTGTACCGGTAAAGAAAGGTTGAAAGACGATAACGGTGAAAAATTGCACCCGACACAAAAACCTGAGGCTTTATTGTACAGAGTTTTGATGGCTTCATCAAATGTCGGTGATGTCGTATTGGATCCGTTTTTCGGAACCGGAACTACCGGTGCCGTGGCTAAGAAAATCGGGCGCAATTTTATTGGAATTGAGCGCGATGCGGCTTATGTTGAGGGAGCCCAAAAACGGATTGATGAGGTTGTTAAAGTGCGCAACGGGGCATGTCTTGGTTATACAACGAAAAAACGTCAACCCAGAGTGCCTTTCGGCAGTGTTATTGAGTGCGGTTTGCTCAAAGCCGGAGACAAGTTGTATAACGCTAAAGGAGATATAACCGCATTGATCCGCTCAGACGGTACGTTGGTTTCTACATTCGGGAACGGCTCGATCCATCAGATGGGGGCGGCAGCACAGAATGCTCCGGCCTGCAACGGGTGGGTTTATTGGCATTATAAAAATGAAAATGACGAGCTGGTCGAGATTGATGAGTTGCGAAAAATTGTAAGAGATGAGCTGTTTCCCGAGTAAGGTCGGTGTTTAAATAGCTTGCACTTGCAATAAAAATCGTTCAGAATGGCAAGAATATTTTGTACAGTATGAATGATGGCAAATGATGCAAAAGTATAATAAATTTAGAAAAACGGAAGATAATGTCCGAACCTATGCAGCAATAGATTTGGGAACAAATTCTTGCCGATTGGTTATTGCTACTCCGACGCCAACGTCTTTTAGAATTGTTGAAACATTTTCACGTATTACCCGCTTGGGTGAAGGTATCATCAACGAAAATCGTTTGAGCAGAGATGCAATCAGAAGAACTGTGCGGGCGCTGAAAATCTGTTCGGAAGTAATCAATGAATATTCTCCGATATACAGGTCAAGGTTTGTGGCTACTGCAGCCTGCAGACGTGCCGATAACTGCAAGGATTTTTTGGCGGAAGTAAAAAAGCAAACGGGGCTGAATATTGAAATTATTTCGTCGCAAGAAGAAGCAAGACTCGCTGTGGTTGGCTGTGTACCACTACTGAACCGTAATTTGAAAAGAGTTATGGTTTTTGATATCGGTGGCGGATCAACCGAGATTTCGTTGGCAAGAGTTACCAATACGGGCAAGACTTTTATTGAGGGATATGTGTCTTTGCCGTATGGGGTGGTTACGGTATCAGAGGCTTTTCCAAACAAAGATATGACTAATTTGGCCTATGATACAATTGTTGAACGCACTCACAAATTGTTAGAAGATTTTGAGGCAAAATACCATATTTATGAAGCCATTCAAAACCAGGAAATTCAAGTTATAGGAACATCGGGAACGGTAACGGTTTTGGGGGCAATTCAGCTGAATTTGACACGTTATAATCGTTCTGCGGTTGACGGAATTTCGATTACTAAACAAGATTTGGAACATTCTATTACTCGAATAAGACGCATGGGAACAGAGGGACGTAAAAAACACCCCTGTATCGGTCCACTAAAAGCTGATTTGACAATTGCCGGATGTGCGATTATTGAGGGAATTTGTTCTTTTTGGCCGGTATCGGAAATTACGGTTGCGGATAGAGGAATTCGTGAAGGAATGCTGCTTGATATGATGCATAATCGTGATACAAAAGGTCGCAGACATAATTTTTACAGACGTAACAAAAGGAGAGACGGACGTGAGGGATTCAAGTCTGGCAGCCATTGATTTGGGAACAAATTCGTGCCGCTTGCTGATTGCTGATATGAAAGGTAATGAGCTGTTTAAGTGTGCTGTTCCGACACGGCTGGGAGAAGGTATGTCAAAAAATAATTGTTTTACCGATGAGGCTATGGCTCGAGGCATTGATTGTTTGTGTATGTTTAAGATGCATATGGACGAATATAATGTGCAACAGTATCGAGCCGTGGCAACTGCAGCTTGCCGAATGGCGATGAACGGAGCTGAGTTTGTGCGCAAAGTAAAACAACAAGCAAATATTGATTTGGAAGTAATTGACGGATATGAAGAAGCCCGGTTGAATTTGCTTGGGGCAATGGCAAACGTAAAAGATGAAAATGTCAAATATGTGGTTGTATATGATTTGGGCGGCGGGTCAACCGAAATTACGCTGGCAACCAAAGAGATTAATCCGAAGATTTTACATACGGTTTCTATTCCGTGGGGTGCAAGAAACAGTTCGGAAAAATTTGATTTGAATGATTATGATGCAGTCAAGGCCGAAAAGCTGGCAGAGGAAATTCATAAATATTCCGAAAGTTTTGTAGCAGATGCAAAATTGGATAAATATAGAGATAAATTGTGTTTTGTTGCAACATCGAGCACACCGCTCAGGCTGACACATATCGTAAACGATTGGAATCCTTATGAACGAACAAGAGCGGACGGTGTTGTGGTTGCAACTCAAGACTTTGATCGTGCAATTGAGAATGTTAGAAAAATGAGTTATAATGAGCGCTTGGAGCATTCTTGTATAGGGCAGTCACGAGCAGAAATATTTAATGCGGCATGTGTAATTTTTTCACAAATATACAAAGATTTGAAAGCTGATAAAATTATTGCGTCATTAAAGAGTGCGGTTGACGGCATTATAATGGAGTTGAAAAATGGCACAAACTAAAACGGCAAATTCAATTATGGCAAAAAGAGGTTTGGCGGTTAAGGTAAAAACTTCAAAATATCGAAAAAAGTCGTCAAACCAATGGTTGTTGAGACAACTGAATGATCCGTATGTCGCTGAAGCTAAAAGCCAAGGCTATCGTTCTCGTGCGGCTTTTAAGTTAATCCAGCTTGATGAAAAGTTTAAATTTTTGGGAAAAGGCAAGACCATTGTGGACTTAGGGTGTGCACCGGGCGGTTGGACGCAGATTGCGGTGCAACGCAATAAAGGAACGGGGCAGGTGGTCGGACTTGATATTTTGCCGACGGAACCGATTGAAGGGGCAACCTTAATACAGCAGGATTTTACAACAGATGATGCTGCCGATAAATTAAAAGCTCTTTTGAACGGCAAGGCCGATATTGTAATGAGTGATATGGCGGCAAATACAACCGGACATCAGCAGACCGATCATTTACGGACAATTGCTTTGGTGGAATTGGCGTATGATTTTGCTAAAGATGTTTTGGCGGAAGGCGGAATTTTTATTGCTAAAGTTTTTAAGGGCGGTGCTGAAGGCGAATTTTTGAAAGAAATAAAGAAAAATTTTGCCAAGGTGGCTCATTTTAAACCGGATGCAAGTCGCAAGACTTCACCTGAAGAATATTTGGTGGCAATCGGTTTTAGGGGGTAACAATGCAGACTTCAGCTCGTTATCAGGCAGTTGCAGAGTTGATCGGAGAGATTTTTGCTGATAAACAGCCGGCAGATAATATTTTGAACTCTTATTTCAGAGAGCGGCGTTTTATCGGTTCAAAAGATCGTAAATTTATTTCGTCAGAAGTCTGGAATATAATTCGACATCGCAGAAGGTTGGAGTTTGAAGCCCAAAGCAAAGATATACGCAAGTTGTTGCTGGTATATCTCAAAGACGGGAATTTTGATGAGGTTTTTGCCGGCAGACAATATGGGATGTTGCCGGTAAACGATAAAGAAAAACAATGGCTGGACAGTTTGGAAGATATTCCGTATCCGGCTGATGTGGAGGCAGAGTGCCCGAGTTGGCTGTATGAAAAAATTAACGACATGGACTTGTTAAAAAGTTTGAATATACCGGCGAGTGCAGATTTTAGAATCAATGCCGGCAGTCGTGAAACTGTTATTCAAAAGATGAAAGATGAAGGATATGATGTTGTTAAAACGCCTTTTTCTCCGATAGGTATTCGCTCTGATGAAAGAATAAACCTAAACAATTGTATGGTTTTTCAAGATGGATTGATTGAGCCGCAAGATGAGGCATCACAATTAGTATCGATTTTGTGTGATGTGAAACCGGAACACAAGATTATTGATTATTGTTGCGGTGCCGGAGGCAAGAGTTTGGCTTTGGGCTATTTGTTGCATAACAAGGGACGTATTGAAGCACATGATGTTGACATAAAACGCATGGATGCCCTTGATGCCAGAATGAAACGCCTGCAAATATCAAATATTAAAAAAGTAACGACAGAGCAGGTGGCTGATGATTATGATCGTTTTATTATCGATGCTCCGTGTTCGGGGAGCGGAACTTGGCGCCGCAGTCCTGATGCAAAGTTTCGTTTGAATAGTGAAAAGTTGCGACAACTTGTTGATATACAGTCAGAATTGCTGGATTTTGCAGCCCAGAGGGTGAAAAAAGGCGGGGAAATCGTATATATAACTTGTTCAATATTACAAGAGGAAAATAAGAAACAGATTGAGGCGTTTTTATTGAGGAACAAAAATTTTGAACAGGTGGATATTGAAGAAATATGGAAACACAAGATTGAAGCGGTGTATCCGTTTGAGAGCAAATATTGTTTGCAGTTTTCTCCGATAACAACAGGCACAGACGGCTTTTTTGTTGCAATATTGCGTAAAATATGAGGGTGTCGAAATGAAAAAATTTTGTTGGATATTTCTACTTTTGTTGGCAGCGGGTTGTGCCAGTCAGGAAAAATATGCACAAATGCTTAGTAATTATGTAGGGTTTGATGAAGAAGAACTGATTAGCCGAATGGGACCTCCGGATAGCGTATATGAGCTGAACAAAAGTACAAAATATCTGACTTATAAACGTGCCCAAAACTATTATAATCCTCCCAGCGCGACCACTCATTTCTGGGGAAATACGGCATATACCGACTTTCATGGCGGGTATGAACAGAGGTTGTGGTGCAATACAACTTTTACAATGAAGAGCGGAAGAGTTACCGATTATCGCTTTGAGGGCAATAATTGTTTAGCAAAATAATTTAAATGTGGAAAAACTTTTCTCAAGATTGTGAAAAACGCAAAATGTGATACAGTTGCCATGTCATTTTTGAATGGAGAGGCACTATGTCAGGTGAGTTTTTACACAATTTTTGTATGTATCAGAATGCAATGATGAATATCGGGAAAAAAACTGATTGTACAAGAGTATCTGATTATAAGGAAAGCAATCTTGACCTTGATATCAGTGATATGATGTCAGCAGCTTATAAGGCAGAAAGAAAGTTATCTGATGTTATGAGTGTCAGCGATTCGTACAATGAAATCTTAAAAATGATAATGTAGTTTAAAAAATGCTTGATTATTTTTTTAAACTAGTTTAAATCACTCTTTGACTTTGTAAAAAAGTTGTGCGGCTGTGGCGAAATTGGTAAACGCGTAACGTTGAGGTCGTTATGAGCTAAGCTCTTGGAAGTTCAAGTCTTCTCAGCCGCACCAATTGAGTTCTATAGAGGATTTTGCCAAAGTATAATTTTAGTTAGGGGAGGGATTTGATGACCAAGAAAACCAACAAAAAGTCTCCCGTAACTAGACGTAAGGCAGTTCGTTTTTCCAAAAAACAAAAAAGAAAAGAGCAACAGACCTATTTAGGGCTGGGGCCAAAGTTTGTCAATTCGATTATTATCGGATTGAATGAAGACGATGATATCCATGTAAAAAAGATTGTTGCCGGTTTGGACGAATATGATTTGGCCAAGTTGATTGAGGTGTTGGATATCAACCACCGCCGTAAACTTGTCAGTATTTTGGGCGATAAGATTGATCCGGCAGTTTTTCCTGAATTAAACGAAGTTGTTCAAGAGCAGGTTTTAGAGAGTTTGGATGAAAACCAAATCGTCAAAATTGTTAATGAGTTGGATTCTGACGATGCGGTTGAAGTGTTGGAAAACCTTGATGATGAAGAACAAGAGCAGATTATTCAACACTTGGATCCGGAACTGCAATATCAAGTACAATCATCACTCAATTATCCGGAAGATTCTGCCGGTCGTATTATGTCACGCGACTTTGTCAGCATGCCTGACAGTTGGAGCGTGAAAGAGGCAAAGCAATATTTGTTGAACAATGAGGAATTGCCGGACGAATTTTATACGGTTTTTCTGGTAGATGAAAAAACTCTGCGACCGACCGGAGAAATTACGCTGGATAAACTGTTGCGAGCTAAGGCAACAGAAAAACTGAATGCGATTATGGACGGCGAAATCGTTCCTCTAGATGTGCATACCGACCAAGAAGAAGTGGCTCATATGTTCCGTGAATATGGCTGGATGTCGGCTATGGTGGTCGATGCTAAGGGGCGACTGATCGGCGTAATCAATGTTGATGATGTAATCGAAATTATCCATGAAGAGGCCAATGAAGATATTATGGGTATTGCCGGTGCAGAAAGCGGCGACGTTTATCGTTCGGTATTTGATATCTTTAAATCACGCTCAATATGGTTGGTAACCAATTTGTTTGCAACAATCATTGCGGCGTCGGTGGTCGGAGGTTTTCAGGATATTATTGCCGAAATGTCGGTTTTGGCAGTGTTGATGCCGATTGTGGCTTCGATGGGAGGTACAACCGGACAACAGACTCTGGCTGTGGTAGTGCGTTCACTGGCTACAAAAGAATTGAATTCACGCAATGCGTTACGAATGATTGGTAAAGAGTTTATGGTCGGTTTGTGTAACGGGCTCTTATTTGCGACTATGATTGGCATTGCCGTTTATATCTGGGTACCGGACAAGATTATGATAAGTTATATTATAGCCTTGGCAATGTTGTGTAATTTGGTGGTGGCAAGCCTTGCCGGTATTTTAATTCCGCTGACATTAAACCGTCTTAAAGTTGATCCGGCAATAAGCTCGGGTGTATTTTTGATTGCCTGCACGGATTCAGGCGGATATTTTATCTTTTTAGGCTTAGCAAAGCTTTTAATGTTCTAAATTTTCATTGCATAGATTGTATTTTGTGCTTTGTGTAACAATATTTTGCCGTATAATGACTGCAAAACAAAGGAGCTTATGATGTTTTCCGGTCTTATTGTTGCCGCAGTTGTCGTTGTTTTGGATCAGCTTTCCAAATATTGGGTGCTGAATTATGTTTTAGCAACCTATCCGTATATTAAAATTACCTCGTTTTTTAATGTGGTTAATGCTTGGAATACCGGTGTCAGCTTTTCGATGTTCAGTAGCAACGGTTCGTGGGGAACTATTGTGTTGTGTGTGCTGGCGCTTGCAATTGTGGCAATGTTGCTGTGGTGGTTGAAAAAAGAAAAAGTTTTGCTGATGCAAATTGCTTTGGGTATGGTTATCGGCGGAGCATTGGGAAATGTTGTCGACCGTATAAGACTGGGTGCGGTATTTGACTTTTTGGATCTTCATATTGCAGGCTACCACTGGCCGGCGTTTAATGTGGCTGATAGTGCAATATGTATAGGGGCGGTATTAATTTTTGCCAGAAGTTTGTTTCAGGATAGAAAAGGAATTAAAAAATGATGAAAAAGTTGTTGATGTTGTTGGTATTGGTGGCTTTGGTTAGTGCTTGCGGACTGACTAAAAAGGATTTAGGGTTGGAAAAAACAACTCCGGATACATCAAATGTGAGTGCAAACGATGCATTGATTTTGCCGCCCAATTACAGCCAACGACCGGTTGTTGAAATTAAAAAAGCTGAAGAATAAGGGGATGTTGATTTGAAAAAATTGCGTTTTTCTGTTTTGTTTGCGGTATTAATGTTGATTGCTCTGCCGGTTCGGGCGGAGCTTTTCGGCTTAAAGGGGTATGTATTGGAAAACGGAATGAGAGTAGTGGTGGTGCCTAACCACAAAGCTCCGATTGCAAAACACATGGTGTGGTATAAGGTGGGAGCCGCTGATGAAAAACTAGGCAAGGGCGGTTCAGCACATTTGTTGGAGCATCTGATGTTCCGCGGTACAAGAAAAGTAAGAGGACAGTCGTTTAACCGCATTTTGGAGGAAAACGGAGCGGACAGCAATGCTTTTACGGCTCAAGACGTTACGGCTTATCATGAGTTTGTGGATATAAGCAGGTTGGAGCTGGTAATGGCATTAGAGGCTGACAGAATGCGCAATTTGTCAATAGATGATGAAAGTTTTGAGACTGAGCGAAAAATTGTGTATCAGGAGCGTAAGCAAGTGGTGGAAAATAATCCTCTCTATAAGTTCAATGAAGAACTGCAACGTCTGTTTTGGCAAAACCACCCGTACAGTCGTCCGATTACCGGTAGTGAAAATGAAATTTTGAGTCTTACTGATAAAGATGTAAAGGATATATATCGTCATTATTATGCCCCGAATAATGCGGTGTTGGTGATTGCCGGAGATATAGAGCCGGAGACGGCTTTTCGCTTGGCTGAGAAATATTATGGAGACATAAAACCGGCAAAAGTACCGGAGAATAGATTAAAATTTGATACAGAAGTCAAAACAAAGACAACATTACGCATGAAATTGCCAAATATAGAGTTGCCTCGATTGGTAAAAAAATACCATGTTCCGGGTTATGCTGAGGCAAAAGGCGGAATATATGCTTATATGGTGTTGTCAAAATATTTGGGGGAAGGCGAAGTTTCTAAGCTGTATGTAGATTTGGTAGTTAACCGTAAGATGGCAACCGGAGTTTCAACCGATTATAATTTTACCGCACCGAGTGGCGGCAGTTTCAGTATAAGTGCAATACCGGCCAAGGGTGTGAGTGTTGATGAGATGACAGCCGCACTTGATGATTCCGTAAAACAGGCGATGTCTGAACTGAATGACAGAACTTTACAAAAATACAAAAAACAAATGTTGTCAGGACTGGTTTATGCCAAGGATAATCCGAATGAAGCGGCTCAAATTGTAGGAATGCTGGCAACTGCAGGTATGAGAGATGATGAGATTGAAAACTATGCTGACAACATTGAAAAAGTTACCGTAGCAGATGTAAAAAAAGCGTATATGCAGATGTTGCAATCGACCCAGACTGAAGCGGTTGTTGAGCCGGAAGGAGCAAAAAAATGACACATAGACCTTTGTATGCCAAAAAACATCACGGACGTTGGGTGGTATTGTTGATTGCGGTTGCGGCAACCTATGCAATTTGGAAGAGTTTTTTTGTATTTGATGCCGATAAAATTATTGCAAATTCAGAGCTGAAAAACAAGTCGTTTGCCAGTGATGTGGCAGAAATTGTTGCTCCCAAAAGCGGAATTAAAGCGTATTGGATGCAGGAAACAAGTAATCCGATTGTCAGTATGAGTTTTGTGTTTGCCAACAGCGGCTCGGTTCGTGATGAGAAAAAAGGGACTGCTAATTTTACAGCTTCAATGCTGTCGGAAGGAACTGAAAAACTAAACAGCCAAAGTTTTAAGGAAAAACTTGAGGATTATGCAATATCAATAAGCTTTGGTGCTGATAAAGACGATTTTAGCGGTAGTATGGTTACATTGAAAGAAAATTTGCGTTTGGCGACTGACTTGTTGCATGATGCGGTGGTTGCTCCACGTATGGATGAGGCTGATTTTATAAGAACAAAAAATCAAATTTTGCAAAGTTTGGACTATTTACGTGAAAGGCCTCAGCATCGGCTAAATGAAGCAGTAAACAAGGAAATATTCGGTAGCCATGCTTATGCCAATGAAGTATTGGGTAAAACTGCTGATGTTAAGGGAATGTCTGTTGCTGATTTGAAAACTTATATAAAAAACAATTTGACTAAAGACAGGTTGTATGTAGGTGTTGCCGGAGATATTTCACGTGAGGAAGCTGAAAAACTGATCGATGATATATTTAATGACCTGCCGGAACAAGGCAGTGATAAGGAAATTAAGGCTCCAAGTGTAGATTTTTCGGCAAGAGCGGTTAATGTCGAGGATAGCAAGTTACCTCAGGTATTGAGTGCCGTGGTCGCACCTTCGGTCCCCAGATTAGACCGAGATTTTTATCCGCTGTATATTGCTAATTATGTATTTGGCGGGGCCGGGCTGAATTCGAGAGTTAATCAGGCGGCACGAGAAAAAGAAGGTTTGACCTATGGGGCATATACGTCAATGTCAATGTTGCAACAATCTCCGCTTTTGGTCGGCGGTTTTTCGACAACACCGCAAAATTTTGCGCAAATGAGCAAAATTTTTGCTGAAGAATGGCAAAAAATGGGTGAAAACGGCATAAGCGAGGAGGAGTTGGCATCAGCAAAAAACTATTTGGTTAATTCGTATAACCTTAGGTTTGCAGACATAGGAACGTTGGCTGACATTTTAGTGAGCATGCAAAGGGAAAATTTAGGGTTGGATTTTTTGCAAAAACGTAATTCGTATGTTGAACAAGTTACTTTGGAACGTGTAAATCGCGTTGCAAAACAATATTTTTCTCCCAAAAAATTGATTATGATCAATATGGGGAATATTAAAGCGGAAAGGAACTAAAAATGAATAAATCAGTAAATAAAACAATGGCGTGGAAAAAATTGGCACTTCATTATCGCCTGCATAAAAAAGATGAAATGAAAGATTTGTTCGCTAAAGATAAAAATCGTGCTGAAAAATATACGGTTAATTTAGGTAATCTGTATCTGGATTATTCTAAGAATAGAATTAACAGTAAAACAATGCGTTATCTTATCGACTTAACCAAAGAGGTTAAGTTGAGAGATAAAATAAATGCAATGTTTAATGGTGAAAAAATTAATATTACGGAAAACAGAGCTGTTTTGCATGTGGCGTTACGCAACCGTCAAAATACCCCGATTTATGTCGATGGCAAAGATGTTATGCCGGACATTAATGCGGTATTGGCAAAAATGAAAAAATTTGTGGACAGCGTTCGTTTCGGCAAGTTTAAGGGAGCGACCGGCAAAAAATTGACCAATATTGTTAATATCGGTATCGGCGGGTCAGATTTAGGACCGTTTATGGCCACCACCGCACTTAAAGAATATTGGGCTAAAGATATGAAATGTTATTTTATATCCAATATTGACGGTTCGGCATGTGAAGATGTGTTGTCGGAAGTCGATCCGGAAACAACACTTTTTGTCGTTGTATCAAAGACATTTACAACAATCGAAACCCTTACAAATGCAAAAACCTGCCGAAAATGGTTGGTTGATGCATTAGGTGAGCCGGCAGTAGCAAAACATTTTGTGGCGGTATCAACTAATGCGCAAGAGGTCGCAAAATTTGGGATTAATACCGAAAATATGTTCGGTTTTTGGAACTTTGTCGGCGGAAGATATTCTATGTGGTCTGCAGTCGGATTGTCGATTGCGCTTATGATTGGCATGGAAAACTTTGAAAAAATGCTTGATGGTGCAAATGCAATGGATTTGCATTTTAAGAACACGGAGTTTGAACACAATATTCCGGTAATTTTAGGGTTGCTCGGGGTTTGGTATAATAACTTTTTCGGTTTTAGGGAACACGGAGTTATTCCGTATGATCAGGATTTGCGCTTTTTACCAAAATATTTGCAGCAACTTGACATGGAAAGTAACGGCAAATTTGTTGATGTTAATAATCAGTTTGTTAAATATGAAACCGGACCGATTGTTTTTGGCGGAGCAGGGACCGATGTGCAGCATTCGTTTTTCCAGTTGTTGCATCAGGGAACGAAAATTGTACCATTGGATTTGATTGTACCGGCAATTTCTCATAATGAGATTGGCGAGCATCATGAAATTTTGGTAGCAAATGCATTGGCTCAAGGTGAGGCAATGATGCGTGGAAAAACAGTTAAAGAAGCCGCGGCAGAGCTTACAAAAGCCGGAAAAACCAAAGAAGAAGTCGCAAAACTCAAACGCTATAAGAGTTTTAGGGGCAATCGTCCAACCAATACCATCGTGATTAAAAAGTTGGATCCTTATACGTTGGGTATGTTAGTGGCTATGTACGAACATAAGGTTTTTGTACAGGGCGTTATTTGGAATATTGATTCATTTGATCAAATGGGAGTTGAACTCGGCAAGCAGATGGCTTTGAGCATTTTGCCCGAATTGCAGGGAAATGCTCAGGGAATGCATGACAGCTCTACAAATAAACTGATTGAATTAATCAAGAAAATCAGAAAGTAGGCTATAAACATGGGTATTCGTATTCTTCCAAACAATCTGGTCAATCAAATTGCTGCCGGCGAAGTGATAGAGCGTCCTTCGTCGGTTGTTAAAGAATTGGTCGAAAATGCAATCGATGCCGGTGCAACAGCAATTGAGGTAACATTGGTTGATGGCGGAAAAAGCCTGATTGTGGTGAAAGATAACGGAAAAGGTATGAATGCCGATGAACTGGCTTTGGCGGTCAAACGCCATGCAACATCAAAATTGCCTGATGACGATTTGTTCCATGTCAGTTATCTGGGGTTTAGGGGCGAGGCCTTGCCGTCAATAGCCTCGGTTGCCAAGATGTCGATTGTGTCGCGTACAAAAGATGCCGATAATGCATGGAAAATTGAAGTAGTCGGCGGGGAGGAAAAGCCGGTCGTTCCGGTGGCGGCCTCAAAAGGCACGACGATTGAGGTCAGAGATTTGTTTTTTGCTACACCGGCAAGATTAAAATTTTTGAAAACAGGAGCCAGTGAAACAGCTCAATGTGTTGATGTGCTGAATAGGATTGCTTTGGCTAATCCGGAGGTTTCTTTTTATCTATTTGATGACAAGAAGAAGCGAATTGCACTGAATGCATGCCAAGGAGAACTGTTTGATTCGAGGTTAAAACGAATAAGCGACGTTATGGGGGGAGAGTTTGGGGAAAACTCATTGTTAATTGATGCGCATAAAGATGATGTGTCAATCAGCGGTTTTGTCAGCCTTCCGACTTATAATAAAGCAAATTCTTTGTCGCAGTATTTGTTTGTAAATAATCGTCCGGTCAGAGATAAAACCTTGCTCGGTGCTTTGAAAGCGGCATATCAGGGTGTGTTAGAGTTGGGAAGATATCCGGTATGTGCGTTATTTTTTGAGGTAAAACCCGAGTTGGTCGATGTAAATGTGCATCCGACAAAGGCCGAGGTGAGGTTCTTTGACGCCAATGCAGTCCGCGGGTTGTTGATTAGCGCAGTCAGAAATGCACTTGCTCGTGGCAGTATGCAAACAGCACAAACAACTGACTTTTCAAAAATTTTACACGATACTTTGCCGACAGAAGAGACAGCTGGTACAATGTTTTTACAAGAGAATTCTGCTCGAGAGTGGAAAACATCGGGCATGAATTTTGCTCCATATCGTCATGCTCCGGCCCGCAGAATGATTGAAGAAGAGGTTATTCCGCAACTACATAGCACATTTTCGGTCAAAGCCGAAGAGCCGGCGGAAAATGTCGAGGAATGCGGGGTGCTGGGGATGGCAAAAGCACAATTCCATAATACCTATATTATCTCACAGACTGAGGACAGTGTGATTATTGTGGATCAGCATGCGGCGCATGAGCGGATTGTAATGGAAAAGTTTAAGGCGGCTCAAGCTAAAAAAGAAAAAGTACCGGCACAAATGTTGCTTATTCCGGAAGTTGTAGACTTAAGTTTGGCGGAAAAGACAGCAGTTTTGGAAAACGCCGAAGAACTTGGAAAACTCGGTTTGGCAGTGGAGGAATTTGGTTCAACGGCGGTGATTGTGCGAGAGGTACCGGCTTTGATTGCCGATTGTAATGTAAAAGAGCTGATACATAATCTGGCAGAGCAAATCAGAGAATGGGGTAAAGATTTTGCTTTGGAAGAAAAAATCAATCATTTCTGTGCGACAATGGCTTGTCATGGTTCGGTGCGGGCAGGGCGCAGTTTGAATTTGGCGGAAATGAACAGACTGTTGCGTGATATGGAAAAGACACCAAATTCAGGTCAGTGCAATCACGGACGACCGACTTATATTGAATTGAAGTTAAAGGATATTGATAAATTGTTTCATCGCTAATGTTTTTTAGCTTGACAGTCTGAATTATATTTTGTAAAACCTCTTAAGTTAATGGCGAAAGTAGCTCAGTTGGTTAGAGTGTCGGTTTGTGGTACCGAATGTCGTGAGTTCGAGTCTCATCTTTCGCCCCAATGCAGAGCCGCCCCAAAAGGGCGGCTTTTTTGTTATTGACGAAAGGTCGAAATTTTGCTATAGTCTTGGCAATTACAATATTATTAACGTTAACTATTATACTTATGGCTAAAAAACAATCTTCCAAAACAGGATTTGTAGGTAGCTTGTTTCCCGATCTTGATGACAGTAATGTTCCTCAGGCTTCAAAGGGAAAAAACAAGAAAACTCTCAGCGAAAAGCTGGCGGACAAAGAAGATGAACTGTTCCAACTTCAGCAGAAGTACAGTGATTTGAAAGATGAGAAGGCGCAATTACAGTCTCAGAACGAGCAATTGACTGCGCAAATCGCAAAGCTTAAGCAAAAAGCTGATGCTTTCGATGAGCTCCTTGCTTCAGAGTCTCTGTTCCCGACGAATATCGTGGCCAAGAGCTTCGGTTGGTCGGCAATTAAGCTCAATCAGTATCTGCACGAGCAAGGCATTCAGTACAAGCACGGCGATGTTTGGGTGCTATACCAGAAGTATGCAAACAAGGGGTACACTCGTGAGATGTGGTACAACTATGGCAAGAACAGCATCGGCAAGGACCTTACGCGTGCACACACGTACTGGACCATGAAAGGAATTGTCTTTATTCGCGAGTTGCTGAAGAAAAACGGTCTGATTACTGACTGACAATCAATCAAAAAGATAACGGTGGAAATCAAGAGATTTTCCACCGTTTCTTTTTTTTATTTATTTTTCGTATCGCTCAAAAATGGTATTGAGCTGGTGATTAACTTTTATGACAGTGGCGCATTTTGACATATATTTTACACACGAGGCGCCCATATATGTGCAAGCCGAGGCAATTCCGCCACGAATATCCTGAATTATCTTTTCCATAGATCCGGTATAAGGAATTAAGACTTCCCGACCTTCCGAGGTTTTATAGTTACTCATGCCGCCGGCAAATTTGTTGTTGGCATAGGTTGAGGACATACCATAATATTCTTTGAATTTTTTGGTGATGATTCTGCAAGTTCCGTTTTCGAGTTCGCTTGATTGATAGTGGCGCTCAACAACTTCTCCCTCGGCCTCATCAGAGCCGGCAAACATGCCGCCAATCATTACAAAATCGGAGTTAAGCGCAAAGGCTTTGCAAATATCGCCGATTTCGACAATTCCTCCGTCGGCACAGATGTGTCCGCCTACAGAGTGGGCAATATCCGCACATTCTAAAATGAGTGATACCATCGGGGTTCCGCAACCGGTCTGGGCACGAGTACGACATACCGACCCGGAGCCGATGCCGACTTTCAGGCAATCAGCATATTCAAGCAGTTTTAGGCAGATGTCGCCACTGGCGATGTTGCCGCACATAATTACGGAGTTAGGAAATTCGGCACGTGCCATTTTGAGAGTTTCGAGGGCTTTGGGAATATAAAAGTTTGGGGCATCAATACAGATATTGAACTCATCTTTCCAACCGAGGCTTTTGATTTCTTTTAATTTATTTACCTCAGCGGTGCCGTCTTTGATGCCGATTGTCAGAAAAAGGTTTTCTGTCGGTATGTTTTCGGCTTGGCATTGTTTGTAAAAGTTTATAATTTCTTGATTGGTGTAGTGTTTGTGCAAAGTAGCAAACAGTCCGTGTTTGAGGAGTTGTTTGGCAATTGCAAAATTACCGACCGTGGCCATGTTGGCGTTGAATACACCCAGTCCTTTGCGAATTTGACCATGTTTAAACTTAAACTCACGGGTTAGGGTAACATCTTTACGTGAATTAAGGTTGTTGCCCATTTTAGGTTTGATTAAGATGTCAGAATAATCAAGGTAAGTTTCGGGTAACATATGGGTCATAGCAAATTCTCCTCAGGTTGTTTCCGCAATTATTCTATACTTTAGTTCAAGTTTGACAACATTCTTGATATTGATTTCAACATTTATTAACCGAAATAAATTTTTGTTGATTTTGCCGGAAATGGGATTATAAAACTTAGTAACCAATGCGAGTATAATTCAATGGTAGAATGAGAGCTTCCCAAGCTTTAAATGCGGGTTCGATTCCCGTTACTCGCTCCATTTTTTTGACTATGAAGGAGAACTAAACATGAAAAAATTGTTTGCATTGTTAGTTGCCGCCGGTTGCCTTACAGCCGCTCAGGCTAATGCTGATTTGATTGGAACCGCTACAGTTGCTCAAAACAAAATTGACAACGCTACCGCAACTGTTGAAAAGACAAAGGCTTCTGTTGCAGATGCTAAAACTGAAGCAACTAAAAAGGTTGAAGCAAAAGAGCAGGAACTGAAGGACAAGGTTGCAGAAGAGAAGGCTAAGGCTGATGCCAGAAAAGCCGAGCAGGAAAAGGCTGTTAAAGATACACAAGACAGCTTAAACAGATTGAAAGATGCTTTCACAAAATAATGTTTATAATGCTTAAAAGCCTCCCGATTGGGAGGCTTTTTTGTTGGCTATTTGTTTACCAAGCGTAGTTTAAGCCGGCACCAAGGGCATACGCATCATAAGAGCTGCCAAAGGTGTAGTTAGCCCAGGCATAAGCTGATAAGGCATCGGTAAAGCCGTAACGTCCGCCAATCTCGATACGTCCCAAGGTTTGGTCGTGGTAAGTATCTGCCTTTGATAAGCCGGTAATGATTACGCTGTCATCATCAGTCAAGATTTGGATTACAGTCGGTTTGACATAAACTTTGGCATTGTCAAACTGCTTTTCAAGTTTGGCACCGAGTTCGGCTTCCAAATGTTTGATATCATCCCACTCATAATGTTTACCAACATTGTCTTTGGTGTCATCAAAGTTGACTTGAGTATAGTATAAACCGACACTCGGATCTAAGGTTAAGTCTCTGGCAAGCGGAATGGTGCGACCAAACTCAATACTGGCTCCAAACTCTATGCCGTCGGTATCAAATTTAGCGATATGGTCTTCGGTTTCAACTTCGGCTTCCTGCATACCGCCATAGATAGTACCAAACAACCAGTTAAAGTTATGGTCATAGCGGTAATACAATCCGGCG